>NZ_JBICUR010000013.1:0-300271 GCF_043198355.1 Streptomyces sp. NPDC048825
TTACATTCCGAACCCGGAAGCTAAGCCTTACAGCGCCGATGGTACTGCAGGGGGGACCCTGTGGGAGAGTAGGACACCGCCGAACTAAATGTAAAGAAAGCCCCACACCTTTTGGTGTGGGGCTTTCTGCATTTCAGGCCCTCGTGCGTTTCAGGCCGGCCGCACCAGCCTTGTGTCGTATGCCAGGATCACTGCCTGAACCCGGTCCCTCGCCCCCGTCTTGGCGAGAATTCGGCTGACGTGCGTCTTTACCGTCGACTCTGCGAGATGTAAGCGGGAGGAGATCTCGGCGTTCGTCCAGCCCTGGCCGATGACCGTGAGGATTTCTCGTTCGCGTTCCGTCAGTACAGCCAGTCGGGGGTCCAGTGAGGAGTCGTCCGGTGCCGAGGACGGCAAGTGCTGGGCGTATGCATCGAGGAGCCGCCGCGTCAGGCTTGGGGCTACCACCGCGTCCCCTGTCGCTACGGCCCTGATTCCCGCGAGCAGCTCTTCCGGGAGTGCGTCCTTGATGAGGAAGCCGCTGGCGCCTGCGCGCAGGCCGGCGTACGCGTACTCGTCGAGGTCGAAGGTGGTGAGGATGAGGATGCGGGTGCGGTTGCCGGAGGAGACGATGCGGCGCGTGGCCTCGATGCCGTCGAGGCCTGGCATGCGGATGTCCATGAGGACGACGTCGGGATGGAGTTCGGCCGTCATGCGGACCGCCTCCGTGCCGTTGCCCGCCTCTCCCAGCACCGTCATGTCGTCCTGGCTCTCCAGGAGCATGCGGAAGCCTAGGCGCTGGAGGGGTTGGTCGTCGGTGATGAGGACGGTCGTCACGGAGTGGCTTCCTTCGGTTCAGGGAGGGCCGGGACGGCCGGGAGACGGAGGTGGACCTGCCAGCCACCGGTCGGTAGCGGGCCTGCCTCAAGTGTTCCTTCGTACAGGGCAGTTCGCTCGCGCATTCCTGTGAGGCCGCGGCCCGAGCCGCCGTCCGGGGCGGTGCCTCCGCGGCCGGTGTCGGTGACTGTCACCGTGACGGCGCCCTCGTCCTCGTACGAGATGGAGACCTGTGAAGTGGCGTCCGGGCCTGCGTGTTTGAGGGTATTCGTGAGGGCCTCCTGGATGACGCGGTAAACCGTGAGCTGGGTGCCGGCGGGGATGCGGGCCGCGCGGCCCTGGGTCTTCACGCGTACGGGGAGGCCGGCCGAGCGTACGCCGTCGATGAGGTGGTCGAGGTCGGTGAGGGACGGCTGGGGGGCCAGTTCGGCGGTGGGGGCCTGCTCGCGGAGGACGTCGAGGAGACGGCGGAGTTCCGCGAGGGCCTGGCGACTGGTGGTGCCGATGGCCGTCAGGGCTTGGGCGGCTCGCTCCGGGGACTTGGCTGCCGCGTAGGAGCCGCCGTCGGCCAGGCCCGTGATGACGGAGAGGTTGTGGCCGATGATGTCGTGCATCTCGCGGGCGATGCGGGTGCGTTCCGCGGCAGCGGCGAGCTGGGCCTGTTGGTCGCGTTCGACCTCTAGCTGCTGGGCGCGCTCCATGAGCGAGGAGGTGTAGTCGCGGCGGGTGCGGACGGCGATGCCGAGGAGGGCGACGAGGGCGATGGACCAGAAGGCAGGGACGAGGTCACGGTCCCAGGCGCCGTCCGGGTAGCGGATGGAGCCCGCAGCGAAGGGCAGGAGCACCAGCGCCGAGGCCCACCACAGTGTCTTGAGGGGTTTGTGCAGGGCGACGTTGAACAGCACGAACAGCATGAGCAGCGCAGCCTGCAGCATCGCGCCGGTCAGGCAGTTGACCAAGGCGACCGCCGACATGAAGGAGAGAACGGCCATGGGGGCCCGGCGCCGCCACAGCAGTGGCAGGGACAGGCCGAGGGTCATGCTCAGCATCAAGGCGGCCGGCACTTTCGAGTTCTTCGCGATCGTGGTCCAGCCTCCCGACCCGTAGTCGATGAGTGCCGCGATGACGAAGAAGGCCGTGAAGAGCAGGTCCCACACCAGCGGGTGCCGTCGGTCGAAGTCCCTGATCCGTTGCAGGATGCGCTGGATGTGCTGGGTGAGCGGCGGGGCGCCCGCGGACCACTCCTGAGCGGAGTGGTCCGGGGCGTTCGTGCTCGTGCTGCCTGGTTGTGGTTCGGTCGTCACCTGTACATCCTCATGCGTCGCGACGCTTGAGGAGCAGCGAGGCCCCGCCCAGGGCCGCCCCGGCCCACAGTGCCAGCGCCAGGAGCGCGGCCCAGGCGGACGGGTAGGCGTCCGGTGTCGGGTGGAGCATGGTCAGGGACTCCAGGGCCTTGCCCGGAAAGTACTTCAGGACGTCCTGCATCGTGTCGTACGGCAGCATGTCCAGGATCACCGGCACGATCAGCACGAGCCCGAAGAAGGCGCCGATGCCGCCCGGTACCGAGCGCACGACTGCGCCCAGGCCGAGGGCGATCAGGCCGAGCAGGGCGAGCCCCGCGGAGGCGCAGACCAGGGTGGTCAGGACGCCCGGAGCGGTGAGGGCCAGCTCCTTGTCCGTGCCGGAGAGCAGCGCCTGGGCGGCTGGGAAGGTCACCAGGACCGAGATCAGGGTGATGCCGAACGAGACCGTGCCGAAGACCGCGGCCTTTCCCCACAGGACCGGAAGCCTGCGCGGTACGGCGGTGAGCGTGGAGCGGATCATGCCCGTCGAGTACTCGCCCGCGGTGAACAGGACGCCGAGCACCGCGATCATGATCTGGGCGATCTGGAAGCCGAAGAGGAGCATCAGGACGGTGTCCACATCTCCGTCGCCGCCACCGGTCTCGTACGTGGCGCCCATGGTCAGGCCGACACCGAGGATCGCGACGGACACGGCGAGCAGCGTGATCCAGGTGGAGCGGACGGTCCACAGCTTGTGCCATTCGGAGCGCAGGACGCGGCTCGGGGTGACGGCGAAGGTGGTCATGCGGACTCCAGGTGAGTGGTTTCCAAAGTGGCGTTGAACTCGACCGAGTCGCGGGTCAGGTCCATGAAGGCCTGCTCCAGCGAGGCCGCCTGCGGGGTGAGTTCGAAGAGCGGGATGCTGTGGGCGGCGGCCGTGCGGCCGATGTGTTCGGCGTCCGTGCCGCGGACTTCCAGGGTTCCGGGGGCCGAGCTGGTGACATCGACGTCCGGGGCGGCGAGCAGCTCGGTGAGCAGGCCCGCTTCGGGGGTGACGACCTTGACGGTTCCGGCTCCTGATGCGCGTACGAAGGCGTCGACGGTCGTGTCGGCCAGCAGCCGGCCCTTGCCGATGATGATCAGGTGCTCGGCCGTGAGGGCCATTTCGCTCATCAGGTGCGAGGAGATGAAGACCGTACGGCCTTCCGCGGCGAGGGACTTGAGGAGGTTGCGGATCCACAGGACGCCCTCGGGGTCGAGGCCGTTGACCGGTTCGTCGAGGATGACGGTGGCCGGGTCGCCGAGGAGGGCGGCCGCGATGCCGAGGCGTTGGCCCATGCCGAGGGAGAAACCCTTGACGCGGCGGTGGGCCACGTCGGTGAGTCCGGTGATGTCCAGGACGTGCTCGACGCGGCCTTTGGCGATGCCGTGAGTGAGGGCCAGGGCCGTCAGGTGGTGGTACGCCGTGCGGCCCGGGTGGACCGAACGGGCCTCCAGGAGGGCGCCGACCTCGTTGAGGGGTGCGCGGTGGGCGGCGTACGGGCGGCCGCCGATCGTTGCGTGGCCGTGGGTCGGGGTGTCCAGGCCGAGGATCATTCGCATGGTGGTGGACTTGCCGGCGCCGTTGGGGCCGAGGAAGCCGGTGACGGTGCCTGGCCGGACGGCGAAGGTCAGGTCGGATACGACGGTCTTGTCGCCGTAGCGTTTGGTCAGGCCGTGGGCGGTGATTCCCTGTGCGCTCGTTCCGCCGGTTCCGGTCGTTCCGTGTGTGCTCGTCATGCCTCTGATGCTCGGGCGGGCAGGGCGCGGGGGCGTCGGACGGCGGCGGGATATCGGGTGAGGGGCGTAGTACCCCGGTATTACGGTGACCCTCATGAAGCCCCTCATCCGTTCGATACGTGCCGACGAGTGGCCCGCGGTGAAGGAGCTTCGGCTGGCCGGGCTGCAGGACCCGGTGGCGCATCTCGCCTTTCTCGAGACGTATGAGGAGGCCGTGGCGAAGCCCGACAGTTTCTGGCGGGAGCGGGCGGCGGGGGCTGCAGAGGGGGTGCTCGAGCGGCAGCAGTTCGTGGCCGTGGAGAGCGACGGGCGGTGGGTCGGGTCGGTGGTTGTGCTCGTCGAGGAGGCGGGGGCGGAAGGGGCGCTCGGGGGTGTGAGCGAGGTGCGGCAGGGGCATCTCGTGGGGGTTTTCGTACGGCCCGAGTGGCGGGGGCGGGGGCTGACCGAGCGGCTTTTCGCGTACGCGCTGGAGTGGGCGTGGGAGGCGGCCGCGGTCGAGCGGGTGCGGTTGTTCGTGCATGAGCGGAACGCGCGGGCCGAGGGCTTCTACCGGAAGATCGGGTTCGTGCCGTCGGGGGCGAGCGTTCCGGTGCCGGGGGATCCTGGGGCACGGGAGCTGGAGTTTGTGATGAAGCGGCCCTGAGGGAAGGCCCGTCTCAGGCGGGGAGTTCCTGGTTGGGCCAGCGGGTGCGGGCCTGTTCTCGGGAGCGGAGGAGGGCCAGGGTGGGCATGCCTCGGTCGGCTCCGGTGCTGAGCAGGTCCGGGAGTTGGGGGAGAGGGGCTACCGCGGCCACGTCGTCCAGGACGAGGGTGAGTGGTGGGTCGAGGCGACCGGAGGATGACCGTTCGGCCATGCGCCGGCCGCGCTCGACCACGCTTGAGGCGAGGGCCGTCAGAAGTGGCATCGCGCCCGGGTTCGCCTTGGGGTCTTCGATGGGTTCACCCACCACATAAAGCGTGCCCCCTTCGTTGACGAAGGAATCCAAGGTGAGGGCGTCAGTTCGGTTGGGGGTGCAGGCCTCGCGGACGTTCACTGTGAAGAGGGAGGAGAGGGCGCGAGCCGTCAACTCCTGGGCGATGTCGCGGCGTTCGGGGTACGAGGTGAGGGCGGCCTCGAGTTCGCCTGCGGAGCCGGCGGCGGCCTTGGGGTTCGTACGGAGGATGCGTACGGCTTCTTGTACGCCTGTGCCCTGGGCCCAGCGGTGGAGGTGGCGGATGGCGCGGCCGTCTGTTGCGGCGGCGTGGAGGTAGCTGCGGAGGAGGGTTTCCGCGACGTCTGCGACTGCCTGGTCCATTTTGGCGGTGGGGCGGACCGGGGCGAGCAGGGCTGCCGCCCTGGCCCTCGCGGTGTCCTTGTCCTGGCAGCCGGTTGAGGGGGACCAGTGGAGGCGGGCCGGGGTGTCGCAAAGGTGGGAGGGGTCGTAGAGGAGGACGGGGCCGAGTTTTGCTCGGGCATCCTTGGTGTCCGACCAGAGGGCGGGGCTGGAGGTGATGACGAGGGCGGGGCCCTCGGCGTCTCGTACGGCCTCTGTGGCCAGGGGATGGCGGGTTTGTGGGGGGCCGAGGACGAGGGGGGTGCGGGGGGCTGGGACGGGGGGCTTTTCCCCGGCACCCGCCCGTTTACCGTCGGCTGCATAGGGAGCCGTCCCGGACGGCGGCTCCGCCGCCGGGCCCGCCGCGGAGAGGGAAGCTGTGGGGGGAGTGGGCGCGTAGGCGCCCGAGGGTCGAAGGTCTGCGTCGGAGCCTGCCGCGTGCGACAGCCCAGAGCCTGCCGAGCCTTCGGCGGGAAAACCCGAGCCGGAGTCGGCCGAAGACGGATGGCCGGAGCCAGCGGCGCCCGCAGACGGAACTTCCATACCGGCGGTAGGCGGGAACCCTGGAGTGGTCGCGCCCCCGGCTGGGAAGCCGGTGCCGGTGCCGACGCCCGGCGCTCCTCCCGAACCGACCCCATGCCGACCACCCGAACCAGCCCCGCCCTCAGGCAGAACCCCCGAGCCGTACTCCCCGCCCGCCGGGAGCCCCGAATCCCCAGGTACGGCGCCCGAACCAGCTGCACCCCCAGCCAGACCTCCCGCACCGTACGCGGCGGCCTTGCGTCGGCGAGCCCTTCCCGCCCGCCACCTGGCCACCGTGCCCATCACGAACACCGTCAGCACCACCAGCACCATCAGCTGGCCGATCAACAGCCCCCAGAACAGCCCGTACCCCGACAGCTGGCTCTCCGGAGTCTCCGGCCAGGCGCCCGTGATGTCGTGTGGGTGCTGGATCAGGTGGCGCATTGCCAGGGGCGTACGGGCGAAGGTGACTTTGGAGGGCCAGGAGCCGTGGTCGAACAGGCCTGCCAGGCCTGTTGCCGACCACACCAGCAGGGCCATGCCGAGCAGGAACGCGAGTACCCCGATCAACAGGCCGTCTGGGATGCCTCCCTCCGCCCGTTCGCCCCGTTCGTGGTCCCGGTGTCGGTCGTACGGTCTCATCTCGCCCCTGCCGCTCTTACGCCACCGTGGACTCGGACGAGTCGTCGAGATCGCTCAGGTGTTGCTCCATGAACGCCGCTGCTCGCTCCTCCGCCTCCAGTTCGGCGGCGCGTAGCGCGTCGTCCGAGAGGTCGGGGGCGGACGACTCGGTCATGGCGCGGTCGGTGAAGACCAGGGGGCGTTCGGTCTCGGTGATGAGGTGTTTGACGACCTGGACGTTGCCGTTGACGTCCCAGACCGCGATACCGGGGGTCAGGGACGGGATGATCTCCACCGCCCAGCGTGGGAGGCCCAGGACGCGGCCCGTCGCTCTCGCCTCGTCCGCCTTCTGGGCGTAGATCGTCCGTGTCGACGCCATCTTCAGGATGGCCGCCGCCTCCTTCGCCGCGGCTCCGTCCACCACGTCGGACAGATGGTGGACGACCGCCACGAAGGACAGGCCGAGCCGCCGCCCGAACTTCAGCAGCCGCTGGAACAGCTGGGCCACGAACGGGCTGTTGATGATATGCCAGGCCTCCTCGACGAGGAAGATGCGCTTCTTCCGGTCGGGGCGGATCCAGGTGTGCTCCAGCCAGACGCCGACGATGGCCATCAGGATCGGCATGGCGATGGAGTTGCGGTCGATGTGGGACAGGTCGAAGACGATGAGCGGGGCGTCGAGATCGATGCCGACCGTTGTCGGGCCGTCGAACATGCCGCGCAGGTCACCGTCGACCAGGCGGTCCAGGACCAGGGCCACGTCCAGACCCCAGGCCCGTACGTCGTCCAGGGCGACGTTCATCGCTTCGGCCGACTCCGGCTCGGGGTGGCGCAGCTGCTCGACGATGTCGGTCAGGACCGGCTGGCGGGTGGTGATCGCCTCGTTCACATACGCGTGCGCGACCTTCAGCGCGAAGCCCGAGCGCTCGTCGAGGCCGTGGCCCATCGCGACCTCGATGATCGTGCGGAGCAGGGCCAGCTGGCCCGTCGTGGTGATCGCGGGGTCGAGCGGGTTGAGGCGGATTCCCATGTCCAGGGCCGCCGTCGGGTCGAGCCGGATGGGAGTTATACCCAGCTCCTGGGCGATGAGGTTCCATTCGCCCACCCCGTCCTCGCCCTGTGCGTCGAGTACGACGACCTGGCGGTCGCGGAACCTCAACTGCCGTAGTACGTACGTCTTCTCCAGGGCCGACTTGCCGTTGCCGGACTCGCCGAGCACCAGCCAGTGCGGGGCCGGGAGCTGCTGCCCGTACAGCTGGAAGGGGTCGTAGATGTAGCCCTTCCCGGAGTACACCTCGCGGCCGATGATGACGCCGGAGTCGCCGAGGCCGGGCGCGGCGGTCGGGAGGTAGACCGCCTGGGCCTGGCCCGTCGAGGTGCGCACCGGCAGCCGGGTCGTCTCGACCTTGCCGAACAGGAAGGACGTGAAGGTTTCCGTGAGGGCGGACAGCGGGTCCCGCATAGAGTCCTACCTCCGGATGCCGGTCGCGAACGGGAGTGTGTTGACGAAGGCGCGGTGGTGCTCGCGGTCGCACCACTCGATTTTCAGATACGACTTGCCGGCCGAGGCGCGGATCGTCCGTTTGTCGCGGGCGAGTGCCTCGGGGTTACGGGACGAGACGGTGATGTAGCCGACGAGGTTGACGCCGGCCGCGCCGCTCGCGAGGTCCTCGCCGCGCTGGTCGAGGCGGTTGTGCGAGGCGATGTCGCGAGGGTCGACGGTCCGGTTCATCTTGGCCTGGCGGCTGGCCTCCGCCTCGTCGTTCGTCTTCTCGGTCAGCATCCGCTCGATGGCGATCTCGGTGGGTTCGAGGTCCATTGTGACGGCCACGGTCCGGATGACGTCCGGGGTGTGGACGAGCAGCGGGGCAAGGAAGTTGACGCCCACCGGGGTCATCGGCCACTCCTTCACCCAGGCCGTGGCGTGGCACCAGGGCGCACGGGTGGAGGACTCGCGGGTCTTCGCCTGGAGGTACGTCGGCTCCATGGCGTCGAGCTCGGCCGGCCAGGCGTTGCGCTTCGTCATCGCCTGGATGTGGTCGATGGGGTGGTCGGGGTCGTACATGGAGTGGACGAGGGAGGCCAAGCGCCCCTGCCCGAGCGGTTGCCGCACCCGGATGTCGGCCTCCTGCAGCCGCGAGCAGATGTCCGTCAGCTCACGCGCCATCACAACCGCGAGCCCCGCGTCCTTGTCCAGCTTCTTGCCACCCTGGCCGCGTGCCGCGCGGGCCATCGCGTGTGCCTCGGCGGCGAGTTCGCGCGAGTAGTGCATGCAGGCGACCAGGTAGGCGCGGTGCTGCTCGCTGCTGGTGGACACCATGGACTGGAGCTGGTCGTACGACCGCTGCAGCCAGCCGGGGGCGCGCTCGTCTCCTCGTACGGCGACGTCCTTGGCGTGGGCGTCCGGGTCGGCGGGGAGGGTGCGGGCGAGCATCTGGAGGCGGGTGACGAAGCCGTCGCCGTTCGCTACGTGCTTGAGCAGCACTCCGAAGCGGTCGACGAGGGCCTCCTGGTCCTCGGAGTCACGCAGGCCGACGCCCGGGCCCTCGATCTCGATCGCGGCCGTGACGGTCTTCCGGTCGGCGTGCAGGAGGACGGCGATCTCGTCCGGGCCGAAGGGTGCCGCCAGCCACGTAATGCGTCCGATGCCCGGTGGCGGGCCGACCTCGATCTCACGGCCGTCGATGCGCGTTCCGGCTTCCATGACGTTGCTGCGGTACGTCGTGCCCCTGCGGAGCGTCCGCTTGTAACTGCGGTTGATCTCGAACCACTTGTAGAACGTACGGCGCTTGTACGGCACGTACACCGCGGCCAGCGCCACCATCGGGAAGCCCACGAGCAGGACGATGCGCAGGGAGAGGACGGGGACGAGCAGGCCGCACATCATGCCGAGGAACGCGCCCACGATGATCAGCGCGATCTCGCCGGTTTCCCGGTTCTTGCCGACGATCGCGTTCGGCCGGGCGCGGCCGATCAGATATGTACGGCGGGGCGTGACCGGATGGGCCACATGGGACTCGGTCGTCAACGCCCTTCACCTCCCGAGCGGTTGGTAGTGCTGCTGTTGCGGGTGTTGCTGGCGTGGGGGGTGTTCGTCGGGCTGTTGCGCGGCGGGGGTGCGGCGGCCGGGACCGATCCGCCGCCTCCGTTGGAGGACGGGCGGGTGCTGTGGGCGGCTACGCCGGCGGAGGCCGCGTTGGCGGGGCGGGCACTGCCGCCGCTGTTGCCTCCGCCACCGCCGCCGTTGTTGTCTGCGCGGGTGCTGTGCGTCTTGATGCCCTGGGCGACGAGGGTCGCCGGGGAGCTGATGACGGCCGCGGCCTTGCCTTCGGCGCCCTGCATGATGCGGTTGTTGCGGGAGTTGGCGATCTCGTCGCCGAAGCCCGGTACGAAGCGGTAGATCATCGCGCTCGCGAAGATGGCCAGCAGGATGATGGCGAGGCCGGAGACGACGGCGGAGAAGGCGTCCGGTCCGTCCTCGGCGGACAGTGCGCCCGCAAGGCCGAGCACTATCACGATCACCGGCTTGACCAGGATCACCGCGATCATGATGCCCGCCCAGCGGCGGACGTGGCCCCACAGGTTCTTGTCGACCAGGCCCGCGTACACGACGGTCCCGAGCAGCGCACCCACGTACAGCAGGGCGGCTCGGATGACCAGCTCCAGCCACAGGACGCCCGCGGCGAGGATGGACACGAGGGAGACGACGATCAGCATGATCGGGCCGCCGCCGATGTCCTCGCCCTTCTCCAGGGCGCCGGAGAAGTTGCCGAAGAAGGTGTCCGTCTGGTTGCCGGTGCTCTGGGCGAGGACTTCTGATACGCCGTCGGTTGCCGAGACGACCGTGTAGAGGATCAGCGGCGTGAAGGCCGAGGCCAGGACGGTCAGCCAGAGGAAGCCGATTGCCTCGGAGAGGGCCGTGGTGAGGGGCACGCCTCGGACGGCCCGCTTGGCGACCGCGAGCAGCCAGAGGAGGAGGGTGAGGATCGTGGAGGCCGCGAAGACGACTGCGTACTGCTGGAGGAACTTGGGGTTCGTGAAGTCGACGTTCGCTGTTTCTTTGACGGCCTCGCTGAGCTTGTCGATGGTCCAGGAGGCGGCGTCGGCGCAGCCCTTGGCCAGGGAGGAGAGGGGGTCGAGGGTGGAGGTGGGGTCGGTTAGGGAGCCGCCGCCTCCTCCGCCTCCTCCTCCGGAGCCGCCCTCTTCTTCGCAGTACTCCCTGGCGGGCCCGGCGATGAGCTCGCAGGGGTCGTCGGACGGTGTTGGCGTCGGGGTTGGCGCGGCGTAGGCGTGCGAGGCCAGCAGCACGGCTGCGGTTTGTACGGCAGCTACGACGCCGGTGAGCTTTAGTACGCGGTGCGGGCTACCTGGCATACGTGAACCCTCCGAACTCCTCGACTGCCTTGCCGATCTCGCCGGCCCCGGAGATGGGGTTGTCGCCGTTGACAGGAGTCGGACCGGTCTTCTGACTGGTCTCCAGGACCTTCCAGTCGTCGCCGCTCCAGTTCAGCTTCATGGTCACGGTGAACCAGCTGCTGCTCACCGGGTTGGTGGTGGTCTCCCCGGTGAGCCCGAACAAGCCGTTGCACCAGACCTCGACGGTGGCCGAGTCGGCACTGGAGGACGTGACCTTGGTGCCCGCGGGAAGCGTGCGGTTGACGAAGGTGCTTCCGGAGGGCGCGTTGCCGTCCTCGTTCAGGCCGATCCTCTTGAGGAGGGCCGCTGAGTAGTCGGCGTCGAATCCGGACTGGAGCTGATCCAGGGCGCTGGGATCTGCGATGGTCTTCACGATCTCGCGCCGCTTGGAGGCGTTGAACATGCCGTCGGAGCCCAGCGCGGCCGCATAGTTCGCCGCAGCACTCTGTGCTCCCTGCTCGTCATGCGCGTAACCGGTGGGAATCCCCCCGGCCTTCGTCTCAACGGGCTGCTCGCCGGACGCGGCCGTAGGGGCCGCATCGGCTCTCTCCTCGCCCCCGTCCGACGATCCGGAATCACCGCCACCACGGTTCGCGAAGGCGATGGCCGCGATCAGGAGTACCACCACGCCCACGACCGTGATGAGGCTGCGGGAGGACGAACGGCCGCCGCGGCGTGCGCCGCCGTAGACGTCGCCGGCGCTGTCGGGGTACCGGGTGCGGGTCTGGCCGGAGCCTCCGTACCCGCCGTCGTCGCCGCGCGAACCGTGCTCGTCGCCGAGACTCATGCCGCGTACGCCCCCTCAACCTCGTGCTGGACCGCGTAGTCGTAGTACGACGGTAGCCGCGCTGCTTCCTTCGCGGGCGCGGTGTGGTGACTCGACATCAGGGAAACGCAACCTCAGCCGGTGGGCACGTCGGACGGGTGGGTTAGAGGGAACCGGGCGTGCCCGGCCGGGTCTGGAGGGCGGGCCGGCGCCGGCCTACACGGCCATTCCGTACACGATGGTGAACAGCGTGCCCAGGGAGCCGATGATGAAGACCCCGGTGAGGCCCGCGATGATGAGGCCCTTGCCCTGTTCGGCGCTGAAGGTGTCGCGGAGGGCCGTTGCGCCGATACGCTGCTTCGCCGCGCCCCAGATCGCGATGCCGAGGCAGAGCAGGATGGCGACCGCCATCACAACTTCGATCATCACCCGTGCTTCGTTGCCCAAGTCGCCGAAGGGGCCCCAGTCCGGGGCGATTCCGCCGATGATCGTGGTGATGTCGCCTTCTTCGGCTGCAAAGAACATGTAAGTCACCGCCCCTTGTCGGTAGTTCCGCATCCCCTGCCGCTCTGCGCAGAGGTCAGGCCTCATTGTCGCCGACAAAGACGCTGTCGTATGTCGACTTGGCGTCATTGATTGGCGGGTTTCGTACGTACCGCTTGCCGTCGGCCCTCGGGAACCCCTGCGGGGCGTGGGGCAGTATGCAAGTAGACGTACAGTCACTCTGTGTATCACGGCAGGTCACGCCGGGCAATGAAGTAGTACCGGAACCTGTGGTGTGGTTCCGTCGTTGACCCCTTCTACGCGACGGCCGCCCACTCCGCCCCGCCACCGTGAGCCCGCTCACGTCCCATGTGCGCCGGTCCGTCGAGGCGATGCCCTCCGGGTCGTTCCGTCTCCTGGTGTGTAGACGCCGCCCGTTCGGCCTTCGCGAAGGCTATCTCGGGGTGGAGGCGGGGGAGCTGTCGGGGTGTCAGGGGCGGGGGTTCGTGGCCTGGTCCGTCCATGGGGTCAGTTCGGGGCGTTTGGCCGTACGTCCGTCTCCCGAGGAGCGGCCCCTCAGTCGCCGCCAGAGCCACGGGCCGAGGAAGCCCATCGCCCAGACGGCGTCTGCGCTCAGGGTGCGCAGCGTGGGGACGGGGGCGAGTGGAGGCAGCGGGGCGGACCAGTTCTCGTGACCCGGCAGGCCGAGGGTGTGGGCCATGCCCGAGGCGATCCGGGCGTGGCCCAGCGGTCCGGCGTGGATGCGGTCCTGGCTCCAGAGGCGTGGGTCGGTCGTGACCGGGTGCGGGAACACGTCCAGTACGGCGACGCCATGGCGTTCCGCGGCGGCGCGCAGGCGGGTGTTGAGGTCGACGATGCGGGGGAGTGCGCGGCGTGCGAGTGGCGAGAGCTTGCCCAGGTCGGGGTAGGTGACGGTGGCTACCTGGGCGCCCGACTCGGTGAGGCGCGCGAACATCTCCTCGATGTCTGTCATGACGCGGTCGGCGTCGAAGCCGGGGCGGAGCAGGTCGTTCATGCCTGCCACGACCGTCACCAGGTCCGGCTTCAGGGCGAGGGCCGGGGCGAGCTGCTCCGCCTTGATCTGGGCGGTCACCTTGCCGCGTACGGCGAGATTGGCGTACGTGAGGTCTGGTTGACCTTCCGTCAGGAGCTCCGCGAGGCGGTCTGCCCAGCCTCGGTACCCGCGTGCCTCGTCGCCGTCGCCGATGCCCTCGGTTTGGCTGTCGCCTATGGCTACGTAGCGGGTGTAGGGGTGCGGGGTCATGGGGTTGAGCCTGGGGCTCGGGCGAGTCTGGCGTCAATGTGACGTTCTCTGTGCGGTCTGCTGGTGGGGGGTCTCTTTCCCTGACCCCGCCCCTTCCCGAAACGGGGGCTGCCGCCTCCGGGCTCCGCTAGGGGGTGGGGGTGACATGCGTGTCGCGGCTGCGGGTTCGTTGTGGCTTGTCGCGCGGTTCCCCGCGCCCCTGGAGGGGCGCCCTCTTCTGTCAGCCCGCGCTTATATAAGTGGATGGTGATACATTGCTGCGTATGCATGCGTTCGATGTGCTCGGAGATCCCGTGCGGCGGCGGATTCTCGAGCTTCTCGCCGATGGGGAGATGAGCTCGGGGGAAGTCAGCGAGGTCATCCGGCGGGAGTTCGGGATATCGCAGCCCGGTGTCTCGCAGCATCTCAAGGTGTTGCGGGAGAACGGGTTCGCCACCGTGCGGCCGGAAGGCACCCGGCGGCTCTACGCGGTGGACTCGGAGCCGCTTCGCGACATCGACGCGTGGCTGGACCGTTTCCGGCGGTTCTGGACTCCGCCGCTCGAGGCCCTGGCCACCGAACTCGCCCGGGGCAAGCGCGAGCGGCGTCTCCGCCTGGACGCCGGCGGATCCAGCGATACCGACGATTCCAGTGAACACGTACCCCCTCCCAGGAGCGAGCCATGATCGACGTCACCCAGCAGATCAATGCCGTACGGCGCCAGGTCGGCAAGCGCATCTTCAAGGCCGGCGAGGCACGCGTCGTGACCATCAGTCAGACGTACGACTCGGACATCGAGGACGTCTGGGACGCGTGTACCAACGCCGAGCGCATCCCGCGCTGGCTCATGCCCGTCTCCGGTGACCTGACCCTGGGCGGCCAGTACCAGCTGCACGGCAACGCGCACGGCACGATCGAGCGCTGTGACCCGCCCAAGGGTTTCGCCGCCACGTGGGAGTGGGAGCAGAGCGTCAGCTGGATCGAGCTGCGGCTCACGCCGGAGACGGACGGCCGGACGCGCTTCGAGGTCGACCACATCGCGCACGTCGACGACGACACGAAGTGGCCGGAGTACGGGCCCGGCGCGGTCGGCGTCGGCTGGGACCTGATGGTCATGGGCCTGTATCTGCATCTGTCCTCTGGTCGGCCTGTGGATCACGAGGAGGCTGAAGCCTGGGTCATGTCCGATGAGGGCAAGCGCTTCGTCGAGCTGAGCAGCGAGGGCTGGTACGAGGCGAATGTGGCCTCCGGCGAGGACCCGGCTACGGCTCGGGCGGCGGCTGACGCGACGACTGCCGCGTACACCGGGGCGGAGATGCCGCCGGAGGCCTGAAGCGGGGCGGGCCGGTAGATGAGAGCAACCTCGTCCAAGCCGCGGTGACGATTCGTCAATGCCGGGCAGCGCTTACGCGAGTGCCATGAGTCGCTGATCTTGTGTGACAGGAGTTTCACGGACGCGTCCCGGTTGCGTACCGCCCGACGACTGGCCGAAAAGTGACGGCTAGCCTGACCGGGCTCGAGACGTCCGAGGGGGCGTCAGCAACATCCGGGCACAACGGGGACGGGGAACCGACATGGGTATACGTGACGAGCACGCGGTGTCGCGCAGGCAGGCGCTCAGGCTGGCCGGGACGGGGCTAGGGCTGGCCGTGCTGGGGGCAGGCGCATGGGGGTGCACCCCCGAGGAGGACACGAGCGCGTCGGGCGGCGGCACAACTCCTGGCGGAGACAAGGGCGGTGCCACCGACAAGGGCGGTGACACCTTCACCACCCCGCCCCCGGGCACCGCGCCCAAGCCGCTGTGGCAGCAGAAGACAACCAACGAGAACCTGGCCGGGATCCACGCGCTCGCGGTGTTCGGCGACACAGTCGTGGTGTCGGGTGACCCGCTGGTGGGGCGCGATGTCGTCAGCGGCAAGGAGAAGTGGTCACGGCCGGGCGTCGCCATTCCCGGCGCCAAGCTGATCACCGGCGGCGGGACGCTCTATCTCGCCAGCGCCGAGTACGACGGCGACGTCGTGGGCCTCGATCCGGCCACGGGCAAGGAGACCTGGCGCAGCCGCCTGGGCAAGGAGTACGAGCAGCCGCGCCCCATCGCGGCCGACGACCGACACGTCTACGTCCTCGCCGGGATCCTGGAGGAGGACCTCACGTCGCCGACCAACGTGATCGCCGCGATCGACACCACCTCCGGCAAGATCGCCTGGCGTGAAAAGCGGGACACGGGGACCGAGGAGTTCGGCATCACCGCCACGGTCGTCGGCAGGCGCCTCGCGTACACGGATTTCCGGAAGAACGTGACCGTCCGCGACACGACGACGGGCCGGCAGCTCTGGACGAAGAAGATCGGCAGGTCCAACTACTACCGTTTCGCCGTGCACGAGGACCTGTTGATCGTGCCGGACGGGCAGCGGCTGCGGGCGTTCGCGCTGGCCACGGGCACGGAACGCTGGTCGCTGGCCAATGAGAAGGCCACCTGGTTCAACGATCCGCAGGTCCTGGACGGGGTGCTCTACGCCTCCGACAGCGCGTTCGGCATGTGGGCGGTGAACCCCGGTACGGGCAAGCAGATCTGGCACAACAAGGACCTGGTGGGCAAGGCTGCGGAGGCGTGGCAGTTCGCCAAGGCGGGCGGCACGCTGTACGGCGCGACCGAGCACGACAAGAACGGCGGCGTGCACGCCTTCGACGCGACGACCGGGAAGTTGCGCTGGACGTACAACGACAACACCGGTGAGAGCCAGAAGTGGTACGTGGTCCCGGCGGGCAAGCGGCTGGCTGCGATGCACGCCAAGCGGCTGTACGCGCTGCCGGCCGTCTGAAACAGGGAGGCGGGACCGCCACCGAGCAGACTGTGTCGCGCATCACATCGACCTCATGTCACGGACGGGCCGACTGCTTGCATCCAGTGGTCGTCAGTGAGCGGAGAAGGGCGGAACGATGAGCGCACAGAAGGAAGCCGGCAGGACGACCACACACCGTGTTCTGATCCTGGGGGCGGGTTACGCGGGCATGTCCGCGGCCATCCAGCTCGCGGCTCGGGTCGAGCGGTGCGAGGACGTGCAGGTGACCCTGGTGAATGCCCAGGATCGGTTCACCGAGCGGCTGCGGCTGCACATGACGGCGACTGGGCAGCAGCTCGCCGAGTTGAACATCCCGGAGTTGCTTCAGGGCACGGGTGCGCAGTTCGTGCGGGGCTGGGTGACGGCGGTGGACGCGGACGCGAAGACGGTGCGGGTCGACGACGACCGGGTCCTGCACTACGACACGCTCGTGTACGGATTGGGCAGCGTGGCCGACACGGCGGCGGTGCCGGGCGCCGAGGACCACGCGTACACCCTCGGCAGTGCGCAGGACGCCGACGTGCTGGCCGACCGGCTGGCCCGGCTCGGCAGCGGCACGGCGGTGATCGCCGGCAGCGGACTGACCGGCGTCGAGGCGGCCGCGGAGATCGCCGAGCGGCACCCGGAGCTGAACGTCGTACTGCTGGGCCGGGCCGAGCCCGGTTCGGCCCTGACCTCGAAGGCGAAGGCGTACCTGCAGTCCGCCCTCGACCGGCTGGGCGTGGCGGTGCGCAGCGGGGTCGAGGTGGTGAAGGTGCTGCCCGGTTCGGTCGAGCTGGCGGGCGGGGAGAGCGTCGCCGCCGACGCCGTCCTGTGGACGAGTGGTACGAGGGTGTCACCGCTGGCGGCCGCCGCCGGTCTGGCCGTCGACGAGCGCGGCCGCATCATCACCGACACCGCGCTGCGGTCGGTGTCACACCCCGATGTGTACGCCGTCGGTGACGCGGCCGCGATCCGCCAGGGCTACGGCGTCATGCACGGCACCTGCCAGGGCGGGATGCCGACCGGTGTGCACGCCGCGGTGTCGATCGTCCGCACGCTGAAGGGCAAGCAGCCCAAGCCGTTCCGCTTCGGCTACTACCACACGCCGGTGAGCCTGGGCCGGCATGACGCGGTCGTGCAGTTCACCCGCCCCGACGACAGTCCCCGGAAAATTCATCTGACGGGCCGTAAGGCTGCCTGGTACAAGGAGACGGTGAGTGCCGCGCCCTGGCCGACCTTCGGCCGTATGAAGAAGATGCCCGCCTCGGGCGCGTTCTGGCCGCGTGGCGGCCGCTTCACCCGGATCCGGAGCGCCCGGTGACCCATCCCTACCGCGACTCCGACCCCGACCAGCAGGTGTTCCACGAGCACCGCAACCTGCTGTTCTCGGTGGCCTACCGCGTCCTCGGCACCGCGGCCGATGCCGAGGACGTGGTCCAGGACGCCTGGATCAAGTGGTCGGCCGCCGAGCGCTCGCAGGTGGCCGACCCCAAGGCATACCTGACGCGGATCGTGTCGAACCTGGCCCTGGCACGGCTGCGCTCCACCCGGCACAAGCGCGAGACCTACGTGGGCCCCTGGCTTCCGGAGCCCATCCTCACCAGCGGCGACACCGCCGACACCGTCATGGACGCCGAGTCGGTGTCGATGGCGATGCTGGTGGTGCTGGAGACGCTGAGCCCGCTCGAGCGCGCGGTGTTCGTGCTGAAGGAGGTCTTCGGCTTCAGCCATGCCGAAATCGCCGAGGCGGTGGAGCGTTCCGAGCCCGCGGTGCGGCAGGCGGCACACCGCGCTCGTGAGCACGTACGGGCCCGGCGGCCGCGTTTCACCGCGGACCGCTCACGGCAGCGCGAGGTCACCGAACGGTTCTTCGCCGCCGCGACCGGCGGTGACGTCAACGCCCTGATGGAGCTGCTGTCCCCGGACGTCACCCTGTGGACCGACGGCGGCGGCAAGGTCCGCCAGGCCCTGCGTCCGGTTGTGGGCGCCCAGACGGTGGCTGCCTGGTTCGCGGCCATCGGCACCGTCACCTACCAGGGCATCGAGCCCGCCGACATGAACGCCGAACTGGTCGAGATCAACGGCGGCCCGGGCATGGTGTTCAGCGGGCCGGGCCGACCGGGCCGCGTGATCGCCACAGTCACCTTCGACTTCGACGCCGACGGCCGTATCACCACCATCCACAACGTCGCCAATCCCGACAAACTCCAGGCCATCGCCGACGGCACCACTCACGGCGTCGGCACGCACTGAGCCCCGGAAGCGGGATCCGCCCTCGGCCTGGCAGCCGAAGGCCGGCCCGCAAGGGTGTCCGCGGTCCATCGCGAACCGACGCTCCCGAGCCGAGCAGTCGGCTGGCTTGCCCTCCCAGTCGCAATCGCTGAGGTTGATCCGTCACTGCTGTGACGGAGCCCCAGGCGGCGATGTGATGTCCTCCGCGTCTTGGATGCCCTCCACGAAGTGGTCGAACTCGCCTGCCTGTACGCCCAGTACGAAGGCGTCCCACTTGCGGCGGTTGGTTGTGACGACGTTGTCCGGGTCGTTCGTTTCGCGGATGTAGACGGGGGCTTCGCCGTCGTCTCCCTCGCCGAAGGCGATCTCGATCCAGGGGCCGGGGCCCTCGGCGTCCTCGGGTGCGGCGCGGACCCAGTCGAGGTTCGAGGGGATGTCAGCCACGGTGGGTTTCTTCCTTGTGCTTGAGGCTGTGGAGGAGGGCGGAGAAGGCGGTTGGGGTAGTTCCGAGTATCGCTTCGGTGGGGTCGCTGCTTTCGGTGAGATGGACCGTTCCTGCCCGTGCGGCGACGTGGACGCAGGAGTCGCCCTCGGAGCAGTAGGTCGACTTCTGCCAGGCGTACGCACTCATGGGAGCTCCTATAGGTCATGGATGACGGCGAGGATCAGGTCTCGGGTCTTGTCGGGTGCGAGAGCGACGGCATGGAGTCGCTCGAAGAGGGTCCGGTACTTGCGCAGTTGGGACTCGGCATCCAGGAACTTGAGGCCGTGGGACTGGTCCAGGTGGACTGTGTCGAGTTCTGGTACTGGGCCGTGTGCGTAGAAGATGGACTGGCCTGACCCGGGGTAGGCGCCGGCGTCGAACGTGATGGCACGCAAGGTGATGTGCTCCCGCTCGCTTGCGTCGAGCAGATGCTTGAGCTGCTGTCGGGAAACCGACGAACCGCCGACCTTCATCCTCAGGGCTGCCTCGTGGATGATCGCCTCGTACGGGGTGGGGTCATCCCTGTACAGCACGGCCTGGCGCTTGACGCGGAACGAGATGCGGTGCTCGATGTCCGGCGGGGAGAGCTCCGTGACACCTTGGCGGAAGATCTCGCGGGCGTGGTCGACGGTCTGGAGCAGGCCGGGGATGCGTGCCGTGACAGTGGTGCGCAACGACTGGGCGTGGTGCTCCAGTTCGGCGAGGTCGAGTAGCGGGCTCGGCAGGATTTCACGGTACTGCTCCCACCATCCGCGCTTGCGGTCGCTGATCATCCCGACGATGGCTTCGATCAGTGCCTTGTCCGAGCATTCGTACTGGCAGGCCATGGTGCGTACCCGCTCAGGGCTCACGCCCGCGCGTCCGGCCTCCATGTTGCTGATCTGGTTTTGCTTGACGCCGAGCAGTTGACCGGCCTCGGTGGCATTCAGCCCCGCGCGCTCTCGAAGCTTGCGCAGCTCCACGCCCAAGCGGAGTTGACGACCCGTCGGATTGCTTCTCACGGGCTTGTCCGCCTCCTCGTTGCGGGTCACCCACACGGGTGGTGTCTCATGGATTTAAGAGGAATCGTGTAATGCGTTACATGGATGCCGCTAGCTTATAACTCGGCGCCTCCACCCAGAAGCACCCCGCTCGACGGAGCGGCCGCGGTCACTGGGCAACGTAACGAACCCTCACCCCAAACCACCCAACTTCCCTCCGAACCAGGAGACTTCCGATGGCAACCGTATCCTCGCCCTGGTCCTACACCCTCCAACTCCCGCACGATCCACGCGCACCGGGTGTCGCCCGCGCAACTCTCCGTACGGTCCTCGCCGCGCACGACCTCACCGAACTCACCTCCACCGCCGAGCTGCTGGCCTCCGAACTCCTCACCAACGCCCACCTTCACACCAAGGGCCCGTACGCCCTCCGTATCCGCTCCTCCGAACCCGACCGGCTCTACGTAGCCGTATGGGACTCCGACCCGAGACTCCCACCCGGCTTCGGCGACACAACCGACGCACCTACGCAAGCCGCCGCAGACGCGGAGAACGGCCGCGGCCTGCAACTGGTACGGGCCTGCGCCGACGCGTGGGGAGCCTCCGCGCCACCCGAATTGGGCGGCACCGAGGGCGGCAAGCTGCTGTGGGCCGAGTGTCAGTGCGATGCCCTACGGTGATGGCGTGTACTCGGAGAGTGAAAGGAAGGTGGCGTGACACAGCTTGGGGATCGGCTCAGGAGGGCCGCGTGCACGCGTGTGGGCGGTGAAGCCGAGGCGGTGGAAGGGGCCGCACAGTACGGTGGATTCGACGCCGAGCGGGACGTCGGACCTCCCATCGACCCCGCTCGCGCAGCCGCAGACGTGGAGAGACGGAGGCAGCGAGCCATGTCGGTATCGCCGGGCGCCTGGATGTACCCGCGCCCCCGCCCGGGGAATCTGCGTGAGATCGCCGAGAAGATCGAGGGCGCTACGGGTCTGCGTGTGCAGATTGTGGGAGGAAAGCTCGTGATGTCCCCTACTCCGCGTGGGAAGCACGCGGGTGTTGTGTGGCAGCTGCGTCAGCAGCTCGACGGGGTTCTTCCCGAGGGGCTCGGAGCGTTCGAGATGTCCTCGATCGCCCTACCGGAAGACCCGGACGACTACGTCACGCCAGACCTGATCGTCCTGCCTCTGGACTGGATGGACGACGACGACTGGCTGGCCGTCCCCGAGGACGCGGCGCTCGCTGTCGAGGTCATCTCCAGTTCCGAGAAGTCCCGCGAGATCAGGGACAAGGCCGACTGGTACGCGGTCTCGCGCGTGCCTGTTCTCCTCGTCATCGACCCCCGCAAGGGCACCTGGGCTCTGCACACTCGCCCGGACAACGGCGCCTATCAGGACGTGCGGCCGGGTAAGTTCGGGGAACCGGTGCCGCTTCCCGCGCCCCTCGGATTCGAGGTCGCCACGGATCATTTCCCTGTGTATGGCACTTCGCCGCGGTCCGGGCGGGCCTCCGACGCGTAGCGCCGCGGTTCACAGGTGTTCGTCAGACCGGGCCATGAATCCTCGCACCTGGCTGGTCCAGACTGACCTCCCCCGTTCGGCAGCGAAGCCCTCGTGCGCTACCGCGAGACTGCGGACCCGTGGACCCGGTAAATCGTTGGGTGGAGGGCGACGGTGAACTGACCCTTATGGCAAGGTCAGTTCGGTGGATGCACTCAAAGATCGGGATCCTGCGCACATAGGCGCGTACACGTTGCTCGCCCGGCTCGGCGCAGGCGGCATGGGGCAGGTGTATCTCGGCAGGTCGCCGGGTGGGCGGCTCGTGGCGTTGAAGGTGATCCGTGAAGAGATCACCGATCACCCGGAGGCGCTGGCCCGGTTCCGGCGTGAGGTGGAGACCGCGCGGGCGGTGCGGAGTGCGTACACGGCGAATCTCATCGACGCGTCGCTGGATGCCGCGCCCTACTGGCTCGCCACCGAGTACGTGTCGGGCCCGACGCTCAGCGGAGCCGTCGCCGCGCGCGGGCCGCTGCCGCCGGAGACATGCCGAGGGCTGTTCGCCGCGCTCGCGGAAGGTCTCGCGGCGGTGCACGAACACGGCGTCACGCACCGGGACCTCAAGCCGCAGAACGTCATCCTCGCGGCCCAGGGGCCGCAGCTCATCGACTTCGGAATCGCGCGGGGTGCCGGGCAGACGGCGCTCACCGAGGCGGGGTCCGCGCCCGGCACGCCCGGTTTCACCGCTCCCGAGGTGTTGATACGCAACGACGTCGGGTCGGCGGCCGACGTGTTCGCGCTCGGCGCGACACTCGCGTACGCGGCGACCGGGCGGCCACCGTTCGGCATGGGGGAGCCCGCCGGGGTGAGCTATCGAGCCGTCCACGAACCCATCGATCTCGTGGGCGTGGAACCGCAGTTGGCGCAGCTCGTCGAGGCCTGCGTCGCCAAGGACCCGGCGGCGCGGCCCCCTCTCGCCGAGGTCATCGCGCGGTGCGGAGTGCGGGCGGCGCTGGTCGAGGACCCTTTCTACGGGAGGATCGCGGAGCTCGGGGAAGCGGTGCCGCAGACGCCGCCTCAGGGCGTTCCGCCGGCTCCGGCTGTCCCGCCCCTGGGATCGCACGAGTTGCCGACGGCCTCAGCCCCGAGTGCCTACGGATACACGCCCACCCAGCTCTCCCAGCCGGCGCGTCGCCGTACCCGGCCCTGGATGATCGCTGTGGCGGTGGGCCTCGTGGTGGGGGTCGGGGCGGCCTTCCTGATCCCGCGGGGGAATGACAAGGGCGGCGACAGTGGCGACAGCAGCGCAAGCGCCGACAAGTCGCCTACGTCTACGGCCAGTTCGCCGTCGTCCGGATCGGGGAAGGGCGGCGCGCCCGCTTACGCGGAGGACAAGCCTGACCGCAACCTCTGGGACTCGGCGAAGGGGCAGTGCAACCTGCCGTACGAAGAGCGGCCGAGTGAGAAGTTCCTGCACTCCGTCGCCGATCCTGACGACCCGGGGCCCAAGGACCCGGCTACCGTCACGTTCAAGGACAAGGTGCAGATCGGGTTCGCCGACATGGCGCTGTCCGCCGAGGCCGGCAAAGAGCCGTTCTACGTCGCCATCAGCGTCAAGCCGCCCCACGACATCGATCCGAGCACCGGAAAACCCGTCGAGGGGCTACTCAGCGCCAACCCGAACGTGGGCTACACCAGTAAGCCGGTCGACCTCTACGGGGGCGGCGGTCCGACCAAGTGGAAGTACGTCACGTACCCCGACGACTTCCGCACCTGGCTGGTCGGCGGCCGCGAGTTGAGACCCGCCATCCCCCTTGCCAACGACCCCGGCGACTGGACCGTGCAGTTCCACCACGTCCGGGCCCCCGATGACTACTCGAGCATCCTGTGCGCCGGTTTCACAGCGGCGAATTGACGCCATACTCGCTGGAAATGTCCTTGAACTGCTCCGACATGGGGGAGGGTTGAGCCGTGCGAAAAGTGTGGGTGGCCAGTGGCATCGCGGTCGGGCTCGGGCTGAGCCTCGTGATGCTGCTCGTCGTCGGGGTGTACATCGTGGCTGGAAACCTTGCCAACGGTGTGGGCAAGGGGAGTGTCGGGCTCGCCAAGGGGGCCGTGCCGGGGGCGTACCAGGCATTGGTTCAGAAGTGGGGAAACCTGTGCCCCGCCATCAACCCCGCGCTGCTCGCCGCTCAGCTCTACCAGGAGAGCGGCTGGGATCCTGACGTCACCAGCCAAGCCGACGCGCGCGGCATCGCCCAGTTCATCCCCGGCACCTGGGCCACCCACGGCATCGACGGTGACGGAGACGGGGACCGTGACATCTGGGACCCGAATGACGCGATTCCGTCGGCCGCTTCGTACGACTGCAAACTCGCCTCGTACGTGAAGGACGCGCCCGGCGACCCGACGAAGAACATGCTCGCCGCGTACAACGCGGGGGCGTACGCCGTCATCAAGTACGGGGGTGTTCCGCCGTACAAAGAGACGCAGAACTACGTCAAGACGATCACCACGCTGCAGGACAGCTTCGCCGCGCCCGTCGGCCGGGTGCAGCCCTCGCAGCAGGCGGCCGGGGCGATCGGCTACGCGCAGAAGAAGCTCGGGACGCTGTATCTGTGGGGCGGGAACGGTACCGCTGACCAGGGCGGACGCTTCGACTGTTCGGGGCTGACGAAGGCCGCGTACGAGAGTGTGGGGATCGAGCTGCCTCGGGTCGCCAACGATCAGTACAACGCCGGGCCGCACCCGAAGCGGGAGGAACTGCTGCCGGGTGACCTGGTGTTCTTCTCCGACGACCTCACCAATTCCCGGGCCATCCGGCATGTGGGCATTTACGTGGGCGGCGGATACATGATCAACGCGCCGCGACCCGGCGCCGTGATCCGGTTCGACCCGATCGATACGCCCGACTACTTCGGAGCGACCCGGGTCACCGAGGATGGCGCGAAAGCGTTGCCCACGTCGGTGTGATCTGGCCGGATCCTTCCGTTACTGCCTGTTACAGTCGCTCTCTCATCAGCCTCTGAGCTGCGAGAATGTGTCTCGCTTCGATAACGTCTGCGTGATCATTCGGTGGACTGTGGAACGTAGAGAAGGGGACCATGCGTTCCATGGACGTACGACTGACGCACGAGTGACGTACGACGTAGCCGACCACGGGGGTTGATGGCGCAGCTCATCGAGGAGCTGCGCTCGAATGCACGACGAAGATCATGACGAAGGGGCCGCTGCACCATGGCTGGACTCGCCGAATCCGGGTCGAACCCCGACGTCGACTTGCTCTACGACATCAACGGACTTGCCAAGGACGCCCCCGGCTGGTTCGACGGGATCATGAAATTCGTGGGTGAGTGGGGGATCCTGCTCGCCATGGTGCTGCTGGTGCTGGGCTGCTGGTGGACCGTACGGCGGCGGGGTGGCGAGGACGCCGCCTCCTCCGTGGCCGCGCTGATGTGGGCGCCGCTCGCGGCCGGTATCGCGGTGCTGGTGAACGTGCCGATACGGGGCTTTGTGGAGCGGCCCCGGCCCTTCCGTGAGCACGAGGGACTCGAGGTCCTCATCGGCGGCAAGACCGACTACTCGTTCGTGAGCGATCATGCGGCGCTCACCATGGCGATGGCTGTCGGGTTGTTCATCGCGAACCGGAAGTTCGGGCTGCTGGGGCTCGGGCTGGCGCTGGTCGAGGGCTTCCTCCGGGTCTACATGGGTGTGCACTACCCGACCGACGTCATCGGTGGCTTTGCCCTGGGGACGGCGGTCGTGCTGCTGCTCTCGCCGCTCGCCATGGCGCTGCTGACGCCGGTGACGCGGGCTGCTGAGCAGTCGGCTCGGGCGGGGTGGGTGATCCGGGCTCGCGGGACCTCCCCTGATGACCCTGATGAGGGGGACGAGCACGTGATATCCGGGACCAGGCCCGAAGCCGAGGCCGATGCGGAGGAGCGGGACCTCGCGGCGTAGTTCGGCATAGGGGCCCTACAGCGCCTGCGGGTAAGCGAAGAAGCCGTCCGGGTCGTATCGCCTCTTGAGCTTCGCCAGCCGGTTCGCCGTCGGCCCGTAGTACGCCGTACGCCAGTCCTTGAGCGTCGAGTCCGTGTAGTTCTGGTACGCCGCCCCCGAAGCGTGGCGCCTCATCGCGGCGTGGGCTTCGCCCAGCCAGGACTGGGCCGCCGAACCGGAGGTCCCCGCGCGCCAGGACGCGATGTACTGGGCCAGCAGGCGGGAGCGGCGGTGCACGAAGGCCGTCGCCGTGGGGGCCACGCGGTTGATCTCGCCGCCGAGCGCCGTCAGCTGGATGGTGCCGGCGCCGCCTCGTACCGACTCGATCTGGTTCAGCATCGTCTGGATGCCCGTCGTCGAGATCGCGCGGTCGAAGAAGTCCGAGCGGGCGGCGTACGTCTCGCGGCCCAGCGCGCCCTCGGGGGAGCGGCCGGGGGTCGTGCCGGGCAGATGGCACTGGGCGTCGGACGAGAAGGACGAGCAGCCCGCGTACACCTCCATCGACTCCTCGTACGAGCGGCGCCGGAGCGAGGCGTTGCCGGGCTGGGCGCCGATCCGGTCGACCAGGCGGTCCACCGCGTTCTGCAGCTCGGCGTGGGTGCCGAGGGAGAAGGCGGAGATGGAGACGGTGGGGGCGGCGCCGGCCGTGTTCGCGAGGTGGAGCGAGGACCAGATCTCGTCGGGCTGGTCCGGGCCCCACTCCTGCCAGGCCGCGAGCACGGCGGCGGCCCGGGACCAGGGCCAGGTCAGATTCGCGGTGACCGCCTGCGGGGCCGGGTGGGTGCGGAAACGCAGCTCGGTGACCACGCCGAAGTTGCCGTTGCCCGCGCCGCGCAGCGCCCAGAAGAGGTCCTTGTTCTCGTCCGCGTCGGCCGTCAGCTCCTTCCCGTCGGCGCTGATCAGCATGGCCCCGGTGAGGCTGTCGCAGGTCAGGCCGTACGCGCGCGAGACCACGCCGTGGCCGCCGCCGAGCGTGAGGCCCGAGACGCCGACGCTCGGGCATGAGCCGGCCGGGATCGTGACGCCCTTCGCGGCGAGCGCGCGGTAGACGTCGATCAGCTTGGCGCCCGCGCCGATGACCGCCTCATTGCCCGAGGCCCGGACTTTGGCGATCTTCGATACGTCGACGATGAGGCGACCATTGCCCGAGGACCAGCCGGCGTAGGAATGGCCGCCGTTGCGGATGGCGACGGGGACCTTGTGGGCACGGGCGTACGCCAGCGTCGTACGGACGTCGTTCGCGTGGGCGACGTAGGCGACGGCCGTCGGCTTCAGCGAGTCGAAGCGCGTGTTGTAGAGCTGGCGGGCGGCTGCCCAGGCCTCGTCGCCCGGCCGGACCAGGTTGCCGTCCAGATCCTCGGCGAGGCCCGCCAGGCCGGCCGCGACGGCCCCGCTCTTTGTCCCGATCGGCGTACTTGACGTGCGCGCCCCCTCGGTGGTCTGCGGCTCGGAGCCGCTGCCGCTGCACCCGGCGGTGACCGCGGCGGCGAGGGCCGCGGTGCCTCCGCCTACGAACGTACGCCGTCGCATGAGTGCCTCCCGTGGTTTCACGTGGAACGAGACGGGCTTGCGGAGTTGAGGGTTCCATCTCCTGCCGGTGATCGGGAGGTGAGCGAGACTTGGGGAGAGGGGCGGCGAGACGCGAGCGGCTTACCCGTACGTTGACCAGGATGCGGGGAGGTGCGGAAACCCTCACGTGTTCCCCCCGTGAGCATTCCGTGACCTCACCGCACTGACGGCAGGGGTTCACCTTCCGTTCACTCACGGCCATCGGCCGCTTCACCTCTTCTGCCTAATTTCGGCCTTACGCGGTGCGTGGTGCGAACGGAAGTGAGCTCACGTATCACTCGAATTCGGCGGTACGTACGCAATATCGGTACGTACTGGCAAGTATGACGTTGGCAAGTACGACGGCAGTCTCCTACGGACGAGGGGCTGCACCACGACTTCGCACGCCGCCTTTGGGGCGGCTCCTGGAAGGAACTCCCGAAAGTGAAGCTTCAGCGCAAGAACCGGCTTCGCGCCCTTTCCCTCGGTGCTGTCGCCGTCTCCGGCGCCCTGGCCCTGACGGCGTGCGGCTCCGACGACACGGGTGGCGGCAGTGGCGGCGGCGACGCGGGCAGTGCCCCGGCCAGCAACATCAAGTGTGACGACGCCAAGGGGCAGCTGCTCGCCGATGGTTCGTCCGCGCAGAAGAACGCGATGGACGCCTGGGTCAAGCAGTTCTCGGCCGCCTGCGGGGTGCAGATCAACTACAAGGCCGGCGGCTCCGGCGCCGGCGTCACCGCGTTCACGCAGGGGCAGGTCGCCTTCGCGGGTTCCGACTCCGCGCTGAAGCCCGAAGAGGTCGCGGCCTCCAAGCAGCAGTGCGAGGGCGGCCAGGGCATCAACCTCCCGATGGTCGGCGGCCCGATCGCCGTCGGCTACAAGCTCTCCGGGGTCGACAACCTGGTCCTGAACGCCGACACGCTGGCCAAGATCTTCGACAGCCAGATCACCAAGTGGAACGACCCGGCGATCGCGAAGCTGAACCCCGACGCCAAGCTGCCGGGCACCAAGATCCAGGCCTTCCACCGCTCGGACGAGTCCGGCACCACGGACAACTTCACCAAGTACCTGAAGGCAGCGGCCCCCGACGTCTGGGGCAAGTACGAGGGCGGTAAGGCCTGGGAGGCCAAGGGCGGCCAGTCCGCTCCGCAGTCGTCCGGTGTCTCCGCTCAGGTGAAGCAGACCGAGGGCGCCATCGGCTACATGGAGCTGTCGTACGCCAAGGAGGGCATGAACACGGTCGACCTCGACACGGGCGCGCCCGCGCCGGTCGAGGCCACCGTCGACAACGCCACCAAGGCCATCGCCGACGCCAAGGTCGTCGGCACGGGCAAGGACCTCGCGCTCGAGCTGAACTACGAGACCAAGGCCGAGGGCGCCTACCCGATGGTCCTCGTCACGTACGAGATCGTCTGCGACAAGGGCAACAAGGCCGACACCCTGCCCGCCACCAAGGCGTTCCTGCGCTACATGGCGAGCGAGGACGGCCAGAAGATCCTCGCCGAGAACGACTACGCGCCGATCCCCCCGGAGATCATCGCCAAGGTCCGTACGACCGTCGATGGTCTGAGCTGACCTGAGTGCGGCCCGGCCCCGTTCTGACCGGGCCGGGCCGCACCTTCCGGTGCACCGCCGCCAGGGGCCGCTCAGCATGGGTGGCTCCGCAGACCGGAGAACCCGATGGGTATACCTACACAGAACACAGCACCTCCCCCCACCCCCAAGCCATCCGCGACCGAACAGAAGCGAGCCGCCCGCGGCGCCACCCGGCCCGGAGACCGGATCTTCCTCGGTCTCACCCGTGGGTCGGGCATCCTCCTGCTGGTGATCATGGCCGCCATCGCGGCCTTCCTCACCTATCGCGCCTGGCTCGCGATCAGCAAGGACGAGGGCAACTTCCTCACCACCTTCGACTGGAACACCTCCGCCGACCCGCCGGTGTTCGGCATCGCCGTCCTGGCTTTCGGCACGGTGGTCTCCTCGATCATCGCCATGATCATCGCGGTTCCGATCGCGGTCGCCATCGCGCTCTTCCTCACGCACTACGCCCCGCGCCGCCTCAGCGGCCCCATCGCGTACGTGATCGACCTGCTCGCCGCGGTGCCGTCCATCGTGTACGGCCTGTGGGGCGCCCTCATCCTCGTACCGCATCTGATCGGCCTCTACAGCTGGCTGGACGAATACCTCGGCTGGACCGGCATCTTCGAGTGGCAGGAGGGCGCCCCCCGCTCGATGCTCACCGTCGGCATCCTGCTCGCGATCATGATCCTGCCGATCGTCACGAACGTGAGCCGTGAGGTCTTCCGCCAGGCTCCGCAGATGATCGAGGAGGCGGCTCTCGCCCTCGGTGCCACCCGCTGGGAGGTCATCCGCATGGCCGTGCTGCCCTTCGGCCGCTCCGGCGTGATCTCCGCCTCGATGCTCGGTCTCGGCCGTGCGCTCGGCGAGACGATGGCCGTGGCCACCGTGCTGTCGCCGGACTTCCTGATCCACACCAGCCTGCTCGACCCGGGCGGCGGCACCTTCGCCCAGAACATCGCCAGCAAGTTCAGCGAGGCGACGGAGTTCGGCCGTGACGCGCTCATCGCCTCCGGTCTGGTCCTGTTCGTCATCACCCTGCTGGTCAACGGTGCGGCCCGCGCGATCATCGCCCGCCGCAAGGAGTACTCGGGGGCCAACGCATGAGCCACGCAGTCGTCACCGACAAGCGCCCCAGCACCCTGCGCGGCGCCCACCTCCCCAAGTGGTTCGCATGGGCGACCGCAGCGGGCTCCCTCGCTCTCGCCGTCGGCATCGGCCAGGCGGCCGGCCTGCACAGCAAGGTCCAGTGGGGTCTGATCGCTTCGATCCTCTTCGTCCTCGGTACGTTCGTCATCTCCGCGAAGGTCGAGGGCAAGCGGCAGGCCAAGGACCGCGTCGCGACCTCCGTGGTCTGGGTGGCCTTCCTGCTCGCCGTCGTCCCGCTGGTCTCCCTGGTCTGGACGACCGTCTCGCGCGGTGTGAAGGTCCTCGACGGATACTTCCTGACCCACTCGATGGGCGTGGTCGCGGACGACGAGGTGGGCGGCGGTATCTACCACGCCATCCTCGGCACCGCGCAGCAGGTCGGCATCGCCACCCTGATCGGTGCGCCGATCGGTGTGCTCACCGCGATCTACCTGGTGGAGTACGGGCGCGGCAAGCTCGCCAAGTCCGTCACCTTCTTCGTCGACGTCATGACGGGTATCCCGTCGATCGTCGCAGGTCTGTTCATCCTCAGCCTCATGCTGATGTTCGACATGCAGCCCTTCGGCTTCGCCGGATCGCTCGCGCTGGCCATCCTGATGATGCCGGTCGTGGTCCGCTCCACCGAGGAGATGCTCAAGCTCGTGCCGAACGAGCTGCGCGAGGCCTCCCTCGCGCTGGGCGTCCCCAAGTGGCGCACCATTATCAAGGTGGTCGTGCCGACCTCTATCGGCGGCATCACCACCGGCATCATGCTGGCGGTAGCCCGTATCGCCGGTGAGACCGCGCCCATTCTGCTGCTGGTGTTCGGCAACCCCTTCATCAACTCGAACCCGTTCGAGGGCCCGCAGCAGGCGCTGCCGCTCTACATCTTCCAGCAGTACGGGGCAGGCTCAACCGCGGGGTACGACCGTGCCTGGGCGGCCTCGCTCGTGCTGATCGCCATCGTGATGATCCTCAACCTCGCGGCCCGCGGCATCGCCCGCTGGAAGGCCCCGAAGGCTGGTCGCTGACGCGGCCATACAGCGACCAGACTGAACCCGAAAGAAGCAGTGATCCCATGGCCAAGCGAATCGACGTAAGCGGTCTGACCGCCTACTACAGCGCCCACAAGGCAATCGAAGACATCTCCATGACCGTCGAGCCCCGCTCCGTGACGGCCTTCATCGGCCCGTCCGGCTGCGGCAAGTCGACGTTCCTGCGCACGCTGAACCGTATGCACGAGGTCACCCCCGGTGGCCGCGTCGAGGGCAAGGTGCTGCTCGACGACGAGGACCTGTACGGGTCCGGGGTCGACCCGGTCGCCGTACGCAGCACGATCGGCATGGTCTTCCAGCGGCCCAACCCCTTCCCCACGATGTCGATCTTCGACAACGTCGCGGCGGGGCTTCGGCTCAACGGTTCGTACAAGAAGGCGGAGCTGGCGGACGTCGTCGAGAAGTCCCTCAAGGGCGCGAACCTCTGGAACGAGGTCAAGGACCGCCTGAACAAGCCCGGTTCGGGACTGTCCGGGGGTCAGCAGCAGCGTCTGTGCATCGCCCGCGCGATCGCTGTGGAACCCCAGGTGCTGCTGATGGACGAGCCCTGCTCAGCCCTCGACCCGATCTCGACGCTTGCGATCGAGGACCTGATCGGGCAGCTGAAGGAGCGCTTCACGATCGTCATCGTGACGCACAACATGCAGCAGGCCGCTCGTGTCTCCGACCGCACCGCCTTCTTCAACCTCTCGGCGGTCGGCCAGCCCGGCAAGCTCATCGAGATCGACGAGACGGAACGGATCTTCTCCAACCCGTCCGTCCAGGCGACCGAGGACTACATCTCCGGCCGCTTCGGCTGACGCCAGACTCCTCGCGGTGCTGCATGGCGGTGCCACCGCGAGGCCGATAGGGCCCGCCCCTGGCTCCCGGGGGCGGGCCCGTCACTTGGGGCTTGCGCCCCGGATTCCCCCAGGGCTGCGCCCTTGATTCCCCCGGGGATTCCCCCAGGGCTGCGCCCTTGATTCCCCCGGGTTGCGGCCCGGGCCCGCAGCAGGGCTGCGTCATCAAGACCCACCAGGGGTTTCGCCCCCGCCGCCCCTACCCGTCCCATCGCCGGGGCTCCGCCCCGGACCCCCTGGGGCTCCGCCCCCGATCCCCCCAGAAGTTGTATGTCGGCTGCGGGTTCGTTGGGGCTGGTCGCGCAGTTCCCCGCGCCCCTGAAGGGGCGCTGCCGCACGTTGATACAGCCCCGCGCCCCTAAAGGGGCGCTGTCGCGTGCCCCTTCGCATCCTGTCTCGCCAGACTCCGCGCCCGCCGCGCCGGCCCCCGCCAGCCGCAACTGCACCGCGCCACGCAGAAGGGGCCCTGTTCGGCTGTTGTCGTGCGGTGTTCCGGAGGGTCGTCCTCGGCTTGTTCTGCCACGTCACCACCGTACAGAGGCTGAGTAAACGCTTGCCCCAGTAGCACCACGGCGTGACGACGCCCCTGACCCGTCGTTAAGGGCAACGACAGGAGGCGCGCGAAGGACGGCCCGGCTGGGGGTAGGCAGGCGATGGTGGAGCGGCAGCACAGGGGCGGGAGCGGGGCGGTCGCCCTGGCCGCCACGGTGGCGGGGCTGATGGTGTGCGCCACCGGATGCACGGGCAGCGGAGCCGCAGCCGAGAACCCGCGCACCGCTACCGCCCCGGTCGAAGTGCTGCGGCAGGCCTCCACGAACCTTGTGCAGGCCGGCAGTTCCAAGGCGCACACCTCGATGGAGATGGCCACCGGCGGTACCCGCGTGACCATCCGCGGCAAGGGCGTCTACGACTACCGGCGGCAGGTCGGCCGCCTGAAGGTGCGCCTCCCCCAGGACCCGGCCGGCGCCGACGGGCACCGCCCGATCACCGAACTGCTCGCGCCGGGCGCCCTCTACATGAAGAACCGCGGAGCCGGAGTGCCCGCCGACAAATGGGTCCGCGTCGACACGGCCACCCTCTCCGACGGCAATCTCGTCACCGGCGGCGCCACCGACCCCTTCGCCGCCGCCGAACTGCTGCGGGGCACGCGCAAGGCGACATACGTGGGGAGGACGAGCGTCGCGGGCACGCCCGTACGGCACTACCGCGGGACCGCCGACCTCGGCGAGGCGGCGAAGCGGGCCTCGGACGGCAACCGCGGACCCCTGAGGGCGGCGGCGAAGGGGTTCGCCTCCGCCGACGTCCCCTTCGACGCCTACCTCGACGAACAAGGACGCATCCGGAAGCTCCGGCACCGCTTCAGCTTTGTGAACGGGCAGCAGGAGAGTACGGTCGCGGTCGCCTCTACGTTGCTGCTGTACGACTTCGGGGCCCCCGTAGACGTACGGCTGCCGGCGGCCGGGGACATCTACGCGGGAAAGATCGCCGAGTAGCCGGAGCCCCACCGGAGCGCTTGCCCGGCCGGAATGTGCGGGGCCGGAAATGGTCCGTTGGTGCCATGCGCCGTGTGTAGGCCGCTCCCTACTCTAGGAAGCCGGTGACGGCAGGAAGAGGTGATGCACGTGGCTCCGGCGCGCGGTACGGCAGTTCAGGACCACGTGGCCCTCGCCGAGATCGAGCTGTGCGGCGACCTGATCATCGCGGCCTCGGCCGCCGGTGAGGAGCGGCTCAGCCCTGACCGCATCGACGAGGTGCTCAAGCTGGCCGAGGAGCGCTTCCTCGAGGAATACGGCGAGGGCGCCGAGAAGTAGACGTGGCGCGGTTCCGCCGCGCCACGTTGCTTCGTACGCCACCGATGTGGCAGGTGCGTACGTCCGAGAATGTCAGGTACGTACGTCCGAGAATGTCACGTACGCAACAGCCGCCCGATCGCCTTCGTCGCCTCCTCCACCTTGGCGTCGATCTCCGCGCCGCCCTTGACGGCCGCGTCCGCGACGCAGTGGCGGAGGTGCTCCTCGAGGAGCTGGAGGGCGAAGGACTGGAGGGCCTTCGTGGAGGCGGAGACCTGGGTGAGTATGTCGATGCAGTAGACGTCCTCGTCGACCATCCGCTGCAGTCCGCGGATCTGGCCCTCGATCCGGCGCAGACGCTTGAGGTGCTCGTCCTTCTCCTTGTGGTAGCCGTGGACCCCGCGGTCGTGATCGGTCACCACGTCCGGCGCGCCTGCGGAGGGCGCGGTCTCTCCGGTCTCGGTCGTCGTCATCGCGTCCTCCTGCTGCTCGTTCCGGCGAACGTGCCTGGTTCGTCTCTTACGTATACCGGGGATGGGTATATGGTAACGAATTTTGCTGGGTATACGGCCCTTGGCCGATACGCCGATACCCCCGGTCGACCGCCCAATGGACCCTGTGCGGAGCACTTTGCCTGATGGGTGACACTGGAGGACGGCCCGTTTCCCGTGGCTGGACGATGCACCTAGCATCAGCCTGACCGAAACCAGAGCAATCCGAGGAACCCACGTGCGATTTCGTCTGACCCCCAGGGAGACGAGCTTCTACGACATGTTCGCCGCCTCCGCGGACAACATCGTCACGGGCTCCAAGCTCCTCATGGAACTGCTCGGGGCCGACGCCTCCGGCCGGACCGAGATCGCCGAGCGTATGCGGGCCGCGGAACATGCCGGTGACGATGCCACACACGCGATCTTCCATCAGTTGAACTCCTCGTTCATCACGCCGTTCGACCGCGAGGACATCTACAAACTCGCATCGAACCTCGACGACATCATGGACTTCATGGAGGAGGCCGTCGACCTGGTCGTCCTCTATAACGTCGAGGAGCTTCCGAAGGGCGTGGAGCAGCAGATCGAGGTACTGGCGCGGGCGGCCGAGCTGACGGCCGAGGCCATGCCGAACCTTCGCACGATGGACAACCTCACCGAGTACTGGATCGAGGTCAACCGCCTGGAGAACCAGGCCGACCAGATCCACAGAAAGCTTCTTGCGCACCTGTTCAACGGCAAGTACGACGCCATCGAGGTGCTCAAGCTCAAGCAGATCGTGGATGTGCTGGAGGAAGCGGCGGACGCGTTCGAGCACGTGGCGAACACGGTGGAGACCATCGCCGTCAAGGAGTCCTGACCTCTCCATGGACACCTTCGCTCTGGTCGTGACCATCGGGGTCGCGCTCTTCTTCACGTACACCAACGGCTTTCACGATTCGGCGAACGCGATCGCGACATCCGTGTCGACACGGGCGCTGACGCCGCGGGCGGCGCTCGCGATGGCCGCGGTGATGAACCTCGTGGGTGCCTTTCTGGGCAGCGGGGTCGCCAAGACGGTCAGCGAGGGGCTGATATCCACGCCTCAGGGCTCGAAGGGGATGGGCATTCTCTTCGCGGCGCTCGTCGGCGCGATCACCTGGAACCTGATCACCTGGTACTTCGGCCTGCCGTCCTCCTCTTCTCACGCGCTGTTCGGTGGCATGGTCGGGGCGGCTCTGGCCGGCGGTACGACCGTCTACTGGTCCGGTGTGCTGGAGAAGATCATCATCCCGATGTTCGTCTCGCCGCTGGTCGGCCTGGGCGTGGGCTATCTGGTGATGACCGCGATCATGTGGATCTTCCGCCACTCGAATCCGCACAAGGCGAAGCGTGGTTTCCGTATAGCGCAGACGGTGTCGGCGGCGGGAATGGCGCTCGGTCACGGTCTTCAGGACGCGCAGAAGACGATGGGCATCGTGGTGATGGCGCTGGTCATCGCGGATGTCGAGGACTACGGCGATCCGATTCCGGTGTGGGTGAAGGTGGCCTGCGCGGTGATGCTGTCGCTGGGGACGTATGCGGGGGGCTGGCGCATCATGCGGACGCTCGGCCGCAAGATCATCGAGCTCGATCCGCCTCAGGGCTTTGCCGCGGAGACGACCGGGGCGTCGATCATGTTCGTCACGGCCTTCCTCTTCAAGGCGCCCATCTCCACGACCCATATCATCACGTCGGCGATCATGGGTGTGGGTGCGACGAAGCGGGTGAATGCCGTGCGCTGGGGGGTCGCCAAGAACATCGTTCTCGGCTGGTTCATCACGATGCCGGCGGCTGCGCTGGTCGCGGCGCTGAGCTTCTGGGTCGTGAACCTGGCGTTTCTGTAGGCGGGGTTTTCGCCCCCGCCGCCCCTACCCGTCCCATCCCGGGGCCAGCCCCGGACCCCGCTGGGGGCTCCGCCCCCGGACCCCCTTTGGGGCTGCGCCCGCAGACACGCTTTTGGGGCTCCGCCCCAGGATCCCGCTGGGGGCTGCGCCCGCAGACCCGCTTCGGGTCTCTGCCCCAGACCCGCTTCGGGGCTCCGCCCCAGGACCTCGCTGGGGGCTGCGCCCGCAGACACCCTTTGGGGCTCCGCCCCAGGACCTCGCCGGGGCTGCGCCCGCAGACCCGCTTCGGGTCTCTGCCCCAGACCTGCTTCGGGGCTCCGCCCCCGGACCCCCGTCGGGGCTCCGCCCGCAGACACCCTTTGGAGCTCTGCCCCAGGACCTCGCCGGGGCTGCGCTCCCAGACCCGCTTCGGGGCTCCGCCCCGGTCCCCTTGAGGACGGCCGGTAGCGGAGCGCTACGCGTGGCGCAGGACGGTCAGCAACTCGTCCACCAACACTTGATCGCGAGGCTGCGTCAGCCGCTCCTTGGCGGCAACCGGAGGAAGCCACCGGAGGCGGTCCACTTCGTCGTTGGGTGTGAAGTGGCCCTCGGTCGCCTCTGCCGCCCAGTAACTGACTTCCTTGGGGCGGCCGTTGGCCAAGTAGCACACCGTGGGCAGCCGGGGGCCTGGTACGCAGTCGAAGCCGGTCTCCTCCTCGACCTCCCTTACCGCGCCCGTGAGCGGATCTTCGCCGCGCTTCAGCTTGCCCTTGGGGTGCGACCAGTCGTCGTACTTCGGCCTGTGGACCAGGCAGATCTCCAGTTCACTGTCGACGGGCGAGCGGCGCCACAGGACGCATCCCGCCGCGAGAACGGGGTTTCCGTTGGTCGTCTGCACAGTCCCTCCCTGGGTCACGAAGTACCGACTGTCTCCTTTAACCAGGCTTGCCGGAACGCGAACCTGGCCGCTTCCACCTCGTGCCGCTGATCCGCGTGCAGCACCCCGAGCGCGTACGCCGTCGCCGGGGCGATCCGTGGGGTGCGGGCCGCCGATGCCGCCGCCGTGGCCGCTTCCGCCGCGTCACGGTGCCGGTCCAGGGCCTGGCCGGCGTTCAACAGGCGTACGTCTACGGGGGATTCCGTGCCGTACATGACCTCGCGGGCGTAGCGGTGCAGGCGCAGCAGGAGGCGGACCTGGTGCCAGGGGGCGTCCTGGGGATGCGGGGCCGGGTCCGCGGAGAGGCCGTGGACGAGGGCTTCCGCGTTGTACGGGTTGCCCGCGCTGACCAGGGGAAGTCCGGTGATGGCGTCGGTGAGGCGGCCCTCCGCGGCTGCCGCGAGCGGCTTGAGGTCGGCGCTGGTCGCGGAGGGGCTCAGCGGGACCTCGCTGGCGAGCACGGCGACGCTGTCGGCGACGGCGTGGAAGCGGCTGGAGCCGAGCGCCTGCAGGGCCGCCGAGTGGGCGCGCGTACGGGCCAGGGTCATCTGGCGTTCCAGGAGGGCGCCCGCCTTTGCCGCGCCCACGGTGAGGGTGCTCTTCTCCTGACGCGGTTCTGACGCCGCCTGTGCTGGAATCGGGGAGCAGCCGGACAGCCGGTTCAGTGCCCCCAACAGCCGCTCAAGGCGAGCCGCGTACGCATGCTCGCGCGCCAAAGTGCCCGACAACCACGCCAGTTCGGGGCGCATGCCCTCCGACCAGTCCGTGTCCAGGAGCGGGCGGAACGTGTGGAGCGTGCCGCTGATGCGGCGGGCCGAGCGGCGCAGGGCGCGGGCCGCGTCGACGGTCTCCTCCGTGCCGTTGCCGCCGCCGTTGGACGACGTGCCGCCGGTTTCGCGGTGCTGGCGCAGCGCGCGGAGGAACTCCGTGGCCTGGGCCTGAAGGTAGGCCTCCAGGGTCTCCCCGGCCACGGGACCGGCCGCAGGGTCAAGGTGTTGCTTTGCCACGCCGGCGCCTCCGGGCGTCTATGAGCATCTCCTGGACGTTGCGCAGCTGCTGTCCGTCGCCGTCGGCCGCATGGCGAGTCCACTCGCCGTCGGGGCCGAGGTGCCAGGAGGAGGTCTTGTCGGACATGCCGGTCTCGAGGAGCCGGCTGAGCGAGGCCCGGTGGGCCGGGTCCTTGACCCGGACCAGGGCCTCGATCCGGCGGTCGAGGTTGCGGTGCATCATGTCGGCGCTGCCGAACCACACTTCCGGCTCGCCGCCGTTGCCGAAGGTGAAGATGCGGGAGTGTTCGAGGAAGCGGCCGAGGACGGAACGTACTCGTATGTTCTCGGACAGATCGGGCACGCCGGGGCGCACCGCACAGATGCCCCGCACCCACACGTCCACCGGGACGCCCGCCTGGGAGGCGCGGTAGAGGGCGTCGATGATCGCCTCGTCCACCATCGAGTTGACCTTGATACGCACGTACGCGGGACGTCCGGCGCGATGGTGCTGCGCCTCCTTGTTGATCCGTGCGATCAGGCCGTCGCGCAGGGACTTGGGGGCGACGAGGAGGCGGCGGTAGGTCTCACGGCGGGAGTAGCCGGAGAGCCGGTTGAAGAGGTCGGAGAGGTCCGCGCCGACCTGGGCGTCGGCGGTCAGCAGGCCGATGTCCTCGTACAGGCGGGCCGTCTTCGGGTGGTAGTTGCCCGTGCCCACATGGGAGTAGCGGGCCAGCGTCTCGCCCTCCTGGCGGACCACCAGCGACAGCTTGCAGTGCGTCTTCAGGCCGACGAGCCCGTACACGACATGGCAGCCCGCCTCCTCCAGCTTGCGGGCCCACTTGATGTTGGCCTGCTCGTCGAAGCGCGCCTTGATCTCGACCAGGACGAGGACCTGCTTGCCGGACTCGGCCGCGTCTATGAGGGCGTCCACGATCGGTGAGTCGCCGGAGGTGCGGTACAGCGTCTGCTTGATCGCCAGCACGTCCGGGTCCGTCGCGGCCTGCTCCAGGAAGGCCTGCACGGAGGTGGAGAAGGAGTCGTACGGGTGGTGCAGCAGGACGTCGTGCTCCCGCAGGGCGGCGAAGATGTCCGGCGCGGACGCCGACTCGACCTCGGCGAGATCGCGATGGGTGCCCGCGACGAACTTCGGGTACTTCAGCTCGGGCCGGTCGAGACGGCTGATGCCGAAGAGGCCGGTGAGGTCCAGGGGGCCGGGCAGCGGGTACACCTCGGCCTCGGAGACCTTCAGCTCGCGCCTGAGGAGGTTGAGGACGTACGGGTCGATGGACTCCTCGACCTCCAGGCGCACCGGCGGCCCGAAGCGGCGCCGCATGAGCTCCTTCTCCAGGGCCTGGAGCAGGTTCTCGGCGTCGTCCTCCTCTACCTCCAGGTCCTCGTTGCGGGTGACCCGGAACATGTGGTGCTCCAGGACCTCCATCCCCGGGAACAGCTCCTCCAGGTGGGCCGGCGCGGAAATCACGTCCTCCAGGGGGACGTAACGGCCGGGCGAGGCCTCCAGGAAGCGGGACAGCAGCGGCGGGACCTTGACGCGGGCGAAGTGGCGGTGGCCGGAGATCGGGTTGCGCACCACGACCGCGAGGTTCAGGGACAGGCCCGAGATGTACGGGAAGGGGTGCGCCGGGTCGACCGCGAGGGGGGTGAGGACCGGGAAGATCTGGTTGCGGAACAGCGTGAAGAGGCGGGCCTGCTCCTTCTCCGTCAGCTCGCCCCAGCGGACCAGGTGGATGCCCTCCTCCGCGAGCGCGGGGGCGACGTCCTCCTGGTAGCAGGCGGCGTGCCGGGCCATGAGCTCGCGGGAGCGGGCCCAGATCATCTCCAGCACTTCACGCGGCTGCAGACCGGAGGCCGAGCGGGTCGCGACGCCGGTCGCGATACGCCGCTTCAGGCCTGCCACGCGGACCATGAAGAACTCGTCGAGGTTGCTGGCGAAGATCGCGAGGAAGTTCGCCCGCTCCAGGAGGGGCGTGTCCGGATCCTCGGCGAGTTCCAGGACGCGCTCGTTGAACGCGAGCCAGCTGCGCTCCCGGTCCAGGAACCGGTTCTGCGGGAGCTGGGCGCCGGCGCCGTCGGCCTCCTCGTACGCGTCGAGGTCGGCGTCGAGGTCGGGCTCCAGGTCGGAGACCACTGCCGACACGGTGTGCGGGCGGTGCGCGGCGATGGAGCCGACGGAGGGCTGAGCGTGCTGAACCTGGACTTCGTGCTGGGTCATGAACCCATTGTTCCGTGCCGGAACCGGAACGGGCGCGTCAGAAGAAGCGGGCGGGAGCGCGGCGACGGACTGAAGGCTCCTGCTCTCCTGCACAGGCGAGGGCTCGTTCTCCGGGGGAGGCGAAGGCTCGGGGACGGAGGGGTTCATTCGCCGAGCGTCGCAAGTCCGTCTGAATCAATGGTTACGGCGACATGACGTGCGGGATAGCGGGGGGCGGCCCCCGGACGTCTACACGTCCGGGGGCCGGGTACGTCCCCCACCCCCGTAAGGGGCGTACGGATCAGGAACGGACAGGAGTGGCGGGTGGGATCAGGGGGTTCGGCGGCGGAGGATCCAGAAGGCGGCGGCGGTGGCCAGGGCGGCGACGGCGAGCGCGATGCCGGCGTGGACGAACTGGAGGGGCCAGAAGTGGGACTGGGGGTGGTAGGTGGAGTAGTACCCGGCGAAGTCGGCGTTCGCAACGCAGCCGGGGCCGGGCGGGGAGTCGCCGCAGGGGGCGTCCTGGGTCCGCCCCCCGGAGGTGAGCAGTACCCAGTTCTCCACCTGGAAGGCGGAGCGCGGCAGCTCGTAGTGGGGTTCGCCCGTCCTGGTCACGGTGGGCCACAGGTCTTCGCGGTAGCGCTCCAGGACGTTGTAGAGGACGAGCGTGGCGGCGAAACCGAGGCCGGCGGCGGGCAGGGCCCTGCGGGTGAGCAGTGCGGCGAGGGCGCCGAGGGCCAGGCCCGCGAGGACGTAGGCGACGGCTGTCGGGCCGGTGGAGACGAAGACGTCGGGGTGGTACCAGTCGTCGACCAGGTTGGGATTGTCGTCCCGCCGGGCCCAGACGTTCAGCAGCACCGCCGCCGTGGTGCCGGCGGTCAGCAGCAGCGCCGGGACGGCGAGCTTGGCGGCGAGCCAGCGCAGCGGGGTGACGGACTGCGTCCAGGCCAGCCGGGCGGTGCCGTTCTCCAGCTCCCGGCCGATCAGCGCGCCGCCCGCCCAGGCGGCGACCGGGAACATCAGGTACGACAGGGCGGTGCTGACGAAGCCGATGACATCGCCGTAGGTATCGTCGGTGGTCCACGTGTGCGCCTCGTCGCAGGACGGCAGCCCCGCTTCCGGCGATGTCGAGCAGCCGCCCGCGCTGATGCTGGCGTCGTCCCCGATGGCGTACGCCCAGACCAGGGCCACCGTCGCGGCGAGCAGTCCGGCGCCCCAGGTGATCAGCGCCGTCCGGTGCAGGCGCAGGACGGTCCACGGGAGACCCTTGACGGGGCCTTCGCCGATGCTTTTGGTGGTGCTTTTGGCGGTCAGGGTGCTCATACGGCCGCCTCCTGACGGTCGGCGCCCGCGGCGGTGGCGGCCGGGGTCAGCAACGCCGGCGCCTCGGGGCTGCGCAGGTGGGCGAGGATCAGTTCCTCCAGGGTGGGCTGTTCGCGCTGCCAGGCCGGATCGGTCGAGCCCTCGGGGCGTACCAGCGCGGTGTGGCCGCGTCCGGTGGCGCGTCGTTCGATCACGGTGTGCGGGGCGAAGTCGGCGGCCGTGCCCGTGAGCAGGGCGTGCGCGGCGAGCAGGTCCTCGCTCTCGCCGCCGAGGCGTACGTGGCCGTCCTGGAGCAGCAGCAGGTAGTCGCAGGAGCCCTCCAGCTCGGCGACCACGTGGGACGACATCACGATGGTGGTGCCGTTCTCCAGCGCCTCCGCCATCAGGGCGCCGGTCAGCTGGTGCCGGGCGAGCGGGTCGAGGTCGGCCATCGGCTCGTCCAGGAGCAGCAGTTCGGGCCGCTTGCCGAAGGCGAGGGCGAGGGCCACGCGGGTGCGCTGGCCGCCGGAGAGCGAGCGGACCCTGGCCTTCGGCTCCAGGCCGCCGCTGCCGTACGCGATCCGCTCGGCGGCCTCTTGGTCCCAGCGTCCGCCGCGGTTGAGCTCGGCGCCGAGCCGGAGTGTGGCGGCGATGGTGAGGTGCGGGTGCAGGGGCCTGTTCTGGGCGACGTAGGCGATGCGGGAGCGGGCGGCGGCGGGCGTCTCGCCCAGGACCGCGACCGTGCCCGCGGTGGGCCGGAGCAGTCCCGTGGCGATGTCGAGCAGCGTGGACTTGCCGGCGCCGTTCGGGCCGACGAGTGCGCAGATCCGGCCCTGCGGGACCCGGAAGGAGCAGTCCGCGAGGACGTTCCCCTTTCTGCGCCCGTACCGCATGCCGAGCCCGGCCGCCTCGATGGCGGTGTCGGTCATTCCTGGTCCCCCTTGAGGTGTTCGTCGAGCGTGAAGTGCTCGTCGAGTACTGAGGTGAAGAGCGCGGCCACGTCCTCCCGGCCGAGGCCCGCCGCGCGGGCATGGGATGCCCACTCGGCCAGCTCGGCCCGGAGGGGGGAGTCGGCCGGAGTGGTGCTCAGGGAGCGCTGCACGAAGGTGCCGAGGCCGCGTCTGGCCTCGACCAGGCCCTCCCGCTCCAGCTCGCGGTAGGCCTTCAGGACGGTGTTCGGATTGATCGCGGTGGCTTCCACGACCTCGCGGGCCGTGGGGAGTTTGTCGCCCGGTTCCAGCAGGCCCAGACGCAGGGCCTGCTTGGTCTGCTGGACGATCTGGACGTACGTGGCGACACCGCTGCGCCGGTCGATGCGGTACTCGACCACTCGACAACACCCTTTCACTAATTGAGTAGTGAAAGGGTGGTGCAAGGTGCGGGTGCATGTCAAGCGAAAGGTGGGCTGGGGCGAGTGCCAAAGTTTCTCGGAATCCCGTGAACCGATCGGCGGGCCTCGTCCGATGAAGGGGCGTGAGGGAAACGAGAAGCGACGGAGAGCTGCTGCGGGCCATCGCGGCGGACGGGGACCGGCGCGCCTTCGAAGAGCTGTACCGGCGGTATGCGCCATGGCTCGCCGCACGGCTGCGTGGCCGGTGTTCGGACGCCGGGCTGGTCGACGACGTCGTACAGGAAACCTTTCTCGCGGTATGGCGTGGCAACGCCCGGTATCGCGAGGAAGGCGACGTGGCCGGCTGGCTGTGGCGGATCGGGTCGCGGCGGCTGATCGACGCCCTGCGGGGCGACGGTGCGCGGGGCCGGCTGCGGCAGGCGCTCGCGCGGCTGCGGCACCGGGACGAGGCGTCCGCGGAGGAGCGCGTGCTCGCAGGGGTTGAGCACGGGGACCTCGCGGGCGCCCTCGTCCGGCTGTCGCCGGAGCTCAGGGCGGTCCTCCAGGCCACCGTCATCGACGGGCTGACCACCCGGGAGGCGGCCGTCCTGCTCGGCATTCCGCCGGGGACGGTCAAGACACGAGCCCTGCGGGCCCGGAAGCAGTTGCGGGAGGCGCTGGCATGAGCGACATCAACGACGTGAACGGCGACATGAGCGGCACGAGCGGCATGACCTGGCATGTGGCGGGGGACGACCTCCGCGCCTATGTACGGGGCGAGTTGGCGCCGCCTGTGCTCTGGGCGGCCGACACGCATCTCGTCGCCTGCGCGCCCTGCCGGGCGGCGCTCGCCGAGGTGAGCGACCCGGTTTCCCTGGACGAGGGCTGGGAGCTGCTGGACGCCGAACTGGACGCGCCGCGGCCCGGGTTCGTCGAGTCGCTGCTCGTACGGATCGGGGTCGCCGACCACACGGCGCGGCTGCTCGCCGCCACGCCCGTGCTGCGGCTGTCCTGGCTGGGCGCGGTCGCCGCCGTGCTGGTCATGACGGTGGTGGCCGCCAACTCCGTACAGGCGTCGGAGACACCGACGCTCTTCCTCGCCCTCGCCCCACTGCTGCCCCTCGCCGGCGTCGCGTTGTCCTACGGGCCCGCGCTGGACCCGACGTACGAGATGACCGTCGTCGCTCCGGTGCACGGCTTCCGCCTGCTGATGATCCGCACCCTCGCCGTGCTGGCCGTCGGGCTGGGCCTCAACGGCCTTGCGACCCTCGCGCTCCCTTCGTACGGACTGCGGGCTCTGGCCTGGCTACTGCCCGCGCTCGCCCTCACCGCGACCGGGCTCGCTCTGACCCCCCGGCTGGGGCCGGTCCTCGCTCCTGGGCTGGTCGCCGGGGTGTGGGTCGCGGTGCTGGTGATCGCGGAGGCGAGGACCGAGGGGACCCTCGCGCCGTACACGGTGGCCGGGCAGGGTGTGGCGGCTGTGGTCTCCGCGTTCGCCGTCGGGCTCCTCTATCTCAGCCGCGACCGTTTCGACTCGACTTCCGCGCGCACACCGTTCGCGGGCTTTCAGGATGGAGGTGCGGCGTGATGTCCAACGCCACCCGCAGGAGGCTCAAGCTGCTCAAGGCCGCCGCGCTGATGGTCGCCTCGGGCGTCCTCCGACTGCTGCACGTCGTCGCCGTCGTTCTCGCGCAGACATCCCGCCGCCAGGGATCCTCCTCGTCCTCGTCCTCCTCCGACAGCGGAGGCGACGGATGAGAGTCGCCGCTGCCGCTCTCCGGCGCCGCGTGCCGGCCGCCGACGTCCCCACGCTTCCGCTCTCTTCCACAGGAGTCCACGCATGACCGACCTGCCCATGCCGCCCACGGTGTCCGCCGCCGGGCTGACCCTCCACTACGGCAGCACGGCCGCCCTCGACGATGTGTCGCTGAGGCTCGGCGCGGGCGTCACCGGGCTCCTCGGGCCCAACGGAGCAGGGAAGACCACCCTGCTGCGGGTGCTGGCCACCGCCGTGCCCGCCGACCGGGGTGCCTTCACGGTGCTCGGGCACGACCCGAGCACGACGGCCGGGCGGCAGAACGTGCGGCGCGCGCTGGGCTATCTCCCGCAGACGCCCGGCTTCCACCCGGACTTCACAGCCTTCGCGTTCGTCGACTACGTGGCGATCCTGAAGGAGATGACCGACCGGACGGCCCGGCACCGGGAGGTGCGGCGCGTGCTCGACGAGGTCGACCTCGGGGACGTACGCGGCAAGCGCATCCGCAGGCTGTCCGGCGGTATGCGGCAGCGGGTCGCGCTGGCGGCCGCGCTCGTCGGAGACCCCGGCTTCCTCGTGCTGGACGAGCCGACGGTCGGGCTCGACCCCGAACAGCGCATGCGGTTCAGGGAATTGATCGCGTCGGCGGGCGAGGGACGTACGGTCCTGCTCTCCACGCACCAGACCGAGGACGTGGCCATGCTCTGCCACCGCGTGATCGTCATGGCCGGCGGCCGCATCCGCTTCGAGGGGACACCGGCCGAGCTGACCGCGCGGGCGGACGGGCGGGTGTGGAGCAGTACGGAACGGGACCCGGGCGCGAGAGCCGGCTGGCGTACGGGCACGGGGTCCTTCCGCAATGTCGGGCATCCGCCGGAGGGCGCCACGCTGGTCGAACCCACCCTGGAGGACGGCTACTTGCTCACCCTCGACGCCTCGGACGCCGCCTCGGCCTCATCCTCGGAGGTGACCGCGTGAGCACGCTGACCGAAGTCCGGCCCACGCCCGTCGTCGCCTCGCCCGAACCCCGGCGCTGGGCGGCCGTGTTCGCCCTCGCCCGCTTCGAGGCACGCGAACTGCTGCTGCAGATACCGGTGTTGTTCTTCTCCCTCCTGTACGTCGGCTACCTGGGCTGGCAGGTGTGGTCGTCCGACCGCGAGGGCATGAACGACTTCCCCGTGCTCCAGGACGCCGACCGCGCCACCCAGATGCCCCCGATGCTCGTCGCGGTCGCCCTGCTCATCAGCGCCAACCGGGCCGTGCTGCGCTCCCGCCGGCGCGGCACCGACCGGCACTTCGACGTACTGGTCATGGAGCCGTGGCGGCGCACGGTGGCGCACGCCCTGTCGGTCGTGCCGTTCGCCGCCGCCGTCGCGCTGGCCGTGGCCGGACAGTTCACCTGGCAGGCCCTGAAGCCGGGCGCGGTCGGGCACGGTTCGTACGCCGAACTGGCCGTGGCCCCGCTGTCGGTGCTCCTCCTGGGAGTCCTCGGCGTCCTCCTCGCCCGGCTGATCCCGTCCTCCTTCGCCGTGCCGCTCCTGGCGCTCGGCGGCTTTGTCGGCACCACGCTGCTGACCGCGGGCCTGGACGACCCGCGCTGGATGCGCTGGCTGTGGCCGGTCGCCTCCGAGTACCAGTCCGAGCCGGTGCCCTCCGACCTGATGGGCCGTCCCGCCGCCTGGCACGTGCTGTATCTGGTGGGGCTGACCGTGCTGCTGCTCTGCATCGCGATCCTGGTCGGCGGGGGCAGGGCGCGGCTGGTCAAGGCGGTCGCCGTCGGCTCGGCGGCGCTGACCCTGACGGGTGCGGTGGCCCAGTCCGCGGGTGACTCGACCGCGCTGACCGCGGCCCGGGTGCGGGCCTCGGTGACCCCCGAGAAGGACCAGACGTGCGTACGGCACGACCGGTCGACATACTGCGCGTTCCCCGAGTGGACCGGGCGCACCGAGGACTGGGCCGGCACCGTCCGGCGCGTGCACTCCCTCGCGGGCGGCGCCGCCGGGGGGACCCCGCTCACGGTCCGCCAGCGCGTCGAGGCCCGCTACTACGGCCTCGGCCAGGACTCGACGTTCGACCCCTCCCGTACGCCGGGGGAGGTCACCGTAGGCACGCGCTGGGGCGGCAACCGGATCCCCGAGTTCGCCGTCGGTGTCGCCTCCGTGCTGGTCGCGGGCGACGAGGAGGCGGCCGGGCAGTTGTGCGACGCCCGGACGGTCGTGGTGATGTGGCTGGCCCTCGGCTCCGAGCCCGACCCGATGACGTCGTTGAGGAACGTCCGCCTGGACGACGGCGTCTCCGGTTCCGCGGTCGTCCTCGCTCCGACGCATCCGCTCTCCATGTCCGCCCAACAGACCGACGTCGTACGGGAGATGCTCGAACGCCCGCGCTACAGCATCACGGCGAAAGTGAAGGCCCACTGGACGGAGCTGACGTCACCGAAGACGTCCACGGCCCGGGCGGCCGAGCTGCTGGACGTGCCGGTGCCGCAGGGGAAGGAAGACGAGTGCTGGGCGTGACGGCGGGCGCCGCCGGCGGGCGGGACGACCGTCGTGGCCGGGTTGCCCGGGGGCACGAGAGCGGCTGGCCGACGCCGGGCCGCGAGCCCCGCCCGCGGCCCACTCCCTCCACGGCCGGCATCATCCGCGCGCTGGTTCTGCCCGTGGCCCGCACCCTCCCCTGGCTGCCGCTCGCCGCGGGCGGCACCGTGGGGCTGCTGCTCGTCGGCGTGCCGCGGCTGGTGTCGGGGGAAACCGTGGAGGTGGTCGCCCTCCTGCTGTTGCGGGGCGCCGCGCTCGCCTTCGGGCTCGGCCTTGCGTTCCTGATGGACGATCCAGCGCGGCACACCACCGCGGGGGTGCCGGTCCGGCGGGCGGTGCGGGCGGGGCTGCGGGTGGCTCTCGTCGCGCCGGTCGCCGTCGCCTGGTGGACGGCCGCGCTGCTCCTCGTACCGGAAGAGGTGCGGCCACCCGTGGGGGACATCACCCTGGAGGCCGCCGCCACCGCCGTCCTCGCGCTCGTCACGGGCGCCGCCGCGGTGCGGCTGTGGGACGAGCCCGAGCCGGGGCCGGCCGCGGCGGCCGCGCTCCTGCTCACGGGACTGGCCGCACCCCTGCTGATGCCCGACCGCTGGACCCTCTTCGTCCAGCCGCACGTCGACCGCTGGGACGAGGCCCACCGGTCGTGGGCGTGGCTACTGGCCGGCGCCGCGTTCATCTGGGCCGCCTGCCTGCTGGAACCGGTACGCCGACGCCGGGTCCGGGCGGTCTTCACGGCCCGTTCCTGACGCTCGCCCCCCGAAAGTCAGCCTCGAGAGGCCGCGCTCACGACTCCGTGCGGTACATCAGATCCGCCTCGTACGTCACGAACCCCAGTCGCTCGTACACCGTCACCGCCGCCGTGTTGTCCGCGTCGACGTACAGCATCGCCGTCGGCAGGGCCTGCGCGGCCAGGTGACGGAGACCGATCGTGGTCAGTGCCTTGCCCAGGCCCCCGCCCTGGGCGCCGGGCCGCACCCCCAGGACGTACACCTCGCCGAGCCCCTCCTCCGCGTGGACCTTCGTCCAGTGGAAGCCGATCAACTCGTCGCCGCGGAAGGCGAGGAAGAAGCCGGAGGGGTCGAACCAGGGCTGGGCCTTGCGGTCGTCGAGGTCGCGTTGGGTGAGGGAGCCCTGTTCGGGATGGTGGGCGAAGGCTTCGGCGTTCACGGTGAGCCAGGCCGTGTCGTCCGCGCCGGGGACGAAGGGGCGTACCGTCACGCCCTCGGGGAGCTTCGGCTCGGGCAGGTCGAAGTCGGTCAACGGGCGCCGCATCTGGCGCAGTTCGCGGAACAGGGTGAGGCCGAGGACCTGGGCGAGGTGGCGTGCGGCGGAGTGACCGCCGTGGGCCCAGACCCGCAGCCGCTTGCCGGACTCCCCGAGCAGTGCGCTGCCCAGCGCGCGTCCGTGCCCGCGCCCGCGATGCGCCGGATGGACGACCAGCTCGGCGGCCGGGGCCTCGACGGGATCGGTGTCCTCGAGCTGGGCGTAGCCGACGAGCTGCCCCTGCACGGTGAGCAGCAGATGCCGTACGCCCACCCGCGGGCCTCCGGTCAACTGCAGCCGCCCCTGTTCCGAAACCGCCTGCTGACCGTCGGTCCGGGCGGCCTCCGCGAGGAGCGCGAGCACGGCCTCGGTCTGCTCGGGGGTCAGCTCGGAGAGGGTGTCGAGGGTGCGAATAGGGACGGCCGGTGCCGTGTCGTCGCTGGTCATGAGTACGAGAGTAAAGGGCTCGCGCCTCCACTGGATATGCGGTGCGAAGCGAAGCGCTCCGCTGGAGGTGCGGGTTCGAATCTGCGGGTCCGTTGTGCTGGTCGCTCCCCACTCTCCGCTTGGCTCAAGCGGGGGACCCCCCATCGCGGCGGAGCCGCATATGTCACAGCCCCGCGCCCCTTTCGGGCCCGCGCCCCTTTCAAGGCCCGCGCCCCTTTCGGGCCCGCGCCCCTCAAACGGGGCGCCGGGCGCGGCAGCCTGTCCCCTTCATGTCGAAATGATCCCGACGGCAACCAGTCCGTAACCATGAACCCCTGTTCGTGCTACGCGCGTTGACTCTAGGCTGCGCCCAGAACTCAGCCGACCCACAGGGGGGCACATGTCAGCCAAACCCCAGCCGCACCAAGGCAGACGCCGGACCAGGCGTCTGATCGCGGCTGCCGCCGGAGTCGCCACCGTCGGCGCACTGTTCGCCGCCCTGCCGGCGGCAGCGGGCGAGACCAAGAGCAAGAAGCCCGGCGGCTATCAGAAGCCGAGCCGCTACCAGGACGTACAGCTGCTGTCCTTCAACGACCTGCACGGCAACCTGGAGCCGCCGGCCGGTTCCTCCGGCCGGGTCACCGAGGTGCAGGAGGACGGGACGACGAAGACGATCGACGCCGGTGGTGTCGAGTACCTGGCGACGCATCTGCGCCAGGCCCGTAAGGGCAACAATTACTCCATCACCGCGGCCGGCGGCGACATGGTCGGCGCCTCCCCGCTGATCTCCGGGCTCTTCCACGACGAGCCCACCATCGAGGCGCTGAACCAGCTCGACCTGGACGTGACGAGCGTCGGCAACCACGAGTTCGACGAGGGCGCCAAGGAACTGGCCCGCCTCCAGAACGGCGGCTGCCACCCCAAGGACGGCTGCTACAACGACGGCGAGACTTTCGAGGGCGCGAACTTCCCCTACCTCGCGGCGAACGTCCTGGGCGAGAAGACCGGCAAGCCGATCCTCAAGCCCTACTGGGTGTGGAAGCAGAACGGCGTCAAGGTCGGCTTCATCGGCGTGACCCTGGAGGACACCCCGGGCATCGTCTCCGCGGAGGGCGTCAAGGGCCTGAAGTTCAAGGACGAGGTCGAGACGATCAACAAGTACGCCAAGCTGCTGGAGAAGCAGGGCGTCAAGTCGGTCGTCGCGCTGATCCACGAGGGCGGCTTCCCGGCGTCCACGGCGTACAACTACGACTGTGACTCCCCGGGCGCCGGCGCCGGCATCTCCGGCCCGATCGTGGACATCGCGAAGAACATCACGCCGAAGGTCGACGCCCTGGTCACCGGCCACACGCACACCGCGTACGCCTGCACGATCAACGACCCGTCGGGCAAGCCGCGTACGGTCACCTCGGCCGCGTCCTTCGGCCGGCTCTACACCGACACGACGCTGACGTACGACCGCTGGACCGGCGACATCGCGCGTACGGCCGTCGACTCGGCGAACCACGTGGTCACCCGGGATGTCGCGAAGGCCGCCGACATGACCGAGCTGATCAAGAAGTGGAACACCCTCGCGGCGCCGATCGGCAACCGCGCCATCGGCCACATCTCCGCCGACATCCCCAGCACCGGCACCGAGTCCCCGCTCGGCGACCTGATCGCGGACGCGCAGCTCGCGCACGGCAAGGAGCTCGACCCCGAGACGGATCTCGCGCTGATGAATCCGGGCGGCATCCGTACGGGTCTGACGTACGCGGCGAAGGGCGCCGAGGGCGACGGGGTCGTCACGTACGCAGAGGGCTTCGCGGTGCAGCCGTTCGCAAACACGGTGAACCTGCAGGACTTCACGGGCGCCCAGCTCATCAAGGTGCTCCAGGAGCAGGTGACCGGCGTCAACACGGCCGCGCCGAAGGTCCTCCAGGTCTCCTCGGGCCTGACGTACACCCTGGACCTGACGAAGACCGGCGCGGAGCGCGTCGTCGCCGACTCGGTCAAGCTGAACGGCGCCGCCATCGACCCGGCCGCCACCTACCGTGTCGCGACCAACAGCTTCCTCGCGGGCGGCGGCGACGGCTTCACCACGCTGGGCCAGGGCACGAACGACCTGGTCGGCTCCGACGACCTGACGGCCCTGGAGAAGTACCTCACGGCCAACTCCTCGGCCACGAACCCGATTTCGCCCCCTGCGGCGAACCGGATCACGGTCGTGCAGTGACGACCGTGAGGAATCTCCCTTACTAGCAGTACAGCTTGCGGGTGGGGTCGGTACGCATGGTCAGATGAGCTGATGCGTACCCCCCACCCCATAGAGACGCATCCCGCAGAGACGCCTCCCTACACGAACCCGTACGACGAGCTCGGCGCCCTGGACGACGGGCCACTGGAGGAGTTTCTGCATGAGGAGCACGACGACCACGACGACTATGAGGATCGTGAGGACTCCGATGAGACCGGCGAGGACTGGGCCCCGCCCAACCACCGCCGGGGCGCCCGCACCCGTCGCCGCCGAAACCGCTTCGCGGGCCTGCCCCTTGCCTTGAAGGCCGTGATCGGGCTCGTCGTCCTCGCGGCGTTCCTGACCCTCGCCGACCGCTGGGCCCTTCTCTACGCCGAGCATGCGGCGGCCGACAAGCTCAAGGACCAGCTCGACCTGAGCGCCGCGCCCGAGGTCGAGATCGGCGGCTTCCCCTTCCTCACCCAGCTCGCCGGCAGCCGGGTCGACACGGTGAAGGTGACCGTGCCGGACGTGGCGGCGGACCGGGTCTCCCTGGCCAAGGTGTCGGCCACGGCCACGGGCATACGGATCGAGGGCGGCCCCACCTCCATACGCGGCGCCACCATCCCCCAGTTGCAGGGCGAGGTGCTGCTCTCCTTCGCGGACCTGAACCGTGAACTCGGCGCATCCCAGGTCACGTTCACCGGTCACGGCACCGACGAGGTGCGGGCGCGCGGCACGCTGCCCGTCGCCGGGCAGAATCTGCGGCTGCGCGCCGACGCGCGGATCCAGCGGGACGGGGAGCGCGGGATCTCCACCGAGATCGACGGAATGCGCCTGGACATCGGCAACTTGGCGACCTACCGCCCGGGCTCCCGCCCCTCCGAGGGCCTGCATCTGACGCCCACGTCGGCCGAACGCCTGGCCAAGGAGACCAAGAAGGCCAAGGCCCTGCTCTCGGTCCCCGCGATCGTCCAACGCCTCGGCGTACCGCAGTCGGCGGTCCAGGAGGCACTCCGCGACGACACCAAGCTCGCCGAACTCACCGGTTCCGCGGACTTCGCCCGCGAGGCGATGAACCTCAATCTCATCGACGCCGCGGTGGACAACCCGGCTTTGTTGAAGCGCCTCGGCTTCGACCCGGCGCTCCTCGACGGCCTCACCCAGCTCACCCGCCCGGTCCTGGTCGACCGCCTCTCCCTCGGCTTCCGCCTCCCGAAGCCGGCGGACGGGGACGTACGACTGCAGGACGTACGCGTACAGAAGGACGGGATCCGGGTGCGGGTCACGGGGGAGGGGCTGTCGGTCGGAGGATGACCCCCCGTATCAACTGAGCGTGCCTCCGCCCGAGTTCAGGTTCGGGCGGAGGCACGCTGCTGTGGAGGGCGGCAGGCTAGGTCACTTGGCGCAAGTCGCCGGGTCCAGGTTCTCCTGGATCTTGTCCTCGCGGCCGTCGGGGGTGCCGTCGGGGAGGAGCTTGTCGGAGACGCCGTCGATGTAGTAGCCGTGCGAGTAGATCTTCTGCCAGGAGGCGTCACGGCCGCGCCAGGTGGTGGTGGTCTCCCAGCTGTCTTCGTCGTTCGGGTCGCCGGCCTTGTACCAGCTGTAGTTGGTGACGTTGAAGACCGGGTTCACGCGCACCACGCGCTGGTACGGCGTCCACGTCGTGGCGACCTGGGCACACGCCGGGATGGACTTCTCGCTGCGGCGCTCGAAGGACGAGCTCTTCTCCCAGCCCCACTCGTAGTTGAAGCTGCTTTCCGCGCCACCGCCGAAGAGTCCCTTGGCGAAGGAGAGACTGATCTTGGCGCCCACGCTCTTCTTGGCGCTCGTCTTCGTGGTGTAGTTCCGGACGAAGATTTCCTTGTCGTCCGTGGTGCCGCGGTTGCCGATCCAGTTGGAGGTCCGGATCGTCTCGCCCTTGATGGACCAGGTGGAGGCCTGCGGGTAGGTGCAGTACCCGCTGAAGTACTCCCAGGGAGCGGTGGGGGAGTGACCGAGGCGCTCGAACTCGGCGTACATCTCATCATACGTCCGGAACTGCCCGGTCTCGACGTTGAGGGAGCCGTGGACCCGGCCGTCGTCGTCGGCCTCCTGGCTGCAGAGCCGCTCGATCATGAGGTCCGTGTCGCCGGGATCCACACCCCGGATGTTGGACGAGCCGCCCGGGCCGCCAGGGGCCGCGTTGGCGGGTCCGGCGGTGGCCGCGAGGCCGGTGACGGCCAGGGCGGTGGACACCGTGACCAGGACGCCCCTCTTCAGCACGGACTTGAGTGCGGATTTCACGTATGTACGCTCCTGCTTGCTCACCGGCACCGGATGACGCCGGTCTTGCCTTACGTGGGGGAAAAGCAGAGCCCGGCGGCGTGGAAGAGGCGGAAACGCCGAGAGAGGTGCGGGGGCCGCCGGTCAAGTACCAGTGAACCGGACGTACTTCACGGCGCCATCACGGTTTCATCAGAGAAGTCTCAGAAAACCGGGGCCGACTGCGAGTCCGTACGCCTGCGGCTACGCCTGTGTACGTCTGCCCACGTCTGTGTAGGCGTCCCGATCCCGTGTGGCTTCCTGAAGTCGACTCGGCGACAATGACCCTTCGCACAACTTCACGAAGCCCAAGGGACTTCGCGAACCGTAAGGCCGCCGGAGGCCACCGGGCATCCCGGAGGGAGGACGTCATGCTCACGTTGGGCGACATGTGTGCGGAGCCTGACTTCTCGCTGCGTATCGTCGACGGCAGCCCGCCGGCCGCCGACCGGGTCGTCGATGCCGTACGGGTGCTGCCGGGGACTTCATGGCACCGGGATCCGCTCGGAGATGCCGGCGACGAACTGGTGGTGATCCGCCCGTTCGGGGACGGGCCCGCCGACCGGCAGTCGGGCAAGGACCAGGCCAAGCAGGCGGCCGAGCGGCTGCTGCGGGAGCTGGCACGGCAGCGGGCCACGGCCCTGGTCGTGGCCGTCGACCGGCACGGGGCCGCGTCCGTGCCGGCGGCGATCCGCATCTCGGCGGCCCGGCTGAACCTGCCGCTGCTGACCACGACGAAGTCGCTCCAGCAGTGGAGCGAACTGGCCCCGCGGCTGCGCGAGTACCGCCGTCGGCACGCGGAGTGGCAGGCCGAACAGCTCGCCGCCCTGCTGAACCGGCTGCCCGACCGGCTCGACGACGCGGACGTGGCGGTGATGCAGCGGGTCGCCGACTGGCTGGCGGCGGCGCTGGAGGGGGAGGTGCTGGTCAGCGATCCGCAGCGGGGTGTGCTGGCCGCGTCGCCGGCGACGGCGCCGGGGACGTTTGCGCCGCTGCTGATGGCCCGGAGCGTGGAGCCGTCCGGTGCCCCGTCGCCGAACACGAGGTTCGTGCCGCTCGCCGGCGCGGGTTCGGGCACGGTGCTTGCGGTGACCGCGCGCCGCCCGTTCGACGATGCCGGGACCGATCTGACGCGGCACGCGGCGAAGGTGCTGGGCCTGATCGACCAGGCGGGCCGACGCCACCACCAAGTGGCTGACGCCGAGCGGGAGTTGAAGCTGAGCGCCTTCCAGCTGCTCATGATCGGCGAGGAGGCCGCCGCCCAGCGGGTGATGGCGCCGCTCGCGCCGGGACTGCTCGACATGGAGTTCGTACGGGTGTACGTGATCGACTGTGCGGACGAGGACCGGGAGATCACCGCCCGGCTCGGTGAACGCGCGGTCGCCGACCACGCGTTGCTGGTGCGCTGCCCGGCCTTCAACCACCTGATCGTGATCGACCCGGCGCGCGACGGCGCCCCCGGGAACACGTACGACACTTCGGCCATGCCTTCAGGTATGACTTCGGGGACGCCTTCGGAGACGGCCGAAGCACTGCGACGGATCGTCACCTCGCTGCCCAGCCACCGTATGGGCGGCAGCCGGGTGCGCGAGCTGGGCGGCGTCGCGGACGCCTACGAGGAGGCCCGCAACGCCCTCGCGCAGGCGAGCCGGCTGCCCGACCGGGTCGCGCTCGCCGAAGACCGGATGCATCTCGTCGACGTACTGCCCCCGAAGACGGCACGCCGCTGGGCCGGAACGCTGCTGCACCCCCTGCTGACCCTGCCCATGAGCCGCCGCGATCAGCTGCTGCGCACCCTGGACCTGGGCCTGGAGGTCCGGCACAAGGCGGCCGGCCGGCTGCTGGGCATCCACCGCAACACGGTGACGCACCGCATGAACAGCTGCTTCGACCTGCTGGGCCTCGACCGTGACAGCGTCCTGAACCAGATCGTGGTGTCGGCGGCCCTCAAGATCGTCATCGCGCACGGCCACGACGACCTCTCGACCGACCCGGAGGCCGACTTCGTGGCGATGGTGTCCGTACCCGAGGTGCGGGCCTGGGCGGAGTCGTTCCTGCACCCGCTGAAGGACGACCCCCGCGACCTCCCACGCACCCTGCGCGCCTGGCTGGAGAACGACACCCACGTGGAGTCGACGGCCACGGCTCTGGACATCTCCCCCGCGACGGTACGCGCTCACCTCCGCACCGCCGCCCCCCTCATCCAACGCGAACTCACCTTGGACCTGGACGGCGACAGCCTCCCGGACGACGACGAACACGTACTGAGCGGAGTACGCCCGTTGGCCTTCGCCCTCCACGCCACGACGGGCCGCCCCCTCCTGCCGTCCCGCCCTGTGCACGGCTGACGAATTCGCCCCTCCGGTTGTGCGTGAGGGGCGCCGCCCGTGCACCGGGTGGGCGCGACCCCCGGTAACCGTGCACACGTGACGTGGCACGGATCGTCGGCGATGCCTAGCGTGAGCGTCGTTCGTTCCTCTGCCGGGGGAGAACGGGGGACGGGACGGGGGAACGTATGTCCGGGGCGGGGTGATCTCACTCCCGCCCCGGACATACGGACGACTGGGCGGCCCGAGGGGGGTAGAGCCCGGGCGGCCGGTTCGCCTGCGTCAGAGGGCCACGAGATCGACGACGTTGATCACGACGTGGCGGTTCGATACGACGTACGTGATGAATCCGCCCTTGAAAGCAGCCGACCAGCTGTTGTCACGGTTGCTGATCGCAGGCGGACCGAAGGGGTTCAGGCTGAGCCGTTTCTCGAGTACCTCCAGCGACGCACGCTGGGGCGAGGCCAAGGCCGCCTTGCACTGTGCCGCACGATCCACGTACCTGATGGCGTACGCGCTCACCCACACCTGCCCACATCGATGGGCTGGTTGTCGGCGTCGTACGCATTGCCGTCCGCGTCGCGGAAGATCACGCCATCGGTGTCGCCCTCAGCCATGGCCTTGACGGTCTGTTCCACCTCGTCGATGTAGCCGGGCGTCGCGCAGGCGCAGGCGAAGGGGAACCACTTGTCGATCACGTCGTCGAGCGCCGAGTGATCGAAGTCCGCCGCCGCGCTCAGCCAGTCCTGCTCGAAGGCCTGCAACCAGTCGGGGCGCCGCTGCAGCGCTGCGCGAATCGCCTCCGGCGTTCTCTCGCAAGAGTTCGGATCCACCTCGTGGGCCATGATCGGTTTCTCTTCTCCGGCGTGGAGCGTGTGTGGTGACCGGACCTCCACGGTAGAGCGTTGCCGGTGTTGATCGCTGATGGATACGACTGTCACGGTTCACTCGCCTCGGCAATCGGTCATCTGGATGCGGGCGCCTCGGCTGGCCGCGATGCGAAGTACGTCTCCCAGGGACTCCGCCGCCCTCGTGAGCGCGAAGCGCACGGCTCGTTCACCGGCCTTGGCGTCCGCGAGCACTGCTTTGGCTCCTGCGAGTACCTGTTCTCCGGAGCGGAGTTGGGCCTCTTCCACGTCGTCGGCGAGCAGGGAGAGCCTGCTTTCGTCGTTGTCGGTGCTGAGGTAGCAGGGGTTGCCCTCGGGGGTCGTCCAGGGGAGCAGGCGGAGCGTTGTCATGCGGGGAGCTCCACTCCGTGGATGCGGCGGGGGCCTGCGTCGATGCCCTGCACGGCCAGCCAGAGCTCGCGACGCCGTCGGCGTTGCAATCGCCGTTCCCGGTAGGTCAGTTGGGGCGAGGGCGCTCGGTGGCGGCCCTGCGCGGGCAGCAGTACTCGTAGCAAAGCCATCAGCAGTGACTCGCAGAGTTCCGCGATACGTGCGCTCATGTCGGCGCTCCTTCTTGCCGGTTGACATCGTCGTGACGAGCGTTGATTACCGTTCGTGCCCAGATCGTCACAGGCTCGGCGTACTCTGCGGAAGAGGTTCGGTGTTGCCTGGGGCGCCAGGCAACGGGGAGGGGTGACATGGGCGAAGTCGTTGACGGAAAGCGGGAGTCGGGGCGCGCTGTGCTCGGGCGGACGCTGAAGTTCCTGCGCGAGCAGGCCGGGAAGTCGCTGGGGCAACTGGCCGAGGAGACCGGGTACGACAAGAGCTACCTGAGCCGACTGGAGTCGGGTGAGCGGCTGTCCAAGGTGACGGTCATGGAGGACCTGGACGGGTATTACGGGGCCGGTGACCTGCTGGTCAGGCACTGGCAGGCGGCGCGGTTCGATGCCTTCAAGGACCAGTACAAGGAGTTCATGGAGCTGGAGGCGACGGCGCGGGTCATACGGGTGTTCACGCCAGCGGTGCCGGGCCTGCTGCAGACCGAGGACTTTGCCCGAAAGGTGTTGTCTGGGGCTCAGACAACGGCTGACGGTGACGAGGCCGTCGAGGAGCAGGTGGCGGCACGGCTGGGGCGGCAGTACCTCCTACGTCAGAAGCCGGAACCCGACGTCCGCATCGTCATGGACGAGTTCGCGCTTCGGCGTCCCGCTGCCCGTGCCAAGATCTGGCACGATCAGCTACTTCATCTTGAGGCTGCCGCGATGTGGGCCAACATGACGCTCCACGTACTGCCGTTCTCCGCGGGAGCGCACCACCATATGACCGGGTCGCTGACTCTGCTCTGGCAGAGAGACGGAAGCGCCGTTGCCTACAAGGAAGGCAACGGTTGCAGTCGGCTGATCGAGGAACCGGACGAGGTTCTGCGCCAGCGCTTGTCCTACGATCGGCTTCGCGATCTGGCGCTGTCCCCGTCGGACTCGCTCGCGTTCATCAGGGACGTACTGGAGGAGCACAGATCATGACGCGCACCCCCGACCTCAGCACCGCCTTGTGGCACAAGTCGAGCTACAGCGAAGGGGGAGCCAACGACTGTGTCGAGGTCGCCGACGGATACCCCGGCATAGTCCCGGTCCGCGACAGCAAGGTCCCGGACGGCGGGGTGCTCCTGTTCGGGTCGATCTCGTGGGAGTCCTTCCTCGTCTGTCTCGGGCGCGGAGAGCCGCCGTTGACTTTCCCCTCCGTTCGGGCACGCGGCGGGCTCTAGAACGGCTCCGCCGCCCGCAGTACCCGCGTCGGCAGATACGGCGACGTGACCCGGATGTTCCAGCCGCGGCGCCGCGCATGGCAGGTCAGCGCCAGGATGTCCAGGTTGATCGCGGCGTCGCAGTCCGTTGCGCGGTCGGCGACCCGGTGGTGGTCGCGGTGGGCTTCCAGGGCGTCGAGAAGAGCGAGGTTGAAGCTTTCCTCGTCGCCCTCGACGAGTTGGGAAAAGAGGACGGCCGGGGGCGGGAGGAAGGTCTGGTCCTTCGCCTTCTCGTAGTCCCGTAGCGCGCGGTCCGTGGCGGGTTCCGGGTCCTCGCCGCGCAGGTAGTCGTGCAGGGCCTCACGGTACGAGGCGAAGAGGGACCCGTCCTTGTGAGCGCGCGTCGGGCCGGCGAGGACCAGCGGTGCCAGGTCCTCGCGGCGGCCCGTGATCAGGGCGAAGTCGACGGCCTTGTGCCAGGAGCCCGGCCCGGCTTCCTCGTCGAGGCCAGCGGGATACCTCACCGTCGTACCGTCGATCGTCACCTCGACGTCGGTGCCGGGTTCCGCGAGAGTCGTACGGAAGAGCGCGGCGCCCAACTCCGCGGCGAGCCGCAGGTTTCCGAGCTGGAGGTCCGTGACGTCGGTGGAGTGCGAGGCGCGGGTCTTGAAGAGGATCTCCTGGTCGGTCATCGCGTGCGCCAGCTGCCAGACGGCGAGTTGCTCGCCGGGCACCGGCGTGAAGGCCTCTCTGGTGAACCGCTCGAACTGGGCCGCGCTCTCGAGGGTCAGCGGCTGCGGATCCACGGGACGCTCGAACTCGACCACTCCGTGGGCCAGTTCGATGATCGCGTCCGCGCGCCGGTCACGGCCGTACGGACCCACCCTCGGCGGCGCGGTCTCGAAACCGGTGACCAGCGCGCGCGGGAGGTAGTCGGTGTCGACGGGGAGCGGCCAGCCCTCGCGGCGGTGGGCGAGGGCCGTCAGGGCGAGGGGGAGAAGCGGCAGCAGGGTGCTCGGGGAGGCGCCCTGGCCGGGGAGGGCGGCGTGCGGAAGGAGGAGACTCACGACCGCGGTGCCGAAGGCTTCCTGATCGCCCACAGTGAGGGCCCGCAGGGCGTACAGCGCGGTGGTGTGTGGCCGGTCGAGCAGGTCCTCGGTCACCTCGGCGTCCTGGAGCCAGATTCGGGCCAGTGCCGCGTTGATTGCTGCCAGCTTCTCCTCGCGGGACGGCGGGTGGTTCGTGTCGTCGTCTCCGGTGTCGCCGATGACGTACGCCATGAAGCCGTTGATCAGCTCGGCGTCGGGGTGTCCGGCCCGATCCTTCTGGGGATGTTCGCGGGCGAAGTGGAATGCCTCGCCGTGCCATTGGGCCTTGTCGGCGAGAACGGCCAGGCAGAAGGCGTCGAGCCACTGAGCAGCGGTGACCGACTCGGCGCTGCCCTCGGACCCGGCGTCGTAGACCATGCCCCAGTTGACGTAGTTGAGGAAGACCTGGAAGTGGTTGTGCGGGTAGTACGCCGCGTACGCCACGGCTCCGGCGGCGGCCTCGGCGGCGTCCTGCAACACCGCCTTCGCCTCCGGGGTGTGGAGATCGGGCGTCTCGGCAGAGAGCGCACCCAGGTAGTCGACGAACTCCTCGGCCAGCGTCCACCACTCGTACGACGTCACCGGGCCGGCCTTCGACATCGACCGGACCTGCGAGCCGATGCGGTTGGTGAAGTCCTCGCGTACGGCCGAGACCGCCGCCTCACCGACCCGGTGCCGCTCTATTCGCTCCGCTCGCATTGCCCGCTCCCCCCGTTCAAGATCCGGCCCCAGCCTAAATCGCGTCGGCAGCGGTCTTTCGACGGGGTGAGTTCCGGCGTGAGGGAGAGGCGCCCGTCCCGCCCGTCAGGGCGCCGACCAGTCCGTCCTGGTTCAGTGGCGGGTTCCATGTCCGGAGCGGGGTGGGATCACTCCGCTCCGGACATACGGCTGTCCCGTGGCACCCGCCGTTCGGTGGCCTCGACGTAGTCGCGGAGCGCCTCGCGGGAGCGGGTGAGGGTGTCGATCTGTTCGTCCAGCGCGCGCAGGCGTGTTCGTAGGCCTTCCAGGAGTTCGGGGCAGGGCTCGAGGTCAGGAGCCGTGCCGGTGACACAGGGCTGCAGGAACCTGATTTCCTCGGTCGACAGTCCGGCGTCGAGCAGCTTCCTGATCTGCGCCACGGTCAGGACGGCGTTGTCGGCGTACTCGCGGTAGCCGCTGGCGCCGCGGCTCGGCTCGAGCAGGCCCTGTGCCTCGTAATAGCGCAGTTGATGCGCACGGACCCCGGTCTTTCGGCTCAACTCCCCGATCAGCACGCTCAATCCCCCTTGACCTTCATACCGGTATGAATGTTGAGGATTCTTCCATGGCTGCCAAGCCACTTGGAGGGAGCACATGATGAAGAATCGCGATGCAAGCCACACTCCCGTGACGGTCATAGGCCTGGGGCTGATGGGCCAGGCGCTGGCCGGAGCGTTCTTGCGCGACGGCTACCCCACGACGGTGTGGAACCGCACGGCGGCGAAGGCCGACCAGCTTGTCGCCCAGGGCGCGAAGCTCGCCGACTCGGCCCGCGACGCTGTCGCGGCCAGTCCGCTCGTGGTCGTCTGCGTCTCGGACTACGACGCCGTGCACGAACTCCTCGATCCGGTGGGCGAGGTCCTCGACGGCCGGGTCCTGGTGAACCTGACCTCGGGAACCTCGGCACAGGCCCGCGAGACCGCCGAGTGGGCGGCACGGCAGGGGAGCACCTACCTCGACGGCGCGATCATGGCCATCCCTGAGGCCATCGGCACGGCGGACGCCGTCATCGTCTGCAGCGGGCCGCGGTCTGCCTTCGACCTGCACGAGCCGGCCCTGAAGAGCCTCGCCGCGGAAACGACGCACCTCGGCGACGACCACAGCCTGTCGGCGGTGTATGAAGCGGCTGTGCTGAGCCTGATGTGGAGCATCGGGAACGGCTTCCTGCAAGGTGCCGCCATGCTCGGCGCGGCGGGGGTCGACGCCGCGACGTTCGCCCCGCTCGCGAAAAAGGGAATCGAGACCGTGACCGGCTGGCTGCCCGGTTACGCCCAGCAGATCGACGACGGCACGTATCCGCCCCTCGACGCGACCATCGACACTCACCTGGCCGCGATGGACCACCTCATCGACGAGAGCGAGTTCCTCGGCGTCAATGCCGAATTTCCAAGGCTCATCAAGGCGCTGACCGACCGGGCAGTGGCCGAGGGACACGGCGACGACGGCTACGCAGCGCTGATCGAACAGTTCCGCAAGCCTTCATGACCGGCTCAGATGCCGACGCCGGGGGCCGCCGACGCCCCCGGCAAGCGGATCGTTGCACCGCGCCGCCGCCCTCCGTCGGTGGCAATGTCACGTCGCTGCCCGATCGTCTTGCCGCAGAGCCCTCGGTTGTCAGAGCCCTCGGTCGTCGGGGCCGTCAGGCAGGTGGCCAGCTCTGCAGGGCCATGTCGGCCACCTGCTGGAGTTGGTCGCGGGTGGCGCCGCCGGCGGCTTGGACGGCGATGCCGTTCGCCACGGTCATGAGGTAGCGGGCGAGTAGTTCGGGGTCGGTGCCGGGGGGCAGGTCGCCTTCGTCGACGGCTTGCCGGAACCGGTCGCGGAGAAGGGAGGTGTGCTCGTTGCGCCAGACGATGAGATCGTCGCGGGCGTTGCGTCCCGGGTCGCCGGCGGCGAGGGACCCTTGGACGCCGAGGCACCCGGCGGGGCAGCCGGGGCGGGTGGTGGCCCGGACGGAGCCGTTCAGGAACGCGGTGGCCACCTGCCGGGCGGTCGGTTCTTGCAGGGCCCGGGCCCCGTACGAGGCGGGGCCTTCGGTGTAGCGCTCCAGGGCCTTCCGGAACAGGTCCTCCTTGTTGCCGAAGGCCGCGTACATGCTGGTGCGGGTGATTCCCATGGCGTTGGTCAGATCGGTGAGGCCGGCGCCTTCGTAGCCCTGTTGCCAAAAGACCCGCATGGCGTGTTCGAGGGCCTCGTCGGCGTCGAAACCCCTCGGCCGGCCGATCGGTGCCTTCTGCCGCGTCTCCATGCGATCGATCATACCTCTTCCGTACTGATCGGTGCAGATGCGCTACGGTCCCGTTCGGTATCGATCGGTACTGAATTTTGTGGAGGTCATTCGCATGGGGCAGCTTGAAGGCAAGACCGCAGTCGTCACCGGCGGCGGCACCGGGATCGGCCTGGCCACCGCCGTTCGGCTGGCGGCCGAGGGCGGTCACGTGTTCATCACCGGCCGGCGCAAGGACGTACTGGACGCGGCCGTCGAGACCATCGGCCCGGCACGGGCCACCGCGGTGGTGGGTGATATCTCCAACTTGGCCGACCTGGACCGGCTCTATGCCACGGTCCGCGCCCGGGGCCGGGGCCTGGACGTGTTGTTCGCCAATGCCGGCACCGCTTCGTTCGCGACGCTGCAGCAGGTCACCGAGGACCACTTCGAGGAGACCTTCAACGTCAACGTCCGGGGCACATTGTTCACGGTGCAGAAGGCGCTGCCGCTGCTCAACGACGGCGCGTCGGTGATCCTGAACTCCTCGGTGCGCGCCGATGACGGTGTCGCGGCGTTCGGCACGTATGCGGCCTCCAAGGCGGCGATACGGTCCTTCGCCCGGACCTGGGCCAACGAGCTCAAGGACCGCGGCATCCGGGTCAACGCGATCTCCCCGGGCACCATCGACACTCCTGGACTCGACGCCGTGGCCGCAGGAGGCGCGCCCCTCACCAAGTCACAGTTCGCCGCAGGCGTCCCACTGGGCCGGATCGGGCGCCCGGACGAGGTCGCCGACGTGGTGGCTTTCCTCGCTTCCGCTCAGAGCAGTTTCATCCTCGGAGCCAATCTGTACGTCGACGGCGGCGAGAACCAGATCTGACCGGCGGACGACATCCGTCGCGCGATCACCAGCGGCGCCGTCACGAGCGGCGACGACCGTGACTGACCGAGAAAGTGACAAGCTCGCCATCCGCAACGAGGCGACCATGCTGGCCGTAGTCCTCAACGAACAGCTATGACCAGCACTTCCCCATCAGAACCAACTACCCCAACCACCTTGTGACGCACGTCACGGGAAGGCGGCACCTCCTGCCGTACAGCTCATAGAGGTGACCACTCATATGCGAACCCGGGTACGGGCCGGGGATTCGAGCGCTTACGCCGAGCTCTTCGACACGTACTCCCGCGCGGTGTACAACCACGCGTTCCGGCTGACCGCGGACTGGTCGACGGCCGAGGACGTGATGGCCGCGACCTTCATGGAGGCTTGGCGGCTGCGGGACGGGGTCGACCCCGAGGGTGGCTCCCTACGGCCCTGGCTGCTGGGCATCGCCACGAACACGGCGCGCAACCAGTACCGCAGCAACCGGCGCTACCGCCGTGCCGCGAACGCCGCCGCGGCGGCGGAGCTATCCGTGCCCGACCACGCCGACGAGGTCGCCGACCGCGTCGACGACCGGCGCCGCCTCGCCACCGCCCTCACCGCGCTGGCGGCCCTGCGTAGACCCGAGCGCGAGGTCATCGCGCTCTGCCTGGGGGAGGGACTCGACTACGAGGCCGCGGCGGAGGCGCTGGGCATCCCGGTGGGCACCGTCGCCTCCCGGCTCTCCCGGGCCCGTAAGAAGCTGCGCGCGATCGCCGAGGCCCAACTGGCGCGTCCCGAAAGCGACTTGGGTCGCCCCGCTCCCGAAACCGCACTCGAGAAAGTTCGTGGAAAACGGGAAGGACCCCGCCCCGCCCGACAGACAAGAGGCGATCACATGAACGCGATCCGGCCCGCACAGGAAGGAAACCGATGAACGCGAACACGTCCCGGCAGCACCCTGCCGAGTGGGACCAGGAGGCACAGCTCCTCTCCCAGACGGCGCGTGACCTGCCGACGGGCCGCCACGAGTTCCACAAGGAGCGTCTGATGGCCCAGATCCACGAGCAGATCCAGCGGGAAGAGCGGGAAGAGCGGGAAGAGCGGGAAGAGCGCACGGCGGCCACGGCGGTGCCCGGGAAGGCACGACGATTCCGGTTGCCGCGCCCGGCGATCATGCTGCCCGCGATGGCGGCCGCCCTGTCCGCGGTGGTCGTCGCCGGGATATTGACGCGCGGCGGTGGCGAAGGGGTGCGGGAGAGCGGCGTCGCCACCGGCCCGGCCCTGACCACCGACCTCGGTACCGCGACCACGAAGGGGGTGCCCCAGCTGATCGACCAGATCTCACTGGCGGCTGCCGAAAGCGACCACCCGACCGTCAAGCCCGGCCAGTACATCTACATCGAGTCCGTGCTGGCCGACACCTTCCTGAAGACCGTCGACGACAAGACCAGTCTGGCCAGCCACAAACTGCACCGCCGCCAGATCTGGAACTCCCCGGACGGCGTCAAGGGCTGGCTGATCGACCCCGCCGTCAACGACAGCCCGGAGGGCGAGACCCTGAGCCTGCCCGACGAGCAGGGCAACACCCCGAAGGCGCATCTCGGCAGCCCGTCGTACGACTACCTGGCCAAGCTGACCACCAACCCCGACGCACTGCTGGCCAAGATCTACAAGGAGACCAAGGGCCAGGGGAACTCCCCCGATCAGCAGGCCTTCACCACCATCGGTGACTTGCTCGGTGAGAGCTACCCGCCGCCGGAGCTCTACTCGGCACTGTTCGAGGCCGCCGCCAGGATTCCGGGCGTCGTCGTCGTCGACGACGCGGTGGACGCGGCCGGCCGGCACGGAGTGGCGGTGGCCCGGCTGGACGAGATGAGCGGGCAGCGCGAGGAGTGGATCTTCGACAAGAAGACCCATGTCTACCTTGGCTCGCGCAGTGTCCAGGTGAAGCAGCTCAAGGGAGTGGACGCCCTGATGAAGCCCGGCACAGTGACCTTCACCAGGGCCATCAAGAACCGCGCCGTGGTCGACGACATGAAGCAGACACCGTCACAGGCGGGCTGAGGCCGGCCCTTCCGGGCCCGCCTCAGTCCAGCACGGGCGGCGGTGTCGGGGCGCCGGGCAACCGGATGGTCGCCACCGTTCCGCCGCCCTCCGCCGGCGTCAACGACACCTCACCACCCGCCTGTTGGACCGTACGTGCCACGATCGACAGGCCCAGGCCCGAGCCCGGCAGGGCGCGGGCCGAGGGGGAGCGCCAGAAGCGGTCGAAGACGTGGGGGAGGTCCTCGGTGGGGATGCCGGGGCCGTGATCCCGGACCGTTAGTTCGCCGGCCTTGAGGTTCACGTCGATCGTGGCGCCGTCCGGGCTGAACTTCACCGCGTTGTCGAGGACGTTCACGATCGCCCGCTCCAACGCTGTGGGTTCGGCGCGTACGTACCAGGGCTGGACGTCCGCCGTGATCGTCAGTTCCGGGCCGCGGAGGCGGGCGCGGCGCAGCGCCGACTCCACCGTTTCCTGGAGGTCCAGGATCTGGACGCGGTCACCCTGCTGGCCCGAGTCCGAGCGGGACAGTTCCTGCAAGTCGCCGATCAGGGACGCCAGTTCGCTCATCTGGGCCTTCACGGAGTTCAGGAGCGCCTTGCGGTCCTCGGGCGGGATCGCCCGGCCCGTCTCCTCGCTGCGGCTGAGGAGTTCGATGTTCGTACGGAGTGAGGTCAGGGGCGTACGGAGTTCGTGGCCCGCGTCCGCGATCAGTTGCTGTTGCAGGTCGCGGGACGAAGCCAGTGACGCCGTCATCGAGTTGAAGGAGCGGGACAGGCGGGCGATCTCGTCCTCGCTGTCGTCCTCCACCGGGATGCGGATGGTGAGGTCTTCGGTGCGGGCCACGTGCTCGACCGCGTCCGTGAGTTGGTCTACGGGGCGGAGACCGGCGCGGGCGACCCACAGGCCCGCCAGTCCCGCGCCCACCACTCCGATGCCGGAGACGGCGAGGAGGAGCAGGGCCAGTTCGTTGAGGGTGGACTCGGTGCTGTTGAGGGGGTAGGCGATGAGGAGGGCCGTGTCCTCGGCCACGATCTGGTTGTCAACGCTCAACTCGCCGATGGGAACGGTCAGCACGCGTACGGGATTGCCGTCGCTGTCGGTGCCGTTGCGGAATCGCCCGTCGCCGGAGTAGGTGTTCTCGATCACGTCGGTGTCACTGCCGGTGACGTTCACCGTGCCCGCGGAATCGTCGAAGACGCAGGGAGTGCCGTCGGCCTTGACCAACTGGAAGTAGTAGTCATTCCGGTGCGGGAAGCCATCCACGCCCCTCGGTGTCTCGGGGCAGGCGCTGAGGAGCGTCTGGATCTGAGTGATCGACTGCGGCTTGCGCGACTTCGCCGTCAGATCCTCGTTCAGCTCGTCGTACAGCTTCCCTTGCACAATGAACCAGCAAGCCACCGATACCGCGGCCACCGCGAACGCGACCGCCGCCGCGACCAGCAGCGCCAGGCGCGAGCGTATGGGCAGCGACCGGACGCGCCGTACGACCTTCGTGACTCCGTTCACTCCGCGCCGCCCGATCGCAACACATACCCCACGCCCCGCACCGTGTGCACGAGGCGCGGCTCGCCGCCCGCCTCGGTCTTGCGGCGCAGGTACATGACGTACACATCAAGGGAGTTGGAGGAGGGCTCGAAGTCGAAGCCCCAGACGGCCTTCAGGATCTGCTCGCGGGTGAGGACCTGGCGCGGGTGCGCCATGAACATCTCCAGCAGCGTGAACTCCGTGCGGGTCAGCTCCACTTGCCGCCCGCCTCGCGTGACCTCGCGTGTGGCGAGGTCCATGCGGAGGTCGGCGAAGGTCAGGGCCTCGTTGTCCTGGGCGGCGCCCGCCACGGACGCCGCGTACGAGCTGCGGCGCAGCAGGGCGCGGATACGGGCGAAGAGCTCGTCGAGTTCGAAGGGCTTGACCAGGTAGTCGTCGGCGCCGGCGTCGAGCCCGGTCACGCGGTCGCCGACCGTGTCGCGGGCGGTGAGCATGAGGATGGGCGTGGTGGTGCCGGCGCCGCGCATCCGGCGGGCGGCGGTCAGTCCGTCCATGCGGGGCATCTGGATGTCGAGGACGACCAGGTCGGGCTGGTACGCGGTCGCCTTCTCCAGCGCGTCCGCACCGTCGACGGCGACCTCGGTGTCGTATCCCTCGAAGGCGAGGCTGCGCTGGAGTGCTTCACGCACCGCGGGCTCGTCGTCGACGATCAGGATGCGCTGGATGTCACGGTCGCCTTCGGCGGAGCTCATCGGAGTTCGTTCCTCGGGTGGAATAGGTGGTGGGGGCCGGTTCGAGCCGCCTTCAGCGTCGCACGTTTCCGGGAACGTTTGCGGCGTCGTACGGATCAAGCTCGTAAACCGGCTCAACTCCGTACGGTACGGCGGCGGGCCGACGCCCTGCGCGCGGGCCGGGCGGCGGTGACGGGCGCCGGGGCCACCTCGGGCGCCCGGGCGAGCGGCGGGTGCAGGGCGCGGGCCACATCGAGGGCGAGGGCGAAGGCGGCGGGGTCGGTGATGGCGGGCAGGGCAGCCTCGCCTGCCGCGCCGTGCGACACCTGCTTGATCGATACGTTCCTGGTCATGGCGACCTCCAAGGTCTCCGGAGCTGCTGAGTGGCAGCTCAGTGGGGGTGGCTCAGTTGTCCGAGCCGCCCGCGCGCAGCGTGTCGAGGTCGGACTTGACGGTGTTGATCGGGATGGCGAAGCCGAGGCCGGCGCTGCCCGCGCTCGCCGAGGTGGCGGAAGCCGGCGAGTACATCGCGGAGTTGATGCCGATGATGTTGCCGCTCATGTCGATCAGCGCGCCGCCGGAGTTCCCGGGGTTGAGGGAGGCGTCCGTCTGGAGCGCCTTGTACGTCGTCGTCGACGACCCGGTGTCACCGTTGAACTCCTGGCCGCCGAAGCCGAACGGCCACTGGTCGTTGCCGCCGCCCTGCCCTTGGCCCTGACCCTGGTCCTCGTCCGTGGAGACGGTGACGTCGCGGTCAAGCGCGGAGACGATGCCGCTGGTGACGGTGCCGGTCAGGCCCTCGGGGGAGCCGATCGCCACGACCTCGTCGCCCACCTTGACGCCGTCGGAGTTGCCGAGCGTCGCGGCCTTCATCCCGGAGGCGTCCTGCAGCTTGATCAGCGCGAGGTCCTTCTTGCTGTCGGTGCCGACGACCTCCGCGGAGTACGACTTGCCGTCGCTCGTCCTCACCTTGATCGAGTCGGCGCCGGAGACGACGTGGTTGTTGGTGATGATCTCGCCGTCACTGGTGATGATCACGCCGGACCCGGTGGACTCGCCCACCGCGGAGGTCGCGTTGATCTCGACGATGCTCGGGCTGACCGCCTGGGCGACCCCGGCGACGGTGCCCTTCTGGCTGGTGGGCACGACGCTCGTGGTGGTGCTGCTCGTGGCGACGTCGTTGCCGCCGCTCAGCTCCTGGAAGGCGTACGCGGTGCCACCGCCCACGGCCGCGGCGGCTATCGCCACGGCGGCCAGCAGCGCCAGCGGACCCCGGGCGCGCCGGCGGCGGGTGGCGCCGGCGGAGACCGGCTCGGTGAGGAGAGCGGTGGGGGCGGCGGCCTGCTGCGACGGGTCGTGCGCCGGGGGCGCGGTGTGCGTCGGCTCGTGTGCCTGCGCCGCGTTGTGCGTGGGTTGCGGCGCCGCGTTGTGCGTCGGCTCGTACGACGGCGGGTCGTACGCCGGCGGAGGCGGCCACTCCGGATTTACGGGGGAGGCCGCGGAGGAGCTCGCGAAAGAGGAGTGCTCCTGCTCTGAAGTGGCGTGCTCCTGCTGGGAGTACGCGGACTGCTGCTGCTGTTCGCCCTGGGGGTACTCGCCGTTGCGGCGGAAGCTCTCGGTCATGACTCAGAGCTTGGCCCGCAAGCATGAGAGCTCCCTGAGTCCATGCTGAGAAGCCCACCAGAACCGCGTTTGCCCGATATAAAGCCGCGGGCCGGTGAAGCAGGTGGAACGAGGGGTTACGGCACGGTGCTGTGACGGAAGCGGCGGACGAACACTTGTCGGCCTGCTGTGCAGCTCATGTGCAGACGGGCTCGCGTGCCGCAATCTTGGTGGGTTCACGACACGTACCCCTCTCAACACCACCCCTCTCAGGAGCCCTGAGTGATAATTGCATTGCGTGGCCGCCGAAGATCGACTTTGACGGCGGCCGCTCTCGCGCTGGCGCTGAGCTGCGCCGGCGTTCTCGCAGCACAGTCCGCGACCGCGGCGGACGAGCCGCGCGGCCTCCCGGAAGCGGGCCTCGGGCAGGCCGCACCAAAGCCCACCGCGTCCACGAAGGAACTGCGCGAACGGATCGTCGACGCCGCCGAGGACCAGGCGACCGCAGCCGAAAGCCGGACTCCGGCCGAGGGCCAGGCCCCGGCCGAGAAGCAGACCCCCTTCATCATCGGCGGCTCGGAGACGACGATCTCCAGCGCCCCGTGGATGGTCCAGCTCGGCTACCACGACGAGGCCACCGGCGAGAGCTACTTCTGTGGCGGCACCCTCGTCGCCCCGAACAAGGTCCTCACCGCCGCCCACTGCGTCGCGGGCCTGGACTGGACCGCCAACGGCGCCGTCCTGGCAGGCAGCACCGACCTCGACGACTACGCGAACGGCACCCCTGCCGGCGTCTGGGCCCAGTGGTCGCATCCGCGCTACAACGAGGCCACCATCCAGAACGACGTCGCGGTCCTCACCCTCGACCGTCCGCTGGAGCAGCAGTGGCTGCGCTTGGCCGCGTCCGACGACAGCGCGCTCTACACGCCCGGCACCACCGGCACCGTCTACGGCTGGGGCCTGACCTCCGGCGGCGAGGGCGGCGAACTCGCGGCGAAGCTGCGTAAGGCGAGCCTGCCGTTGGTCGCGGACTCGACCTGCAACAGCGCGATGCAGTCCGTACTCGGCAGCGACCGCTTCATCGAGGGCTCGATGACCTGCGCGGGCACCCCGGCGACCGGCACCGACGAGGGCACCAACAGCCCCTGCAACGGCGATTCCGGCGGCCCGCTGGTCGTCGGCGGCAAGGTCGTCGGCATCGTCTCGTGGGGTGTCGCGGGCTGCACGGCCGAGGGTGCGTACCCGGTGTTCACCAAGGTGTCCTCGTACACCTGGGCGGCCCAGCCGCGCATCGACGACACCGATCTGTCGTACGACGGCCGCGCCGACCTGCTGGCCCGTACGCCCTCGGGCGGCCTGTTCCTGCAGGAGAGCAGGGGCACTTCACTCGCGCAGCGCGCCTACCAGAACACCGGCTGGGACTACATCAGCTGGGGCATGCAGGCCGACCTGGACCGGGACTTCTACCAGGACATGATCATCCGGGACAAGGACGACGGCAAGCTGTACCGCAGCTACATGGACCACTCCACCTGGGAGTGGACCTGGATGCCGATCACCACGGTCTGGGGCGGCTACAAGTCCTACGCCATCCCCGGCGACCTGACCGGTGACGCCCGCCCCGACCTGGTCGCGGTGGACGCTGACGGCTCGACGTACGTCTACGCGGGCCGGGGCAACGGCGAGTTCAACGCCAAGGTCAAGGTCGTGGACCGCGCCTGGAAGGGCGTGAAGGTCATGGGCCGCGGCGACCTTTCCGGCGACGGCAAGCCCGACCTGCTGGTCCGCTCCCCCGACAACACCCTGTGGCTGTACCGCGGCACGGGCAAGCAGTCGGCCCCGTGGTCGGCCCGCATCCAGGCGCGTACAGGCTGGAACTTCACCTCGCTCGTCACCAACGGCGACGTCTCCGGCGACGGCATAGCCGACGTCATGGCCCGCGGCTCGGACGGCACGCTGTGGCTCTACCGGGGCACGGGCAAGGCGTCGACGGACCTGTTCTCGTCACGCGTGAGCCTGGGCACGGGCTTCAACCAGTACAACTTGCTGTTCTGAGAACCGGTGTCCCCGCGCCCCTTCAGGGGCGCGGGGCTGTGACCTTGTGCGGCTCCGCCGCGATGGGGGCCCCGCTCATGGGGGTCCTCCCGCTCGAGCGAAGCCGGGAGTGGGAGAGCAGCCGAGAGTGGGGGAGCGACCAGCCACGACGGACCGGCAGTCAAGAACAGCCCTTCCCGCGGAGCTACTCGCAGCCGCAGGACCGGCGTACCACCAGCCGTGAGGGGAAAAGCTTCAACCGCTCCTGGCGAGAGCCGACCCGCACCCCGTCGTCGAGGACCAGGTCGACCGCCGCACGGGCCATGGCCGAGCGGTCCGAGGCGACCGTCGTCATCGGCGGATCAGTAAGTGCGGCTTCCTTGATGTCGTCGAAGCCGGCGACCGCCAGCTCGCCCGGTACATCGATACGCAGCTCACGAGCCGCTCGCATCACACCGACCGCCTGGTCGTCCGTCGAGCAGAAGATCGCGGGCGGCCGCTGCGGACCGGCCAGCAGCTTCAGCCCGACCTGGTACGCGTCGTACCGGTTGTAGAGCGCCTCGAAGAGGCGACCCTCCGTGGACTTCCCGGCCTCGTGCATCGCACGCCGCCAGCCCTCGACGTGATCGGAGACGGGGTCACCGACCGTGGGGGTCTCCGCGACGCCGCCCAGACAGGCGACGTAGTCGTAGCCGTGCTCCAGGAGATGGCGGGTGACGAGCTCGGCGCCCCCTATGTCGTCCGTCACGACCGCGACGTCGTCGATCGCCTCGGGCCGCTCGTGCAGCAGCACCACCCGGGCGTCCCACGCCTCGATCTCGGCGGCGGCCAGATCGTTCAGCGCGTGGCTGACGAGGATCAGCCCGGAGACCCGCATCCCGAGGAAGGCCCGCAGATAGTGGACCTCGCGCTCGCCGACGTAGTCCGAATTGCCGACGAGCACCATCTTTCCGCGCTCGAACGCGGCCTCTTCGACCGCGTGCGCCATCTCGCCGAAGAACGGCTGGCGCGCGTCCGGCACGATCAGGCCTATGAGGTCGGTCCGCCGCGAGGCCATGGCCTGGGCGACCCGGTCGGGCCGGTACCCCAGCTCCTTGATCGCGGCGAGAACGCGCTCGCGCGTGGCCGGGGCGACCGGCCGGGGTCCGTTGTTGATGACATAGCTGACGACGGCGGTGGAAGTACCCGCCAGTCGCGCCACATCATCCCTAGTCACCTTGGCCACGCGCGGAGTCTACGCGGATGGACCTACCTCTGGGCAGGGCGTACGGCGGCTTCCTCGGCCTCCGTCGTGAGCCCGGCGTCCGAGGTGGCGTCAAGGTGCGCCGTCTCGTCCGCATCCTCCTGCTTTGGCCGGTCTGCCGGGGCCTTCGCCTCGGTCGCGGTGCGGTCCAGCTTCTCCGGCGTAACGAATCGATAACCGACGTTCCGGACGGTCCCGATCAGTGACTCGTGCTCCGGACCGAGCTTCGCGCGCAGTCGCCGGACGTGCACGTCGACCGTTCGGGTGCCGCCGAAGTAGTCGTAACCCCAGACCTCCTGCAAGAGCTGGGCGCGCGTGAAGACCCGACCAGGGTGCTGCGCGAGGTACTTCAGGAGCTCGAACTCCTTGAAGGTCAGGTCCAGGACCCGGCCCTTGAGCTTCGCGCTGTAGGTCGCCTCGTCGACGGACAGGTCGCCATTACGAATCTCCATGGGGGAGTCGTCGTTGACGATCTGCTGGCGGCCCATGGCCAGCCGCAGCCGCGCCTCGACCTCCGCCGGACCGGCCGTGTCGAGCAGCACGTCGTCGATGCCCCAGTCGGCGGTGACGGCAGCGAGGCCGCCCTCCGTCACGACGAGGATCAGCGGACAGCCGGGCCCGGTCGACCGCAGCAGCTGGCACAGGCTGCGAACCTGCGGCAGATCCCGGCGGCCGTCGATGAGGATGACGTCGGCACCAGGGGTGTCGACAAGAGCGGGGCCTTCCGCCGGAGCCACTCGCACGTTGTGCAGAAGCAGGCCGAGAGCGGGAAGCACCTCCGTCGACGGCTGAAGGGCATTGGTCAGGAGCAGCAAAGAACTCATCGTGTCCCACCTACCCGGGTCGTCCTGCGGTTGTGCATGGTTCGCTCGCCCATAACGTCTGGTTCCTCCTCGGTCCCTGCGAGGACGTTTACGGCACTGCTTCGAACTCTTTGCGGCTCCCGCGCCCCCGGGTGCCGCGGTTCGCGCTTTCGCGTCGTATACAGCGTTCGTATACATCGCTCCAGAAAGCGCAAAAGGACCCGGGGGCTACGCTGCCCGAGTCCTCATGCCCAGCAGAATAGCCCACATGAACCAAGGTCCGGCAGGTCATGTGACGCGATCCTTCAATCGTCCACTACCTGAGACAGCCCGGCGAGCCCAGCGGCGGAGATTTCTGCGCACGGTCGACGGGGTCACGATCGACGCCATGTACGAGCCCGGAAAGGGCACGTCCGTGCCCTCTTCCGATCTTTCCGGCGAGCTCGCGATCGTCATCGCACACGGTTTCACCGGGGATCTCGACCGGCCACACGTACGCCGGGTGGCAGGCATCCTCGCGGAGCACGCGGCCGTGGTCACGTTCTCCTTCCGGGGCCACGGGGCCTCCGGCGGGCTCTCCACGGTGGGCGACCGGGAGGTGCTCGACCTGGCGGCGGCGGTCGCCTGGGCACGAGAACTCGGCCACACCCGCGTCGCCACGGTCGGCTTCTCGATGGGCGGATCCGTGGTCCTGCGGCACGCGGCGATGCACCGCCGGGGGCCCGCTCGGGAACAGGTGGGGCGCACGGGAGCGTATACAGACGCGGTGGTGTCGGTGAGCGCCCCCGCACGCTGGTACTACCGCGGTACGAAGCCCATGCGCCGGCTCCACTGGGTGGTGACCCGCCCGCTCGGCCGCACGATCAGCCGCTACGGCCTGCGCACCCGGATCCACCACCGCGACTGGGACCCGGTCCCCCTCTCCCCGGTCGAGGCGGTCCCGCTGATCGCCCCCACACCCCTGCTGATCGTCCACGGTGAGCTGGACGGCTACTTCCCGCTGGACCACCCCCGGATGCTGGCCGAGGCGGGCGAGGACCATGCCGAGCTGTGGCTGGAGGCGGGCATGGGGCACGCGGAGCACGCGGCGGACGATGCACTGCTGGGGCGGATCGGTGAGTGGGCGGCTTCGGTGTCCGGCTAGCCTGGCCGTGTCGACCGTTAACAATGACAAGCACTGATCGAGGAACCTGATGGCACAGGGCACGGTGCGTTACTGGGCCGCCGCCAAGGCCGCCGCCGGCGTGGCCGAGGAGCCGTACGAAGCGGAGACCCTCGCCGAGGCGCTTGACGCGGCGCGCGAACGACACCCCGGCGAACTCGTCCGCGTCCTGCGGCGATGCTCGTTCCTCATCGACGGTGACCCCGTGGGCACCCGCGGACATGAGACGGTACGGCTGGCCGAGGGCGGCACGGTCGAGGTGCTCCCGCCGTTCGCAGGAGGGTGACGGGCATCATGAGTAACCAGCCGTGGGGGTCCCCCCGCTCGAGCGAAGCCGAGAGTGGGGGAGGGTCCCACGAGGGCCACGGCTCCCATGACGGGCACGGCTCCCATCAGCAGCAGCCCCGCTGGCCCGGGCAGCAGCCGTCCGACGAGGACGCGCAGCAGCAGACCCAGCAGTGGGAGGGGCAGACCTGGGAGACGCAGACGCATGCGCGGCCTGCGGGGGTTGTGCCTCCGGCTGCGGCGCCGAACCCAGCTCCGAACCCGAACCCGAATCCGGCTGCGACGCCGGTTCCGGCTCCGGCTGAGCCGGTGTATGGGACGGGGCATGGGTACGGGGTTCGTGATTCGGGGTGGGATCGCGGGGCTGAGGGGTACGGGGCTCAGGCCCAGGCGTCGGGGTATGGGGCGCCGGCGTCGGCGTCGGACCAGCGGTCCCGGCGGTCTCAGGGGTATGGGGCTCCGGTTCCAGCGTCGGATCAGGGGTCTCAGGGGTATGGGGCTCCGGTTCCAGCGTCGGGCCAGCGGTCTCAGGGGTATGGGGCTCCGGCGGCGGCGTCGGACCAGCAGTCCCAGGGGTACGGGGCTCCGGCTTCGGATCAGCGGTCTCAGGGGTACGGTGCCCAGGCTCCGGCTCCGGATTGGGATCACGCGAACCAAGGCCAGAGCCAGGGGTACGTGCAGGGGCCCGCGTACGGGGACTTCGCGCTCGCGTCCGCTGCTGCATCCGCACCTTCGCCCAGGCCCGCAACTGCGCCCGCGTCGGCGGCAGTCGGCGATCAGGCTGCCGCTGTCCCTGCCTCCGGCCCCGCCCCGGTGTACGGGCCGCCCACCCTCACCGGAAACCCCCGCGTCACGGACGCCCAGCGGGCCCGTGCCGAGGGGCGTTCGCCGATCATCGAACCGGGTGGGCAGCCGGCCGTGCTGACGGCGGTACTCGGATTGCTGCTTGCGGGAACGGCGGCGATCGGCGAGTACGCACTCGTCGTCCCGCTGGTGATCCTGCAGGCGGTGACCGCGGCGGGCTGGTTCCGGCTGAACGGCATGTGGCCCGCCCGGCAGGGCATCGCGCTGGCCTTCGCGGGCGCGCTCACGGCGGACGCCGTGCTGCTGGCGGCCGGGCGCGAGAACGCTCCCGCCGCCATCCTCGGCACCCTCGGCGTCTGGGTCCTGCTCACCCTGGTCCTCCAACTCCGCAGCCACGCCGAACCCGACGAGCGCATGTACGGCCTGATGGCCACGGTCGCCTCGGCGGCGCTGGCCATCCTCGCGGCGGGGCATCTCGCGGCGGCTTCGGACGCGGTGACAGTGGGCGGGGCGGCGGTCGCGGCGGCGGTCCTGGCCCGCGCGCTCCCCCTCCCGACGCCGGGGTCGCTGCTCGTCGCCCTGCTGGCGGCAGGGGGTGCGGGCCTCGCGGCCGGCGCCCTGACGGACCTGGGCACGGGCGGCGCCCTCCTCGGCGCCGCGGCCGGAGCCTGCGCCCTCATCGGCCACCGGGTCGCCAGCTACGACTACCCGTCCCGCTTCGTCCACTTCACAGCGGGAGTGGCCCTGCCGCTGGCGGCGGCGGCTCCGGCGGTGTATTTGCTGGGCAGGGCGCTGGGCTGAGGCGGGTTTTCTCGCCCCCGCCGCCCCTACCCGTCCCGTCCCTGGGGCTTCGCCCCAGACCCCACCAAGGGCTGCGCCCCTGGACCCCATCGGCCTGAACGGCCTCGTCCTCAAACGCCGGACGGGCTGATTGATGCGGGCCTGCGCTGACAAAGTTCGGCCACGAAAAATCAGCCCCTCCGGCGATTGAGGAGCGGCGGTCCGGGACTGGCACCCGAAACGGGGTCCGGGGCGGAGCCCAAAGGTGTCTGGGGGCGCAGCCCTCAGCGGGGTCCGGGGCTGGCCCCGGTATGGGACGGGCAAGGGCGGCGGGGCCGAAATCCCTCAGGCCCCCCAACCCCCACCTGTCACAGGTGATCGACAACCCACCCCATCCCCGCCGACCAACCCCCCACCCGAGTTACCCTCGCTCGACGGCCACCGGACGCCGTCGATGCCGAGGTGGGGGAACACCAAGACATGCGCGCACTGCGAATACTTCTGATCGTCACCGTCATCCTGGGTGGGCTCTTCGTCATCGCCGACCGCGTAGCCGTCGGCTTCGCCGAGGACGAGGCCGCGGACAAGCTGAAGACCAGCGAGGGCCTGGCCAGCACCCCCGACGTGTCGATCAAGGGCTTCCCCTTCCTCACCCAGGTCGTCGGCGGCGAACTCGACGAGATCGAGGTCGGCATCCAGAACTACGAGGCGGACACCGGCGGCACCGCACAGAACACCGGCCCCGACAAGATCCGTATCGACGACCTCACGGCCCAGATGCGCGGCGTCGCCTTCTCCGGCAACTACAGCTCCGCCACCGCCGCCTCGGCCACCGGCACCGCCACGATCTCGTACGACGAACTCCTCAAGGCCGCCAAGTCCGAACCCGTACAGCTCGCGAGTGGAGTCACCGCCGAGGTCGTCGGCCTCTCCGACGGCGGCAACGGAAAGATCAAGGTCGAGGTCGAGGCCACCGTGCTCGGCGCCAAGCTCCCCCAGCCCGTCTCCGTACTGAGCACGGTCAGCGTCGAGGGCGACGTCGTCAGGGCACGCGCCGACGCGCTCCCCAACCTCGGCATCCAGCTCGCCGAGGACAAGGCCCGCACGGTCACCGACTTCCAGCAGCGCATCGACGGTCTCCCCGGCGGCATCAAGCTCGACAAGGTCGAGGCGGCCCCGAACGGCGTCGACATCACGGTGAAGGGTTCGGACGTCACGCTCGTCGGGTAGGACGGCAGGCGGGTACGACGACCGATGAGCTGACGACGGATGCGCCGCTGTCCGAAAGGCGAGACGCCCCTGTCCGCGAAGCAGGTGTGAAGAAGAGCACGGGTCTGCAATGTCCGTATGAGTGCGATCGAACGGGGCTTTCGCAACTCCACCGTCCCGCATCGCGGACAATCGCGTCTCACCATCCGACACGCCGGTGACATGCCAGCCCCACCCTCCCTACGATCGACCTCATGAAGCGACAGCAGGCGGATCTGACGAAGCGGCGGGCAGTAGACCTGTGCCGTGTCGCCGCCATGCTCTGTCGCACCTTCTGAGCGGAAGCGCCGGCTTCCGCGATCCCCGGGCCCTTTGACGCGCTCGCCAGGTCAGGGCCACCCCGTGCGCCACGTACGCCTCCGTGTCATGCGCGTACCGCACCCACTCATCGACGCACCGCCCCGCCGTAACTGCCCCGGAGGAGAAACAGAATGAGCCGCAGCGACGTCCTGGTAGACGCCGACTGGGTCCAGGAGCACCTGGACGACCCGAAGGTCGCCCTCGTCGAGGTCGACGAGGACACATCGGCGTACGAGAAGAACCACATCAAGAACGCCATCCGGATCGACTGGACCAAGGACCTCCAGGACCCGGTCCGCCGTGACTTCATCGACCAGGAGGGCTTCGAGAAGCTCCTGTCGGAGAAGGGCATCGCGAACGACACGCTCGTCGTTCTCTACGGCGGCAACAACAACTGGTTCGCGTCGTACGCCTACTGGTACTTCAAGCTGTACGGCCACGAGAACGTCAAGCTCCTCGACGGCGGCCGCAAGAAGTGGGAGCTGGACTCCCGCGACCTGGTCGACGGCTCGCAGGTGCCGGACCGCGCGAAGACCGAGTACAAGGCCAAGCCGCAGGACACCTCGATCCGCGCGTTCCGTGACGACGTCGTCGCCGCGATCGGCGCCCAGAACCTGGTCGACGTCCGCTCGCCCGACGAGTTCAGCGGCAAGCTGCTCGCGCCGGCCCACCTGCCGCAGGAGCAGTCGCAGCGCCCCGGCCACGTGCCGAGCGCCCGCAACATCCCGTGGTCCAAGAACGCCAACGACGACGGCACCTTCAAGTCGGACGACGAGCTCAAGGAGCTCTACGCCGAGGAGCAGGTCGACCTCGCCAAGGACACCATCGCGTACTGCCGCATCGGTGAGCGCTCGGCCCTGACCTGGTTCGTCCTGCACGAGCTGCTCGGCGTCGAGAACGTCAAGAACTACGACGGTTCCTGGACCGAGTACGGCTCCCTCGTCGGCGTGCCGATCGAGCTCGGCGCCAACAAGTAAGCCCCGACCTTTCAACTACCTCTTCAGGAGCAGCACATGTGTGGAGCAAAGGCCGGCGGCCCCGACGCCTCGACGATCAAGCCTGGTGAGACCACCATCCAGGGCCAGGTGACCAAGGACGGCGAGCCCGTGGTCGGCTACGTCCGCCTCCTTGACTCGACCGGCGAGTTCACCGCCGAGGTCCCGACCTCTGCGACCGGACAGTTCCGCTTCTACGCGGCCGAGGGCACGTGGACCGTACGCGCCCTGGTCCCGGGCGGCACGGCGGACCGCACGGTCGTCGCCCAGACGGGCGGGCTGGCCGAGGTTGCGATCGCCGTCTGAGCGCCGTTTGAACGGTCTGACGGCACGCGCCGTATGAACGGCTGAAGGGCCGCACCCCAGGGGGTTGGACGCCACCACTTGTGATCGGGGTGCGGCCCTTCAGCTTGCCCGGATCTCCGGGCCTACGCTGGACATATGTACGCACGACGGCGTCACGCCTACTTCGCCATGATGGGCACGTGCATCGGCCTCTTCGTCCTGGCCTGGGGTGTCGTGCGGCTGTGGTCGATGCCGGTGGCCATCGGTATGTGCGTCGTGGCGATGGTGATTCCGCCGCTCGCAGCCATGGTGGCCAACCGGCGCGGACCGGAGGACCGCTGGTGGGACGACCCGTCCGGAGACCCGAAGTCCGACGAGTGGTGGGACGAGCTGGACGGCAAGAAGCGGCGGCCTGGACGGTAAGCAGCACCGCCGCTAGAACAGGCCCATGACGCGTACGAAGGTGTCCACCGTCGTGCTCGATGCGCACGACGCCCATCAACTGGCCGATTTCTACGTGCGGTTGCTCGGGTACGAGGTACGCGCGGACGAGCCTCACTGGGTAATCGTCGGGCCCACGGACGGGGACGGCGTCTCGCTCGCCTTCGAGAGTGAGCCGGAGTACGTCCGGCCCGTCTGGCCCACCCTCCCCCACTCTCGGCTTCGCTCGAGCGGGGGGACCCCCATGCCCGGCGACCAGCAGATGATGCTGCACCTCGACATCGAGGTCGACGACCTGGAGGGCGAGACCGCGCGGGCCGTCGCCGCGGGCGCCACGCTCGCCGACTACCAGCCGCAGGACGACGTACGGGTGCTGCTGGACCCGTCGGGGCACCCCTTCTGCCTGTGGACGCAGACAGGTCAGTAGACGAGCGCCTGGGTGTCGTCGGCCAGCGCCTCCTGCACGAAGACCTGCGCCCCCGCGATCCGTACGCCCTCGATCACGTCCTTCTCCGTGATGTCGCGCCGGGCCGCGCACTGCGTGCACAGCGTGAGCCGGCCACCGGCCAGCACCGATTCGAGCAGGTCGGGGAGCGGAGCCGCATGCGGCAGCTCGAACTCGGCGGCGCGGTCCGGCAGCGCGAACCACGCCGACTCGCCGGTCAGCCAGAGCGAGACCTCCACCCCGCTGGCCACGGCGACCGCCGCCACCGTGAACGCCTGCGAGCACCGCTCTGGAGCATCGGCCCCGGCCGTCACCTTGATCACGAGCTTTTTCGCCATGGTCGAATCGTAGTCGCGTACCTCACGCGCGACCTCGCACAGAGCGCCCGACCATGGCCGCGTAAGCTGGAGCCCGGCTTCGTGTACGGCCCTACGCCCAACCCCGCTCATCCAAGGAGCACCCTGTGCTTGAGATCTTCTTCGAGGTTCTGCTGGTCCTGGTCTGCGTCGGCGTCATCGCCTTCGCGGGGCTGACCGTGAAGAAGCTGTACCAGGGCCAGCGCTGAGCGCCGTCACGGACGCCCCCATCACCCACGTACGAGACTTCTGAGCTGATCATGATCGAGATCCCGTCCGACCTCCACAAGGACCTGGTCCCCCTCGCCTTCCTGCTCGGTAACTGGACCGGCGCGGGTGTCCATGACTTCCCCGGTGCCGAGAAGTGCAACTTCGGCCAGGAAGTCAGCTTCAGCCACGACGGGCGGGACTTCCTCGAGTACCACTCGCGCACCTGGGTCCTGGACTCCGAGGGCAACAAGGTGAAGCCGCTGGAGACCGAGACCGGCTACTGGCGTATCGACTCCGACCGCAAGGTCGAGGTCGTGATGGTCCGCGACGACGGCGTCGTCGAGGTCTGGTACGGCGAGCTGGCCGACAAGAAGCCCCAGATCGACCTGGTGACGGACGCGGTCGCGCGCACGGCGGCCTCGGGCCCGTACAGCGGCGGCAAGCGCCTGTACGGCTACGTCAAGAGCGACCTCATGTGGGTCGGCGAGAAGCAGACCCCCGAGATCCCGCTCCGCCCCTACATGTCCGCCCAGCTCAAGAAGGCCGTCACCCCCGAGGACGTCGAACGCTGGGCCAAGGCCCTCCCGGACGACATGCCGGACGACGGGATCGCCTTCTTCAAGTAGCTCTAGACTTTCAGGTGTGGTGAGCACTCGAAGCAGCACCGGAAGCAGTGCCGAAGGCACTGACTGGAAGAGTGATCTGCGGCAGCGCGGGTATCGGCTGACGCCGCAGCGGCAGCTTGTGCTCGAGGCTGTGGACGCGCTGGAGCATGCGACGCCCGACGACATCCTCGTGGAAGTGAGGAAGACGGCGTCGGGGGTCAACATCTCCACCGTGTACCGGACGCTGGAGCTCCTGGAGGAGCTCGGGCTGGTGTCGCACGCCCACCTCGGGCACGGGGCGCCCACGTACCATCTCGCGGACCGTCATCACCATCTTCACCTGGTGTGCCGGGACTGCCGGAACGTCATCGAGGCGGATGTGTCGGTTGCCGCCGAGTTCACGGCGAAGCTGCGGGAGAGCTTCGGGTTCGACACCGATATGAAGCACTTCGCGATCTTCGGCCGGTGCAAGGACTGCTCGGGCAAGAGCGCGAGCAGGAAATAAAACAAGCAGCTACTCGGTCGTAGGCTGTATGCCCATGAAGAGCCCCCTGCTGTCCCTGCCCGGTGCCGTGCCCGCAGAGGGCGTGGACGAAGGCGTCGCCGCGCACTACGGCGACCTGTTCCGCGAACAGCGTGCCCTCGCCGACGGCACGGGTTTCGTCGACCTCTCGCACCGCGGCGTCGTCACCGTCTCCGGCGAGGACCGGCTCAGCTGGCTGCATCTCCTGCTCACCCAGCACGTCTCCGATCTCCCGCCAGGCCACGCCACCGAGGCGCTGGTCCTCTCCGCGCACGGCCATATCGAGCACGCGCTGTATCTCGTCGACGACGGGACGACCACCTGGGCCCACGTGGAGCCCGGCACCCAGGACGCGCTGATCGCGTACCTGGAGTCGATGAAGTTCTTCTACCGGGTCGAAGTCGCCGACCGGACGAGCGAGTTCGCGGTCGTGCATCTGCCGGCCGGTTCCATCGCCGAGGTGCCGGAAGGCGTCGTCGTACGCGAGACGTCGTACGGGCGTGATCTGTTCCTGCCCCGCAGCGACCTGGAGTCGTACGCGGCGGACGGCGAGAAGCACGGCCCGGTCGCCGGGATGCTGGCGTATGAGGCGCTGCGCGTCGAGCATCACCGGCCGCGGCTCGGTTTCGAGACCGACCACCGGACGATTCCGCACGAGCTGGGTTGGATCGGCTCGGCGGTGCATCTTCAGAAGGGCTGCTATCGGGGTCAGGAGACCGTCGCCCGCGTCCAGAACCTGGGCAAGCCGCCGCGGCGGCTGGTGTTCCTCCACCTGGACGGCAGCGAGGTGCACCTGCCGCCGCACGGTACGGAGCTCCGGCTGGCGGAGGAGGGCCCGGACGGGCGCAAGATCGGTTTCATCACGACATCCGTACGCCATCACGAGCTCGGCCCGATCGCCCTGGCCCTGGTGAAGCGCAACGTGCCGCTCGACGCACGGCTGATGGCCGACGCGACCGCCGCCTCGCAGGAGGCCGTGGTCGAGGTGTAGGGCGCAGTCTGTCGCGGGGCTACATCTCGAGCAGGACCGTGAACGGGCCGTCGTTCGTCAGCGATACGCGCATCTTGGCGCCGAAACGGCCCGTCGCCACCGTCGCGCCCAGGGAACGAAGCTGGGCGACGACCTCGTCCACGAGGGGTTCGGCGACGTCGCCGGGGGCGGCGGCGTTCCAGGTGGGGCGGCGGCCCTTGCGGGCGTCGCCGTAGAGCGTGAACTGGCTGATGACGAGCAGCGGCGCGTCGACGTCGCTGCACGACTTCTCGTCGTCCAGCATCCGGATCGACCAGAGTTTGCGGGCCAGTTGGGCCGCCTTCTCCTTGGTGTCCTGGTGGGTGACGCCCACCAGGACGCACAGGCCCTCGCCGCTGATCTCACCGACCGTTTCGCCGTCGACGACCACACTCGCGCCGTCAACCCTCTGTACCACCGCACGCATACGGACCATCATGCCGTGCGTCGGCTTGACCTCTGTAGGGGGTCTTCTTATCACTCCTTATGCCTCCATCTGGGGCGTATCGGAGGCACTCCGGCTCATAGCAGCCAGTGGGGGTGGCACGATGCATCCACACGCCGGTCGAGGGGACGGTTGAGGCATATGAGCACCATGAGCACATCGGGGATCGGGCAGTCGCCACCTGCGGTGGCGGGGGGAATCGCGGGGGCTGGGGGAGCAGAATTCTCGGGTACGGGCCATTCGATTACGGCGCCTCCGGTGGGGGTGCGTCCGCCCGCGCAGCGGACGGACAGCCCACCGGTCGAGCGCGATCTGTCGGGGCTGGGGCTGCCCGAGCTGCGGACGATGCGGCGGGGCGCCCAGCGGGACGAGGCGGACCTCAGCTATGTACGGCGGCTGGTCCAGGGGCGGATCGACATCCTGCGGGCGGAGCTCGGGCGACGGGCCGAACCCGCCCGGGCCCGGTCGTCGGCTGCGGCACCGGCTGCCGAGGGGGAGTCGGCCGGCTCGTCCATCTCTTCCGTTGTGGAGCGGCTGTCGGAGATCCTGACGGACGCGCCCGCACGGCAGCGCTCGTCGGCCCGGCACGTCACGGTCGGCACGCCGCACAGCGAGGAGTACCGGCGGCTGGCCGCGGACATGCTCGCGGAGGTGGAGCTGTCCGACCTTGAGGCCCGCACGGATCTGGAGCTGAACACCGCGATGGGGCGCCTCGTGCGGTACGAGCAGCAGGTCTCACGCCGGCGCCGGCAGCTCCAGCGAACGGCCGACGACTGCAGCGCGGAGATCGCGCGCAGGTATCGCGAGGGCGAGGCACACGTGGACGACTTGCTCGTCTGACGCCGGGTCTTCTGACCGTCTGACCCGTCTGAGCGTGCCGCCCGTACGAGTGAGGATTATGGGCTCGGCTCGGCCCTGCTCGGCCTGAGTTACCCGGCGTCACCTGCTGTGACGCCGGGTGAATTGGGTGAGGGCTTCTTCTGCCCTTCCTCAGAGCTGTACGGGCGCTAACCGACGGCCCGCCAGAGTGGCGTACCCGAACCGCACTGGAAGGGGAAAGACACATGGGTAGTGCTGTGCGACCACAGCGCAGGGCCATTCTCACCGGAGGACTGGTGGCGGCCACCGCGGCCTGCCTCACCTGCTGTTCGTCGAAGACGGACGGCGGCGCGGCGACGGCTTCGGCCGCGGGGGCTGCGCAGAAGACCTCCTCGTCACCGCCACCGCCACCGGCCGCGGACGGCGAGCGGCCGGTCTCGCCGTGGGCGGCGTTCGCGCGGCTGATGGAGGGCAACAAGCGCTGGGTCGACGGGGACCTTCAGCATCCGGACCGGGACCCGCTCCGGCGTCAGTTCGTCGCCGAGGAGCAGGACCCGTTCGGTGTGGTCCTCTCCTGCATCGACTCCAGGGTGCCGCCGGAGTTGCTGTTCGACACCGGGCTCGGGGACCTGTTCGTGATGCGTACCGGCGGGCAGGTGGTCGGCGACGTGGTCACCGGTTCCGTCGAGTACGGGCCGATGACCTCGGGCACTCCGCTGATCGTCGTGCTCGGGCACCAGCGCTGCGGCGCGGTCAAGGCGGCGCACAAGGCGCTGAAGGACAACAAGCCGCTGCCGGGCAACCTGCAGTCGATCGCCGAGGAGCTGCGCCCGGCGTACGAGGTGATCGCCAAGGAGAAGCACGCGGATCCGGTCGACGCCATGACTCGCGTGCATATCAAGCAGACCTCCGCCGATCTGCGGTCCAACAAGGATCTCGGCCCGTTGGTGAAGAAGGGCGACCTGGCTGTCGTCAGCGCGTACTACTCGCTCGACACCGGCCGAGTGGAAGTCCTGACCGGCGCGCCCACCGCCTGAGGCGTTTCCCGCGCCCCTGAAGGGGCCGCAGGCCCTCTTCAGGGGCGCGGGTCTCGAGCGGAGGGACCCCCACCGCCCTCGCTGCCACGTGCCGGATGTGCATCTGGGTCTGACGGTGGCCTGCGTCCGGCCCGACGTTGTATCTAAGCGCTTAACATAGGCGGCGGGACGGGGTCGGAAGAAGGCGAAAACGTGGCGAAGCGGGCGACGGTGTATGACGTGGCGCAGCGTGCCGGGGTGTCCATCGCGACCGTGTCGATGACCTTTCGCCGTCCCTACAAGGTGAAGGAAGGGACCCGGAGCATCGTCCTGGCCGCCGCCGAGGCGTTGAACTACGTGCCCAGCGCGAGCGCGCGCGGGCTGGCCCATGGTCACACCGGGGCGCTGGGTCTGTACGCGTTCGACTACTTCTACCCGGAGTCCTTCGCCGAGCCCGCCGCCGTGGAACCGGTCGGTCAGGGGCCGGCGCAGGGTGAGGTCGCCGTGGTGCGGGACGACCGGGACGAGGACCACCGGCTCTTCCCGCTGTACACCGACGAGGTGCAGCGCGGAGTCGAGCTGGAGTGCTGGCGCCGCGGCTATGCGCTGATGATCGGCGGGGGCAGCCGGGCCGACAGCGCGACCGTCGTCACGGACATCGTCGGACGCGTCGACGGGCTCGTGGTGTTCCCCACGTCCGTGCCCGATGACGTACTGGGGCGGATCGCGCAGCGGATTCCGGTGGTGGCGCTCTCGGAGGAGCTCCGGCACGAGGGGCTGAGTACCGTTTCGGTGGACAACCGCGGCGGTATGCGCGTCCTCACCGAGCACCTGGTCGCCGAGCACGGGCTGCGTGACCTGCAGTACGTCGGCGCGGTGAAACTCGTCGACTTCCAGGAGCGGTTCGCCGGCTTCAAAGAGGCGTTGCGGGCGGCGGGGCTGCGGGTGCCTCGCAAGCCGCTGGTCGGCCTGGAAGCCGAAGGGGACGACTTGCGGCATGTCGTCGCCGGGCTGCTGGCCGGTGACCGGCTGCCCGAGGGCTTCGTGTGCGTGACCGATCTGGATGCGATCAACCTGATGGAAGCGCTGGTCGAGCACGGGGTGCGGGTCCCCGAGCAGGTCGTGGTGACCGGCTTCGACGGCGTCATGGCGGGCCGGGTCGTCCGGCCCGCACTGACGACGGTGCGCCAGCCGATGCAGGCGATGGGAAGCGCCGCGGTGTCCGTCCTCGCGGAACGCGTCGCCAACCCCACGGGTCCGCCCATCGCACGGCGCTTGTCGGTGCAGGTGGTGCTGCGCGAGAGCTGCGGCTGCTCGCGGCCCTGACGGTTCGCGGTGCGTCGCCGCGCCCTTCCGCTGCACCACCGGCGCCTTGGCGATCCCTCGCCGGGGTGACTGCGCCTTGCCGCGGGCAGTGAGGGATCGTCCTCGTCGCCTCCTCGGCCATCACCCTTTACAGGCCATCACCTAAGCGCTTAGATTTCGACCATACCCAGGAATCTAAGCGCTTAGATCCGCCTGCGCTCTCCGCCTCCCACTCCGGTGGCGGATCGACGGAGAGGAGCAGCTGACGCCCTTTCCACCCCCCAACCTGAAGGACACGAACGCACGATGACGCACGCCTCCACGCCCTTCCCCGACGGCTTCCTCTGGGGCGCCTCCACCGCGGGGCACCAGATCGAGGGCAACAACGTCAACAGCGACTGGTGGCAGCGGGAGCACAGCGGCACGGCGGGCATCAAGGAGCCGAGCCTGGACGCCTGCGACAGCTACCACCGGTGGCAGGAGGACATGGACCTGCTGGCCGAACTCGGCTTCACCGACTACCGGTTCGGCATCGAATGGGCCCGTATCGAGCCCGCCCCCGGTCACTTCTCGCATGCCGAACTCGCCCACTACCGGCGGATGGTGGAGGGCGCCATCGAGCGCGGCCTGCGCCCGATGGTGACGCTGCACCACTTCACCGTGCCCCGCTGGTTCATGGAGCGGGGCGGCTGGACCGCCGACGGCGCCGTCGACCTCTTCGCCCGCTACGTGGAGGCCATCGCACCGGTCATCGGCACGGGCGTGCGGCACGTATGCACCATCAACGAGCCCAACATGATCGCGATCACGGCGACCGTGCTGAAGGGCGGCGACATCCAGTGGGGTCCGGTGGGCACTCCGACGCCCGACGAGGAGACCAGCCGGGCGGTCATCGCCGCCCACCACGCCGCGATGAACGCCGTCAAGAACATCGACCCCGGCATCCAGGCCGGCTGGACCGTCGCCAACCTGGTCTACCAGTCCCTGCCCGGCGCGGAGGAGGCCACGGCCGCCTACCAGTACCCCCGCGAGGACGTGTTCATCGAGGCGGCCCGCGGTGACGACTTCCTGGGCGTTCAGGCGTACAGCCGCAACAAGGTCGGTCCCGACGGGCCGGTCCTCGCCCCCGACGACGCCGAGCGCACCCTCACGGACTGGGAGTACTACCCGCCGGCGATCGGCCACGCCCTGCGGCATGCCGCCGAGATCGTCGGCGACGTCCCGCTGATCGTCACCGAGAACGGCGTCGCGACCGACGACGACAGCCGCCGTATCGACTACTACACCGGCGCCCTCGACTCGGTCGCCGCCGCCCTCGAGGACGGCATCGACGTACGGGGCTACCTGGCCTGGAGCGCCCTCGACAACTACGAGTGGGGCTCGTACAAGCCGACCTTCGGCCTCATCGCGGTCGACCCGGTCACCTTTGTACGCACGCCCAAGCCGTCCGCTGCGTGGCTGGGCGGCTTCGGCCGCACGCGGGAACTCCCGCGCGCGACCGGCTGATGTGTCCCTCAGCCCCGGAGCCGCAGTTCCTCAGGCGGATCCGCTGCGGCGGCTGTGGAGCCACCATGCCCCGCCGCCGAGTACCAGGACGGACGCGGCGATGCCCACCGGTACGCCGATGGGCATGCCGTCGTCGCCCTCACCGTCCGCGTTGTTCGACGCCGGCTCCGCCGCCGGTGCCGACGTGCCCGTCTTCGGCCCGCCCGCTGCCGTGTCGGACGAAGGGGCCGCCGTCGTGGGCTCCTCCGTCGGGCTCGGGCTCACGGGTTTGGCGCCGGGGGCGGCGGGTTTCAGGTCCAGGCGGGGGGCGGGGTTGCCGTGGCCGTGGCCGTCCGAGCTGCTGGTGTCGTCCAGTTCGATCCAGCGGTCCACCTTGCCGTCGCTGTAGCTCTGCACGGTCTTGAAGACCAGCGACTTGGCGTCGGGCAACTGCCGTACGGTGACGACGTATTCGGCGTCCTTTCCGACGGCGAGCTTCGGTCCGGAGACCGTGTAACCCCGGTCGGTGGGGGTGAGCTTCCAGCCGTCCGGACCTTCCTTGTAGGTGACGTCGCCGGGCGCGATGCCCTTCGGCAGGACCACCTCCAGCTTGCTGATGCCGGCTGAGCCGGATTCGGACTCCGCGTGGAAGGTCAGCGTGACGTTCTGGTCGAGGGCCCGGGCGCCCTCCGCCTCGACGTCCGCATGGGCGGCGGCCGGTCCCGCGGTGGCGACGGCGACCGCGCACGCGGCTGCCGTGAGGCCGCCGAGGGCGCCGACACGGCGCAGGCTGCGGGCAAGGGCAAGGCTCGGGTGATGCACAGGGACTCCTCGTACCGATGGTCGATGTGTAGGGGGCTGAGTTGGGGTTTTCCGGAGTGCCGCCGCCCGGCCCATGAGCCGGGCGGCGGTGACGTACGCGTCGTACAGGGCCGTACGAGATATCAGGCAGCCACCGCGGCCGGCGGTCGGTGGCCTTCGGCCTCGCACAGTGACTCGATCAGTGAGCTGCGGGCGCGTGCCACGCGTGAGCGCACCGTGCCGACCGGGCAGCCGCCGAACCGCGCTGCCTCCTCGTACGACAGGCCCAGCATCTGGGTCAGTACGAAGGCCTCGCGGCGGTCGTCGGGCAGTGCGGCCAGCAGTTCCGCGAGGGCGATGCCGTCGTCGAAGCCCGGCAGGCCGCGCGGCTGGCCGCGCTCGGCCGCCGACTGCCAGTTGTCCCGGTCCGACAGGCGGGGCCGGGCGGAGGCGTACCGGATGTTGTCGATGACCGCGCGACGCGCGATGGCCAGCAGCCAACTCCGCGCCGAGGAACGGCCTTCGAAACGGTGCAGGCTGCCGAGGGCCCGCAGGAAGGTGTCCTGGGTCAGGTCGTCGGCCGCTTGCGGATCGGCGCTGAGGTACGTCACGTAGCGGCTGACGTCCCGGTGGAGGGCGCGGACGAACTTCTCGACGGCGTCCGGGTCACCACCACGGGCGGCGAGCGCCCAGGACGTTATCGACTCGTCGTGCGGGCAGGGCGAACTGTGCAGGGCAGGAGTGAACACCTGTGTCCTTCTCGGGGTCCGGGAACCAGGCCGGAGCAGAGAGCTCGGCGGTTCCGGTGACTGTTGACTCCGGCTGTCGTCAGAGGACAGCGGGCCCGGCGGGCGGACCCCGAGAAGTGATGGCGTATACGAGGAGGAGTTGCCGCAGCGCGTGAACCGTACGGCCCCTCGGGGCGCGGACGCGCGGGCGGTACGGCGGCGTGGGCAGCCGGAGGGGCAGCCGCAGGGGAGCGACGAGCCACCCGGCGAGAACCCGCAGGATGCGGAAGGCGGCGCGCTCACCGTGGGCGAGCCACAGGCCGCCCAGCAGGGCGGCGGCCAGGTGGGCGGCGAGCATGCCGGTGAGGGACATGCCGTCCATGAGATGCCCCGCCTGGGCCGTGGAGGCCGAGGCGTCCATCGAGGACATGCCCGCCATTCCGTGGCTCATGGAGTGCGAGGTCGTCGCCGCGCCGTCCGAGTGCGTACCGCTCCCCGGCGGCGTGCACAGCAGATGGCGCACCCACCGCTGCGCGAGCGACGCCGGTTCCGGCCGTACGACCGCCTGCGCGAGCGAGAACACCGCGTGGAGGGCCACCTGGGTGGCGACCGAGAGGGAACCGACCACGAAGATTCCGCGTTCCCGGCCGGCCAGACCCCACGCCATACCGCCCGCGGCCACGGCTCCGGCGGCCAGTGCCCAACCGGGCACCGCGACACCGGAGGTCATCACGTGTCCCTGGACAGCGAAAAGCACGCAGACGACCGCGAACATCGCGGCCCTCAGCGTACGAACACTCCGTCCAGCACTCATGGAGGCTTCATCCTTGCACCGGCTGTTGGGCCGTCACAGCCCAATACGGACAACCACCGGGTGCGCCACTCAATCCGGCCCCTGTGATCCAGGCCACTGGCAGTCTCGCCGCCGGTGCCTCTGCCCGTTGGACACGCCGCCGGATGGCGCATCCGGCCTGCGCAGTGGCAATTGGTGCATAAAGTGTAGAATATGACGAAACGTAATATCGCCTATCTGGCGTGCGCAGCAGCAGTCATCGGGGCGGGGCTCGGTGCTGCCCCGCCGACCGCCGGCCATACGGTCCATGTGGTCCATCCGGGAGAGTCGATCCAGAAGGCGGTGGACGCCGCCAAACCGGGAGACAGCGTTCTCCTGCGCCGCGGCACCTACCGCGAGAGCGTCAACGTGAGCACACCCGGGCTCACACTGCGCGGCGTGGACCGCGGCGTCGTGATCAAGCCGGGCGCGAAGAGGGCCGCCAACAGCTGTGCCGCGGGCGGCAACGGCATCTGTGTGGTGGGGACGAAGGACCGCAGAGTCGCGGGCGTCACCATCGCCTCCCTGAAGGTGACCGGCTTCGCCAAGAACGGGTTGTACAGCGCGAGGACCGACGGTCTGAACGTGCGGAACGTGACCGCGGTGAAGAACGGGGTGTGGGGCATCGCCCAGGAAGGCTCCGTCCGCGGTGTGTTCCGGTGGAACACCGCCCGGGACAACGGCGATGCGGGCCTGTTCCTCGCCAACACGGTCACGGCCGAGCAGGGCGCGGCGAACGCCCGGGGAACGGTGGTGGAGCACAACCGGCTGGAGGGCAACCGCATCGGCGTCACCGTCCGGCGCCTGCGGAACCTCAGCGTCGCGGGCAACGACGTCACGGGCAACTGCGCCGGAGTGTTCGTCGTCGGTGACGAGAACAAGCCGAGGGCCGGCGACCTGTCCGTACGGGACAACCACATCGCGCGGAACAACGAGTACTGCCCGAAGACGGAACGGCTGCCCTTCCTGCAGGGCTCCGGCATCGTCCTGACCGGCGCCGAGAGGACTCTCGTGATCGGGAACGAGATCACGGACAACGTCGGCAAGTCGCCGTTGTCGGGCGGCATCGTCCTGTTCAAGAGCATGGTGGGCGTCACCAGCGAGCGGAACCGGATCAGCGACAACCGGCTTGAGGGCAACGCCCCCGCCGACCTCGTCAACACGGACACCGGCAAGGGCAACACCTTCGAAGGCAACTCCTGCGGGGCGTCCAGGCCCGCGGGACTGTGCTGACCGGCCGGCCGTATCCACCGCATCCATCGCATCCACTCGCAGAGCAAGAGAAGTGAAGGAAGGAACGCGGCACATGACGACCGCACAGACTGCCCCACCGCCGTCCATGAGGCTGAGGGAGCTCGTGTTCGGAGCGGCATGTGCCGCCGCCCTCCGCGCAGCCGTCCGGCTGGGGGTTGCCGACGCTCTCGGTGACGGCCCCATGGCTGTCGAGGACCTCGCGGGCGCGGTGAAGGCCGAACCCCGGCCGCTGCGACGGCTGTTGAGAGCCCTGTCCTGTTACGGCGTCTTCGCCGAGCGGCCGGACGGGACGTTCGCGCACACCGACATGTCCCGGCTGCTGCGCGAGGACGACCCGCACAGTCTGCGCAACATCTCGCTGTGGTGTACGGAGCCGTGGACGTGGGACGCGTGGCCCCGGCTCGACGAGGCGGTGCGCACCGGTCGGAACGTCGTCGAGGAGCTGTACGGCAAGGAGTTCTTCGTCTACCTCAATGAGGACGCCCCGGAATCGGCCGACGTCTTCAACCGCGCCATGACGACCTCCAGCGTGCAGTCCGCGCGGGATGTGGCCGACTTCCTCGATCTGTCGGGGAGTTCGTCCGTCGCCGACATCGGAGGCGGCCAGGGGCGTGTGGTGGCGAGCCTGCTGGAGAAGTACCCCTCGATGCACGGTGCGCTGCTCGATCTGCCGCGGGTGGTGGACAACGTCGATCCACGGCTTCGTGTGGGCGGCGAGTTCGGGGACCGGATGCGCATCGTGGCCGGGGACTGCCGGGTGGCCGTTCCGATCAGGGCAGATGCGTACATCATCAAGAACATCCTGGAGTGGGACGACGACAGTACGGCCCGGACCCTGCGCAACGTCATCGAGGCGGGCGGACCCGGGGCTCGGGTCGTGGTCATCGAGAACCTCGTCGACGACACCCCGTCGATGCGGTTCAGCACCGCCATGGATCTCCTGCTGCTCCTCAACGTCGGCGGGGCCAAGCACACCACCGAGAGCATGACGCGGCGGCTGACCGACGCGGGGCTGGTCATCGGTGACGTACGACCGGTCAATCCGTATCTGCACGCGTTCGACTGCACCGTGCCCGGCTGATCAGCGCGTTTCGCAGGCCAACGGCCGCCGGGCCCCCGACTGACTGTCGTGGGCCCGGCGGCCGTTGGCGTTGTGCGCTTCAAACGGTGCGCTTCAAACGGTGGTTCAGTCGGTGGGATCCCGCTCCCAGCGGTAGAAGCAGTGGGCCATCGCGTCCTTCGGGGATCGCCAGGTCGCGGGGTCGTACGCGGTGACATACGCCGACAGCCGCTCGCTGATGTCCCGGAACTCGGGGTGTCCGGCCATCTTGGCGATGGCCGGACCGGGGTCCTGTTCGGACTCGATGAGGTGCAGGTACACCTCACCGAACTGGAAGAGGCTGCGCCGGGCGACTCCCACGAGATGCGGCAGCTCGCCCCGGTCGGACTCCTCGAACACCTTGGCGATGTCGGGGGCCGAACCCGGCATCATCCGGGCGACGATCAGACTCTGGTGCATGGATTTGGGCTTGGACTTGGACTGCGGCATCGACCTGTTCTCCGTCCGGGTCAGTCGGTCAGGGACGGCACGGGACGACGTTCCCTGGCGGCCTGTTCGATGCGGTCCCGGATCAGGGCCATCTGGACCTTGGAGTTCTTGTTGATGTTGTCCGTCATCCAGGCGTCGTCGACCGGTGCGTCCGGCTTCATCGCGAAGTCCTGCGTCCACACCATCCGGGTGCCCTCCGGCACCTTCTCGTACTGCCAGCGGATGTTCATGTACGCGAAGGGCCCCGTCTCGACGCGGCGGGCGCGCACGCTGCGCGCGTCGCGGTCCGTTTCCCGCTCCGAGACCCAGCTCCACACGGTGCCGTTCTCGTCGGGCTTCATGGTCAGCCGGAACGTGGTCTTGTTGCCCTCCCGGGAGAGGATCTCGACCGAGGCGTACTCGCTGAACAGCTGAGGCCAGTTCGCCACATCGTTGGTCATGTCCCAGACCAGGTCCAGCGGGGCGGCGATGGTGATGTCGTTCTCCGTGTGTCCGGTCATGTCACGCTCCTGCCACGAGGGCACCGTTGACGAGGTCGAGGAACTGCCGCGGGGTCTTGCAGCGCTCCGCGTCGGGAGGCAGCGGCGTGCCGTACCGCTTCTCCAACTCGCCCACGACGCCGAGCAGACCGAGCGAGTCGATGCCGAGGGCGTCGAAGCCGGATTCGCTGCGCTCCTGCAGTTCGCCGGGGGCGACGGTGACTCCGGCTGCCTTCTTCATGAGTTCGGACAGCTCTTCCACGGTGATTTGCTCACTCATGCGCTTCCTCTCCTTTTGCTCCTCGCCTCGCAACGAGACGTTCTTTCGGTCGTTCGCCCACGCCTACGGGGCTCCACGCCGCAGCACGAGCGCCGAGTTCGACCCCATGAGGCCTCGGCTGAGCACCAGCGCCGTGCGCAGTTCTGCGGCACGGGCCCGCCCGGTCACGAGGTCGAGGTCATGGCAGACGTCGAAGACGTTGGGGGTGGGCGGGATCAGTCCGTGCTCCATCGCGAGCACGGCCGCCGCGGCGTCCAGCACGGACGCCGCGCAGTAGCCGCGGCCGATACCCGTCTTGGGGGCCGTGACGGGTACGCGTCCGCCGTGCGCGCCGAGGGCGTCGGCGATCGCCAGCGCCTCGGCCCGGTCCGCCTCCGGTACGCCGAGGGCGTCGGCGAAGACCACGTCGATCTCCCCGGGAGCGCAGCCGGCCTCCTCCAAGGCCCCGCCGATGGCCCGGGCGAGCCCTTGCCTGGACGCCGCCCAGCGGGAGGCGCCGGTGAACGTGGCCGCGTGTCCGGCGACGGTGGCCCGTACGCTCGCGCCCCGCTCCCGGGCCGCGCGCTCGTCCTCCACGACGAGCATGGCGCCGCCCTCGGCGGGCACGAATCCGCAGGCTTCGGCGGTGAACGGGCGATAGGCGTGCGCCGGGTCCTGAGCAGTGCTCAGTTCCCGGTAGCCGAGCTGGCAGACCACTGAGTAGGGGGCCAGCGGTGCCTCGGTCGCGCCGGCCACGATCACGTCGGTGCCGCGGCGCGCGGCGCGCGCCGCGTGGGCGAGAGCGTCCAGACCGCCGGCCTCGTCGGCGGCGACGACCGAGCAGGGGCCCTTGAAGCCGCGCCGGATGGAGATCTGGCCGGTGCTGGCGGCGTAGAACCAGGCGATGGACTGGTACGGGCCGACGTAGCGACTGCCCTTCCCCCACAGTTGCTGCAGCTCGCGCTGCCCGAACTCGCCGCCGCCGGAACCCGCCGCGGTGACCACACCCACGGAGAACGGCGCGTCGCCGGTGTCGGCCTGGCCGAGGCGGGCGTCGTCCAGCGCGAGGCCGGACGCGGCCAGCGCGAAGTGCGTGAACCGGTCGGTCTGCACGAGGTGGCGCTCCTCGACCGCCTCCGAGGCCTCGAAGCCCCGTACTTCGCCGGCCACCCGCAGTGGCAGGTGCTCACAGCCTTCGCGGGTGACGCGGTCGAGGACGCTGATGCCCTCCTGAGTGGCCTTCCAGAAGGACTCGGTGCTGGGTCCGTTGGGCGCGATCACGCCGATTCCGGTGACGGCGGCACGCCGCGGATACGGTTCGCTCATAGCGTCGTCTCCCTTGGCCGGGTCAGGACCACCGCGGACTGGAAGCCGCCGAATCCACTGCCCACGGAGAGCACGTTGTTCAGTCTCCGCTCGCGAGCGACGCGCGGAACGTAGTCCAGGTCGCACTCGGGGTCCGGTGTCTCGTAGTTCGCGGTGGGCGGTACCACCTGGTGGGTCAGGGCCAGCACACAGGCGACGAGTTCGATCGCCCCGATCGCGCCGAGGGAGTGGCCCACCATGGACTTGATGGAGCTCATGGGGATGTCGTAGGCGTGCTGTCCCAGGGCCCGTTTCACCGCGGCGGTCTCGTGACGGTCGTTCTGCTGGGTGCCCGAGCCGTGCGCGTTGACGTAGTCGACCGCTGTGCCGGCGAGCCCGGCATGGCCGAGAGCCGTCTCGATCGCCCGGGCCATCTCCAGGCCCTCCTTGGTCAGACCGGTCATGTGGTAGGCGTTGCCGAAGGTGGCGTAGCCGCTGAGCTCGCAGTACACGTGCGTGCCGCGGGCCAGGGCGTGTTCGAGGTTCTCCAGGACGAGTACGGCACTGCCCTCGCCCATGACGAACCCGTCACGGTTGGCGTCGAAGGGACGCGAGGCGTGGGCGGGGTCGTCGTTGTTCGCGGAGGTGGCCTTGATCGCGTCGAAGCAGGCCATGGTGATCGGCGATATCGGCGAGTCCGAGGCGCCGGCTATGCAGACATCCGCCCGGCCCTCCCCGATGGTGTGGAAGGCGTAGCCGACCGCGTCGAGGCCCGAGGTACAGCCCGTGGAGACGGTCTGCACCGGCCCGCACGCCCCGAACCTCTCCGCCACCGCCGAGGCGAGCGTGCTCGGCGAGAACGCGCGGTGCAGATGCGGGCCGGCCTCCCGGTGGTCCACGTCCCAGCGCTGTCCGTGCCGGCTGACCAGGACGTAGTCGTTCTCGAGGCGGGTGGTGCCACCCACCGCGGTTCCGAGGGAGACCCCGACCCGCCACGGGTCCTCCCGGCCGAGGTCCAGACCTGCGTTCCGTATCGCTTCCTCCGCGGCGACCAGGGCGAACTGCACGTACCTGTCGGAGCGTGCGACCTGCTCCGCGTCCAGCCCGTGGGCCGCCGGATCGAAGTCGCACTCGGCGGCTATCCGCGAACGCAGGCCGGTCGGGTCGAAGAAGGTGATGCCCCGGGTCGCCGTACGCCCGCCCGCCAGGAGGTCCCAGAAAGCCGGTACACCGATGCCGCCCGGGGCGACGACGCCTATGCCGGTGACCGCCACGCGCCGGGTCATGAACCGACCTTGCGTCGGTCGACCGTCCGGCCCCCACTCGTGCCGGCTCCCTCCGACGCGACCGTGACGGCGTCGGTCCCCTCGGTGTCGACGTGACCGAGCGGCGGGCTCGGCGCCAGCGGACCGAGGTGGAAGACGAGGCGCGCCTCCGCCTTGCCGACATTGCGGAAACGGTGCCGCATACGGATGGGGATCATGAGCCCCTGCTCGGGCCGCAGCGGCAGGGGATCGCCATCCAGGTCGACCTCCAGCTCCCCGCAGAGGACGTACACGAACTCCTCGGAGTACGGGTGGTAATGCTCACCGATGCGCTCGCCGGGCTGCACGATGGCCACGCCCATGAAACCGCTGGTGGAGCCGACCGTGGCGGGGGTGAGCATGGCGCGCAGATCGCCGCCGCGCCGGGTGTTGGGCTCAACCTCGCTGAGATCCACGATTCTGGGACGGGGTTTGATCACGACGTTGCTCCGATCGTGTGCTGTGCCGGCATGAGGGTTCGGCCGGCATGAGGGCCGTGGTCGCCGCGACCCGCGTAGTGGACGGATCAGGCTTCGGTCGAGTCAGGCTTCGGGCGAGCGGCGGTCGGTGACGAAGTCCATGCGGGCGAGGCCGAGAAGGCGGGGGAGGTCCGCATCGGCGGCTTCGTCCAGGAGTGTCGTCAGCTTGGTCGCGGGGCCGGGGTCCGGGAGGCCGAGGGCCAGCACCGGGTCGGCGGCGTCGAGGCCGCCGCGCACATCGATCAGCCGGACGACCACGTCGTCGCGCTGGAAGATCGTGCTGCGCAGCACCGGGCTGTACGGGCTGCCCGCCGCCGCTTCGTCCTGCCGGGCCAGCAGTTCGGCCAGCCGCATGCCGCAGCCGGGCCGCGCCGGGTAGTACAGGGCATGCCGCTCCGCCTGCGGGTCCTCCTGCTCCGCCGTCACATGGTGTACGGCGGGCAGCGCGGCCCGGGTGAAGAAGACCCGGGCGGACTCGGGGTCGTCGAGGTCCCGTTCCTGCTCCAGATAGGGGTTGATGGCCTCCTCCACGGCCCGTACCTCGGGCTGCCGGGCGACGTGACGCAGCGCGGTGAGCAGGTCGCCCCGCACCTCGATGGCCCGCACCACCCGGTTGCCGTGCATGAACAGGGACGTACGGCACAGCCGTGTGGTGTCGTCGACCCGTGGTTCGGGCGAGGCGTAGTCGGCGAGGATCTTCGCGACGGCAGCCTCACTGCCCGGCTTGACCGTGAAGGTGAGGGCGTGGCGGATCACGCCGTCCCCGATCCGGGGCGAGGCCTGGAGACGGCGCTTCGCGGGGGTGGCTTCCGCCGGGCCACCGGTCTCGCGTACGACATGGAAACGAAGCGACCTGGTGTCCCGGACACAGCTGTGCAGCGGCTCCACCATCTGGACGTGCTCCTCGCTGTTCACCCAGGCGAGGAACGGCGGGGCGCTCTCCCACTCACTGGTGATGAGCCACTGCGAGGGGTTCTCGATCGACTGGCACAACTGGTCGCTGACATGCCCGGGAACGGACGCGACCTGGTTGCACAGTTGCTCGTACGCCTCCAGAAACTGCTGCTGGGCTCCGTCGTGAACGTCCACCAGCAGGACGACACGAAGCCGGGATCCGTCGAACACGGACTGGGAGACACGCTGCGAGACCTGGCGCGTCAGCCGTTCTGAAGCAGGTGCGGACGTAGTGGTCATCCTGCTCACTTCTCCTTCGCGGGCAGAGGGGACGTCGGCCGCGGTGCTGCGACATCGGCGTGGCTCGATCCTGTGCCCGTCCCCGGGAGCGCGCGACTCGTATGGACTACGCGGGTGATGGGCCATGAGGGAACCCCGGCACCCAACTGCGCTGGGGTGGCCGGGGCTTCGGATACCGGGGTTCAGACGAGATGGGCGAAGACCACCAGGTTCTCCGGGTAGTCCTTGGCCGAACGGTCGTAGACACCCGCACAGGTGATGAGCCGTACCTCGGCCCGGTTCGTGTCGGCGTAGACACGATCGTTGGGGAACTTGTCCTTCTTGAAGGTCTCCACACTGTCGACCACGAAGGACGCCCTGAGCCCGTCGGCCCGTGCGACGTGGAAGACATCGCCCTTCCTCAGTTCGCGCAGGCGCGCGAACACGGCCGCGGAGGTGGTGGTGTCGACGTGCCCGGCGATGATCGACGTGCCCAACTCGCCGGGGGAGGCGCCCTTGGCGTACCAGCCGACGAGGTTGACGTTGTCGGCGGGCGGGGCTTCGAGCTGCCCCTTGGCGTCGAGGGCGAGGGGGATGAAGGGAGCTTTGACCAAGATCTTCGGGATGTGCAGGAGGGTTGGCTGCGAGGGGGGCAGCTGCTTTTCCGCTGTCGCAGGCGGCTCCGTCTGGGGCGGGGGCGTCACCGCCTGGGGTGCGGCGGGCGGGACCTGCTGGGCAGTCGGCGGGTGCAGGGAACGTTGGACGGTGCCGGAGGACGAGTCCTCGCCGCCGTACAGGGTGGCCGCCAGGACCACGAGGACCGCGGCGCACAGCATGGTCAGGGCCGTACGGAATCGGTTCTCGGCCGGGGCCTCGTCGTCGCCGGAGGCGGCGGGGCCGGGAGCGGGGGCGCGGCCGGGAGCGGGGGCGCGGCCGGGATAGGGGGAGGTGCTGGCGTAGGGGGAGTTATAGGCAGAAGGGGGAGAGGGTGGATACGTAGGACGAGGGGGATAAGGGGGAGCTGCCATCGGGGACCACCTCACTAGGACGCGGCAGCAGGTGGAGGGGCTCGCGGCGGGCGGTCCTCCGCGAGAGGGGCTCGGGGAGGGCCGGCCGGGCCGCCACACGGCAACGTGCGGGTGGCGGCCACGGCGGCTATGTCGTACGACACAGGGTCAGGCCACGCTCGCGACGCTCTTCTTACGGCGCGCCGCAAACAGGCCGGCTCCGGCGACCGCCAGGACGGCCAGCCCGCCCGCGGTCACCGACGGCTCGGCCAGGCCGCCGCCGCCGGTGTGCACGCCGCCGTGGGGCTTGTCGTGCTTGTCCTTCCAGTCCTTGCCGTGTCCCTTGTCCTTGCCCCAGTGGTCCTCGCCGACCGCGGTCAGTGCGCCGCCGCCGGTGTGCACGCCGCCGTGGGGCTTGTCGTGCTTGTCCTTCCAGTCCTTGCCGTGTCCCTTGTCCTTGCCCCAGTCGTCCTCGCCGACCGCGGTCAGCGCGCCGCCGCCGGTGTGCACGCCGCCCTTCGGCCAGTCGTGCTTGTCGTGCTTGCCCTTCCAGTCCTTGCCTTCCTTGCCGTGCTCCTTGCCTTCCTTGCCGTGGTCCTTGCCGTGGTCCTTGCCGTAGGAGGAAGAGTTCTCGCCCTTGGAGGAGGAGTCCTGCTGGTCCCAGTCACCCGCGTAGGCGCCGGGAGCGCCGATAGCCAGGACGGCCGCAGCAGCCCCGGTGGCCAGGAGCATTCGAGCAGAGCGCATCTGACGATCCTTCCGCCGTGGCCGGGCAGCCGACACCTCGTCAGCTGAGTCACCCGACCCCGATGTGAACCACCGTCAGTCACTTGTCCCTCGCCCACCACTCGGGGCGCTCAGCCGGGTGACGCCGCGCCGATCAGCTACCGGTCAGCTCAGTGCCAGGACCGTCGTCAGGACCTGGCGCAGCGTCAATTCCGCATCCTCTGCCGGACCTGAAGATCGCCATGCGACGAACCCGTCGGGCCGCACGAGTACGGCGCCTGTACGCGTCGTGCCATGGCGTTCCGCCCAGTCGGCATCGTCCTCGGGAGCCAGCTCGCTGCCGGCTCCGGTACCGAGCCGGTACGAGACGAGTGGCACGGACAACTCCTCGGCAAGGCGGACGGCGGCCTGGTGCCACCCGCTCGCGTCCTCGGTGTCGCCGTCGCTGAGCAGCACCAGGGATCGCTCGTAGAGGTCGAGGGTGGAGATTCGCCTGCCCTGGTGCCGTACCCACAGGTGAGGTGCCCGGCTGCCGGGGTCCCCGGTCAGGGCGAGTTTCTCCGGGACGACCGGGGCCGCGGGATCGGCGCCGAGGACAGCGCCGTGCGGATAACGGTGCCCGAGGACCACATTGAGGATGCCCTGCCGCGGACCGCCGCCGACGCCGGGCGGCGGGGCGAAACCGGGGTGGCTGTGCTCGGCCGACCGGACGGCGGCGCGGGCGCTGGTCGCCTCCGCCACCGGACGCCGTTCGACGTCGTACGTGTCCAGCAGTCCGTCCCCCGCCCAGCCGCCGAGTACCGCGGCCAGTTTCCAGGCGAGGTTGTGCGCGTCCTGGATACCGGTGTTGGAGCCGAAGGCGCCGGTCGGGGACATTTCATGGGCCGAGTCGCCGGCCAGGAAGACCCGCCCCGACCCGTAGCCGCGAGCCACGCGCTGGGCGGCGTGCCAGGGCGCCTTGCCGGTGATATGGACGTCGAGGTCCGCGTCCCCGACCGCGCGGCGGATGTGGTCGGCACAGCGCTCGTCGGTGAACTCCTCGAGCGTTTCGCCGAGTTCGGGGTGCCAAGGGGCGTGGAAGACCCAGTTCTCGTGGTTGTCCACCGGCAGCAGCGCGCCGTCGGCGTCCGGGTTGGTGAGGTAGCAGACGATGAAGCGACGGTCGCCCACCACCTTGGCGAGGCGGTGGGAACGGAAGGTCACGCTGATGTTGTGGAACAGGTCGCCGGGGCCGCTCTGGCCGATGCCGAGCTGTTCCCGTACGGGGCTGCGGGGGCCGTCGGCGGCGACGAGGTAGTCCGCGTGGATGGTGGTGTGTTCGCCCGTATGCCGGCTCTTGACCACCGCGCTGACACCGGAGGAGTCGGCGTCGAAAGACATCAGTTCGGTGGAGAACCGCAGGTCGCCGCCGAGTGCCGTGGCACGGTCGAGCAGGACCGGCTCCAGGTCGTCCTGGCTGCACAGACACCAGGAACTCGGGCTGAAGCGGGCCAGCCCGCCGCCCGGGTCGATCTCCTTGAACAGCCACTCGCCCGCGTCGCCGACCAGCGTGGGCGTCTGCAGGATGCCGTGGTTGTCGGAGAGGGTTTCCGCGGCCTCCCGGATGGCCGGCTCGACACCGGCCACCCGGAACAGCTCCATCGTGCGTACGTTGTTGCCCCGGCCGCGGGGATGGATGGAAGTACCGGCATGACGCTCCACCAGCGTGTGCCGCACCCCCAGCCGGCCGAGAAACAACGAGGTCGACAGGCCGACCAGGGAACCGCCGACAATGAGCACCGGGACCTCGTGGGCCGCAGGACCGGATCGGCCAGCCTGACCGTCTCGATCGGCTCTTTCGTTCATCACGCGCGCCTCCAGGGTGTGGGCCATTTCCGCCGACTCGGCCGAATCAGGCCGGGATCTCCATACATGCCCCGCAACACGGAGGGTGGCCCAGTCTTCACCCGGAGCGATGTGCCGGCCGTGACTCACTCCCGCGACCGGACTACGCAGTCCTCAGGAACGGTGGGTGACCCAGCGCAGGACGGAATCGGTGACCGCGTCGCCGAGGGAGCTGATGGCATCCACGGCGTACCGGTCGCCGGGGCGCGGTGCGATACCGCGGACGGTGAGCGCGGCATACAGGTCCAGCCGGCGCTGGTCCGCGGCGCTGAGGACGACGATGTTCAGACGCTGAGTGGGATCGGGAGGCGGCAACAGGTGGTCACTGCTGCTTCCGCTGCCTCCGTACGTGGTCGGGCGGTAGGCATCGTGTCCGGATTCGGCTGAGGAGACATATGGGTCGCAGATGGGGTCGCAGTCGGCCCAGACATCCTCGGTCGGGACGAGCGTGTCGCTGAATGCGGTCACCGCGGATCTCCCTTGCTCGGGTGTGTGTCTGCCCGTTGAAGTCGCCAGGCCGGTCGGCGTTGGTTGCACCGTTCCTCAGCAATCCCCCGAATGCCGCAAAAGTATGGATAGGCGCTGCTCGGCCGGATACTCGTGCGGGATGGTACGGACACTGAAACGGCATGGAAGGCACGGCAGGCACGGTGTGGCCGACCAGAAGGCCGAGACCGTGCGGGCACCGGAGGCACATCAAGCACCCGAGGCCGGGCCGGACGAGCAGGTGGAGCGGCAAGCGCCGGACACCCCGACGGATCTGCCCAAGCGCTCCTGGTTGGCTGTGCTGAAAGGCACTCTGAAGGAGTTCAAGAAGGACGAGCTGACCGACCGGGCCGCGGCGCTGACGTACTACGGGATCCTGGCGCTGTTCCCGGCGCTGCTGGCGTTGATCTCGCTGGTCGGGATCGCCGGACGGGCGGCGACGCGGGAGGTGCTGGACAACATCCAGAGTCTCGCCCCGGGGGCGGCGCGGGACGTCCTGAGCAACGCGGTGCAGCAGTTGCAGGGTAGGGCCGGGATCGGCTCCGTCATGGCGATCGTGGGTCTGGTGCTCGCGGTGTGGTCGGCTTCCGGCTATGTCGCCGGGTTCATCAGGAGCGCGAACGCGGTCTATGACGTCCCCGAGGGCCGTCCGGTGTGGAAGGTGCTGCCGGTACGGGTCGGGGTGACCGTGGTGCTGATGCTCATGGCCGTGATCAGTGCGCTGATCGTCGTGTTCACCGGCGCTCTGGCCCGGCAGGTCGGCACCACGCTGGGCGTCGGTGACACGGCCCTGACGGTGTGGTCGTACGCGAAGTGGCCGGTGCTGGTCGTCCTGGTCACGGTCATGATCGCGATCCTGTACTGGGCGACGCCGAACGCGCGGGTCCGCGGCTTCCGCTGGATCACGCCAGGCAGTTTCCTGGCGCTGGTGATCTGGATGATCGCCTCGGCCGGGTTCGCGTTGTACGTGGCGAACTTCGCCTCGTACAACAAGACCTACGGCACGCTCGCCGGTGTGATCGTTTTCCTGGTGTGGCTGTGGATCACCAACCTGGCGATCCTGCTCGGCTTGGAGTTCGACGCGGAGCTGGCCCGCCAGCGCGCTGTCGCAGGCGGCTACCCGGACGAGAAGGAGCCGTATGTGCAGCCGCGCGACACTCGGAAGTGGGACGAGGAGGACCGCCGCCGTCTTGAAACCTGAGGTGGCGGATCACCGCCGCGAGCCTGGTGTGAGAGGGCCCTGGACAGGAAGTCGGCTGGTCATGGGGTTGGTCATGGGAACGATGGCGGATCTGCGTGGCGGGGATCACCGGCTCGCCAGGTGGTCGATCGGGTGGCGGCCACCCTGGGTGCGGCGGGTCGTGCCCGCGGTGGAGGAGGCGGCCGAGCACACCAAGCTGTGGTGGGCGGCGGCCGGGCTGATGGCCGCCGTCGGCGGGTGGCGCGGCCGTACGGCTGCCGTCGCCGGAGTGGTGTCCATGGCGACGGCGCAGGTGCTCTCCAACGCGGTCGTCAAGCAGCTGTCCCGGCGGCGCCGCCCGCCACGGGAATGGGTCCCGCCGGAGGACCTCAGGGGCCGCCCGGCCAGCTCCTCCTTTCCCTCCGGGCACACGGCTGCCGGCTTCGCCTTTGCCGGAGCCGTCACGCCGGTGTGGCCGGCCGCCGGTGCCGCTTGTGGGATGTCGGCGGTGATGGTGGCCGCGGAGCGCGTGCACAGCGGTGCGCACTACCCCTCCGACGTGGCTGCCGGCGGCGTGATCGGGCTGGCCGCAGCCGCCCTGGTACGCGCCGCACCGCGCCTGCCGTGGCGACATGTGTTCTGACGTGTGGTGATGTGCCGTCGCGGGGTACTCGGGGCACTCGACTCGGGGCACCCATCGGACGGCGGAAGAGGGGGGCCGCCGATTTCGCCGAAAGGCCGACGAAGGACCGACCGACGAAGGACAGGTGAGCACCCATGGCAGCAGAGGGCTCCCCTCGCACCGGCAGCGGACCGCAGGAACCGGTCGGTGACCTGGTTCAGCGCGCCTCGCAGCAGCTGTCGCAACTGGTCCGCGACGAGATGCGCCTGGCGCAGGCGGAGATGACCGAGAAGGGCAAGCGGTTCGGCAAGGGCGGCGGCCTGTTCGGCGGCGCCGGCCTGGTGGGTTTCTTCACCCTGCAGGCACTGCTTGCCACCGCGATCGCCGCGCTGTCGCTTGTACTGGACGTGTGGGCAGCGGCTCTGATCGTCGCCGGCGCCCTGGCCGTCATCACCGCGCTGATGGCGACTCTCGGCAGGCAGCAGGTCGGCAAGGCATCCCCGCCGAGGCCCGAGCAGGCCATGGACAGCGTCAAGGCCGACGTGGCCGAGATCAAGGAGAAGGCACAGCGATGACCAAGGACAAGCCGCCCACGGGCGATGAGGCAGCACCCTCCTCGGAGGAACTGCGGGAGCAGGTCGAGGCGACTCGTGAGGAGCTCGGCGAGACCGTCGAGGCCCTCGCGGCGAAGGCGGACGTCAGGGCCCGAGCCCAGGAGAAGACGGTGGCCGTCAAGCAACAGGTCGCCCAGAAGAGCACACAGGTCAGGGCTCAGCTGCGGGACAAGGCGGCGCACGCGGCCCACGTGGTGCACGACAGGACCCCGGAGCCGGTGCGCGACAAGGCCGCCGCCGCCACGGGGCAGGTCCGCGACAAGGCGACCGCCGCCACCGGGCAGGTCCGCGACAAGGCGGCGCATGTCGGAGAGCTGGCCCGGGAGAAGGCTCCGGAGCCGGTACGGGAGAAGGCCGGCAGGGGCATGCAGGCGGCGCGGGCCAACCGCACCCCGCTGCTCGCCGCGGCCGGCGCGCTCATCGCGCTGGTGCTCATCCGCCGCTCCAGGAGGCGTCGATGAAAGCCTCGAAGTTCGCCTAAGCCGGTCGGCATGGCCATGGGCGCCCTCAGCGGCGTCTTGGCCGGTTCGGTGTTCAAGCAGGTCTGGAAAGAGCTCGGCCACGAAGAGGACGCCCCCGACGCGACCGACGAGCACCGCACCTGGCGCGAGGTCGTGTCGGCAGCCGTCGTGCAGGGCGCGATCTTCGCCGGCGTAAAAGCCGTCGTCGACAGAGGCGGCGCCGTCGCCACCCGCCGCCTGACGGGCACCTGGCCCGGCTGACTGACGCGCGCCGGAAACGAGCCGGGCTCACCGGTGCGGTGTTCCGCCGGCAGGATGCAGGTGCGTAGACCGCACGCCGACGCGACGCCGTCGCGGACCGGGTTGTCGCCGACCCGACGGAGCCCCGTCCTTTCTGCCTGCGCGGGAGTACCGTGGGCAAAACGAGGGTCGTCGTGCCCACCTGACAGGTCGTCTCCAGCACGCCACCCATCCACCAGGGGCAGCCCGTGACCCCGGCCGCGCCTCCTCCCCGCGGCCTTCACCCAGGTCAAGGAGCCCCGTATGACGACCGCACTGCCACTCCCGCTTCCCTCTCACCCCGTCCTCCGGCTGCGCCTGGCACCGCACGGAGGCATGCCCCGGCCCATCGACGGAGCCTGGTGGCCCCGCTCGTACGACCTGCTCGCGGAACTCCCGCGGCTGCTCGCCGGGTTGCCGCGCGCATGGGGCCACATCAGCAGCGTCACGGTCAACGGGGCGGTGTGGTCCGCGACGCCGGGCCGGATGCTCGTCGTCAACCAGGTCGTACGACTGCGAAGGACCCTGGCGGCATCGGCCCAGCACACCGTCGTCCTCATCGCCCCCGGCCGGGGGCGCTGGGATCTGCTGGTCGTCCCGCCGGAAACGACCGAGGAGGCCGCGGAACCGCTCATGGCCGCCGCGGCGGGCAGCCACGTCTGAGCAGCCGCGGCGGTCGGTCACTTTGAGCAACTTCACGATGCTCAGGCAGGTTCAGGTGCCGGGGGCCGCTCCGTACAGCTTCCTCTTCCTCGAAACGACGGCAGCTTGAGGGCGGGTGTCCACCGCCACGACACTTCGCGCTGCTCGCGTGTCACACCGATGGAACCCAAAAGCAACACGTGAGGTCCTGCCCTGCCCTGCGGGACGGTCCTACCATCGAGTCTCTTCTGCGCGTGTCGGGGGACGGGGGAACCGGGGGGTGAGGGCCATGCGAGGCAGGGACCGGGTCGTGAGCGGGGTGGCGTCCGCGCTGGGGCGCATCGCCGGAGTGGGCGCGCCTGCGGCGCGGACCCGGGCTCCGACGCGGACTCGTCACCCTTACCGTCACTGCGACAACTACGGCGACAGCGTCCACTAGGACTCCCAGGCGTACTGGGCGGTCCGGGGCGGCCCGGCGTTCCAGCCCGAGCCCCCGGGCATCCGCGTGGAGAGCAAGTTCCACCCCGTGGACACTGCCCCACGCGAGGTCGCCGAACTGGCCTGATCACAGGCCGATACACCGAGCCCGCCGCCATATGCAGGCGGCCGGCTTCCTCAACACCATGGTCCGCTGAGAGGCACCGTGATCCGCAACAGGTTCCGTAGATCCACTGTCAACGTCGCAGATGCCACGCAGGCAGGCATCCCCAAGTTGATTCACATCATCTGGGTCGGCGAGAAGGCCTTCCCCTACCGGGACAACTTCCGCACCTGGAAGGAGCACAACCCCGACTACCGGGTGCAGCTCTGGACCGACAAGAACCTCCCGGCACTGCACAACCAGTGGGTCTACGACGCCCTCGCCGACCAGCCGCCCGCCGTACGGGCCGACCTTCTCCGCCTCGAACTCCTCGCCCAGCACGGCGGCATCTACACCGACGCCGACTCCTGGTGCACCCAGCCCATCACCCCCCTGATCGACGGCCTGGCTCTATTCGGCATGACCGGCAACAAGGGCAACGTCCAGAACGCCACCCTCGGCACCGTCCGGGACCACCCCGCCTACCGCACGATGGTCGAAGGCGCCGGAGCGCGCTACCTCCGCCTGGCCTACGCCAAGCGCAACACGACCGAGAAGTACGAGGTCTTCGACATCTTCGGCACCCGCTACATCACCCCCATACTGCGTTCCTTCCCCGGCTTCACCCAGATCGACCATGGCGCGGTCAAGGGAAGTCGCCGCCTGATAGTCGTTGAGGGCCTGGACAAAACCAGCGAGGCATACATCGTCCACGCCAACGCCACCACTTGGAAAAAGCCGGACAGCGACAACCGGCTCACACTCACACCGGCCCGCCCCGAAATGTCATGAGCTGCCCCGAGTTTCGTAGAGCCCAAGAACCGTAGATCAGCTCAGGCCACCGGCTGCCGTCGCGCTTCCCGTGCCGTTGCTCGCGTCAGGAGGCCGGTCGCGGCGGCCCTCGCCGGTTGTCGTGCGTTATCGGATGGAGCGGTGACGGGAGCGCTGAGACCAGCTCACGGCAGTGACGGCCAGTGCGGCCACGAGGACCACGATGCCGATGATCAGCAGGTAGCCCAGCCCCTCCGTAACTGCTCCGATGAGTCCCAGCACGACGGCGACCAGAACGAGAAGCAGCAAGAGAGCCATGACCCGAACACCTCCTTCGGGATGAGCACGGACCGTCAGCGGCGGGCGAGTCGCCGCTCGCCGCCTGCGCCCCTCTGGTAGCTCATGTCGTAGTACTGGAAGATCGCTTCCTCTGCCTCGGCGGGCAGGACGTCGTCCACCCCGATCGAGGGCGCCTTCTTCACCAGCGCCTTGGCGTAGGGCACCTTGACGTAGTCCGGTCCGAGGAGCGCCTCGTCGAGGGGCACGAAGACCAGCTGGTAGTGGGTGGGGAGTCCGGTGCGGACTGTGGCCACGGCCGGTTCGTCGTTGGTGGTGTTCACGTAGACCGCTTCGAGTACGCCGATCTTGTGGCCCTTCGGATCGACGACGCTGTGGTTGCGCCACTCGCGGATATCGGCTGCATGGATCATGGCCTGCCTCCTGAGCCGTTGATCCGGGCCGGTACGAGCCGTCCCTGCGGGCAGTCGCAGCCCGCTGAGCTCGGTGGCCCTGGGTCCTTCCAGGTTATAGGGGAACCTCTGCCTCGCGCCCGAGGACCTCGCGCTGTGCTCGCGTTCGCCGGGCTTCGGGGCATTGGGATTGCTCACGCTGGTGAAAACGGCGCAGATGAGAGCGGTCCCGCAGCCGTCCGCAGAGGGTCTGCCATGTGACCGCAGAGAACGTGGCGGGACTCATCGTGGCCGTCTGTCCGGTCGGATGCCTCGTTCCGGCCCGGATCTTCCCGTAGGTCTGAGCCGCCCGGACATACCCACCGCACACCCGGTGCCGTCCGGTGCCGGAGGCCCTTTACCGGAGACGGTCAGGTGGGTGATGCTGACCCGGCGTTGGAGGGATGATCGACACGGCAGGGGCCGGTCGGTCCGGAGGGGGAGGCCGCCGTGGTGCGCGTAGTGCTGCTTGGACCGGTTCAGGTGTACGCCGATGATGTGACGCCGGTCGAGGTCGGTGGCGTTCGGCTGCGGATGCTCCTCGCCAGGCTGGCCCTCGAAGAGGGACGGACGGTGTCGGTCGACTCGCTCGTCGACGGCCTGTGGGGAGAGGAGCCGCCCGCCGACGGGGCCAACGCGCTGCAGGCACTGGTGTCCCGGCTGCGCAGGGCGCTGCGCGGGTCCGCAGCGGTGGAGTCCGTGTCCGGCGGCTACCGGCTCTCGGTGCGGGCCGAGGACGTGGACGTCCACCGCTTCGAGGACCTGATCGCTCGGGGCAGGCGGGAACTCGCAGCCGGGCGGGCCGGCGAAGCGGCCTCGCTGCTTGGAACGGCGCTCGGGCTGTGGCAGGGCGCGGCGCTCGCTGATGTCCTCGACGCCCCGTTCGCCGGGCCCGTCGCGACCCGGCTCGACGATCTGCGGACCGCGGCGGCCGAGGACCACTGCGATGCCGAACTGCGGCTCGGACGGTACAAAGAGGTGCTGGCCGACCTCGAAGCGGCCGGTGCCGAGCGGCCGTTGAGCGAGCGGGTCGCCGGGTTACGGATGCGGGCGCTGTCCGCGGCCGGACGGCAGTCCGACGCCCTCGCGGTGTACGAGGCGATACGGGAGCAGCTCGACGACGAGTTAGGCATCGATCCGTCGGGCGAGTTACGGGAGATCCATCTGGCCCTCCTGCGAGGAGAGTTGAAGACGCCCGCCGAGCGGGCCGAGGCCACCCCGAGCCGCCTCCCGGCCCGGCTCACCAGCTTCGTCGGCCGTGACGGTGAACTGGACCGGCTCGCCGGGCAGTTGGCCCGCGGCCGGCTCGTCACCATCGTCGGACCCGGCGGCGCGGGCAAGACCCGGCTCTCCCTCGAAGCGGCCACCTGGGACCGCGCCCACGCGCGCGGCCGGGTCTGGTTCGTGCCGCTCGCCGGTGTGAGCGCACCGGACCAGCTGGCCGACGCGGTCCTCGGCGCCCTCGGCTCCACCGACGGCCGCCTCTACGACGCCGGCCAGGGGCAGCGGGCCACCCCGGTCGAGCGCATGGCCGGGCTCATCGGCAGCGGCGACGCCCTGCTCCTGCTCGACAACTGCGAGCACCTCGTCGAGGCGGCCGCGGAACTCACCGCCGAACTCCTCGACCAGATCCCGGAGTTGCGGATCCTCGCCACCAGCCGCGAGGCCCTCGCCATCACCGGCGAGTCCCTGTGCCACCTCGGCCCGCTCGACATGCCGATGGGATCACCGGAGCCCACCGAGGCCGCGCAGTCGCCCGCCGTCCGCCTCTTCGTCGACCGGGCCGTCGGCGTCCGCCCGGACTTCACGCTCGACGACTCGACCCTCGACGCCGTGGTCGAGGTCTGCCGACGGCTCGACGGCATGCCGCTCGCCCTCGAACTGGCCGCGGCGAAGCTCCGCTCGATGAGCGTCGAGCAGATCGCGCGCCGCCTCGACGACCGCTTCCGCCTCCTCTCCTCAGGCAGCCGCACCGCCCTGCCCCGCCAGCGCACCCTGCTCGCGCTCGTCGAGTGGAGCTGGGACCTGCTCGACGAACCCGAGCGGATCCTCGCCCGCAGACTGTCGGTGTTCCCGGGCGGCGCGACCGTCCTCGCGCTCGAAGCGGTCTGCGCGGACCCGTCGCTCCCGGCCGCCGACATCCCGTACGTCCTGGACGCCCTGGTGGAGAAATCGCTGGTCGACGCCGTCGACGAAGGGGCGGACGAGCCGCGCTACCGGATGCTTGAGACGGTACGCGCGTACGCCGCGAGGCAGCTCGCCGACGCCGAGCCCGGGGACGCCGTCACCAAGCGCTATGCCGCGTACTTCCTGGCCCTCGCGGAAGAACACGAACCCCGCCTTCGTACCGGCGAACAGCTGCGCGCGATCGAGGTCTTCGACGCCGAACACGACAACCTCGTCCTCGCGCTGCGCTCGGTCGTCGACGCCCGGGACGGGGACCTGGCAGCACGCTTCGCCGGGGCGATGTTCTGGTACTGGGGGGTCAGGGGGATGAGCACCCAGCTCGACACATATATGGCGGAGGTCGCCGGGCCGGATTCCGTACAGGTACGGGATTCCGTACGGGCAGGGGATTCCGTAGGGGCACGGGATTCCGTACGGGCAGGGGGGCGCGAACGTCCGGCCGCGGACGGCGAGTCGGCGACGGCACGTGAGTTCCACCCGGCCGCACTGCTCCTTCGGATGTCCCAGGTCTCCCTCCCCACGAGCGCATCAGGACCGGGCAGAACCGCGGACCAGGACCCCCTCGACTCGCCCGACCCCTGGGTGCGGGCCAGCGCCCACCTGGCACGGGACTTCGCCCTCACCGAACAGGGCGACCTGGTCACCGGGGCCGAGTCCCGGATCGAGGCCCTGCGCGGCTTCGAGGAGGTGGGCGACCGCTGGGGGCTCGTGATGAGCCTGCTCCCGATCGGCCGCGACCACTCCCTGCGCGGCGAGTACCCCCAGGCCATCGCCACCTTCGAACGGACTGTGGCACTCAGCTCCGAACTCGGCACCGAGGACTACCTCTACATCAGCAAGGCCAGACTCGCCCGCGAACGCCGGCGCAGCGGCGACCTGGAGGGCGCCTTCCGCGATCTGCACGCCGCACACCGGCAGGCCCGCGAGCGCGGACAGCTGCGCCTGGAGGCCAACATCCTCGTGGGCCTGGCCAATGTGCACCGCAGGGCCGGTGACCTGGTGCAGTCCGACGCGACCCTCGACCGTCTCGAGGCGCTGAGCGCCCGGCGCCCTTCCCTCAGAGAACTGGCCCGCGACCTGATCGTCAGCACCCGCATGGAAAACCGTCTCGCCGAGGGGGACGCCGTGCAGGCCAGGGCCCTGCTGCCGGAGGCGGCCGGCGCCCTGTTCAGCCAGGGCGCGGGCGCAGCGCTCGCCTGGGTGGCCGAACTGCTCGGCGGACTACGGGCATTGGAGGGCGATCCCGAAGCCGGCGCCAGATCGCTCGGCATGAGCCAGGTGATGCGCGGCGCCTTCGACTGGGGCGAGCCGGAGTGGCGCGAGCTGGTCGACCGCATCGTGGCGACGCTGGGTGAGGAGGGCTTCAAGAAGGCGTTCGAGGAGGGGGCTGCGTACTCCCGCGAGGACGCGCTGCGGTGGCTGGAGGCAGAGACCCTGCGGGCGGTGTCACGGATGTGACGAGGTGCGCGCGGTCATGCGGACAGCCGGACGGGGTCCGCAGCACTGTGGGTGCGGACCCCGCCCGGCCGGGCTTGTCACCGGAGGATCATCCGGCGTTCTTGCGGTAGGCGCGCAGGGCCAGCGGGAAGAAGACCGCGATCACGCCGGCCATCCAGGCGAGGCTGCCGGCCAGGGGACCGGCGACCTCGCCGCCGTTGAGCAGGCCGCGGACCGCGTCGGACACCAGGGAGACGGGGTTGACGTCGGACCAGGCCTGGAGCCAGCCGGCCATGCTGTCGGTGGGGATGAAGACGTTGCTGGCGAAGGTGAGCGGCAGGATCAGGATGGTCATCAGGCCCTGCACGGAGGCGGGGTTCTTGATCAGCATGCCGAGGAACACCGAGAGCCAGGAGAAACTGAGGGCGAAGCCGATCAGCAGGGCGAGCGCGGCGAGTGAGGCGATCGGACCGGTCTCGAAGCGGTACCCCATGACCAGGGCGAGGACGACCAGGGTGCCCAGGCAGACGACATAGCGGACGATGTCCGCCAGCACAGCGCCGATCAGAGGGCTGGATCGGGCGATCGGCATGCTGCGGAACCGGTCGAAGATCCCTGTACTGGCGTCCGCGCTGAGCGAGGCGCCGATGCCGACGCTGGCCTGGAAGACGGCCATGACCATGACGCCCGGGGTGATGAGCTGCAGGTAACCGTCGATGTCGCCGCCGGACATGGCGTCCCCGAAGAGGTAGGCGAACATCAGCAGGCTGATGATCGGGGTGAGGATCACATCGACCAGCTGGATGGGCGACTTCATGAACTTGGTGACGCCGCGGCCGGCGAGGGCGAGGCTGTGCCGGGCGGTCTGCGCGAGGCTGATACGGCTGGGGAGCTCGGCGTGGGCGCTGAGGGTCTGGGTGCTCATGACGGGGTCCTCTCGGGAAAGTCTGCGCGGAACGGGGGAGCTGGGGATCAGACGGCGACTGGCTGTTCGTCGGTGACGGCAGGCGCGTGTCCGGTCAGGGCGAGGAAGACCTCGTCCAGGCTGGGCAGCCGCAGGCCGAGCTCGTCGGCGGTGATGCCGGCGCCGTCCAGGCGACGGGCGACCGCGGCGACGAGCAGCGGGTCGTCGACCGGGACGGTCAGCACGCCGGAGTCCTGCACGGGGGAGTGGCCGGACAACTCGGCGACCAGCTGCGCGACCCGCGGCACATCGGCGGCCATGGCGGGCCGGACCTGGAGGATCTGGCCGCCGACGCGGCGCTTGAGCTCACCGGGCCGGCCTTCGGCGACCTTGCGGCCCTTGTCGAAGACGGTGATGGAGTCGGCGAGCTGGTCGGCCTCTTCGAGGTACTGCGTGGTCAGCAGCACCGTGGAGCCGTCCGCGACCAACTTCCGTACGACATCCCAGACTTCCTGCCGGGCGTGCGGGTCAAGGCCGGTGGTGGGCTCGTCCAGGTAGAGCACCTGGGGCCGGCCGACCAAGGAGGCGGCCAGGTCCAGACGCCGCCGCATGCCGCCGGAGAAGGTGGCGATCGGCTTGCGGGCCGCCTCGGTCAGGGAGAAGTTCTCCAGGAGCTTGGCGGCCCGCGCCTTCGCATCACGCCGGGACAGGCCGAGCAGCCGCCCGATGAGCACCAGGTTCTCGGCGCCGGACAGGGTCTCGTCCACGGAGGCATACTGACCGGTCAGCCCGATCAACTGCCGGACCTTGACCGGGTCCTTGACGATGTCGTGGCCGCCGATGGTGGCGTGTCCGGCGTCGGGGCGCAGCAGCGTCGCCAGGATGCGCACGGTGGTGGTCTTGCCGGCACCGTTGGGGCCCAGGACGCCGACGACCTTGCCGGCCGGGACCTCCAGGTCGACGCCGTCCAGGGCGGTGAAGTCGCCGTACTTCTTGACCAGTCCCTCGGCCCGGATCGCGTACGCCATGTTCAACAACTCCTCGTCAGGTCCTTCGTCGTTCTCGATGACCACGACGATGCCGGGCCCCGCTGACAGCCCGCGGCCCGCACGCTGACAGCGGTCGCCGACAGCTGTCAGGCGGTATCAGAGGACTCGGTGAACAGGCCCGGCACGCGCTTCCTCAGGAGCGTGTGCCGGGCCGAATGAGCCGGTGGTGATCACCAGAGACACAGGAAGGGCCTGATCCTCAATGAGGATCAGGCCCTTGACCCAACCGAGACCGTTCTCGCGGCTGTCAGGGAATGGCTCCCTGCTGCTGACGCACGACGCGCACGACGCGCGCGACGCGCACGACGCGCGCGACGCGCACGACGCGCGCGTTGCGGCTGGTCGTGATGCACTGGCTTTATGGGAGGTGTGTCATGTCTGGTCGTGCCGGCAAGACCCGCAACATCTTTCTCGTTTGGCTGATCTGGCCGCTGATCACGCTGGGCATCTACCACCTGGTCTGGTATTACAAGGTGAATCGCGAAGCTCGGGACTTTGATGAGCGGATCGAGGTCAATCCGGTGTTGGCTCTTCTGGCCCTCACGGTCGGATGGCTGGTGATCGTTCCCCCGTTCGTATCGGTCTACAACACCGGTCTGCGCATTGCCCGTATGCAGCAGTCGGCGGGGATGCAACGGACCTGCAACCCCTGGATCGGGGTCATCCTCATGATCGTCGCCGGTCTGTACCCGCTCTACTACCAACACGAGCTGAACCAGATCTGGGCCCATTATCAGATCCCAGCAGAGGGCGAACAGGTGCCTCTTGCGGCTTGACGTGTGCAGAAACACGGCTCTGGAAGGGCGTTCAGTACGGAGCGTATGCCCAGGTTGCCGTGCCGGTCGCGGCCGCCGGTGGTGATGGCGGCGGAGGCGAAGCCGTCGTAGTGGGGGCAGATACGGAGCCCCGCTCAGCCCTGCGCGACATCGATCCCTCCGCGATCCGGCGAACGTACTGAGTCCTCAGTCCTGCGCGGGGATGTCCAGGGCGGTCCCGTACAGGCGGGAGACCCGGATCAGGATCACCACGCGCCGGTCGGGCAGCGGCTGCTCGCCGGGGGCCGCCCCGTCGGCCGGGTCCACTATTTCCGCCTCGCCCTCCGCCACGGCGAACGACCAGATGTCCGGACCGCTGACGTGCAGTGAGGTGTGCGGGTCGCGGCGCAGCTGGCGGACCTTGAGGCGGTCGGCGGTGGAGGAGACGCGCAGTACGTGGTCCTCGGCGTTCCAGTCGTAGAGGACGGTCGACAGGTGCGGGTGGCCGGTGCTCCTGACGCTCGCGAGTACGCCGAACTGCTGCTGCCGCAGCAGCTGGGAGAGCTCCTGGTCGGTAAGCACTCGGGGGGCCGGGCCGTCGTTCTTGGTGGTGCCGGTGGTCTCGGTGCCGGTGGTGGTCTCGGTGGCGGTGTTCTCGCTCATGGGGATCAGCCTTTCGGCGGTCGGGGTGTGGGTGGGGGTGAGGGCTGGTCAGACGGCTGCGGTGTGGGCGGGAGCCGGCGTGTCGGTGGCCGCCTCCTGGGCGGCCTGGCGCTCGGGGCGGCGCAGCATCGTGAAGGCGACGGCGAAGGCGATGACCAGCAGCCCCGCGCCCACCGCGAAGGCGAGCCGGTAGCCGCCGGTCAGTGCCTCGGCCGTCGTCCGGCCCTCCGTCGCGAGGCTCTCGGTGCGGGAGGCGGCCAGGGTGGACAGGACCGCGACGCCCAGTGCCATGCCGATCTGCTGGGTGGTGTTGAACAGGCCGGACGCGAGACCGGCGTCCTCCTCGTTCGCGCCGGACATACCGAGTGTGGTCAGCGCCGGCAGCGCGAGGCCGAAGCCCGCGGCGAGCAGCATGACCGGAAGGAGGTCGACGGCGTAACTGGCCTGCACGGGGACGCGGGCGAGGAGGGCGAGGACGCCGATGAGGAGCACGATGCCCGCCAGCAGGACGTTGCGCTCACCGAAGCGGCCGTTGAGACGCGCGGAGACTCCCAGGGAGACGGCACCGATGACGGCGGCTGCCGGGAGCATCGCGAGGCCGGTCTCGGCGGCGCCGTATCCGAGCACCTTCTGGAGGTACAGGGCGACGAGGATCTGGAAGGAGAAGAGCGCGGCGACCATCAGGATCTGGACCAGGTTGGCGGCGGAGACGCTGCGTGAGCGGAAGATCCGCAGCGGCATCAGCGGGTTCTTCGCGGTGGCCTGACGGACGAGGAACGCGGCGAGCAGTACGGCGGCGAGGGCGCCCAAGCCGAGGGTGCGGCCCGAGGTCCAGCCGTACTCCTCGACCTTGACGACGGTGTAGATGCCGAGCATCAGACCGGCGGTGACCACAACCGCGCCGAAGACGTCCGCGCCCGCCCTGAGGCCCAGACCGACGTCACCGGGCAGGACGCGGACGGCGATCGCGAGGGCGGCGATGCCGATCGGCAGGTTGATGAAGAAGATCCAGTGCCAGTTGAGCGCGTCGGTGAGTACGCCGCCGAGGACCTGGCCGATGGACGCGCCCGCCGCGCCGGTGAAGCTGAAGACGGCGATGGCCTTGGCGCGCTCCCTGGGCTCGGTGAACAGCGTCACGAGGATGCCCAGGCTGACGGCGGAGGCCATGGCGCTGCCGATGCCCTGGAGGAAGCGGGCGGCGATCAGTACGGCGGGTGAGGTGGCCACGCCGGCCAGCAGCGAGGCGGCGGTGAAGACAGCGGTGCCGGCCAGGAACATGCGCCTGCGACTGATCAGGTCGCCGAGCCGGCCGGCCAGCAGGAGCAGGCTGCCGAACGCGATGAGGTAGGCGTTGACGACCCAACTGAGGCCGGCGGGAGTGAACCCCAGGTCGTTCTGGATGGCCGGCATCGCCACGGTCACGATGGAGCCATCGAGGATGATCATCAGCATCCCGGCGGCGATGACGCCGAGGGCGAGCCGGCGTGAGCGAAGGGCGGCGGGAGAAGCGGGCGACGACGCGGAGTCGGATGCGGCAAACATGCGATCTCTCCTGTCAGTTGAGGCGACAGGAGAGACCGTAACAGATAGTTTCGTTGCAGACTATTTTTTTCGGGATTGCTTTGACCCCGCTCCCCGCCTACCTGGACTGGCGCGCCCGGCGGGCGGTGCGCGGGGCCTCGACAGGAGTCGCCAGACCGTCGTCGACCAGGCGATTCAGGGCCCGCAGGAGAGCCTCCCTGTCCCCCTCGGGAAGCGTGACCAGGGCGTCGCGATGTACTTGGTCGACGATCTTCTGGCTCTGCCTGGCGACGCGGGCACCCTCGTCGGTGACGGCGATGATCCGGGCCCGCCGGTCCGTACTGGAGGGGCGGCGCTCGGCCAGACCCGCCTTCTCCAGGGCGTCCACCGTCACCACCATCGTGGTCTTGTCCATGTCGCCGATCTCGGCGAGCTGGACCTGGGTGCGCTCCTCCTCCAGGGCGTGGACGAGCACACAGTGCATGCGGGCGGTCAGGCCGATCTCGGCGAGGGCGGCGGACATCTTGCTCCGCAGGACGTGACTGGTGCGGTCGAGGAGGAATGACAGGTCCGGTTCGATGCGCGCGGGCGTCATGGCGGTCATACCTGCCAGCGTAGAGCAGATCGATCCGAGGCGGATTATCCAGAAGAGACCTTAATGGCCGCTTGACGAGATCTCCCGGCTCGTCGGCCTTTCCGGTACGGCTGTGACCGAGGAGGTCTACCGGAAGCGGATCCGGCCCGTGGTCCAGACCGGCGCCGTGGTCGTGGACGGCATCTTCAAGTGGGATCCGGAGCGGTAGTCACGCAGACAAAACAGGTCAGGCACCTACTCACGTGAGTAGGTGCCTGACCTGTCGTTCAGGACACCGTACGCTTGCCCGGCACGTCGGGGCTCAGCCGCGGATCCAGCCCCGCATGGGGGGAGTGGAGAGGGCCTCGTCCACCGTACGCAGGGCCTGGGGTTCCGGAGTGTCGCTCGGAGCCGTGACGGCCAAGGTGGCGGTGCTCGTCGTCGTGCTGGTCGGTCTCACCACCCAGTTCCCGGGCAGTACGGAGACGAGGCGGACGACCGCGGTCTCCGGTGCCGCCGAGGGCAGAGCCTCCTCCGTCTTGCGGATGCTGACCAGTAACTGCGTGGGCATGAGAACTCCGGGGTCGGGCTGTGCCGGCGCACGGCCGGTGACACAGCGGTCAATGGTGGGACGGGGGTGGCGGAGGCGCCGGAGCGGTCACCGGCTGGCCACGGCCGGGATCGCGTCCGGCCCGGTGAGCTCGGACGGAGCGCCCGGCGTCAACGGTACGCAGGGCAGGGCGCCGGTTCCGGTGCGGGCCGCGGTCAGTGCGGCCAGGACTCCCGCGGAGCCGGTGGCGAGGTCCGTGGACAGCCGGAGCAGGTGGTCGCCGAGGAAACCGGTGGCCCCGCCCTCCTGCTCCACCGCGAACAGGTCCAGGCCGGCGGTCAGGGCACGGATCGCCCGTCGGGTCGCGTCCGAGCCGTCGTCGGTGTGGACCAGAGCCGCGAGCGCGCCCGCCTTGCCGGTGAACAGGCCGCAGGCCGGATGGAACTCCGAGGTCAGATCGGTCAGCAGGGCGTCCTGCACGGCGGTGAGCCTCGGGTCCCGGCGATGGGCCAGGAAGGCATGGACCGCGATGGCCTGGCCCGCTCCACCGTACGCCAGTTGGTGCCCGTGCCAGGGTGCCGGCGGCGGGGTCTTCGGCCCGCCGGGCAGCCGGCCGGAGATCAGCAGGTCGTGGGTGAGGGCCGCATGGGCGGCGTCGAGCAGGTCGTGGTCCGGGCCGTGGGCGGTGAGAAGGAAGAGTGCCTCGCCCGAACCGCCGCGCAGCAGACCGGGACGTCGGCCGGACGCCGGATCGAGCGATACCTCTGACGATGCGTCAGCGGTGAGCCGGGCGGTCAGTTCGTCGGCGAGCCGGTGTGCCTCCCGGGCCAGGGAGTCGTCGCCGCGGCGGTCGGCGAGGTGGAGCAGCGCCATGCCGAGCCCTGCCGTGCCGGCCGCGAGGCTGTGGTCGGGGCTGCCGTCCCGGTGGTGTTCGCGGGGTCGGGCGAGGGCGCGATCCAGCAGTTCGGCGGCCTCGTCGGGGCGGCCCAGGTCGTGCAGGACACAGGCGATTCCGGCCAGCCCGTCGTAGAGCCCGGGGCGGGCGGTGTCCAACCGGCGGGCGGCTCCGGCCAGCCAGTCGACGTGCGGCTCGGGCACTTCGACCCCCGCGCCGTGCAGCGCCCACAGCACTCCCGCCGCGCCGTTGGCGATGTTCAGACCGCCGTCCGGATGGCTGAACTGGTCGGCGTCACCGGGGAAGAGACGATCCGTCCGCTCGGGCGTGGCGGAGGCAAGCACGCCCGCACTGATCCGCCCGACGGAAACCAGCGGGCCGTCCACGGGTGCCGCAGATCCCGCAGACAGCCCGGACTTCCCGAGTGTCGCGAGGGCCGCGGGCGCCGATGCTGCGAATGCTCCGGACTCCCTGCGTGGGGCCGCTGCCGCGGGTGCCACGGGTGTCCCGAATACCCTGGTCTCAGGGCTCAGATCCGCGCGCACCTGCGCTCCGAACGCCTCCGGCACCGGAAAGTTTTCCATGATCCGGGCGATCAGTTCCTCGGCCCTCTGGGGTGCCCACGACAGCAGCGCCGTCAGGGGGAGGAAGGTGCTGAGGCGGAGGCAGCCGAGAGCGTAGCGGTCGACGGCCGGACCGGTGGTGCCTGCGGGGGCGGCGAAACCGGGGGCGCCGATGGCCTGACCGGTGTGGCCGCCGACGGGGCGGGTGGTCTCCAGGTCGATGAAGGCGACACTGCCGTCGGGGCGTATCAGGACGTTGTTGGGGTGCAGGTCACCGAAGACCAGGTCGCGTTCGTGCATGGAGGTGACGGCGGCCTCGATCTGGTCGAGGACGTCCAGCGCCCAGCGCGTGTACTCGGCGACGGGCATCGCGGTCTGCCTCGCGGTCACGGCGTGGACCAGCGGATTGCGGGCGGTCACCTCCTTGCCGAGCGGCTCGCCGTCCACGTACTCCCGCGTCAGGAACCAGTGTTCGTTGCCCTTGCGCCAGTCCAGGACGCGCGGGAACGCGGGGAGTCCGTCGAGTGCGGCCAGCGCGTCGTGCTCATGGCGGAGCCGGGCGACCGCGTCGGCGCCGGTGTCGTCCAGGCCGGCGTGCGGCCGGCCCTCCTTGACGAGCACCGGCCGGCCGTCGCGGGTGTCGGTGGCCCGGTAGACGCCGCCGCCGTTGGAGAAGTGCAGCGCCTGCGTGATCTTGAAGGGGAAGGAGCCGAGCCCGCCGCCCTTGTTGCGGTCGGCCAGTGCCTGCGCGATGAACGGCGGCAGCCGCACCCACGCCGGGGGACGGAAGGCGGGGCCGCGTACGTCGGGGACGAGGTTGCCGTCCGGGTCCTCGATGCAGGGGACGGACTCGCCCGACGGGCCGCGGCCCATACGGAGCGTGAAGCCGCCGTAGCGGACGTACAGCGGACCGCGGCGCCAGCGCAGGTCGCTGAGGATGGCGGGACCCGGACGGCCGCCGACAAGGGCGTCCAACTCCTCCAGCACACAGTGGAGTTCGGCGTCGTCCTGGGGGTAGACGGTGATGAACTTGCCGCTGCTCCCCCGGTCCCCGTACTTGCTGTTGCGCAGCATCAGCATCCCGGGGCTGGTGAGGAACTTGAACAGCAGCGACCGCCGGAAGCAGTAGTCGCGGACGGCGTCCAGCACCTCGGGCGCGCTGTCGGTGGTCGCCGAGACGTGGATCTTCCAGCCCTGTGTGGGGAGTTGGGGATCCGCGGGCGTCAGTACGGTCCACTCGCCCATGGCCGTACGCGTCCAGCCGGCGGGCGGTTCGGCCGCCGCGAGGGGGAAGACCTCCTCACCGGTGACGGCGGCGGGGCGGTCGTAGAAGGGGGTGCCCGGCGGGCAGTGGGCAACATGGCGCAGGGACATGGCGGGGTCCTCCGGGGCGGCGTACCAGAAGTCGGGGAGTGGAAGTTCAGGGGAGAAGCGGGCCGAGGTAGGAGACCGCGAACCACTTCCACAGCGGGTGGTCTCCGGCCCGCACCTCGGCGATGCCGGTCCCGTCGGGACCGCTCGCGGCGGGCGTCGTGGCGCCGCGCTCCAGTGGGTACGCCCGCATCGCGAGCCACGGGCGGTCGTTGTCGACCGGGAGCATCGCGGTCAGCGGCGCCAGTGTCTTGTGACCGACGGGCTCGCCGAGCCGGGCCGTGCCGACCTCGGGGCGGCTGAACAGGCCCGAGCGGCGCAGGGTCACCGGGGTGCCCTCCTCGAGCTCGAAGCCGGCACCGCCCTCGGGGACCAGCAGGCTGAGGCTGCCGTCGCTGTTGGTGGTGTAGCCGGCCGAGACGGTGGCGGGAACCTGGACGAGCGTGGCGGCGAGGCCGAGCGAAACCGCCGCGAGCAGTCCGGCGGCTGCGATGCGGAGCGGACGGGCGCCCGCCCGGAGAGCGTCCTTGACCAGGGTGGCGGTGCCCTTGCCGAGCCGCCACAGCAGGTATCCGAGACCGCATACCATCAGCACCGATCCGGCGATGCCCAGCCGCTGGAGGATCGAGGACCACAGGGTCAGGGCGGTCGACACCAGGTACAGCGGGAAGAGCAGGCAGGCGATCCCGTATGGAACGGCCCAGCGGCGCCCGGACAGTTCACGCCCGTAGTCACGGCCGCCGAACAGCAGCCGGGCGACGAACCGGCGGGCGTCGGTCATGGCCTTCTCCCGCAGGTGGGATATGTCGAGGTGGCTCATCAGCGCGATGTAGCCGTCCAGCTTCACCAGCGGCAGCAGATTGACCGCGCAGGTCATGTAGTTGACGAGGGCGACGAGCAGCAGGGTGTCGCGCGGCGGTCCGGCGGGCACGAGGAGCGCTGCGAGGGCGGCGGACCCGGCGGCCACGGCCTGTACGGCGATGCCGGCGAGGGCGACCTGGACGCGCTGGCGGGGGCTGGGCAGCCGCCAGCCGTCGGACACGTCGCAGAAGAAGGCCGGCGACATGTAGAAGAGCATGAAGCCCATCCGGCTGGGCCGGCCGCCGTGGTGGGTGAGGACCGCGCCGTGCGCGATCTCGTGGACGGCGGTGGTGAGCAGGACGCCGAGCATCACCGCGGCGTACGACCACAGCGGCATCGGGCGGCTGAGGGCCGCTCCGAGGGTGGGACCGGAAGCGGCGAGGGCCAGAACACCGAGCAGGATGACGGCCGCCGCACCGGCGAGGACCGCGCGGTGGGCGAGCGGCCGGATCAGCGGGGTGAGACGGCGGAGCATTCGCTCCGGCTTGAGCAGGGTGAACTGGATGGTCAGCGGCCCGGCGAAGCGGACCCGGCGCACGCGCTGGGCGGGCCTGCCGTCGTCGAGCAGTTGGGAGTCGGCGAGGTTGCGGATCGCGCGGTCGACGTGGTCCGGCGTCCAGGGCCGGCCGAGGTCGGCGGCGAGCTGGTCGTGGTCGCGACTGCCGTCGAGGAGGCGGACCAGCCGGGCCAGGTTCTCGCTGGTGCGGAAGTGCTGGTGCTCGCCGCGCTGGATCACCCAGGGGGCGCCGTCGGTGAGCGGCTCGTGCACGGCGACGTCGCCGGCGGTACGGGGCCGCTCCAGGTCGGGTGCGGCGGCGGTCTTGGTTGCGGGCATGGTGGGAGCACCTCGGATCGGCGGACGGCGGACACGGCAGCGGCGGACACGCCACGGGCGGCGGACCGGCGGGCGGCCACACACGGGAGGCGGGCGGCACGCGCGGCGGGCCCGGCGAGGGAGACCGGCCGCGGCACCGGCGTGCGATGTCCGCGCGGTGGCGGACGGTCAGGCGATGTCGCGGGTACGGACCAGGCGGCGGCCGACGAAGAAGGCGGCGGCCAGCCAGGCGGCGATCACGGCGTACGCGATGGGCAGCGAGAGCAGGTCGGGCTTCACGTCGCGGTAGACCGAGCTCATCGCGATGGTGAGCAGGTACTTGGCCGCGTCGGGCGCGATGCGCTGCAGCCCCGGGTCGACGAGGAGGGTGAGGCCGAGCAGCGTGACCACGGCAGCGGTCTGGTTGCGTACGATCCAGCCGACGAGCGCGCCCCAGGGGCCGGCCAGCGTGCAGCAGGCGAAGACTCCGAAGAGGATCAGGGCGGTCTCGCCGTCCGCGGCGGCCTCGAAGCCGAACGGCCTCGGGGCGAGGTAGACGCTGGCGGTGCCGAGCGCCGCGGCGAACAGGCCGAACAGGGCGCCGGCGCCGGTCGCGACGATCAGCTTGGCGCTGAAGAGGCGGGTCCGTGAGCCGGCCAGCAGGACGGAGCGGACCATCGTCCCGGAGCCGTAGTCGCGGGTGACGGCGACTGCCCCGAAGACGGCGGCCAGCAGGAACATCATCATCCAGGCGCGAGCGACGTCCTGGCCGACGGCGAGAGCGCTGGAGCCGGACGCGAGGGCCGTCTCGCCTTCGGAGACGTATCCGAAGGTGGTGATCAGGCAGAGCCACGCGCCGGCGAGCGGCAGGTACCACCAGAGGCGTCCGGTCAGGGCCTTGCGGGCTTCACCGGCGACGAGGTTACGCACGGGACGTGATCCTTTCCGGAGTGCGGGCCGCGGTCGGAGCCGCGGTGGTGGAGGTGCGGGACGCAGGGGCCGTAGCGGCGGGGTCGACCAGCTCGAAGAAGCGGTCCTCCAGGCGGGTGGCGCCGTAACCGGTGAGGTCGGCGAGTGTGCCCGCGTACCGCAGCGTGCGCTGCATGATCACCACGTCGTCGACGGTCTGCTCCAACTCGGCGAGCTGGTGGCTGGAGACCAGGACCGTGCGGCCCTCTCCGGCCAGGGCGCGCAGGGTGTCGCGCAGCCAGCGGATGCCGTCCGGGTCCAGACCGTTGGCCGGCTCGTCGAGGACGAGCACCTCGGGGTCGGCGAGCAGCGCGGCGGCCAGGGCCAGGCGCTGGCGCATACCGGTCGAGCACCCCTTGACCGGACGGGTTGCGGCGTCGGCGATCCCGGTGATCTCCATGACCTCGTCGGCGCGGGTGGCGGGGAGCCCGAGCACGGTGCACCAGATGCGGAGTTCGCCGCGAACGGTGGCGCCGGGGATGCCGCCCATGCCGTCCATGCTGACGCCGACCCGGTGGGCCGCGTCGGGCAGTTCGGCGTACGGCTTGCCGAGGATGGTGGCGGTACCGGTGGTCGGGGTGGCCAGTCCCAGGAGCATCCGCAGGGTGGTGGTCTTGCCGGCTCCGTTGCGGCCCAGCAGACCGGTGACGCGACCGGCGCGGATGTCGACGCTCAGGTCGTCGACCGCGGTGACGCCCTTGTATGTCTTGGTGAGGCCGCTCAGCGAGACGGCGGTGTCATTCGTGGTCATCGCTGCCGCTCCTGTCATGTCGGGTCATGTGGTGCTCCGGAAGTTCTGGTGGTGCGTGGGGGGAGGGGTCAGGGCCGAGGGCCGGGCCCCGGCCGGGAGTTCTCCCGGCCGGGCCCGATCCACTCGATCCGTCCCGGCGGGTGCCGGGGGGTGGATCAGGTGGCGATGGTGACCGTGCTGATCGCGATGCCGATGGAGACGCCCTCCCAGAAGCCCGGGGCCTCGAGGGCCTCCAGCTCCTGCAGGCCGAGCTCCAGGCTGTCCGTGTCGACCGCGACGGTCTCGAACTTCTCGTTCATGGTGATTTCCCTTCGTCGGGTGGTGCGTTGAGGTGAGGTGAGGAGCCGGTGATCCGGGTGGATCAGGTGGCGATGGTGACCGTGCTGATCGCGATGCCGATGGAGACGCCCTCCCAGAAACCGGGGGCCTCGAGGGCCTCCAGCTCCTGCAGGCCGAGCTCCAGGCTGTCCGTGTCGACCGCGACGGTCTCGAACTTCTCGTTCATGGCGATTTCCTTTCGTAGATGGGGTTTGGGTGGCCGGCTGATCCGGGTGGATCAGGTGGCGACGATGGAGACGATGGAGATGCCGACGACGACGCCACCGGTGGTCCACCAGCCCGGGGCCTCCATGGCCTCCAGCTCCTGCAGGCCGAGCTCCAGGTTGTCCAGGTCGTTCGTGACGTTCTCGAAGCGCTCGTTCATGGCGGCTTCCTCTCGTGAGGGGTGGTGTGTTGTGGGGTTGGGCGCTGACCAGGTGGGACCGGTCGGATCCGGTGAGGACCAGGTGGGACCGGTCGGATCCGGTGAGGACCAGGTGGGATCAGGTGAGGACCACGGAGACGAGGGACACGCCGACGACGACACCGCCGGTGGTCCACCAGCCCGGGGCCTCCATGACCTCGAGCTCCTGCAGACCGAGCTCCAGGCTGTCCGCGTCGACGGCCGCGTTCTCGAACTTCTCGTTCATGACATTTCTCCTTCGTCGGGTCGGCTGAGTGCCGAGAGGTGGTGCGTTCCCCGCGCCGGGCCGGCGCGGAAGTCTGTGTGGTGGAGCGGGTCGGGCCGGCTCAGGCGGCCGCGTTGAGCAGGGCGCTCACGTCCGCTGCCCGCAGCCCGCCGAGCATCGGGAGCCCGGCACCCCAGGTGCGTACCGTCCGGCGGGCCACCGTTTCGAGCAGCGGCGGCGTGAGGGTGAGGTTCCGTGCCACGCCCCAGCGGTCCATCAGGGCGGTGATGCCTGCCGCCGGCTCGGCGGGCAGCGGGTCGCCGCTGCTGTCGGCCGAGCGCAGCAGGTCCCAGATCCGCCGTAGGCGGGGGGCGGAGCCGAGCCGGGTGTCTCCGGCGAGGACCGCCTGCCACAGGTGCGGCAGGAGGGCCGCCACCGCGGTCATCTTGCGGGTGCCGAGCGCGCTGGACAGCTCGTTCGCGATCATCCAGCCCTCGGTGCTGAACAGGTCGCGGCCGTACGAGAGCCAGGTGGACTGGGTGAGTCCGCTGAGCCGGGCGAGGTCCGTCCGCAGTACGGCGTCGGGGGTGTGTCCCGCCGCGAGCTGCCGGGCGGCCTCGCCGCCCAGCCGGGCCAGTTGGACCGCCGCCGTCTCCGCGAGGGCGTCCTCGACCGGACGGTCCAGGAGGTTGCCGACGTAGGGTCCGACGGTGCGGAAGAGGGCTTCCAGCACGCCTTCGACCAGGAGTTCCGCCGGCAGTGTCTCGGTTGCCGCGGGATCGAGCAGGGCCGCGTCCGGTGCCAGCGCGTCGCTCATCACGAGCCGTTTGCCGCTGTTGTGCGGGAGGCAGGCGACCCGGCTGAGTTCGGCGCCGGTGCCGATGGTGGTGGGCACCGCCAGCAGGGGCCGGGCCCGGCGGGTGCGCGGGTCGAGGGTCAGCAGTCCGCTGCGGCCGGTGGTGCGCAGGTCGGCACGGGCCCGCGGGTCCTCGTGAGCGACCGCGAGCAACTTCGCCCGGTCGATCACGGATCCTCCGCCGACGACGGCGATCAGGTCGGCGTCGGCGGTGGCGTCGGCCAGGGCGAGGATCTCGTCCGGGCCGCCGTCACCTTCGGGGACGATGCGCCGGATGGTGTGGCCCGCCCGGTCCAGTTCCTCGGTCACCAGGGCGGTGACAGGGCTCTCGGTAACGGCCGGGTCGAGCAGCAGGGCGGTGTCGGCGGAACCGACGGTCCCCCGGGCGTCCTCGAAGTCGTCCAGCCAGTCGGCGAGTCCCGCGGAGCCGATCAGCAGCCGGGTGGAACCGGACCAGGCGATGTTCACCGGATGCCTCCCGCGAACTGCTCGACACCGGTGCGCACGGCCTCGATCAGTTCCTGGATCTCGGCGTCGGTCGCAGTGAGCGGCGGCATGAGCTGCACACCGTGGATGCCCGCGTGGACGATCGCGCCCGCTTTGCGGATGGCGGCGATCTGGCCGAGGACCTCTGCCTGCGGCAGGACTTCGCCGTCGGCGGTACGGATCCGCAGGGACCGGAAGAGCCCGAGGCCGTCGGCGGAGTCGAACAGAGGGTGCTCGGCGACGAGCCGGTCCAGAGCAGCGCCGAGGACCTCGGCCGCACGCCGGCCGTGGGCCACCGCGTCCAGCCGTCGCATCTCCTCGATGGTGGCGAGGATCGCGGCACAGGTCACCGGGGTGCCCGCCTGCGTCTCGCCGTGGGTGAGCGTGGCGTCCTCGTCGCGGAAGACGTCGGCGATCTCGCGGGAGACGACCACGGCCGCGGCGGCGCAGGTCCCGTTGGTCAGTCCCTTGGAGGTGACCAGCAGATCGGGTCGTCGGCTCCAGCGCTGGGAGGCGAACATGTCTCCGGTGCGGCCGAATCCGGTGGCGACCTCGTCGGCGGCGAGCAGGAACCCGTACTGGTCACGCAGTCTCAGCAGGGTGTCGAGGTACTCGTCCGTGAGGGGTACGGCTCCGCTGCCGAGCACCGGCTCGACCACGACGGCGGCCACCTGTCCGCCCTGGGCGCGCATCAACTTCTCGATGTCGCCAGGGTCGTTGGGGGTGACGTGACGGACCAGGCGCTGGTCGACGCCGTACACCTGCTGGCCGAGGTTCTCCCCGGTGAGGGCGAACCCGCCGAAGGTGAGGCCGTGGTAGCTGCCCCTGAGCCCGACGACGAGCTTGCGGGAGGGCTGCCCCCGGAGGGCGTGGTAGTGCCGGGCCGTCTTCATGACCAGGTCGTTGGCGGCGCCCCCGGAGGTCGAGAACAGCACCCGGGCGAAGTGGTCGGAGCCGCAGAGTTCGACCAGGGCCTCGGCGGCGCGCCGGGCGTAGGTGTGCTCGTAACGGAAGATGCTCAGGTACGAGGCGTCGCGGAGGGCTTCGTAGGCGGCGCGGGCGATGTTCTCGTTGCCGTGGCCGAGGTTGGCGTTCCACAACCCGGAGTCGCCGTCGAGGAGTTCGGTTCCGTCGGCGAAGCGCACGCGCATGCCCTGTGCGGAGACGGCACAGATGCTCTCGTCGTCGTGGGCGGACGGGGGGAGGAGGGAGGTCCACAGCGCGGGGTGGGTCTGCGCGCCGGTCCTTTCCGCCGGGGTCGTCATGGTCGTCTCGGTCATCACAGGGCCTCCGCTTCGAGCAGGACGTCGTGGTGGCGTCCGCCGCCGGGGACGGGGGTGAGGGAGCGGACGGCGTAACCGGCCTGCTCCAGCTCGGCGATGAGCTGCGGTGCCGGCAGGACACCGATGGTGGTGGTGGCGACAGTGACGGAGCCCTCGGCGGGCGGCTCGGCCGGGATCATGGTGACCGCGCGGGTGCTGGCTCCGGCGGTCCACTGCTCGATCATGCGGTAGGTACGGCCGCTGTGGCCCTCGGCGAGGATCTCGGACTCGTCCGTGCCGTCGGAAGCCGGATCGACCTCGACCGTGGTGAGCAGGAAGCGTCCCCCGGGGGCGAGGTGCTCCCGTACGCAGTGGTAGAGGCCGGGGCGGGCGTCAGGCGGCAGCAGCGAGATCGAGGTGGTGCCGAGGACGACGGCTCCGAAACGGTGGCCGAGGGCGAAGTCGCTCATGTCGGCCTGGACCGGCGTGCAGCGCTCGCGCAGCGAGGGCGGGGCGGCGGCCAGCCGTTCACGGAGCAGCCCGATCATGTCGCCGGACAGTTCCAGGGCGGTGACCTCGCGGCCGAGGCCGAGGAAGGGGAAGGTCAGCCGGCCGGAGCCGGCCGCCAGATCCAGTACCGGGCCGGGCAGCCGGCGCAGGGCCGCGAGGAGTTCGCGCACCTCGTGCGGGGTGGTGCCGGCGATGTCGTGGTAGATGGGGGCGCCCGCCTCGTCGTACAGGTCGCACAGGACGGCCCGTTCTCCGAGTTCGGCGACGGCCCCGGCGGCGCGGCCAGTGAGCGGGGTGCCCGCGAGGGCGGGGCTGAGCAGCATGGCGCCCATCAGACGATCACCTTCTCGGAGACGGTTCGAGGCTCCGCGGATTCGGTGAGGGGCAGTCCGATGCCGGCGAAGTAGGCGGCGACGGCGTCGACGGCGTCCGGGGCGGCGTACCGGGCGGCCTCCTGCGCGGAGCCCGTGACCAGCAGTGCCTCGGCGGCGAGGGCCGCGTCGGGGGAGAGGGCGACGGTGCGGCGGTCCACGGTGTGGTGGATCAGGGCGCGTTCGTCGTTCCAGAGGAGCAGCGGGGCGGTGGCGGACTGGTCGAGGGGGTCGGCGACGTCGTTCAGCGCGGAGAGCATGCGGCCGCCGAATCCGGAGACGCGGGGCTGTTCCATGCCGCGGGTCACGGCCTCCCTGATGGCGCCCACGGCTGCCAGATAGCGGCCGATCCGGGGCCGGGCGGCCAGCCGCTCCGTACGGGAGGCACTGTCCGGCAGTGCGCCAAGGGCGTCGGCGGACTCCCGCCAGGCACGGTGCAGTTCGTCGCGCGGGGTACCGACGGGCCCGAGCGGGGCGCCGCTGGGAGAGACGCTGACGGTGCCGTCGGCGGCGACGTACAGCCGCAGGCCGGGGCCGTCGCCCTCGTGTTCGCCGCCCAGCGCGGAGAGGTCCCCGAGCTGTACCGCGGGATGGGTGAGAAATTCGGAGAACTCACCCTCGTTCAGGGCCCGTTCGGCGTCGTCGAGGTATGCCTGGAAGTCGGCCTCCTCGGCGATCCGGACCAGCGTTGGGCCCAGCACCGAGAGATACGGGGTGATCGAGTAGGCCTGCACCTGGAGGTAGAAGTCGGGGTGCAACCCCGCCTCCGCGCCGGGCTCGCCGAGCGAGCCCTGCCAGGTGATGACCTCCGCACCGGTCGCCTCGTGACGCACGGGCTCGGCGCTCGGCTCGTCACCCGGGACGAGGACCATGGTGCCGGGACCGGCCACACCCGAACCGAGCAGGGCGTCGAGGTGGGCTGCGTCCTCCAGGACGACGGTCGAGGTGTACGGCGGACGGGGGGCGAGGGCGGCCACGGGGCGTCCCGTGCCCCACTGCAAGGCGTGGGCCTTGACGGATCTATATGTCATGAGCATGCCTAACGTGAGAGCGTGACGAGCCGACGGCAGGAGGCTGCCTGCGAAGTTCGGGTGGTGAGGCGCGTGCTTGCGAAGTCAGGTGGCGGAGACGTGCCCGCAAGTGGAAGGGCCGGGCGTGCCGCGACGTCAGACGGCCAGGCCGAGCAGGGTCAGCAGGGTGCGCAGCTCCTTGGTGGCAGCCTGCGGCCCGAAGAGTTGGGCCACACCGGTGACATTGAGGACGATCTCGTCGACCCCCGCCTTCCGGTAGGCGTCGAACTTGGCCAGCAGCTCGTCCGGTCCGCCGTACAGGAAGGCGTCGCCGACGACCAGGGCCTTGCCCTGCACGGCTTCGTCGGCGCCGGGCGGGCCGGTGCCCTCCGGTACGTCGTCCGGCAGGTCCACACCGCCGCGCCGGAGCATGTCGCGGTAGTGCTGTGCGCGCAGATGGTTCCGGTTCGAGGCGAGGGCGAGCTGTACGGGGTCGCGGTCGGGGGCGGCCAGGGCGACGGGCACCATGGCCACCACGCGGGGAAAGGGCCGGCCGGCCTTCTCCGCGCTCTCGCGCACCGCGGGCACGATGTGGTCCCGCAGATAGCGGGCGGGCGTCAGCCAGGTGATGGCCGCGTCGGCCACCTCGCCCGCCACCCGGGCCATACCGGGGCGCAGCACACCGACTCCGAGTTCGACCTTCGGCCCGGGCACGGCCCGTAGCACCGCCTCCTGATGCACGTACTCGCCGTCCAGCACCTCCAGGCTCCCCGTCAGTGCGGAGCGTACGGCGGTCAGGTACTCGCGGGCCGCGGTGAGCGGACTCCGGTACGGGGCGCCGAGCAGGGCCTGTTGCACACTCGGGGCCCCGGGACCGTACCCCGCCAGGACCGGTTCGCCGGTCATCAGGGAGAGTGACCGTGCCTGGAGCGCGGCCTCGGTGGGGTGCCGCAGGGGCATCAAGGTCACTCCGAGTCCCGCCGGCACCCGGAACCCCGCACCGGCGGCGTGGGCGAATCCCTGGTGGGACTCGGTGGCGAGGCTCTGCCCCTGCCACAGCCGGTGGGCGCCGGTCCAGTGCACGAGTCCCGCGAACGGCAGCATCTGCTCGGGTCTGCTCGGGACGAACGGTACGAGGACCGAGTAGGCGGTCATCGGGAGTTCCCTCCTTGTTCCTTGGCCAAGGCCTTGGCTGACGGACGGGCGACGTCGCTTGCTCGGCTAGTTCCAGTCGTGGATCAGGCGGGTGGTCGACACCACCTCGTTCAGGATCAGCCTGGGGAGGGATGACAGGTCGGGATGGGCGGAACCGGTGGTCGGAGCGGCGGTGGAAGCCACCTGGGCCGCAGGCCCGGCCGCCTGGGCGGTGCCGGCGCCGGCGAGGCCGAGCAGGGCAGCGGCGACGAGCGAGGTGGCGAAGCGCTTCTTCATGACGGTTCCCCCTGGTCGAGACGTGTGGAGCTGGAATCCGGCCCGGTCCGGCCGGGATTCCGGTGAGCTTCCGGGGTGTTCCCGGCGGCTCCTTGTGACCACAACTCTGCCGTTTGGGAAGCCCGAGTTGGAGGGGTCTTGCGCGCAGCTTGCTGCGCGCGGCGGTGTCACTTGATGCGCATGTTCTGCCACCAGTCTGAACGGACATGTCGATCTACATGGTTTTTCTCCGGTTGGCCAGGTAGATCTATGAAAGCGACTGACCACCGTAGGTCCTTGGGGGGAGCCATGCCGCACACGAGTCTTGAGTTTCTGGGCGTCAGACCGGAGGAGGAGGCGTTCTACCGCATGCTGCTGCGGACAGGGGGCGCCGGCCTGAAAGAGCTGGCCGAGCACTGTTCCTCGGACGAAGAATCGATGCAGTCACTGCAGAAGCGGGCCCTCGAACTCGGGCTCGCCACCCTTGCCGACGGCCTGCTGCGCCCCGTCGCTCCGGCCAAGGCGATCGAGGCCCTCATCGAGCACCGGGTGGCCCTGGCCCGGGAGGAACTGGAGAACTCGGCGGCCGAGAACGACATCGTCGCCTCCCTGCTCGCCGAGCGGAACGCGGCACAGGCGAGCGACTCCGTCGCCGGAACCGACCGGCCCACGATGGAGCGCCTGGAGGGAATCGACCGGGTCCGTGCCGCAATCGACGAACTGACCTTCTTCACCCGCTCGGAGAGCCTGACCACCTGGCCGAGCGGGCTGATCCCCCCTCAGGTCGTCGCGACGTCCCGGCCGGCGGACGAACGCATCCTGCGCCGCGGCATACGGATGCGGAGTCTGATCGGGTCCGCCGCGCTGGACGACCCCGGCACCATGGCGTACCTGCGTGAACTGACCGCCAAGGGAGCGGAGGTCCGGATCTCCCGGCTCCCGCTGGAGCGTGTCCTGATCTTCGACCGGGCCGCCGCGCTCACCCCGATCGACCCGGCCGACAGCAGCCGCGGTGCCCTGCTCGCCCGGGAACCGGGGCTCGTAGCCACGCTGGTCTCGCTCTTCGAGCGGATGTGGGGCCAGGCCCATGAACCTCCGCCGCCGTCGGGCGGGGGCGGGCTGGAGCCCGCCGACGACCGCCCCGGCGAGATCGAGCGCAGGATACTGGAATCACTGTGCACAGCGGACAAGGATGAGACCGGGGCCCGTGACGTCGGCATCTCGGTCCGTACGTACCGCAAGTATGTGGCGTCCCTGATGCAGCAGTTGGGCGCGTCAAATCGCTTCCAGGCCGCGCTGCTCGCCCGCGAACGCAGCTGGATCTGAGCCCGCCCGGAACTGACACGACGGGGGTCGGAGCACCGTGAAGCAGGTGCTCCGACCCCCGTCGGACGAATGCTGTCGCGCCTACCGCCTACCGCCTACCGTCTGGCGGCCCGCGCCAGCGAACGGGCACTGACCAGCGCCCCAAGAGCGAACGCGGACACCATCACGATCTTCGTCGTACCGTCGAAGATCACGAGAGAACAGGCGAGAGCGATCAGCAGGCCGGTCAGCCCGGCCAGCGGATTCCTCGTACTCCCGCCCGTGGATTTCTGGGCCATCGTGCCGGCTCCTTCTGCAAGGGGGATTGGTCATATCACTGTCCCAGGCCTCCTCCCCCACTCGCCCCGAACGACGTGCAGCTTCCTGCGAGCCACCTCGCAGCATCCTGCGAACCCGATGCCGAGCAGGCGGGAATCACCAGGCCGGGGCGGCCTGGAGGCACAGGACTGTTGGTGGCGGCCACCGGTCCGGTTCAGCCCTGTCGGCATACGGGCGTGTGCCTGCCGCTGAAAGCAGTCCCGCACGATCTGCCCTCACGCGTCTCACTGCACCGGATGGCCGACCTCGCCCCGCGTGTGCTGCTGCTCTCGCACGGGCCGAGCCTCGCCGACCCCGGTGCGACATTCGCCACCGCACCGCACCGCACCGCACCGAACCGCACCGCGTCGCGCCCAGCGCCTCGTCGACGACCCGGCCGGAGCCGTCGGCTGGACTTCGACCCGCCGCAGCCTCCACACATCGCCGTCTGGCGGTCGGTCCGGCGGAGCGGAGACACCAAGACCCGGAAGCCCCGTCGCACGCTTGCTCTGCCGATGCGTTGCGTCGAAGCCCTCTGGCAGCGATTCGAAGAACAGGGCTGGGACCGGCTCGCCGCCGACGACAAGTGGGAGGAACACCGGCTCGCCGTCCCCTCACCTGTGGGCAAGCCGCTTGACGCGGCCAACGTCCGCCGGGCCTTCCGACAGGCGCTCAAGGACGTCGACGGGATCAGCTGACGAGTGGACGTCTCGGGAGCTCCGGCACAGCCTCGTGTCTCTGCTCTCCGACCGGGGCGTCCCGCTGGAGGAGATCTCCCGGCTCTTCGGGCACTCCGGGACCGCCATGACCTAGGGGGTCTACTGGAGAGTCACGCAGGAATCGATAGTCACGCAGCAACGCCAGAGGGCCCAGTGCAACTTGCACACTGGGCCCTCTGATCTGCATTTTCAGCTGTCGGGGTGGCGGGATTTGAACCCACGACCTCTTCGTCCCGAACGAAGCGCGCTGCCAAGCTGCGCTACACCCCGATGTCGCTTTGAGCAGGCCACTTCAAGTGGGCTGTGTCGTGGCGACGTCGTTTACTTTAGCCCACCGGTGGCTGGAGGCGAAATCCGGTTTTCCGGGGGCCGGCGGTGTGGGCCCGGGCGGGTCAGCAAGAGCCAGTGCAGTGCTGCCGGTGCTGCCGCCAGGGAGCGCCGTGTGGCCGAGCTGGTTCCAGGGATCTCCCGGCTTCGGGTCGGGAGAGCACTTCAATCCCGCCCCGTAAGCGTCAGCAACGTAGCCTCCGGCGGGCAAGCGAACCGTGCCGGCGTGTAGCGATTCGTGCCGCAGCCCGCCGAGACGTGCAGGTACGCCGTCCGCCCGGCGGACGTATGCGTGGACAGGCCCTTCACCCGGTCCGTGTCCAGGTCGCAGTTGGTGACGAAGGCGCCGTAGAAGGGGAGGCAGATCTGGCCGCCGTGGGTGTGGCCGGCCAGGATCAGGGGGTAGCCGTCCGCGGTGAAGGCGTCTACGACGCGCAGGTACGGGGCGTGGGCGATGCCCATCGAGAAGTCGGCCGACTCGGAGGGGCCGCCGGCCACGCGCGCGTACCGGTCGCGTTTGATGTGCGGGTCGTCCAGGCCGGTCAGCTCGATCTCCAGGCCGTCGATCTTCAGCGAACCCCGGACGTTCGTCAGGTTCAGCCAGCCTGCCGCGTCGAAGCCGTCGCGCAGGTCCTCCCACGGGTTGTGGATGGCGCCTACGACGGGCGGGTTGCCGTTGAGCCCGTGCCGTCCCTGTGCCTTTTCCAGCAAGTACCGGGCGGGGTTGCGGGGTTTGGGCCCGTAGTAGTCGTTCGAGCCGAAGACGTACGCGCCCGGGAACTCCATCAGCGGACCCAGCGCGTCCAGCACCTCCGGCACGCCCTCCGTGTCGGACAGGTTGTCGCCGGTGTTGACGACGAAGTCGGGGCGCAGTCCGGCCAGGGAGCGCAGCCAGCGCTGCTTCTTGCGCTGGCCGCTCACCATGTGGATGTCGGAGACCTGGAGGACGCGGAGCGGGCGCATGCCCGGCGGCAGCACTGGCACCGTCACCCGCCGCAGGCGGAAGGACCGGGCCTCGAAACCCACCGAGTAGAGCAGACCGGCGGCGCCGGCCGCCGTGATTCCCAGGGGTACTCCGTATCGCGCGCGCATGGGCCCATCGTCTCAGACGGCGCGCACGGCCGAAGCCGACCGGCCCGCGCCGGGCAACCCAAGACGTGCCGCGGGAAATCAACAGGCCGCTGTCGCACCACACCTGCGACAATCGACCCCATGACCAAGCTCAAGTCGAAGCTGCAGGAAGACCTCAATGCCGCGATCAAGGAGCGCGACGAGCTCCGCTCCTCGACGCTCCGGCTGACCCTCGCCGCGATCACGAAGGAGGAGGTCGCGGGCAAGCAGAAGCGCGAGCTCTCCGACGACGAGGTGCAGAAGGTGATCGCCAAGGAGGCGAAGAAGCGCCGTGAGGCGGCCGAGGCCTTCGCGCAGGGTGGTCGCGCCGAGTCGGCCGAGCGGGAGAAGGCGGAGGGCGAAATCCTCGCCGACTACCTGCCCAAGCAGCTGTCCGACGACGAGCTCCAGCAGATCGTTGCCCAGGCGGTCGAAGAGGCGAAGGCGGCCGGCGCGGAGGGCCCGCGCGCCATGGGCCAGGTCATGAAGATCGTGAACCCGAAGGTGGCGGGCCAGGCCGAGGGCGGCCGCGTCGCCGCCGCGGTCAAGAAGCTGCTCGCGGGCTGAGGGCTGAGGCCCGCACAGCTATTTCGCGGATACGCGGATACGCGGATACGCGGATACGACGGTGGGGGCGCCCCTTTCTGCAAGGGGCGCCCCCACCGTCGTACGGCATCAACTGCCTGGTGTCTTACGGGAAGCGACCGCCGTTCCCGTTCCCACCGTTCCCGTTCCCGCCGATCGTCCACTCCTCCGGGATCGAGAAGGACGGGTCGGGGATGTCACCGATGCCGCCGTCCTCGTTCCCACCGTTGCCGTTCCCGTTCCCGGGGTCGTCGTTGTCATCGTCGTCCCGGCGGTCCTTGTCCTCCTTGGGAGGGTCGGGGATGTTGACCAGGTTGAAGCCCGGGGACTCCTTGCCCTCGAGGGCGCCGGACATGGCGTCCTTCCAGATCGGGCCGGGCACCTGGCCGCCGTAGACCTTTTCGTGCCAGACGCCGCCGATCGTGATGTTCGACATCTTGACGGCCTGGGTTGCGCTGCCGACCCAGACGGCGCCGGACATGTTCGGCGTGTAGCCGACGAACCAGGCGTTCCTGCGCTCGTCGGTCGTACCCGTCTTACCCGCGTTGGCACGGTCGGTGAGGCCGGCCTGCTGTCCCGTACCGGAGTCGACCACGCCGCTCAGCAGCGTGTTGATGGTGTCCGCGGTGGTCTCGGACATCGCCCGGCTGCACGTCGACTTCGGCACCGCCAGCGACTTGGTCTCGCCGCCTATCCTCCGGTTGATCGACTCGATGGCGATCGGCGTGCAGTACGTACCGCGGTTGGCGAAGGTCGCGTACGCGCTCGACATCGTCAGCGGCGAGATACCGGTGGAGCCCAGGGTGAGGGACGCGGGCCGCTCAGGCAGCTTGTCGCCGTTGCCCTGCACCACGCCCATCTTGTCGAGGATCTTGGTCACCGGGCACATGCCGATGTCCTCGAGCATCTGCACGAAGTAGGTGTTGACGGATTTCTCCATCGCCTCCTTCAGGCGGTACGGACCGACCTCGGACTCGTCCTCGTTCTCCACCTTGGCGCCGTCCGTGTTCCGCCACGGACTCGAGTCACAGGTCTCCACCGTTTCCGGATACGGCATTTCGTACGGTGCCGGGTACGACTGGATCGGCGGGGTGCCCTCCTCGAGGGCGGCCGCGGCCAGGAACGGCTTGAAGGTCGAACCGGTCGGGAAGCCGAAGTTCGAGCCGCCCCTGCCCTGCTCGACCGAGTAGTTGATCTCGGTCTCGTTCTTGCCGTAGCCGTACGGCTTCGACTGGCCCATGCCGAGGATCTTGCCGGTGCCCGGCTCGACCAGCGTGGCTGCCGTGGCGACCTTGTCCGACTTCTTGACGTGGCTCTTGATCGAGGCCTGCACCGATTCCTGGGCCTGCGGGTCGAGCGTCGTACGGATCGTCAGGCCGCCCTGGTTCCAGACCTTTGCGCGGGCCTTCTTGGTCTTGCCGAAGACCTTGTCGTTCAGCACCAGTTCGCGGACGTAGTCACAGAAGAAGCTCGCGCCCTTGACCGCCGTGATGCAGCCGTTGTTCGGCTTGCTGACCTTCAGGCCGAGCGGCTTCTCCTTGGCCTCGTCGGCCTCCGCCTGGGAGACGTTGCCCAGGTCGGCCATGCGCTGGAGGACCACGTTGCGCCGCTGTATGGCCTCTTGCTCGTCGTTGACCGGGTCGTAGCGGGTCGGCGACTGGACGACGCCGGCGAGCAGTGCGGCCTGCTCCAGCTTCAGGTCCTTGGCGGACGTGGAGAAGTAGCGCTGGGCCGCGGCCTCGACGCCGTAGGCCTGCTGGCCGAAGAACGTGATGTTCAGGTAGTTCTCGAGGATCTTCTTCTTCCCGAGCTCTTCCTCTACCTGAATCGCGTGCTTCAGTTCCTTGATCTTGCGGCCGAGGGTCTGCTGCGTGGCCTGGGCGACCAGCGTCGGGTCGTCGCCGGCCTCCTCCACGAAGACGTTCTTCACGTACTGCTGCGTGAGCGTGGACGCGCCCTGGGACACTTCGCCGCTCTGCGCGTTCCGGTTGAGCGCGCGCAGGACGCCCTTGAGGTCCACCGCGCCGTGCTTGTAGAAGCGGGAGTCCTCGATGGCGACGATCGCCTGCTGCATGTACGGCGAGATGTCCTTGAGCTCGACCACGGTGCGGTCGCGCGAGTAGACCGTGGCGATCCGCCCGCCCTGGTTGTCCAGGATCGTGGTGCGCTGACTCAGTGGCGGACGCTTGAGGTTGGCGGGGATCTCGTCGAAACCTTCCACCGAGCCCTTGGCCGCCAGCCCCAGCGCACCGGCCGCGGGCAGGGCGATGCCCGCCGCGACGGCTCCCGCGAGCACGCTGACACCTAGGAACTTGGCGGCCTGCTGAATTGGAGACAGGCCGCCACCCGAGCGCTTGTTTGCCATGAGGGCAGCCTAATCCCTAACTAAGGGCGTCCCGAGGGGCAGGTGCTTCTGGGGACGTTCGAGTGCCGGACCGTGACATCTGAGGGCAGCCGGGCGGGTGACGCCCGCGGTTTGAAGGCTTACGCCGGCGCCTCGCCCGTCACCAGAGCCTCAGGGAAGAAGTCGTCCATCACCCGGCGGTGGGTGAAAAACGACCGGCTCAACCACTCCGGCTACCTGCGGGCCTTCTCCTCGCTGAGGGCGTCCGTCGGTGCCAACGCCCATTACCGGCGACGACGCGAGCACGGCGACTGGCACGCAGCCGCCCAACGCAACCTCTTCTACCGCATGATCGGCCAGCTTTACCACTGCCTTCAGAAGCGTGAACTCTTCGATGAGCAGTCGGCGTTCCCCGTGCCGTCGCCGGCAGAGGCAGCAGCCGCGTGACCAGTGAAGACGCCTTGCTCGCGGTGGCACGGAAGCCGATCATTCGCCCATGAGACCCGAAGTGCAGACGTTCGTCGCCAACGGCCCGCTTCCTGACTGGGACGCGAGCGAAGAAGAGATCGACAGACGCGACCAGCAGCTCAACGCGATCCCGAAGCCGGTCACGGGAGAGGAAGCCCAGGCGCTCGTCTCCTGCTTCGGCCCGGACGACTGCTATGGCGTCGCCTGGACGCTCCTCCACCTCATCGAGACCGGTCCGAACCCCGTGCTCACCACCCAGCCCGCACCCGACGCCAACGAGTGGCACCAGCGGCTCTACGACCGCGCCGTGAACGGAGGACTCATCCTGAGAACTTGACGGCATAGCAACGTGAGGTGTCCACGTTCTCATTCGCCGGACACGCGTATAGGCCTTGGCCTAAGCTGCTCACAACTGTCACAGCAGCAGGGCTACGTATCAATACGGCTGGCGACCCCGAATCGTTCCAGTCGATTCCCAACTTTTTTGTTGGGCTCGTGCCCGAATCCGCCTCATGTGTCACTTGGCGTCCGTTGTGACGCAGCTCAACTGTCCTGGTTTGCCAGGAAGGTTACGTATGCCGTCAGGTCACTCCGTTGGGTGATCTGCCGCGTACCCATAGTCCATTCGGGCCATTCAAGATTGGGCCCGCAGGGGCTGGTTGACTGTGCCCACCTTCCGTAACGTCCTCAACTGGCGGCGGTGAATATGCCGCTGCCGCCGTGGGGGAGCCTCGATTCGGGAGAGGACGGCGCCGGTATGGGCTGGGTAACCGACTGGAGTGCGCAGGCGGCCTGTCGCACTACCGATCCGGACGAACTGTTCGTTCAAGGAGCAGCGCAGAACAGGGCGAAGGCAGTGTGCACCGGATGTCCGGTGCGCACGGAATGTCTTGCCGATGCGCTGGACAACCGCGTCGAGTTCGGCGTGTGGGGAGGGATGACGGAGCGGGAGCGCCGCGCACTGCTGCGCAGGCGGCCAACCGTCACCTCCTGGCGCAGGCTGCTCGAGACAGCGCGTACTGAGTACGAGCGGGGGGCGGGCATTCTGCCCCTCGACGAGGAAGAGGTGTACGAGCACTACGCGGCGGTGGGCTGACCGCTCGCCGCGGCCGCACACCACACAGACGCACCGTACAAAGCCGTATACGACTGCCGTACGGCCTTACACGACGCCGTCTGCGACCAGGGCCCGCGCGGTCCGTACACAGCAGGGGTCCACGCGACCCCGAGAGGCTCACGCAGCTCCGGCCGGCTAGGCACCGGCCGCGAGCCGGTCCCCGATGTCCCGCAGCCCTGCGAGGTCGTGCACATCGCCGGGCAGCGCGGCCACTTCTGCCACTGCCACCTCGGGGTGGAGCGCGGTGAAGCGGTCACGCGTGCGCTGTTCGCGGAAGAGCAGCCGCATGCGCTCGGCGTGCAACCTCAGCAGGCCCGCGGTGAGTTGCTCGACGGTTCGGGCCGTCCCTGCTCCTTCGGCGTCGATCCGGTCCGCGGCGGGGGAGCCTGCGTCGGGTGCGGGAGCCTCGGGAACGGCGGAAGCGGGAGATTCTGAACTGCCATACGTGTCGGGAGAGTTACGAACTCCAGCTTTCCCACCCTCCTGATCGACAATGCGGGCTTCCGCAAGATTTTCCGCGGCGGCGAGCGCCCGCTCGGCGGACAGCTGGGTGGCGCCGCTGCTGTGCACCCGGTTCAGCACCAGACCCGCGAGTGGCATGGCCTCGGCGGCCAGCCGTTCCACGAAGTACGCGGCCTCGCGCAGCGCGTCGCGCTCCGGGGCCGCCACCACCAGGAAGGCCGTGCCGGGCGCCTGGAGGAGCTTGTACGTGGCGTCCGCGCGCGTACGGAAACCACCGAAGGTGGTGTCCATCGCGGCCACGAACGTCTGGACGTCCTTGAGGAGCTGGCCGCCGAGCAGCTTGCCCAGGGTGCCGGTCATCATCGACATCCCGACGTTCAGGAACTTCATCCCGGCCCGGCCGCCCAGCTTCGCCGGCGCGGTCAGCAGCCGGATCAGCCTGCCGTCCAGGAAGGACCCGAGCCGTTTCGGGGCGTCCAGGAAGTCGAGCGCCGAGCGGGAGGGAGGCGTGTCGACGACGATCAGGTCCCATTCGTCGCGGGCCCGCAGCTGGCCCAGCTTCTCCATCGCCATGTACTCCTGCGTGCCCGCGAAGCCCGCCGAGAGCGACTGGTAGAAGGGGTTGCCCAGGATCGCGGCGGCCCGCTCGGGGTCCGCATGCGCCTCGACGATCTCGTCGAAGGTGCGCTTCATGTCGAGCATCATCGCGTGCAGTTCGCCGTCCGCGGAGTCGTCGATGCCCTTCACCCGGCGCGGGGTGTTGTCGAGCGCGTCGATGCCCATCGACTGGGCGAGCCTGCGCGCCGGGTCGATGGTGAGGACGACCACCTTCCGGCCGCGCTCGGCGGCACGCAGCCCGAGGGCCGCCGCGGTGGTCGTCTTGCCGACGCCGCCCGCCCCGCAGCAGACCACGATGCGGGTCTTCGGGTCGTCGAGCAGCGTGTCGATGTCCAGGACGCGGACCGGGTCCAAGCTCATGAGATCCCCTGCCGGCGCAGTTCGGTGGCGAGTTGGTACAGGCCCGCGAGGTCCAGTCCCTCGGCGAGCAGCGGGAGTTCGTGCAGCGGGAGGCCCAGCTCCTGGAGTGCGGCCCGCTGCTCACGCTCCAGTGCGTACCGCTCGGCGTACTCGTCCGCCTGGGTGAGCAGCGGTTCCACGAGCCGCTCGGCGACCCCGCCGCGGCGGGCGCCGCCGAGTCCGGCAGCGGAGAGCGACCTGGCGATGGCCGCACGCGGCGCCTCGCGGGTGAGTTCCAGGTCGGCCTCGTCGAGGGCCGTGGGCCGCACCATGTTCACGATGATCCGGCCCACCGGGAGCTTCGCGGCGCGCAGTTCGGAGATGCCGTCGACGGTTTCCTGGACGGGCATCTCCTCCAGGAGGGCCACCAAGTGCACGGCCGTCTCACGGGACTTGAGGACCCGCATGACGGCCTGGGCCTGATTGTGTATCGGGCCCATCTTGGCGAGGCCCGCCACCTCGTCGTTCACGTTCAGGAAGCGGGTGATGCGGCCCGTCGGCGGGGCGTCCATGACGACGTAGTCGTACACGAACCTTCCGGTCTTGTCCTTCCTGCGGACTGCCTCACACGCCTTCCCGGTGAGGAGTACGTCCCTGAGGCCGGGCGCGATCGTCGTCGCGAAGTCGATGGCGCCGAGCTTCTTGAGGGCCCGTCCGGCGCCCCCCAGTTTGTAGAACATCTGGAGGTAGTCGAGAAGCGCCAGCTCGGGGTCTATGGCGAGGGCGAACACCTCCCCGCCCCCGGGTGCGACGGCGATCTTCCGTTCCTCATAGGGCAGCGCCTCCGTCTCGAAGAGTTGCGCGATGCCCTGCCTGCCCTCGACCTCGACCAGGAGGGTGCGCTTGCCCTCCGTGGCGAGGGCGAGCGCTAGGGCTGCGGCGACCGTCGTCTTGCCGGTACCGCCCTTGCCGCTGACGACCTGGAGCCTGCTCACATCTTCGAGCCTAACCAGTCGGCGGCCGGGCTACGCAGGTGGCTGTGGACAACGGGTGGCGGAGGCTGTGGAGAACGTGCGGGGAGGCCGGGTGCACGGTGCAGCGGGGGGCAGGGTGCAAGGCGCGCGGAACGCCGTGCGTGGCAGCGGATACAGTCGGCCACATGACCAAGTGGGAATACGTGACTGTGCCGCTGCTCGTCCACGCCACGAAGCAGATTCTGGACACCTGGGGCGAGGACGGCTGGGAGCTCGTCCAGGTGGTGCCCGGGCCGAACCCCGAGCAGCTGGTGGCCTACCTGAAGCGCGAGAAGCAGGCATGAGCGCCGTCGAGTCCAAGCTGGCCGAACTCGGGCTGACCCTGCCCGAGGTGGTGCCGCCGCTGGCCGCGTACCAGCCTGCCGTGCAGACCGGGGTGTACGTCTACACATCCGGCCAACTCCCCATGGTGGACGGCAAGCTCGCGGCCACCGGCAAGGTTGGTGCGGAGGTCACTCCGGAGGCGGCCAAGGAGCTGGCCGCCACCTGTGCGCTGAACGCCCTGGCCGCGGTCAAGTCGATCGCGGGTGACCTCGACCGTGTCGCGCGCGTGGTGAAGGTCGTCGGCTTCGTGGCCTCGGCCGCCGACTTCACGGGCCAGCCCGCCGTCGTGAACGGCGCGAGCGAGCTGCTGGGCGCGGTCCTGGGCGACAAGGGCGTACACGCGCGGAGCGCGGTCGGGGTGGCGGTGCTGCCGCTGGACTCGCCGGTCGAGGTCGAGATCCAGGTGGAGCTGACGGAGGCGTAGTCCGGTCCTCTGGGGGCCTGACGGAGGCGTAAGCGGGCTCGGGGGCGCCGGTCGGTCGACGATCGGGCTCCCCAAGGGCATTGGTTCCTCCGGGCGGCCCCCGGAGCAGCCGATTGTTGCCTCTCGAACATCAGCTCTCTACGGGATAGCCTCCGCGCATGGCGAATGGGCAGTGGTATCCACCGGAGTGGCCGGACCGTATCCGTGCGCTCACGGAGGGCAGGCTCACACCGGTCGTCCCCAAGCGGGCGGCCACCGTCATGCTGCTCAAGGACACCGACGGCGCCCCCGTCGTGCACATGCTGCGCAGACGCGCCTCCATGGCCTTCGCCGGAGGCGCGTACGCGTATCCCGGGGGCGGCGTGGATCCCAGGGACGACGACCGGCAGATTCGCTGGACGGGTCCCACGCGCGCGTGGTGGGCGTCCCGGCTCGGCGTCGACGAGACCTCCGCCCAGGCGATCGTCTGCGCGGCGGTGCGCGAGACGTACGAGGAGGCGGGCGTGCTGCTCGCCGGCCCCACGCCGGACTCCGTGGTCGGTGACACCACGGGCGACGACTGGGAGGCGGACCGTGAGGCCCTGGTCGCCCGGGACGTCTCCTTCGCCGAGTTCCTGGACCGCAGGGGGCTCGTGCTGCGATCCGACCTCCTGGGGGCGTGGACGCGCTGGATCACCCCGGAGTTCGAACCGCGCCGCTATGACACGTGGTTCTTCGTGGCCGCCCTCCCGGAGGGCCAGCGCACCCGCAACGCCTCCACGGAGGCCGACCGCACCGTCTGGATCCGCCCCGGGGAGGCGGCGGACGCGTACGACAAGGGCGACCTCCTGATGATGCCGCCCACCATCGCGACGCTGCGCCAGCTCCGCTCGTACGACACCGCCGCCGAGGCCCTCGCCGCCGCACCCGGGCGCGATCTGGCCCCCGTCCTGGCCCAGGCCCGCCTGGAGGACAGCGAGCTGGTGCTCTCCTGGCCGGGACACGACGAGTTCACCAAGCACATCCCGACCGGTGGAGCCCCCGCATGACGGACGCAGCAGCCCTTCCCGGCCAGCCGCGGGGCGGGGTTCTCGACGGCCCCGCCACCGAGCGTGCGATCAACGTCCTCGCCCCGAACGCGTCCCCGATGACGCTCGACGGGACGAACACGTGGATCCTCTCCGAGCCGGACTCCGAGCTCGCGGTGGTGATCGACCCGGGGCCCTTGGACGACGTACACCTGCGCAATGTCGTGGACACCGCCGAGAAGGCGGGAAAGCGGGTCGCGCTGACCCTGCTGACGCACGGGCACCCCGACCATGCCGAGGGGGCCACGCGGTTCGCGGAGCTGGCCGGCACGAAGGTGCGGGCTCTCGACCCCGCGCTGCGGCTCGGCGACGAGGGCCTGGCGGCCGGAGACGTGGTCAGGACGGGTGGCCTGGAGCTGCGCGTCGTACCGACCCCCGGCCACACCGCCGACTCGCTCTGCTTCCATCTGCCCGCCGACCGGGCCGTCCTGACCGGCGACACGATCCTCGGCCGGGGCACCACGGTCGTCGCCCACCCCGACGGCCGCCTCGGCGACTATCTGGACACGCTGCGTCGACTGAGGTCCCTGACGGTCGACGACGGCGTACACACGGTGCTGCCGGGGCACGGCCCCGTCCTCGACGACGCCCAGGGCGCCGTCGAGTACTACCTTGCCCACCGCGCCCACCGCCTCGCCCAGATCGAGACAGCGGTCGAGGACGGCTACCGCACCCCGAGCGAGGTCGTGGCCCACGTCTACGCCGACGTGGACCGCTCCCTGTGGCCGGCGGCAGAACTGTCGGTACGGGCACAGCTGGACTATCTGCGGGAGCACGGCCTGATCTAGGCCCGCCTGCCGCTGCGGGCGGGCCACCCGCGTCCCGTCCCGTTCCGCACGTGGCCGACCGGGGTGCGCCCCTTCAGGGGCGCGGGGCTGTGACATATGCGGCTCCGCCGCGGGGCGCGACCAGCCACAACGGCCCCGCAGCCGCAACACGACTGTCACTCCCCACCCCCCTGGCGGGGTCCCGGGGCGCAGCCCCAGGGATGGGACGGGTAGGGGCGGCGGGGGCGAGAAACATCCAGGCACGTCTCCCGCTGGCGACAACAAAAGGGTCCCGCCCTCCGAAAGGCGGGACCCCATCGACGTACGGCCAAGACCAGGCGTCAGCGCGACCGCTTGGCCAGCCGCTCCACATCCAGCAGGATCACCGCACGCGCCTCCAGACGGAGCCACCCACGACCGGCGAAGTCGGCGAGCGCCTTGTTGACCGTCTCACGGGAGGCGCCGACCAGCTGGGCGAGCTCCTCCTGGGTGAGGTCGTGCACCACATGGATGCCCTCTTCGGACTGCACGCCGAAGCGGCGCGAGAGGTCGAGCAGGGCACGCGCGACACGGCCGGGAACGTCCGAGAAGACCAGGTCGGACATCTGGTCGTTCGTCTTGCGCAGGCGCCGCGCGACGGCGCGCAGCAGGGCGGCGGCCACCTCGGGCCGCGCGTTCAGCCACGGCTGGAGGTCGCCGTGGCCCAGGCCCAGCAGCTTGACCTCGGTCAGCGCCGTGGCGGTCGCCGTACGCGGACCGGGGTCGAACAGCGACAGCTCGCCGATGAGCTCGCCGGGGCCGAGGACGGCGAGCATGTTCTCGCGGCCGTCGGGGGACGTGCGGTGGAGCTTGACCTTGCCCTCGGTGACCACATACAGGCGGTCACCCGGGTCACCCTCATGGAAGAGCGCGTCGCCGCGCGCGAGGGTCACCTCACTCATGGAGGCGCGGAGCTCCGCGGCCTGCTCGTCATCGAGCGCCGCGAAGAGCGGGGCGCGCCGCAGAACGTCGTCCACGAGTTCTCTCCTTGTCGACCTGCTCAGGGGATCTTGCTCCCCCGTGTACCAGGGGACGGTGTTCCCCATATTGCCGGACGGTCCAAACAGTGTGATCAGTCACAAGTCTGCCGCACGTACGTCCCGGGCAGTGTGGCAGGGGCCCAATTGGTGGCCGATCCCGGAGGGCCGGGGCGGATGTCAGTGGGGGGCTTTAGGCTGGCCGGGTGTCCAAATCGCCGGTGAGAGCACAGGCCAAGGGAGCTGGACGGGTGGCAGTACGTCGCGATTCCGCTGTGGGCGAACAGAGCCCCGACGGGACGAAGAAAACGGCAAAGGCGGCACATCCGGCACCGGTCGAGCGGACGTCGGGGGTCGCGAAGAAGGCGACGGCTCCGACGAAGAGGGCTTCAGCTACGGCGAAGAAGGCCGCGCCCGCCAAGAAAGCCGCCCATGCGGCGACCAAGGCCCCTGCCAAGAAGGCTGCCGTCACCAAGAAAGCGGCCGCCGCAAAGAAGGCCGCCCCTGTGAAGAGGACCACAAAGAAGGCCGCTCCGACCGAAGCACCCGCGGTCACCCCTGGCCGTAACGAATCCCGTACTGCCCTGGTCCGTCGCGCCCGCCGTATCAACCGCGAGCTCGCCGAGATCTACCCGTACGCCCACCCGGAGCTGGACTTCGAGAACCCCTTCCAGCTCGTACTCGCCACCGTGCTCTCGGCCCAGACGACCGACCTGCGGGTGAACCAGACGACGCCGACGCTCTTCGCCAAGTACCCCACCCCGGAGGACCTGGCCGCCGCGAACCCCGAGGAGGTCGAGGAGATCCTGCGGCCGTGCGGGTTCTTCCGGGCCAAGACCAAGTCGGTGATAGGGCTCTCCAAGGCTCTGCGGGACGACTTCGGGGGCGAGGTCCCCGGACGCCTGGAGGACCTCGTCAAGCTCCCCGGAGTGGGCCGCAAGACCGCCTTCGTGGTGCTCGGCAACGCCTTCGGGCGGCCGGGAATCACCGTGGACACCCACTTCCAGCGGCTCGTCCGCCGCTGGCAGTGGACCGACGAGAAGGAACCGGACAAGATCGAGGCGGCCATCGGCCTGCTCTTCCCCAAGAGCGACTGGACGGACCTCTCCCACCACGTGATCTGGCACGGCCGCCGTATCTGCCACGCCCGCAAACCCGCCTGCGGTGCCTGCCCCATCGCCCCGCTCTGCCCGGCGTACGGAGAGGGCGAGACAGATCCGGAGAAGGCAAAGAAGCTCCTGAAGTACGAGAAGGGCGGCTTCCCGGGCCAGCGCCTCAAGCCACCGCAGGCGTACTTGGACGCCGGCGGCCTCCCCGCGCCGCCGCTGGGGGCGCCCGTGCCGAGCGCGTCCGCAGCGGATCAGGCATGACGGAACGATCAGGTGGGCCACGGGCGTTGAGATCAGCAGAACGGGGGTGTCGATGACGCACGCGAGCGATATGCACAACGGCCGATTGAGCCTGAGCAAGGACGGCCTGCCCGGCTGGCTGGACACGGTGGTGCACGCCGTCGAGACGGTGGAGCCGCTCCAGCTGAGCCGCTTCCTGCCGCCGGCGAACGGCGCGGGCCGCCAGTCCGCCGTACTGATCCTGTTCGGCGAAGGGGAGCGCGGCCCCGAGCTGCTGCTCATGGAGCGGGCCAGTTCGCTCAGATCGCATGCGGGGCAGCCGTCGTTCCCCGGTGGCGCCCTCGACCCCGAGGACGGCGACCCGAAGGCCGACGGGCCGCTCCGGGCCGCTCTCCGCGAGGCCGAGGAGGAGACCGGGCTCGACCCGCGCGGCGTCCAGCTCTTCGGCGTACTGCCCGCGCTCTACATCCCGGTGAGCGGCTTCGTGGTCACCCCGGTGCTGGGCTGGTGGCGCGAGCCGACCCCGGTGTGTGTCGTCGATCCGAACGAGACGGCCCGGGTCTTCACGGTCCCCGTGGCGGATCTCACGGATCCCGCCAACCGCGCCACGACCGTCCACCCCAGCGGCCACCGAGGTCCGGCATTCCTGGTCGAATCCGCCCTCGTCTGGGGCTTCACGGCCGGCATCATCGACCGCCTCCTGCACTACTCGGGCTGGGAACGACCTTGGGACCGCGATAAGCAGGTCCCGCTGGACTGGCGCGCATGACAGGGTGGCGTTCGTGCTGTGTCTTCCCGGGGGACGACCCCCGGACCCCCGGCCGGGCTATGGCGAACGCGAAGTGACAAGGCGAGGCTTGAATCAGTGAACGTGCTGGACATCCTGCTGTTGGTCGCCGCCGTGTGGTTCGCGATCGTGGGTTATCGCCAGGGGTTCGTCGTCGGCATCCTGTCGGTAATCGGCTTCCTGGGCGGCGGTCTCGTCGCCGTCTATCTGCTGCCCGTCATCTGGGACGCCCTGACCGATGACGCGGAGGTGGGCACCACGGCCGCCGTTGTCGCGGTGGTCGTCGTGATCGTCTGCGCCTCCGTCGGCCAGGCACTCACCACCCACCTGGGCAACAAGCTGCGCCGGTACATCACCTGGTCCCCGGCCCGCGCCCTGGACGCCACTGGCGGCGCCCTCGTCAACGTCGTGGCGATGCTGCTGGTCGCCTGGCTGATCGGCTCGGCCCTCGCCGGTACGACACTGCCGACGCTCGGCAAGGAGGTCCGTAACTCCAAGGTGCTGCTCGGCGTGTCGCGGGCCCTGCCCGCACAGGCCAGCACCTGGTTCGCCGACTTCTCCTCGGTTCTCGCGCAGAACGGCTTCCCGCAGGTCTTCAGCCCGTTCTCGAACGAGCCCATCAACGAAGTGCAGGCCCCCGACCCGGCCCTCGCCAACAGCCCGGTCGCCGCCCGCGCCCAGCGTTCCATCGTCAAGGTCACCGGTACCGCCCAGAGCTGCGGCAAGGTCCTCGAAGGCACCGGCTTCGTCTTCGACCAGCGCCGCGTGATGACGAACGCGCACGTGGTGGGCGGCGTCGACGAGCCGTACGTCCAAATAGGCGGCGAGGGCAAGCGGTACGCCGGGAAGGTGGTGCTCTACGACTGGGAGCGCGACATCGCCGTACTCGACGTGCCCGATCTGCGCGCGCCCGCCCTCCAGTTCACGTCCCAGGACGCCGCGGGCGGCGACAGCGCGATCGTGGCGGGCTTCCCGGAGAACGGCCCGTACACGGTCGGCTCCGCGCGCGTACGCGGCCGCATCACGGCCAACGGCCCCGACATCTATCACCGGGACACCGTGCGCCGCGACGTCTACTCGCTCTACGCGACCGTGCGCCAGGGCAACTCCGGCGGCCCGCTGCTCACCCCGGACGGCAAGGTGTACGGAGTGGTCTTCGCGAAGTCCCTCGACGACCCGCAGACGGGGTACGCGCTCACCGCGGACGAGGTCCAGGAGGACATCGCCAAGGGCCGCACCGCCGTCCAGCAGGTGGACAGCGACAGCTGCGCGCTGTGACCGGGTGTGTCGCGAGCGGGGTCAGCCGCGCGGATGGCGCAGGCGCGCCGAGACCCAGCGGGCCCGGCGCCTCAGAATGTGCGGGATGCCCAACCGGGGGTCCGTGCCCTGCATCTGCGGGGCGCCCCTCTGGTGGGAGCTCAGCCCACCGGCCGAGCGGCGGTTGCGTGCTGCGTCACTGTAGTCGTGCGTCCAGCCCATACCCCGACGTCTGCCCCTGCCCCAAGGTCGATAACCGCCCCCATGGCCCCCAATTGGCCTATGCGCCAGGCATTGGCCGTTCGTAGGACAAGCGTTCCCGTGAGGGCCTCGGCGGTCCGGCTCGAAGCGGACTTACCGGGGTCCGGCGCGATGCGGCGCCCCGAGGGGCCGCAGGCCCCCAAGGGGCGCCGGGCAGTGACATATGCGGCTCCGCCGCGATGGGGGTCCCCCGCTCGAGCGAAGCCGAGAGTGGGGGAGCGACCAGCCACGACGGACCGCAGCTTCCAACCGCTCTTCCAGCGGAGCGCTTGGCTTCAAACCTCATGTCCAGCCGAGCGCTCAGCGATCCGGCTCGGGGTCCTTGAGCCAGTTGATGAGTTCCGTGGAGAACGCCACCGGGTCCTCCTCGTGCGGAAAGTGCCCCAGCCCGTCGAACAGCCGCCAGCGGTACGGGGCTTCGACGTACACCCCGGAGCCCGCCGCGCTGCGCGTGCGCATCACCGGATCGAGCGAGCCGTGCAGATGCAGCGTCGGCACCCGCACCGGCCGTTTCATCCGGCGGTTGAACTGGATGCCGTCCGGCCGCGCCAGCGAACGCACCATCCAGCGGTACGGCTCGACCGAGCAGTGCGCCGTCGACGGGATGCGCATCGCCTGCCGGTACATCTCCACGGCCTCGTCGTCCGGCAGTCGCGGACCGGACCAGTCCCGTACGAGACGGCCCACCAAGGCGGCCTCGTCGGCGACGAGTTGGCGCTCCGGGATCCAGGGCCGCTGAAAGCCCCAGATGTACGAGCCCGCCCTGGTCTGCTTCATGTCCGAGAGCATCGCCGTGCGCCAGCGCCGGGGATGCGGCATCGAGGCGACCGCGAGCCGGCGCACCAGCTTGGGGCGCATCAGGGCCGCCGTCCACGCCAGGTAGCCGCCGAGGTCATGCCCGACCAGGGCCGCGTCGGGCTCGCCGAGGGACCGTACGACCCCGGTGATGTCCAGCGCGAGGTTCGCCGGGTCGTAGCCGCGGGGCGTACGGTCGCTGCCGCCGACGCCCCGCAGGTCCATCGCGACCGCGCGGAAGCCCGCGTCGGCGAGCGCGACCAGTTGATGTCGCCAGGTCCACCAGAACTGCGGGAAGCCGTGCAGCATCAGGACCAGTGGCCCGTCGCCCAGCTCGGCGATGTGGAAACGCGCGCCGTTGGCGGCGACGTCCCGGTGACGCACCTCTTTCCCGCCGGGCACGTCGAGCCGTACGACCGAGGTGGACAGCGCCGAGGGCGATTGCCCCGCAGGGATGGAGGAGCCCGTCATGAGGACGAGCGTGCCACAGCCTTGACGCCCTCACCGACCCGGTCGGCCTCGGTCACCTGACGGGGGTGCGGCTTCGCGTTCTGCAGGACGGACGCGCTCTCCCTGACCGAGGCCGCTGTCTTCTGCGTGCCCTTGCCCTTCTTCGCCTTCTTCGCGAAGACGACGCCGATCAGTGCGAGCACACCGGCGACCAGCACGTTCGCGGCGAACGACAGCAGGAAGCAGACCGCGAGGTTCCAGTCGCTCCAGGTGCGGATCCCGTACGCCAGCGCGAAGCTCAGCATCGGCAGGGAGAAGATCAGCACCGCCCCGGCGGCCGCGAAGGCGCCACCGCCCACCGCACCGCGTTTGACGTCGCGCTTGAGCTGGGCCTTCGCCAGCGCGATCTCGTCGTGCACCAGCGCGGACATCTCGGTCGTCGCCGAGGCGAACAGCTGGCCGATGCTGCGTTCGGCGCCGACCGGGCTGCCGTCGGGTGCGCTCATCGCGTTCTCCCTGTTCTCTTGGGACGTTCTCTTGGTGCGTTCTCTTGGTGCGTTCTCTTGGGCCTCTCGGCCCCTGGGCTCTTGCGCTCTTCGGCACTTGAGGCGTTTTGCGTGTGTGTCAGATCATGCCGGACCGTTGTTCTCCTCGCTTGCCCCGGCCGTGACTTCGGCAAGCCTGCGATGTTCGGCGGCCTTCCGCTCGTAGATGTCGGCCATCCGCAGGTGGTACTCCGGGTTGTCCTGCTCGTAGATGTCGGGGATGCCGTCGAGGTCCTCGTCCAGTTCCTCGGCCTCGCACAGCTTGCGGTACTTGGCGTTCCGTACCTTCAGCAGGACGCTCGCGAGAACGGCCGCGATCAGGGAGCCTGTCAGGACGGCGGCCTTGACCTCATCGGTGAGCACCTCGTCGCCCTCGAAGGCGAGCTCCCCGATGAGCAGCGAGACAGTGAAGCCGATGCCCGCGAGGGAGGCCACCGCGAAGACGTCCGGCCAGGCCAGGTCCTCGGAGAGTTCCGCCCGGGTGAAGCGGGCCGCCAGCCATGTACCGCCGAAGATGCCGACCGCCTTGCCGACGACCAGTCCGAGCACGACACCCAGCGTCTCCGGCCGCGTGAACACCTCCCCGATCGCGTCGCCCGACACCGCGACCCCCGCGCTGAACAGCGCGAACAGCGGCACGGCGAGACCCGCCGACAAGGGGCGTACGAGATGCTCGATGTGCTCGCCGGGGGAGTGAGCCTCGTCCTCATGGGTCGTGCAGCGCAGCATCAGGCCCAGCGCGACACCGGCGATGGTGGCGTGGATGCCGCTGTTGTACATCAGCCCCCAGATGACCAGGGCGAGTGGGACGTACACATACCAGCCGCGTACGCCCTTCCTGAGCAGCAGCCAGAAGACGGCGAGGCCGACGACGGCGCCGCCGAGGGCCGCGAAGTCCAGGTCGTCGGTGAAGAACACCGCGATGATCAGGATCGCGAAGAGGTCGTCGACGACCGCGAGGGTGAGCAGAAAGGCGCGCAGGGCGCTCGGCAGGGACGTACCGATGACGGCGAGGACGGCGAGCGCGAAGGCGATGTCGGTCGCGGTCGGCACGGCCCAGCCGGCGAGCGAGCCCCCGCCGGTGACGCCGACCAGCGTGTAGACGAGCGCGGGCACGGCCATGCCGCAGAGCGCGGCGACGACCGGGAGTACGGCGGCCCTGGGGTCCTTGAGATCGCCGGCGACCAGCTCGCGCTTGAGCTCGATACCGGCGACGAAGAAGAAGACCGCGAGCAGTCCGTCGGCGGCCCAGTGCCCGACGGAGAGGTCGAGTCCGAGCGAAGCGGGCCCGAGATGGAAGTCGCGGACGGACTCGTAACTCTCCTTCACGCCGGAGTTCGCCCAGACCAGCGCGGCGATCGCGGCGAGGAGCAGGAGCACTCCGCCGAGGGTTTCGGTGCGCAGGGCGTCCGCGACGAAGTTCCGCTCGGGGAGCGAGAGCCGTCCGAGGACCTTGCGGCCTTTGGTGGCGGTGGTGGGAGCGGGCACGTGGTTCGGACCTCCGGTCGGTAGGCAGGGCAGAGCACATGCCGACCAGACTTCCCGGCGCACCTCAGGTTTGTTGTCGCGTTGTTGACGCTTTCCTTAGCTTACGTAAGAAGGGCACCCGGCGCGCTGCCGGGTGCCCTTCTCGTCGTACGGACGACGCTCAGGCCGTACGTACGACTGTGACTGTCTTTGTCCGTACGACCGTCAGTCCTCGCTGGCCGCCGACGGGAGCTTCGTCTGGATCAGGTCCATCACCGTGGAGTCGGTGAGCGTGGTGACATCACCGAGCTCGCGGTTCTCGGCGACGTCGCGCAGCAGACGGCGCATGATCTTGCCCGAGCGGGTCTTGGGCAGCTCGGCCACCGGCAGGATCCGCTTGGGCTTGGCGATCGGGCCGAGGGCCTTGCTGACATGGCTGCGCAGGTCGCCCACCAGGTCCGCGGTCTCCGCGGCCGAGCCGCGCAGGATCACGAAGGCCACGATCGCCTGGCCGGTGGTCTCGTCCGCCGCGCCCACGACCGCCGCCTCGGCGACAGAGGGGTGCGAGACGAGCGCCGACTCGACCTCGGTGGTGGAGATGTTGTGCCCGGAGACGAGCATCACATCGTCGACCCGGCCGAGCAGCCAGATGTCGCCGTCCTCGTCCTTCTTGGCGCCGTCACCGGCGAAGTACCTGCCCTCGAACCGCGACCAGTAAGTGTCGAGAAACCGCTGGTCATCGCCCCAGATGGTGCGCAGCATCGACGGCCACGGCTCGGTGAGGACGAGATAGCCGCCGCCTCCGTCCGGCACTTCGTTCGCCTCGTCGTCGACGACCGTCGCGGAGATGCCGGGCAGCGGGCGCTGCGCGGAGCCGGGCTTGGCCTCCGTCACACCCGGGAGCGGCGAGATCATCATCGAGCCGGTCTCGGTCTGCCACCAGGTGTCCACGACCGGGCACTTGTCGGCGCCGATGTGCTTGCGGTACCAGATCCACGCCTCGGGGTTGATCGGTTCGCCCACCGACCCCAGCACGCGAAGGCTGGACAGGTCGAACTTCGCGGGGATGTCGTCGCCCCACTTCATGAACATGCGGATCACGGTGGGCGCGGTGTACAGGATCGTCACGCCGTACTTCTGCACGATCTCCCAGAACCGCCCCTGGTGCGGGGTGTCCGGCGTGCCCTCGTACATCACCTGCGTCGCGCCGTTCGCCAGCGGTCCGTACGTGATGTAGGAGTGGCCCGTCACCCACCCGATGTCGGCCGTGCACCAGTAGACGTCGCTCTCCGGCTTGAGGTCGAAGACGGCGTGGTGGGTGTACGCGGTCTGCGTGAGGTAGCCGCCGGAGGTGTGCAGGATGCCCTTGGGCTTACCCGTCGTCCCCGAGGTGTAGAGGATGAACAGCGGCTGCTCGGCGTCGAACGCCTCGGGCGTGTGCTCCGCCGGCTGCTTCTGGGTGATCTCGTGCCACCAGATGTCGCGGCCCTCGGTCCAGTCGACCTCCTGGCCCGTACGGCGCACGACCAGCACCTTGTCGACGCCGTCGACCCGGGCGACCGCCTCGTCGACGGCCGGCTTGAGCGCGGAGGGCTTGCCGCGGCGGTAGCCACCGTCCGCGGTGATGACCAGCTTCGCGCTGGCGTCCTCGATACGGGTGGCGATGGCGTCGGCCGAGAAGCCGCCGAAGACGACCGAGTGGGCGGCGCCGATGCGGGCGCAGGCCAGCATCGCGACGACGGCTTCGGGAATCATCGGCAGGTAGATGGCGACCCGGTCGCCCTTCTCGACTCCGATCTCCGTAAGGGCGTTGGCGGCCCTGGAGACCTCGTCCTTCAGCTCGGCGTAGGTGATGGCCTTGCTGTCGCCGGGCTCGCCCTCGAAGTGGATCGCGACCCGGTCACCGTGCCCGGCCTCCACATGGCGGTCGACGCAGTTGTACGCGACGTTCAGCTTTCCGTCCGCGAACCATTTGGCAAAGGGCGGATTCGACCAGTCCAGCGTCTCGGTCGGCTCGGTGGCCCAGGTCAGCCGGCGCGCCTGCTCGGCCCAGAAACCGAGCCGGTCAGCCTTGGCCTGCTCGTACGCCTCCGCAGTGACGTTGGCGTTCGCGGCCAGGTCGGCGGGCGGCGCGAACCTGCGCTCCTCACGAAGCAGGTTGGCCAGGCTTTCGTTGCTCACGACATCTCCCTTTCCCAGGGTGTCCGTTGTGTCCCAGGCCAGCTCATCAGACGCGGACCCCTGGTGACAAGGGCCGTCGCCGAAATTGGTTTAGACCTGTTGGGGGCAGTGGTGGCCCCCGCGCACGGGGGGCCACACGTTCTCACGGACGGGGGAGCCTTGCGGTTCAGGCTCCCAGGTGGGGGAGCCTGGTCGGGATGGGGCGTTTGCGGGCGGTCAAGGGCTGTTTGCGGGGTGGGTCGAGGCCCCGACTTCGTACAGCGCTCTCGCCTCGACCCGGTCGAAGACCTTGCCGCCGGACTGGGATTCAGGCTCGGCTTCGGAACGGTCGCCGGGCACCGGTCGGCTGTCGGCTGCCTGCTGGTTGTCGGGCGCGTCCGTCAGCAGATACGCCTGGGCCTCGCCCACGTGGAAGTACATCCCGTGCAGTTCGAGCGCGCCCTCCCGCAGAGCTCGTGCCACGGACTCGTGGGCCTGCAGATGCTCCAACTGCTGCACCACGTTGGTCAGGCAGAGCTGCTCGACGGCGTCGGCGGGCGCCCGTCCGGCGATCCGCACCCGCGGCCGGTCCTTCGCGGCCATCTCCTCCAGGCTCGGCAGCCCATGCCGCAGCCACCGCTTCAACGGCGTCCGCGCACCGGTGGGTTCGGTGTGCAGCAGCGCCTGCATCGCCCCGCAGCCGGAGTGCCCGCACACGGTGATGGATCTCACCTTCAGCACCTCCACCGCATACTCGATCGCGGCCGCCACCGAGTCGTCACCGCTCTCCTCGCCGGGCGGCGGCACGAGATTGCCGACATTGCGTACGACGAAGAGGTCGCCGGGGCCGCTGGAGGTGATCATCGAGGTGACCAGCCGGGAGTCGGCGCAGGTCAGGAAGAGCTGCGAGGGCCGCTGCCCCTCCCGTGCGAGCCGGGCCAGCTCGCCGCGCACCAGGGGAGCGGTGTTGCGCTGGAACGCGCTGATGCCACTGGCCAGTTCGCCGGCGCCCCCGTCCGACGGCGCGGTCCGTGACGGCTGCTCGCACTGGTGGTTGCGCCAGGGCGTCCAGGGCCGGCAGTGGCACTGGGCGGCGCCCGCGGGTTCGGTGATCCGCGTGCCTCCCCGCCCGGTCAGCTCCACCGACCCGCCCTGCGCGGTGTGCGAACTCTGCCAGTCATGCAGTGACTCGTACGCCGCGTGGTCCATGAACGAACCGTCCAACTCCACGACCGCATCGGCCCCTTGGGGCACCAGATGCAGCGCCCGGCTGAGCCGCGGCACGGCGAGAAACGTCAACTGCCCGCGTACGCGAACATGGTGGACGCCGTCCTGGTCCTCCTCGTGGGTGATGCGCGTACGGGTCAGCCGGTGCAGCGCGACGGCCACCGCCATGGCGACGCCGATCCCCACGCCTTCGAGGACGCCGAACAACACCACGCCCGCCGTCGTGGCCGCGTACACCGGGATCTCGCGGTGGCGGGTGACGGTGCGAATGTGGGTGAGCGACACCATCTGTACGCCGACCGCTGCCACCAGCGCGGCGAGCGCGGCGAGCGGGATGAGGTCCAGTACGGGCACCAGCAGCAGTGCGGCGACCACGATCCACAGGCCGTGCAGCATCGTGGAGTTGCGGCTCACGGCGCCCGTCTGGACGTTGGCCGCGCTGCGCACCGCGACGCCCGTGACGGGCAGCCCGCCCAGCGCCCCGGAGACGATGTTCGCCGAGCCCTGGCCCCGCAGCTCCCGGTCGAGGTCCGCGCGCGGGATGCGCGGCCCCTCCTTGCGGGCGGCGGCCAGCTTGTCCACGGCCACCGCGGAGAGCAGCGACTCCACGCTGCCGACCAGTGCGACGGTCAGCACGGCCGCGGCGATGCCCAGTACGGGCCCTTCCGGCAACCCGGCGAGGGTGTGGCTGCTCCAGGAGGGCAGGTCGACCCGGGGCAGCCGCAGCCCGGCGACCGCTGCTGCGGCCGTGGCCACCGCGACCGCGGCGAGCGCCGCCGGTACCGTACGGACAACTCGGCCCGCCCGCCCGGGAACGCGCGGCCACAGCAGTAGTACGGCCAGCGTCAGGGCGCTCGTCGACAGCGCCGCCAGATGCGGCTCGGCCAACTGGGCGGGCAGCTCGCGGACGTTGTCCACGACGGAGCTGTGCGGTGAGCCGCCGAGCACGATGTGCAACTGGGCGACGGCGATGGTGATGCCGATGCCGGCGAGCATGCCATGCACGATCGCGGGGCTCACGGCGAGCGCCGAGCGCGCCACCCGCAGGAAGCCCAGGCCGAGTTGGGTGAGCCCGGCGAGTACGGTGATGGCGCAGGTCGTACGCCAGCCGTACTGCTGGATGAGGTCGGCGGTTACCACCGTGAGTCCGGCAGCGGGCCCGCTCACCTGGAGTGGTGCGCCGCCGAGCCGGCCCGCCAGGAGCCCGCCGGCCGCGGCGGCGACGAGGCCCGCCTGCAAGGGCGCCCCGGTCGCCAGGGCGATGCCGAGGGACAGCGGCAGGGCGATCAGGAAAACGGCGATCGAGGCGGACAGGTCGGCGACCGCGATCCGGGGACCGCGGCGGCGGGGCGAGGGCGGGCTGTGAGGCCGCCCCTCGTCGGGCAGATGCGAAGAGTCGTCGCTTCGGGTGGTGGTGCAAGTAGACATGGGGTTCCCGTCTCCTCCGGGGCTACGCGGTCGCAAAAGGGCTTCTGGGTGCGGCCGTGGGTCACGGCGTGACAGCGGCGGGATTTTTCAACTCTCAGTAAATGAATGGTAATGGAGAGTAAAGGCCTCGTGGGGGAAACTAGAGCAAATGGGCTATTGATTCACTCTGGCGAGTTAATGAGTACATTCATCGGCTTGTCGCACTAATTCCTTCCGATCTCCGTGCGACCTTGGCGGCGCTGTCGGTGTTCGCCCGGGTTTTCCCGGATCTGAAGGAAGTAGGTGGGCGGATGATGGGTGCCACCCAGAGAATCGCCATGGGCGTCACGGTCACCGCGGTCTGCGCGGCAGCGCTCGCGGGTTGTACGACCGGCGACGCCGGCGCGAAGAAGACAGCGGGCGCCCGAGCGTCCAAAGGCGGCGCGGGGGGCGCCCAGGCGCCCAAGAGCGCGCTCCGGCTGATCGGCGACGGCTCCACCGCCTTCACCGGCGCGCAGCCGCATCTGCCGCGTCCCGAGCGGCTGAGGCCCGGTCAGAAACCGCCGCAGTTCGTGGTGTTCTCATGGGACGGCGCGGGCGAGGACAGCCAGAAGCTGTTCTCCCACTTCCGCGAGGTGGCCCGGGACAACAAGGCCACGATGACGTACTTCCTGAGCGGTGTGTACATGCTGCCGGACGAGAAGCGCGACCTCTATCGCCCGCCGGGGCGCTCAGCCGGCCGCTCCGACATCGGTTTCAATGACGAGCGGGGCGTCCGGGACACGGTGGCGCAGCTGCGTGGCGCCTGGCTCGAGGGCAATGAGATCGGTACCCACTTCAACGGGCACTTCTGCGGCAGCGGCGGCGTCGGTGAGTGGTCGGTCGAGGACTGGAAGAGCGAGACCACCCAGGCCAAGGCGTTCGTGAAGTCCTGGAAGACCAACACGGGCGCACAGCAGGCCTCCCCGCTGCCCTTCGACTACGAAAAGGAACTGATCGGCGCCCGCACGCCATGCCTGGAGGGCCGGCAGAACTTCTTGCACGCGGCCAGCGAGATGGGGTTCCGCTACGACACCAGCGGCGTCAACGACCAGGTCTGGCCCAAGAAGAAGCAGGGCCTGTGGGACCTGTCGATGCAGCTCGTGCCGGTACCAGGACGCGCCTTCGAGACGCTCGCCATGGACTACAACTTCATGGTCAACCAGTCGGGCACCACGTCCCAGGGCGACCCGGCCAAGCACGCGTACTGGGGCGACCAGATGCGTGACGGCCTGCTGAGGGGCTTCGACCGCGCGTACCACGGCAACCGCGCGCCCCTGATCATCGGCAACCACTTCGAGTCCTGGAACGGCGGCACCTATATGCGCGCCGTCGAGGAGACCATCGAGCGCGTCTGCACCCGGAGTGAGGTGCGCTGCGTCTCCTTCCGGCAACTCGCCGACTGGCTCGACGCCCAGGATCCGAGGACCCTGGCCAAGTTCCGTACGCTCAATGTCGGGCAGGCCCCGGAGCAGGGCTGGACGTCGTTCCTCACCGCTCGATCAGCACAGCCCGCCCCCGTCTCGAAGGGCGTCCCGGGCGCCACGGCAGCCAAGCCGTAGCGCCCGGTCGGCCGACGTGAGCCGTCACGCCGTGGCGGTCTCGGCCTCACGCAGTACGAAGGCGGGGTCGACCTGGGCGGCCAGGTCGGCACCCGTCCGCTCGTTGCCCCAGGACTGTGCGTTCTTCAGGTGGAAGTGCACCATCTGACGCGTGTAGTGCTCCCAGTCGCGCAGCTCGTACGTGGCGTCCACCGCGGACTGAAGTGCCTGAAGCGCGCGGCGGTTGGCGTCCTCCAGGTGCTCGAAGCGGGGCGGGCGGCCCTTCTCCATGGCGCGCACCCAGTCCGAGTGCCCGACCGTCACCAGGAGGTCGTCACCGACTTCGGCGCGGAGGAAGTCGATGTCGTCCTGGCCCTGCACCTTGTTGCCGACGACCTTCAGGGTGACGCCGAAGTCGCGCGCGTACTCCTTGTACTGGCGGTAGACGGAGACCCCCTTCCGGGTCGGCTCGGCGACGAGGAACGTGATGTCGAAGCGGGTGAACATGCCGGACGCGAAGGAGTCCGAGCCCGCCGTCATGTCGACGACGACGTACTCGCTCTGGCCGTCGACGAGATGATTCAGGCAGAGCTCCACTGCACCGGTCTTGGAGTGGTAGCAGGCCACTCCCAAATCGGCCTCGGTGAACGGGCCGGTGACCATCAAACGGACGGCGCCGCCGTCGAGTTCCACGGCTCGCGCACAGGCGTCGTAGACCGGGTTGTTCTCGACCACCCGCAGCAGCCGGGAGCCCTCGCCGGGCGGAGTCGTCTTGATCATCGTCTCGGCGGAGGCGATACGCGGGTTGGAACCGCGCAGGTAATCCTTGATCAGCGGAAGCCGGTCGCCCATCGCGGGCAGTGCGGCGGCGTCTGCCTCGTCGAGTCCGAGCGCGGGCCCGAGGTGCTGGTTGATGTCGGCGTCGACCGCGACGACCGGCGATCCCGTGGTCGCGAGGTGACGGATGAAGAGCGAGGACAGGGTGGTCTTGCCACTGCCGCCCTTCCCAACGAAAGCAATTTTCATGTTCAGTAAGCCTAGTGGTCGAACCACGTTCGGTCGTCGCCAAACGTGAAGAAGACCACTCCTTCGTGGGGATGGTCACAGTGGTGCGTAGGGTCGTACTCATGAGTACGACAGGTGCGAACGCCGACCCGCTCGCGACCCTGGGCTCGCTGCCCGGCGTCGCGGAAAGCGTGGAGTCAGTGCGCAAGGCTGTGGACCGGGTGTACGGGCATCGCATCATGCGGCGCCGCAGCAACGAGATCACCTCCGAGGCCGCGCTGCGCGGTGCGCGAGGCTCCGCCGCGCTGTCCGGTGCCGACTGGGCCCTCGAGGAGGTGCGCCGGCGCACCGACTTCAGCGGTGACGACGAGGCCAGAGTGGTTGGCGCGGCCCTCCGGTTGACCGCCGAGGCTGGTCAACTCCTGTCCATCTGGCGGCAGTCACCCCTTCGGGTGCTGGCGCGGCTGCACTTGGTGGCGGCCGCGGACAAGGGGGACGAGGTCGGTCGGCCGCGGCAGGACGGCGAACCCGTCGACGAGCCGCTGGTCGAACTGCCGCTGCCCGACGCGGCCGAGGTCGAGGGTCGTCTCGACGGTCTCGCGCAGTTGATCATCGCGGGCAGCTCCGCCCCCGCCCTGGTGACTGCCGCCGTGGTGCACGGCGAACTGCTCGCTCTGCGCCCCTTCGTCTCCCACAACGGCCTGGTCGCGCGCGCGGCCGAACGCATCGTCCTGGTCGGCAGCGGCCTCGACCCGAAGTCCGTCTGTCCGGCCGAGGTCGGCCAGGCGGAACAGGGCCGCGCGGCCTATCTGGCGGCCTTCGAGGGATACGTCTCCGGCACCCCGGAGGGCATGGAGACCTGGATCGCCCACTGTGGCAAGGCGGTTGAGCTGGGCGCGCGGGAGTCGACGGCGGTGTGCGAGGCGCTGCAGCGAGGGGCGGCGTGACGTCCGGCCTCACGGCGCGGGGCTTCTGCGCTCCGGGCTCGAAAATGGGCCTCTTGGGAGGGCGAAAAACTCCCTGAACAGGGTTGCGGCGGTACGAGGGTTCGTACCGCCGCTGGCATGTTCACCCGGGTTACCAAGCGTCCTCGAAATATTGCCCATCAGGTCGGGAACTTTGCCCGTGGCCTGGTGCGGCTGGCCCGTAATCGACGGGTCGACGTCGCGTGGGTGCCCAGTGTTCATGCTCGGTCCGTGGGGCCTTGGTTGCGGTTAAAGGTGATCCTTTCGGATGATCCTTGGTCTCGCGGGCCGTTAACTTCTTTGTACTCCAGGACTGGAGGAAGCGGAAGCCCTTGCTGCGCTTCTTTACTTTTGGGTTCAAAAAGGAGTGAATCGGTCACCCGTATCGTCACGGGTCATTCGGGAGGCTCAGCCCACCACTGAACGGCGCCGGCTCGCGTACCAGACCAGGCCCGCGGTGGCCGCCGCCGCACCTATCGCCGCCGCGGCGACCAGGGCCGGGCGGGGCGGCACGGACAGCCGCTGCTTCAGCCGCACCGGATGGTGGAAGTCGAGTATGGGCCAGGCGCGCGTGGTGGCCTCGCGGCGCAGCGCACGGTCGGGATTGACGGCATGGGGGTGGCCGACGGCTTCGAGCATCGGGATGTCGGTCGCCGAGTCGCTGTAGGCATAGCAGCGCGAGAGGTCATACCCCTCGGACGCGGCCAGCTCCTTGATCGCCTCGGCTTTCGTCGGGCCGTACGCGTAGTACTCCACATCGCCCGTGAAGCAGCCGTCGTCGCCCACGACCATGCGGGTCGCCACCACCCGGTCCGCGCCGAGCAGTTCACCGATCGGCTCGACGACCTCCGTCCCGGAGGTGGAGACGATCACGACATCGCGGCCGGCCAGGTGGTGCTCCTCGATGAGTGACGCCGCCTCGTCGTAGATGATCGGGTCGATCAGGTCGTGCAGCGTCTCAGCGACGATCTCCTTGACGTGCTGGACGTTCCAGCCGCGGCACAGCGCGGACAGATACTCGCGCATCCGCTCCATCTGATCGTGGTCGGCGCCGCCCGCGAGGAAGACAAACTGGGCATATGCGGTACGCAACACAGCCCGGCGGTTGATCAGTCCACCTTGGTAGAACGACTTGCTGAACGTGAGCGTGCTCGACTTCGCAATGACCGTCTTGTCCAGATCAAAGAAGGCCGCTGTGCGGGGCAAGGAGTGGTTTTCCACGAGCCTGAGCATAGGCGCCCACCATTCGGCGTAAGGTGAGGCGCATGGGTTTGCCTGAGAAGGCTCTCGGGTACACCATGGAAGTCACGGATCGTTCGCGACCGTGCTAACCCGGTCCGGCTCCTCCCCCCCCGAGTCGGCCGTGGGGACGACCCCCGCTCTCCCCCCCGGCGGGGGTCGTCGCATGTCCGGGTGGGTTTTCTCTCTTCCCTCGCTGAGCACCGGGCCCGTTGTGCGGGCTTCGGTGCTTCTTCGCGTGTACGCATAATCCGTCACCGTACGTAGTCGTTGCGCTGCTCTGTGGAAGTCCTGCACGGTCAGCGGTTTGGGTGAACGCGATATTCACAACCATCGAGTCGTCCACAGTTATCGAGCAAGATCCACACGATTTCCGGGATCGCTGCACCGTGATTCCAGCGCGTGCCGCCGGGTGCGAGTTCATGGCCGGTTCGGTTTGTCCGGCGGCTATGGCCGGTTCGTATCGGCGGTTCATATGGAGGACCGGTTGCCGGTTCTTGTGCGCGGGCGGGATTCACGGGGCCGCGGGGGCTTCGCGAGGAAGCAGCGAAGGGGGATGGAGATCGTGGCTGGAGCCATCACACACGACCGGCCGTCGGCCGCCGAAGGGCGGCAGGGCAAGCCGTTGATCGTCACGGAGGATGTGGAACTGCTGGACGACCTGCTGCGGCTGTGCGCCGCGGCGGGCGCCAGGCCAGAGGTCCACCATGGGGTGCCGGAGCGCGGAGGCGGATGGGAGACGGCGCCCTTGGTGCTGGTCGGCGATGATGCCGCGCGTCGGGTGCGCGGGGCCGTGCGCAGGCGCGGAGTGGTGCTGGTAGGGCGGGATCAGGACGACTCGGGGGTGTGGCAGCGGGCCGTGGAGATCGGCGCCGACCATGTCCTGTTGCTGCCCGATGGCGAACAATGGCTGGTCGACCGGATCGCCGATGTGGCCGAAGGAGTCGGCCCGCCCGCGCTCACCGTCGGCGTGATCGGCGGCCGCGGCGGGGCCGGTTCGTCCACGCTCGCCTGCGCGCTCGCGGTCACCTCGGCGCGCGAGGGGCGGCGCACCCTGCTCGTGGACGCGGATCCGCTGGGCGGCGGACTCGACGTACTCCTCGGCGGCGAGACAGCTGAGGGCCTGCGCTGGCCGGCCTTCGCCGGCTCGCGCGGCCGGGTCGGCGGCGGCGCTCTGGAGGAGTCGCTGCCCGAGCTGCACGCCTTGCGCGTCCTCAGCTGGGATCGCGGCGACTGTGTCGTCATCGCCCCCGAGGCCGTACGCGCTGTGCTGGCCGCGGCCCGACGACGAGGCGGCACGGTGGTCGTGGACCTGCCGCGCCGGATCGACGAAGGAGTCGCAGAGGTTCTCGCCCAGCTGGACCTCGGACTCCTCGTGGTCCCCGCCGAACTGCGCGCCGTCGCGGCGGCAGGGCGGGTGGCGTCCGTGGTCGGCATGGTCCTGCGCGATCTGCGGGTCGCGGTACGAGGGCCGTACGCGCCAGGCCTGGACGACAAGGAGGTGGCCCGACTCCTCGGGCTGCCCCTGGCGGGCGAAGTCCCCGTGGAAGTGGGACTGCCGGTGGCCCAGGAACGCGGTGCTCCGCCCGGAGCCGACGCACGGGGGCCGCTTGCCCGCTTCTGCTCGGCGTTCTGGGAGCGGGCCGCGATGGCGGGAGGGGGCGTATGAGCGGGGGCACGCGCCTGCGTGGCGAAGGGCTCGGTGGACGTACGGGTGTTGCGGGGTTGCCTGTGGATGCTGGGGCGTTGGGCGGGCGTGCGGGTGTGGATTCGTCTGCGGGCGCGAGGCCGACGGATGGTCGTACCGGCGTGAACTGGCCTGCGCATGCGGGGGCGACCAGCGGGCGAGCGGGAGTTGGGCCGTCTGTGGTTGCGGGGCCGGTCGGTGAGCCTGCGGGTGTGCGTTTGCCCGCGAACGCGAGGTCGGCGGGTCGTCGTACGGGCGTGGGCTGGTCTGTGGATACGGGGCCGGCCGGCGGGCGAGCAGGAGTGCGGAGGCCTGCTATTGCGGGGCCGGTCGGTGGACGTGCGGGCGTGGGATTGCCGGTGGACGCGAGCCGGGGCGGGCAGGCTGACGCGAACTGGCCTGCGGATGAAGAGCTGTTGGACGGGGTGCGGCAGTGGCTGGCCGAGAGCGGGGCCGAGCCGACTCCGGCGCGGGTGGCGCAGGCGTTGCGGGACCAGGGGCGGGTGCTGGGGGACGCCGAAGTGCTCGGTGCGGCCGAGCGATTGCGCTCCGAGCTGGTCGGAACCGGTCCGCTGGAGCCGCTGCTCGCCGATCCCTCGGTGACCGATGTGCTGGTCTCGGCGCCCGACCGGGTGTGGGTGGACCGGGGCGGCGGTCTGGAGCTGACGGCCGTCTCCTTTGCGGACGCGGCGGCCGTACGACGGCTCGCGCAGCGCCTCGCGGCCGTGGCCGGGCGGCGGCTCGACGACGCGCACCCGTGGGTCGACGCCCGGCTTCCGGACGGTACGCGTCTGCATGCCGTGCTGCCACCGGTCGCGGTCGGCTCGGCGTGCCTGTCGTTGCGGGTCGTACGGCCGCGGGCGTTCACCCTCGACGAACTGGTGGCCGCGGGGACCGTACCCCCGGGCGGCGACCGGGTACTCAGGGCACTGCTCGATGCCCGGCTGTCGTTCCTGATCAGCGGCGGTACGGGCAGCGGCAAGACAACGCTCTTGAGTGCCCTGCTGGGGCTCATCGGACCGGGTGAGCGGATCGTGCTCGCCGAGGACTCGGCGGAGCTTCGCCCTGACCATCCCCATGTCGTACGCCTCGAATCCCGACCCGCAAATCAGGAGGGCGCCGGACAGGTCACGCTCCAGGACCTGGTGCGCCAGGCCCTGCGGATGCGGCCGGACCGTTTGGTCGTCGGCGAGGTGCGCGGGCCCGAAGTCGTACATCTGCTGGCCGCGTTGAACACCGGCCACAACGGCGGTGGCACCGTCCACGCGAACGCCGCGTCATTGGTGCCCGCCCGCCTGGAGGCGCTGGGCACGGCGGCGGGGCTCGACCGGGCCGCCCTGCACAGCCAGGTGGCGGCCGCCCTTTCGGTGGTGCTCCATCTTGCACGCGACCGGGCTGGGCGGCGGCGGATCGCCGAAGTGCATGTTCTGGAGCGGGACCCGGCGGGGCTCGTTGTGACGGTGCCGGCGCTGCGCTGGGGCGCTGAGGCCTTCGCCTATGAGCGGGGGTGGGAGCGGCTGCGGGGGCTGCTCGGTGAGAGGAGTGAGGGCTTGTGACGGGGGTCGGTGAGGTATCGGTGGGTGCGGCGATGGTGTGTGCCGGAGCGGCGGCCTGGTTGATGTGCGGCCAAGGGCCAGGCGCTCGGCGGGCTCAACTGCTGTATGCGGGTGGCGGGGTGGCAGGGACCGGACCGCCGACGCGGGAGCGAAGGGCGCGGGAGCGGGTCGCGCCGGCCGTGGAGTGGCTACGGCGACTGCATCGGCTTCGGGGCGAGTGGTGGTCGCTGGTCGCCGGGGTGGTCGTTGCTCTGCTGGGGGCTTCCGTGGTGCCGCTTGTCGTGGGCGCGCTCGGGGTGCCGCTGGTGAGGCGGGCTCGACGGGCCGGTCAGGCGCGGCGCACCCGGGAGCGGTGGGCCGATGCGGTGATCGCGTTGTGCGGGACGCTCGCGGGGGAGGTGCGCGCCGGGCGGCAGCCGGGCGAGGCGCTGCTGCGGGCCGCTCGTGACTCGGGCGGGCTCGGCGATGCGCAGGCGGTGGTGCTGGCGGCGGCGCGGTTCGGCGGGGATGTGCCCGCCGCGCTCACCGATGCGGCACGCCGGCCGGGCGCCGAGGGACTGCTGGGGCTCGCCGCGTGCTGGCGGGTCGCCGTGGACCGGGGTGCCGGACTCGCGGCCGGGCTCGACCGGCTGGAGGCGGCACTTCGCGCGGAGCGGGACCAACGGGCCGATCTGCGCGCCCAGTTGGCGGGGGCACGGTCGACGGCGGTTCTGCTCGCCGGTTTGCCCCTGCTGGGTCTGCTCCTCGGCACCGCGCTCGGCGCCGATCCGCTGCACGTCGTGCTGCACACCGGAGCGGGCCTCGGCTGTCTGCTGGTCGGCGGGGCGTTGGAGGGCGCCGGGCTGTGGTGGGCGCTGCGGATCGTACGGCAGGCGGAGGCGGGATGAGCCCGGAGGCTGTCCACAGGCTGGGGGTGGCCCTGTGCCTGCTGGCGGGGCTGTGGTCGCTCGCGTGGGTCCTGGGGGCGGCGCGGCGGGAGCGGAGGGTGCGCAGGCGCCTGGGAGCGGTGCTGGCCGTGGAACCGGCGCCGACCGGACGACGCTTCGACGTACGGGCCCCGATGCGGAAGTGGCTGCCGATGGTGGGCGCCGTCAGCGCCTGCTGGGTGTTCGTCGGCGGCGTTCCCGGGATCGTCGTGGGGCTCGTGGCCGGGTTCGGGGTGAGGCGGTGGCAGCGCAGGCCGACTCCGGCGGAGGAGTCCGACTCGGGACTGGCCGAGCGGCAACTGCCCCTGGCTGCGGATCTGTTGGCGGCCTGCATCGTGGCGGGCGCCAGTCCTGTAGCGGCGGCCCAGGCCGTGGGGGAGGCGCTGGAGGGGCCCGTGGGAGAACGGCTCGCGCGGGGCGCGGCCGAGGTGCGGCTCGGCGGTGAACCGGCCGAGGCATGGCGGGGGCTGGCCGCGCTGCCCGGCGCCCGGGCACTGGCCCGGCTGCTGGAGCGGGCGGGCGAGTCGGGCGTACCGGCGGCGAGTCCTGTCGGGCGCCTTGCCGCGGAGGCCCGCGCGGAGTGGGGACGTACCGCCACCACTCGTGCGCGGCGGGCGGCCGTCATGGTCACCGCACCTGTGGGGCTGTGCTTCTTGCCCGCGTTCATCGCGATCGGGGTGCTGCCTGTGGTGATCGGGCTCGCGGGCGGGGTGTTGGGAGGTGGTGGATGACGGGCGAGGCGTGGTGAAGGGCGAGCGATGAACGGAACAGGTCCGGCTGAGCTGGACGAAGTGAATGAGTCGAACGACTCGACAGAGCGGATCTACACGGGGGTTCGAATGAGCAAGGCAATGCGGGTACGAGTGCGGGCCGGCCGGGTGCAGTCGCTGGTGGGCAGGGCGTGGGAGGTGCCTACGGCCTGGGCGGTACGGAGGACTTCGGCGACGCGGAGGGATGCCGGAATGGTGACCTCCGAGTACGCGATGGGGCTGATCGCGGCGGTGGGGTTCGCCGCGCTGCTCTACGAGGTGCTGACCAGTGGGCAGGTCAAGGGGGCTCTGCAGGACATCGTGGAGCGAGCGCTCAATGGCCAGTTCTGAGGAGCGGGCTTCCCGCCCGGCACGAGGCCGGGGTCGGGTCCCGCGTCTGGCCGGCGACCGAGGGTTCGTGACGGCGGAGGCGGCCGTGGTGCTGCCCGTGCTGATCGCGTTCACGTCGGCACTGGTCTGGGCCCTGATGGCCGTGTCCGCGCAGATCCAATGCGTGGACGCGGCCCGCGCGGGGGCACGTGCGGCGGCCCGCCAGGACCCGCCGGGCACGGTGACGACGGTGGCCCGGCAGACGGCGCCGGACGGGGCGCAGGTCACGGTTCGGCGCGAGGGCGACCTGGTGCGCGTGCGAGTCACGGCGAAGCCTCCGGGTCCCGACGCGCTGGCGCTCGACCTGGAGCACGAGGCCGTCGCCCTGGCCGAGGAGACGGTGGGGGCGGGCGGATGACGAGGTGGAGCGAGCGATGGTGGGGTTCGCGCCGGAGAGCGTTCTCCTCGGACCGGGGTTCGGCGACCATTTCGGCGGTGGGCGTCATCGCGGTGCTGTGCGTCTTCTTCGGCGCCATCCTCGCGATGAGCCAAGCGGTGATGACCCGTCACCACGCGGGCGGTGCCGCCGACTTGGCGGCACTCGCTGCTGCGGACCACTGGATGGAGGGCGGTACGGCGGCCTGCGCCCAGGCTGACCGGGTGGCGCGGGCCCAGGGCACCCGCATCGTGCGGTGCGCCGTCTACGGCGAGATCTCGGACGTCAGGGTCGCGGCGGGGCGGGGGCCATTCGCCGCGGAAGTCAGGTCTCGGGCTGGACCGGCGGGGCCGAAGCCTCCGGCGGAGCCTGAGGGGGTGATGGCGCCGCCTCACCCCGCGGGCGAAGCAGCGGAGCCGGAGAGGGGGTGAACCCGTGGAGGGACCCGGCGTGTGGCGCCCGGCTCGCCGGCTTGGAACCGGAGGTCGGCCTCGCACGGAGCTCGGGAAGAGTGCACCCTGCACCCGGGAGTGAGGCCGGCTCCGCACCGGAGGTGACGCCATAACTCCGCTTCCGGCCGTCGGCTCAGGCGCGCCCCGCTTGGGCCGGCGGCAGGGCCGGCGCTCTGGCCGAGCTACTCCTCCGCCCCCTCACCCCCGGCACCTGCCGTCGAGGCGGCCCCAGCCTCTCGTCCCTCGGGCGCCCCCTGCAGCAGGACCGTCAGCAATCGCACTGCCCCTCGCTTGTGCAGTGGGTCGTTGCCGTTGCCGCACTTGGGGGACTGGATACAGGACGGGCAGCCGGCCTCGCACTCGCAGGAGGCGATGGCCTGGCGGGTGGCCGTGAGCCACTCGCGAGCCGTGTGGAAGGCGCGCTCGGCGAAGCCCGCCCCGCCGGGGTGGCCGTCGTACACGAAGACCGTCGGGAGGAGGGTGTCCGGGTGCAGGGGGATGGAGACGCCGCCGATGTCCCAGCGGTCGCAGGTGGCGAACAGCGGGAGCATGCCGATCGAAGCGTGCTCGGCGGCGTGCAGGGCGCCGCCGAGGATCTCCGGGGTCACACGGGCGGCGTCGAGCTGGTCTTCGGTGACCGTCCACCACACGGCGCGGGTGCGGAGCGTACGAGGAGGGAGGTCGAGTTTCGTCTCGCCGAGTACTTCGCCGGTGATGACCCGACGACGCAGGAAGGAGACGACTTGGTTGGTGACCTCGACGGAGCCGTAGCACAACCGGCCCTCGCCCCAGGGGACTTCGATGTCCGTTTCCAGGACGGAGATGGCCGTGGTGTCGCGGGCGACCGTCGAATACGACGGGTTGGCCTCCTCGACCAGGGCGACCGAGTCCTCGAGGTCCAGTTCCTTCACCAGGTACGTACGGCCCTGGTGGAGGTGGACCGCCCCGTCGTGGACGCTGGTGTGCGCGGCGCCGGCGTCGACCGTGCCCAGTAGCCGCCCTGAACCGGCCTCGACGACCTGTACGGGACTGCCGCCCCCGCCGCGGATGTCCGTGAGGTCGGCGGCTCGTTCCCGGCGCGTCCAGTGCCATGCCTTCGTGCGGCGGCGCAGCAGCTTCGCGGTCTCCAGCTGCGGAAGCAGATCGGCGGCGGCCGGGCCGAAGAGCGGCAGGTCCTCGTCCGTCAAAGGCAGTTCGGCGGCGGCGGCGCACAGGTGGGGAGCGAGGACGTACGGATTGTCGGGGTCGAGGACGGTGGACTCCACAGGCTGGTCGAACAGGGCCTCCGGGTGGTGGACGAGGAAGGTGTCCAGTGGGTCGTCGCGGGCCACCAGGACCGCGAGGGAGCCCTGCCCGGAGCGTCCCGCGCGGCCTGCCTGCTGCCACAGTGAGGCCCTCGTGCCGGGGTAGCCCGCGATGATCACGGCGTCCAGTCCCGAGACGTCGACGCCGAGTTCGAGGGCGGTGGTGGCGGCGAGGCCGAGGAGTTCGCCGGAGTGGAGGGCCTGCTCGAGGGCGCGGCGTTCCTCGGGGAGGTAGCCGCCGCGGTACGCGGCCACGCGCCGGGCCAAGGAGCGGTCGACCTCGGCGAGCCGTTCCTGGGCGATCACCGAGATCAGCTCGGCGCCGCGGCGGGAGCGTACGAAGGCGACTGAGCGGACGCCCTGCACGGTCAGGTCGGTGAGGAGGTCGGCGGTCTCGGCGGTGGCGGTACGGCGGACGGGGGCGCCCTTCTCGCCGTGGAGTTCGGTGAGCGGAGGTTCCCACAGGGCGAACACCAGTTCGCCGCGCGGTGAGGCGTCGTCCGCGACCTCGACGACCGGGAGGCCGGTCAGACGGCGAGCGGCCACCGACGGTTCGGCGGCGGTCGCGGAGGCGAGGAGGAAGACGGGCGAGGAGCCGTACCGCGCGCACAGGCGGCGCAGCCGGCGCAGTACCTGGGCGACGTGTGAGCCGAAGACGCCGCGGTAGGTGTGGCACTCGTCGATGACGACATAGCGCAGGGCGCGCAGGAAGGAGGACCAGCGGGGGTGTGAGGGCAGTATCCCGCGGTGCAGCATGTCGGGGTTGGTCAGGACGTAGTTGGCGTACTGGCGCACCCACTCGCGTTCCTCGACGGGAGTGTCCCCGTCGTAGACGGCGGGACGCACCGCGTTGCCCAGAGGATGTGAAATTTCCTTCACGGCTCGGCACTGATCCGCCGCGAGCGCCTTGGTCGGAGCGAGGTAGAGGGAGGTCGCACCGCGGCCGTTGGCGGCTTCGGAGCCGTCGAGCAGACACGACAGCACAGGTGCGAGGTACGCCAGCGACTTGCCCGAGGCGGTTCCTGTGGCGACGATCACTGATTCGCCGTCCAGGGCATGCTCGGCGGCTTGTGCCTGGTGGGCCCAGGGGTGCTCGATGCCCGCTGCCTGCACCGCCGCGATCACCTCGGAGCGGATCCGGTCGGGCCAGACGGCATGGCGGCCCTCACGTGCGGGCAAGTGCTCCGTATGAGTGATGCGCGAAGCCCGGCTCGGCCCCGAGGCGAGCCGGTCGAGAACCGTGCCCGGAGCGGGTCGGGAAGCGGTGTCCGTCGAGGGTCGATCGGACCTGGGATTCTTGGCCATCGGCATCGAGTGTGTCACTGGCGTGACGGACAATGGGCCTAAGGCGTCGTGCACGCCTGCCGGTAAGTGATTGAATGCCATCGCGGCTGGCGAACAGTCCCGGGGGCGCCGCCGAGGTGTCCCGAGGGGCGACCGCTCGATAGCAAGGTGCTGGAGGATCCGTGGACCTGTCCCTGTCGACACGTACCGTCGGCGATCGTACGGTCGTCGAAGTCGGTGGCGAAATCGATGTATATACCGCGCCCAAGCTGCGCGAGCAGCTGGTCGAGCTGGTGAACGACGGCAGTTTTCATCTTGTCGTCGACATGGAGGGCGTGGACTTCCTCGACTCCACCGGACTCGGCGTGCTGGTAGGCGGCCTGAAGCGGGTGCGTGCCCATGAGGGCTCGCTGCGACTGGTCTGCAACCAGGAGCGCATTCTGAAGATCTTCCGCATCACCGGTCTCACCAAGGTGTTCCCCATCCACACCTCGGTCGAGGAAGCGGTAGCGGCCACAGACTGAGCGGTCCTCGGTCGCGACCGAGCGGCCCTTGGCCGAAGGCCGGTTCCGGGCCTGGGTCCGGGACGGAAGAAAGTCAACGAGGGGGGTTCGGGCTTCGGCGGCCCGGCCCCCTGACAGCACGCCCGTAGTCCCGAGGGGGATGCATGGCCACCGTTGAACTCCGCTTCAGCGCGCTGCCCGAGCACGTCAGGACCGCCCGACTGGTGGCGGCAGCGGTGGCGCGCAGGTCCGGAGTGGACGAGGCCGTCCTCGACGAGGTCAGGCTCGCCGTTGGCGAAGCCTGTACGCGGGCCGTCGGACTGCACCAGAGCGGCGGCATTTCGGCGCCGGTGCGGGTGCTGCTGATCGAGGAGGAGAAGCAGTTCTCCATCGAGGTCGGCGACGAGGCGCCGCATACGGCTCCCGGCGACGTGCCGGGAGTCCAGGGCGGAGCCGACGAGCCGGACGCGGAGACCGAGGAGGACGAGATGGGCCTCGCGGTCATCAGCGGCCTCGTCGACGACGTGGAGGTCACCGCCGGTGAGAACGGCGGCCTGATCAGGATGAGCTGGCCCACCACGCCGCCGGCCACGCTCGTTCCCTGACCCCTCACCCACGCAGTACGGAAAGGGCCCTGCTCAGCGGGGCCCTTTCTCGTGCGCGCTCGTGCACGTGGATTGCGCGCGCGTTATCGTGAATGAATTCACGAACAGCCTTATGATCGGGTTTACTGCCTCTCGCGCGTCAACGGATCAAGCGTCAATGCTTTTGGGGCATTACCACTTTCGGGTTCCATGCTGGTCCGTGGATCATTTACTGAAGAGCATGTGAAGGCCGATTCCGCTTACCGCGCACTGTTTTGATCAGGTTCCGGTACCTACAATCCGTCCACATCTTGAGCTCAGCACAGGCGTCAAGGAGGACGAATGGCGGGGCTTTCTACCCCTCATCAGTTTGACCAGCCCACAACCTTCGCAGCCGCAGTACTGACCGACGACAACCGCCTCATCGTGATGGTCATCGCGGCCGTCGCCCTTGCGGCGCTTGTCGTCGCCGGGATCTTGGTCCGCCAGGTCCTCGCGGCCGGCGAGGGCACCGACAGCATGAAGAAGATCGCGGTGGCGATTCAGGAGGGCGCGAATGCCTACCTGGGACGGCAGATGCGCACGCTCGGCGTATTCGCCATCGTGGTGTTCTTCCTGCTCATGCTGCTGCCCGCGGACGACTGGAATCAGCGCGCCGGACGATCGGTCTTCTTCTTGATCGGCGCGGCGTTCTCGGCGACCACCGGCTATATCGGCATGTGGCTCGCCGTACGCAGCAATGTCCGCGTGGCCGCCGCGGCACGGGAAGCGACCCCGGCGGAAGGTGAACCCGAAAAGGATCTCACCGCCGTCTCGCACAAAGCCATGAAGATCGCTTTTCGCACGGGCGGCGTAGTCGGCATGTTCACGGTGGGACTCGGTCTGCTGGGCGCCTCCTGTGTGGTGCTGGTGTACGCGGCCGATGCGCCGAAGGTCCTGGAGGGCTTCGGTCTCGGCGCCGCGCTGATCGCGATGTTCATGCGTGTCGGCGGCGGCATCTTCACCAAGGCCGCCGACGTCGGCGCCGACCTGGTCGGCAAGGTCGAGCAGGGCATTCCGGAGGACGATCCGCGCAATGCTGCGACCATCGCCGACAACGTGGGCGACAACGTCGGCGACTGCGCCGGTATGGCCGCCGACCTCTTCGAGTCGTACGCCGTCACGCTCGTCGCCGCGCTGATCCTCGGCAAGGCGGCGTTCGGCGATTCAGGGCTCGCGTTCCCGCTGATCGTGCCCGCGATCGGCGTGATCACCGCGATGATCGGCATCTTCGCGGTGGCACCGCGCCGGGCCGACCGCAGCGGAATGAGCGCCATCAACCGCGGCTTCTTCATCTCCGCGGTGATCTCGCTGGCGCTGGTGGCCGCGGCCGTCTTCATCTACCTGCCGTCCTCGTACGCCGATCTGGACGGCGTCACGGACACGGCCATCCTGGACAACGGCGGCGATCCGCGGATCCTCGCGCTCGTCGCTGTCGCGATCGGCATTGTGCTGGCCGCGCTGATCCAGCAGCTGACGGGCTACTTCACCGAGACGACCCGCCGTCCCGTACGGGACATCGGCAAGACCTCGCTGACCGGCCCGGCCACCGTCGTCCTCGCCGGTATCTCCGTCGGTCTCGAATCGGCCGTCTACACCGCCCTGCTGATCGGGCTCGGCGTGTACGGGGCGTTCCTGCTCGGCGGTACGTCGATCATGCTGGCGCTCTTCGCCGTCGCGCTGGCCGGTACCGGACTGCTCACCACGGTCGGCGTCATCGTCGCCATGGACACCTTCGGGCCGGTCTCCGACAACGCGCAGGGCATCGCCGAGATGTCCGGCGACGTCACGGGCTCGGGCGCCCAGGTGCTCACCGACCTGGACGCGGTGGGCAACACCACGAAGGCCATCACCAAGGGCATCGCCATCGCCACGGCCGTACTCGCGGCTTCGGCGCTCTTCGGCTCGTACCGCGACGCGATCCTCACAGCCGCGAACGAAGTGGGCGAGCGGGTCAGCGGCGAGGGCGCTCCGATGAACCTGATGATGGACATCTCACAGCCCAACAACCTGGTCGGGCTCATCGCGGGCGCCGCGGTCGTCTTCCTCTTCTCGGGGCTGGCGATCAACGCGGTGTCGCGGTCCGCCGGGGCCGTGGTCTACGAGGTGCGGCGGCAGTTCCGTGAGCATCCCGGGATCATGGACTACACCGAGAAGCCCGAGTACGGGCGCGTCGTCGACATCTGCACCAAGGACGCGCTGCGCGAACTGGCCACACCAGGCCTGCTCGCGGTACTGACGCCGATCGCGATCGGTTTCACGCTCGGGGTCGGTGCGCTCGGCTCGTTCCTCGCGGGCGCGATCGGCACGGGCACGCTGATGGCGGTCTTCCTCGCCAACTCCGGCGGCGCCTGGGACAACGCGAAGAAGCTCGTCGAGGACGGTCACCACGGGGGCAAGGGCAGCGAGGCTCATGCCGCGACGGTGATCGGCGACACGGTCGGCGACCCCTTCAAGGACACCGCGGGACCCGCGATCAACCCCCTGCTGAAGGTGATGAACCTGGTGGCGCTGCTCATCGCGCCCGCGGTGGTCGAATTCAGCTACGGCGAGGACAAGAGCGTGGGCATGCGCGTCCTCATCGCGGTGCTCTCGATCGCCGTGATCGTGGGCGCGGTGTACGTGTCCAAACGGCGCGGTATCGCCGTAGGTGACGAAGACAACTCCGAACCGGTCTCCAAGTCGGAGGATGCGGCGGTGGTTTCCTAGGCGATTGCTCCACGGCTTGGCCTTACGGCTGGTCAGGTTCCGCTCAACGAGCGGGCGGGCGGCGCGTCTTGACGCGCTGTCCGCCCGCTCTCGGGTTTTCACGCCGGGTTCGTGAGCCTTCTCTCGCTTGGTACAAATGGCTACGATATTTTACAAATCGGACTTCCATCTCGTGGGTGTCGCCCACTTGGCGTGTATGTTCCGGGGCCGAGAGCCATGGAAGGGACCAATCCGGTGAACAAGAAGCTCGCGGCCGCACTGTCCGGCGGTGCGGTACTGGTACTGGCGCTGTCGGGATGTGGCGGAGACGACGACAGCAGCGAAAAGCTGAACTCCTGGGCCAAAGAGGTCTGTGACGAGGTGCAGCCGCAGGCGAAGAAGATCGAGGCCGCCAACACCTCCATCCAGAAGCAGACCTCGGACAACAGCACGCCGGCGGACGTCCAGAAGACGGACTCCCAGGCCTTCCAGGACATGTCCGACGCCTACAAGGCGATCGGCGCCGCCGTGAAGAAGGCCGGGGCGCCGGATGTCGAGGACGGAAAGAAGAAGCAGGCGGACGCCGTCAAGGAGCTCGACGGCATCTCCACGTCGTACGCCGACCTCAAGAAGCAGGTCGACGCGCTCGACACGAAGGACCAGGGGAAGTTCGCGGACGGGCTCAAGGACATCGCCACCGAGCTGGACAAGCTGGGCCAGAGCGGCAACGTCGCCCTCAACAAGCTGCAGGAGGGCGAGGTGGGCCAGGCGATGGCCAAGCAGGAGAGCTGCAAGTCGGCCTCCGGGTCGCCGTCGGCGACCAACGGCTGACAGAGGAGCCCGATCGTTCGTCAGCCAGGAGATGGCCCGGTACGCGCGCATGCCGGGCCATCGGCATGTTGTCCACAGGCGGCATGTTGTCCACAGGGACACGCGTCCGGTCGGCGGGAGCGGCAACAATGGAGGCGTGAGTAACACCAGCCTGGCAACGCTGCCCTCTACCGACCGCTCCGACGTCACCGCCCGGCTGCGGGACGCCCTCCTGGGCGCCTCCTTCAGCGCCGACGGCCTGCTCGATCTGCTGGGCGCCTCTGCGTATGCGGCGCTGGCCCGGAGCGAGACCGTGCCCGCGCTCCGCGCGACCCGGGGCGACACGCCGCTGGAGACACTCGTACGGCTGTTCCTGTTGCAGCAGCCCGTGCGGCACGTGCGCGTGGCGGACGTACTGCCGGTTCAGGACTGCCTGGAGGGCGGCTGGCTGACCCGGACCGGCGGCGACGAGGTCGCGGCGACGGTCGATGTCCGGCCGTTCGGGGGACCCGGCGGCGAGGACTGGTTCATCGTCTCGGACCTCGGATGCGCGGTCGGAGGAGCCGGCGGCATCGGCAGTCATGATGAACGGGTCGTACTCGGCGTGGGCGGCGCGTCCACGACCCTGGCGGGCGTCACGGTGCGTACGCCCGTCGCGTCGGCGCTCGATCTCGGCACCGGCTCCGGAATCCAGGCGCTGCACGCCGCACAGCACGCCACGCGTGTGACTGCGACCGACGTCAACCCGCGCGCGCTGCACATCACCGCGCTCACGCTCGCCCTGTCCGGCGCCCCGGGGGCCGATCTGCGCGAGGGCTCGCTGTTCGAGCCGGTGGGCGAGCAGACGTACGACCTGATCGTCTCCAACCCGCCCTTCGTCATCTCTCCCGGCGCCCGGCTCACCTACCGGGACGGCGGGATGGGCGGGGACGATCTGTGCCGGGCGCTCGTTCAAGGGGCGGGAGCTCATCTCAACGAAGGGGGATATGCGCAGTTCCTTGCCAACTGGCAGCACGTGGAGGGGGAGGACTGGCAGGACCGGCTGCGCTCGTGGGTGCCGCGCGACTGTGACGCGTGGGTCGTGCAGCGCGAGGTGCAGGACGTCATGCAGTACGCCGAACTGTGGCTGCGGGACGCCGGTGATCACCGTTCGGATCCGGTGGGGTACCAGACGCGGTACGACGCGTGGCTCGACGAGTTCGAGACGCGGAAGGTCAGAGCCGTGGGCTTCGGGTGGATCACCCTGCGCAAGTCGGGGGCCGCGCAGCCCTCGGTCGTCGTGGAGGAGTGGCCGCATCCCGTCGAACAGCCGCTCGGCGAGACGGTGCGCGCGCACTTCGACCGCGTGGACTATCTGCGCGCGCACGACGATGCGGCGCTGCTCGCCGGGCATTTCAAGCTCGCGGGCGAGATCGTTCAGGAGCAGGTCGGGCTGCCCGGCGCAGAGGATCCGGAGCATGTCGTGCTGCGCCAGAACCGCGGGATGCGGCGGGCCACCAGGGTGGACACGGTGGGCGCGGGCTTCGCGGGTGTGTGCGACGGCCAGCTCAGCGCTGGGCGGATTCTGGATGCCATCGCCCAACTGATCGGCGAGGACCCGGTGTTGCTGCGGGACCGTACGCCTGCGCAGATCCGGCTGCTGATCGAGCAGGGATTTCTCGAGCCCGCCGGGTGAGCAGCCGGGTGGGCGGAAGCCCCACGACCGCCGAGCCGTCATGGATGGCGCGAAATCGCTCCGGCCGCGCATTCGAACCGAGCCGGCACGGCGCTGGGCGTGTGGTGTGCGCGGCGAGCCGCACGGGTCTGTCCGCCGTGCGTTCACCATGGGTTCGCGTGCTCGCTTCCCGGAGGTGTCAGTCTCCCGTCCTTGGGCACTCAAGGGCGAAGGGAACGAACCATGGAGAACGGACCGGCGGTCTTCGCGGGATCGGTGTTCGCCCTGTTCGGAGCCGGACTGCTGGTGTGGACCGCGGCCCGGCTGCGGCACCGCGAACCCGTCGCCGACGGGATGAGCCCGGCCGCGTCCGCGATGGTCGCGAGCTTCGCCGGGACGGCCGCGCTGTTTCTCGCGGTGTGGTGCTTCACACGCATCTGAACAGGCGCGTGTTCCGGTGTGACTCCCGTTCCCTGAGCGATGCCCTCCGGTGAACCGGAGTTGTTGCCTCAGAAAGGTCGGAGGCAAGATCTCCAGCCGTCATGATTCCGCCGTTTCCGTAACTGAGAACTCACCCTCCGTTTAGGGCTGAACCAGCAGGTCCACACTCCGGGCGGCAGGAATGCCGGGAGTCGGGTTACCGTTCGAGTGGCCGTTGCGGGCTTTTCCCGTTTGACACGGGGGCGGGATGTACCGTCACACTCCGCAGCGTCAGCACGACCCGACCCCTGGGACCAGCGCCTGGGGCGAACCCCCTGCGTCGACCGGAGAGAAGAGCGAAGTTGTCCCCGACCAGCGAGACCGCACACGGCGGCCGCCGACTCGTCATCGTCGAGTCGCCTGCCAAGGCGAAGACGATCAAGGGCTATCTCGGCCCCGGCTACGTCGTCGAAGCGAGCGTCGGGCACATCCGCGACCTCCCCAACGGCGCCGCGGAGGTGCCCGAGAAGTACACCGGCGAGGTACGCCGCCTCGGCGTGGACGTCGAGCACGACTTCCAGCCCATCTATGTCGTCAACGCCGACAAGAGGGCCCAGGTCAAGAAGCTCAAGGACCTGCTGCGCGACTCCGACGAGCTCTTCCTCGCCACCGATGAGGACCGCGAGGGCGAGGCCATCGCCTGGCACCTCCAGGAGGTGCTCAAGCCCAAGGTCCCGGTCAAGCGGATGGTCTTCCACGAGATCACCAAGGCCGCGATCCAGGCCGCCGTCGCCAACCCGCGCGAGCTCAACCAGAAGCTCGTCGACGCCCAGGAGACCCGCCGCATCCTCGACCGCCTCTACGGCTACGAGGTCTCGCCGGTCCTGTGGAAGAAGGTCATGCCGCGCCTGTCGGCGGGCCGAGTCCAGTCCGTGGCGACCCGCCTGGTCGTCGAGCGGGAGCGCGAGCGCATCGCGTTCCGTTCCGCCGAGTACTGGGACCTGACGGGCACCTTCGGCACGGGCCGCGTCGGCGACAAGAGCGACCCGTCCTCCTTGGTCGCCCGCCTGACGACGGTCGACGGCAGGCGTGTCGCCCAGGGCCGCGACTTCGACTCGCTCGGGCAGATCAAGAGCGCGAACACGCTCCACCTGGACGAGGCGAACGCTCGCGCGCTCGCCGCCGCCCTGGAGAACACCGACTTCTCCGTACGGTCCGTCGAGTCCAAGCCGTATCGTCGCTCCCCGTACGCCCCGTTCCGTACGACGACGATGCAGCAGGAGGCCTCGCGCAAGCTCGGTTTCGGCGCGAAGGCCACGATGCAGGTGGCACAGAAGCTGTACGAGAACGGCTTCATCACCTATATGCGTACGGACTCCACGACCCTCTCGGACACCGCGGTCGCCGCGGCCCGCGCGCAGGTCACGCAGCTGTACGGCGCCGACTATCTGCCGGCGCAGCCGCGGACGTACGCCGGGAAGGTCAAGAACGCGCAGGAGGCGCACGAGGCGATCCGCCCCTCCGGGGACCGCTTCCGTACGCCTGCCGAGACCGGACTGACCGGCGACCAGTTCAGGCTCTATGAGCTGATCTGGAAGCGGACCGTCGCCTCCCAGATGAAGGACGCGACCGGGAACTCCGTCACGGTGAAGATCGGTGGCCGCGCAGCGGACGGCCGGGACGCCGAGTTCAGCGCGTCCGGCAAGACGATCACCTTCCACGGCTTCCTGAAGGCGTACGTCGAGGGCGCGGATGACCCGAACGCCGAGCTGGACGACCGCGAGCGCCGGCTGCCCCAGGTCAACGAGGGCGACGCGCTGTCCGCCCAGGAGATCTCGGTCGACGGCCACGCGACCAAGCCTCCGGCCCGCTACACCGAGGCCAGCCTGGTCAAGGAGCTCGAGGAGCGCGAGATCGGCCGCCCGTCTACGTACGCGTCGATCATCGGGACCATCCTCGACCGCGGCTATGTCTTCAAGAAGGGCACGGCCCTGGTGCCCTCCTTCTTGTCCTTCGCCGTGGTCAACCTCCTGGAGAAGCACTTCGGGCGGCTCGTCGACTACAGCTTCACCGCGAAGATGGAGGACGACCTCGACCGCATCGCGCGGGGCGAGGCGCGCGCCGTGCCGTGGCTGAAGCGCTTCTACTTCGGTGAGGGCGCGGGCGGCGACAGCAGCGCCGCCGAAGCCGGCAACGGCGACGGGGACCACCTGGGCGGCCTCAAGGAACTCGTCACCGACCTGGGCGCGATCGACGCCCGCGAGGTGTCGTCGTTCCCGGTGGGCAACGACATCGTGCTGCGCGTCGGGCGCTACGGCCCTTACGTCGAGCGCGGCGAGAAGGACTCCGAGAACCACCAGCGCGCGGACGTCCCGGACGATCTGGCTCCGGACGAGCTGTCGGTGGAGTACGCGGAGGAACTGCTCGCCAAGCCGAGCGGCGACTTCGAGCTGGGCGCCGACCCCGCCACGGGCCACCAGATCGTCGCCAAGGACGGGCGCTACGGGCCGTATGTCACCGAAGTGCTCCCCGAGGGCACCCCGAAGACCGGCAAGAACGCGGTCAAGCCGCGTACGGCCTCGCTCTTCAAGTCGATGTCCCTGGACACGGTGACGCTGGAGGACGCGCTCAAGCTGATGTCGCTGCCGCGCGTCGTCGGCAAGGACGCCGAGGGTGTGGAGATCACCGCGCAGAACGGGCGCTACGGGCCGTACCTGAAGAAAGGCACGGACTCGCGTTCGCTGCAGTCCGAGGACCAGCTCTTCACGATCACGCTGGAAGAGGCCCTCGCCATCTACGCCCAGCCCAAGCAGCGCGGGCGCGCCGCGGCCAAGCCGCCGCTGAAGGAGCTCGGCGAGGACCCGGTCAGCGGGAAGCCGGTCGTCGTCAAGGACGGGCGCTTCGGGCCGTACGTCACCGACGGCGAGACCAACGCGACCCTGCGGTCCGGCGACAGCGTCGAGGAGATCACCCCGGAGCGGGGTTACGAGCTGCTCGCGGAGAAGCGCGCGAAGGCACCCGCCAAGAAGACGGCCAAGAAGGCCGTCGCGAAGAAAACGGCCACCAAGAAGGCCCCTGCCAAGAAAACGGCAGCCAAGAAGACGACGACTTCGAAGACGCCTGCCAAGAAGGCTCCGGCCAAGAAGGCAGCCACCAAGAAGGCGACGGCTTCGGAGGGCTGAGCGCCCCGCGGAGGCCCCTCGTCCGCATGTGGTGGCCGCCCTTCGGGGTTGTCGGTGCCTCCCGATAGGCTGAACGCATGACGCGAGCGGAGCAGCCAACGGCCCACACCCCGGCCCCAGACGACGCCCTGGTCGCAGATTCACGAGAGCGTGCCGTCCGCGCGCTGCTGCGCGTACCGCAGTTGAAGCGGCTGTGGAGCGCTCAGCTCGTGGGCAGCGTCGGCGACGCCCTCGCGCTGCTCGTCCTGGTCGCGCTCGCGCTCCAGGCGGCGGTCGCGGCGGGGTCCTTCGGGGGGAACTACCGCGGGGTGGCCTTCGCCGTCTCGGCCGTCTTCGGGGCGCGGATACTCGCGACGCTGCTCTTCGGAGCCGTACTCCTCGGACCGCTCACCTCCCTGACCTCCCAGGAGGGGCCGCTCAACCGCCGCTGGACCATGGTCGGCGCGGACGGTGTACGGGTCGTGCTGCTGATCATCGCGCCCCTGTGGATCGACTGGACGCCCGACGACGCGCTGGCCGTGATCCTGGTGACCGCGTTCGTCACCGGAGTCGCCGAGCGCTTCTGGACGGTGTGCCGGGAGAGCGCGGCGCCCGCCCTGTTGCCCGCGGCGCCCCTGGAGGGCGCGGCAGTCCGCCCGCTGCCGGACCACACGGAGACGCTGCGCCGCCTGTCGCTGCGTACGGGATTCGTGGCAGTGCCCCTCGCGGCCGCCGCTCTCGTCGTGGCCGGGCTCCTCAACAACCTCCTGGGCGCCGGAATCGCCTGGTTCGACCAGCATCAGGCGGCGCTCGCGTCGTACGTCGCGGCGGGCCTGTTCGCCGCCTCGCTGACGGTGCTGACCGTCCTCGAACTCCCCGACGCACGCACCCCGCGCGCGCGGTCACCGCTCGAGGGCCTGCGCCGCCCCAAGTCGGGCACCGGCGTCGACAAGGGACGTACGGGCTCGCTTCCGCTGCTGGTTCTGGCCTGCGCCGCCGTCGCCGCCGCAATCGCCGCCGCGGTGGCCGTCTCCGTGCTGCACGCCAAGGACCTGGGCGGCGGGCCGGTGATGTACGGGCTGCTGGTGGCGGCCCTGACGGGCGGCGTCGTCGTAGGCATCCGTACGGCTCCGAAGGTGCTGCCTCCGCTGTCGCGGCGCCGGCTGCTCTCGCTGGCCATCGCGTTCACGGGCCTCGCGCTGCTCGCCGCCGGAATCGTCCCGGACGTCACCATGGTCATCCTGCTCTCGGCGCTCGCGGGCATCGGCGCGGGCACCGCCGCGAACACCGGGCACACGCTGCTCGACCAGGAGGCCGAGGACTACCGTCGGGCGCGTACGACGGAACATCTCCACGCGGTCGTACGGGTCTACGTCGCCCTGGGCGCACTCGTGGCCCCCGTGCTGGCGGCGGCGATCGGGCCGCACCGGCTGGAGAACGGCAAGTTCGTGTTCGCGCACGGGGGCGCGGCGTTCACCCTGATGCTGGTCGGCGCGCTCCTGCTGCCGGTCGCCGCGCTGGTGCTGGCCAAGGTCGACGACCGTTCCGGCGTACCGCTGCGGCACGACCTGCGGGACGCGCTGCGGGGCGGGGACGAGCCCGCGACGGCACCGGCTGCGAACGGGTTCTTCATCGCCCTGGAGGGCGGTGACGGGGCCGGGAAGTCGACGCAGGCCGAGGCGCTCGCGGAGTGGATCCGGTCCAAGGGACATGAGGTCGTGCTGACGCGCGAGCCGGGGGCCACACCCGTGGGCAAGCGGCTGCGGTCGATCCTGCTGGACGTGTCGTCGGCCGGGCTGTCCAACCGCGCGGAGGCGCTGCTGTACGCCGCCGACCGTGCCGAGCACGTGGACACCGTGGTGCGGCCCGCGCTGGAGCGGGGCGCGGTGGTCGTCTCGGACCGCTACACCGACTCGTCCGTGGCGTACCAGGGGGCCGGTCGCGATCTGTCCCCGACCGAGATCGCGCGGATCTCGCGATGGGCGACCAATGGGCTGGTGCCTCATCTGACCGTGCTGCTCGATGTGCCGCCGGAGACCGCGAGGGAGCGATTCACGGAGGCGCCGGACCGGCTGGAGTCCGAGCCCGCCGAGTTCCACGCGCGCGTGCGGGCCGGTTTCCTGACGCTCGCCGCCGCCGACCCCACGCGCTACCTGGTGGTCGACGCCGGGCAGGAGCCCGAGGCCGTCACCACCGTCGTCCGGCACCGGCTCGACATGATGCTGCCGCTCTCCGAGGCCGAGGTGAAAGCCCAGGAGGAGGCCCGTAAGGCGGCCGAGGAGGAGGCGCGGCGGCGCGCCGAGGAAGAGGCCGCCCGCAAGGCCGAGGAGGAGCGCCTGGAGCGCGAGCGGCAGGAGCAGCTCGCCCGGCTGCGAGCGGAGGAAGAGGAACGCAAGCGGCGCGAGCTGGAGGAGGCCCAGCGGCGCGAGCTGGAGCGGCAGGCCGAGGTGGCCCGGCAGCAGGCCGAGGAGGCGCGTCGGAGGGCCGAGGAGGAGCGGAAGCGACGGCTCGCGGAGGAGCAGGCCCGCGCGGCCGAGCAGGAGCGCCTGCGCAAGCAGGCCGAGGAGGAGGCGCGGCTCCGGGCGGAGGCCGAGGCGCGGCGCCTGGAGAAGCAGCGGAAGGCCGAGGAGGCGTTGCTCCGGGCGGAGGAGGCCCGCAGGGGGGCGGCTGCGGCAGCCGAGGCTGCTGCCGCGGCGGAGGGTTCGGGTTCCGGTTCTCCGGCGACCACCCCCGACAACGAGGTCACGGTGCCGACGCCCACGCCCGTCGTGCCGCCCACGAACGCGCCCGCTGGGCCGGCGGACGACGAGACCACAGTGCTGCGTCCCGTGCCGCCCGGCGACGCTCCCGAAACTGGGCCCGACGCGGAGGAGACAGCCGTGCTGCCGCAGCCTCCGGCGCCGGAGGGGGCCGCGGACGAGACGGCGGTGCTTCCTCCGGTGCGCCCGGACGCGGACGAGACGGCCGTCCTTCCTCCCGTAAGGGAGGACCAGGCCGTACGGGACGACCGTGGCGGCGAGCAGCGGGGCAGCGACCCGGGGCGCCGGGTGCCTCCGGGGTACTTCCGCGACGAGCGGCCGGCGCCCGACGGCTCCGACGACCGCACCCGTGAGCTGCCCCAGGTCGAGGCCGAGGGGGGTTCGCCTCGGCGGCACCGCTCGGACTGGGCAGAGGAGACCCCGCTGGACGATCTCCCGACGCTGGCGGACGAGTTGCTGGGCCCGCGTGAGGACGATGACCTCGACGAGGGGCGTGGCCGGCGGGGGCGTCGCGGGCGCTGACGTGAAGGCGTGAGGCCCCGTTGTCGGTGCCCTCCCGCACAATGGGACGCGGCAAGGCAGATGTGCGACGGAGGGGCGGCAACCCATGCCCGTATGGGACGACCTGGTGGGTCAGGAGAAGGTGAGCGAGCAGCTCGACGCCGCCGCCCGGGACGCCGACGCGCTGGTCACGGCCGTGGCCGCCGCCACCCCACTGCCCGAGACGTCGAAGATGACGCACGCCTGGCTGTTCACGGGGCCGCCGGGCTCGGGCCGTTCCACGGCGGCGAGGGCTTTCGCTGCGGCTCTCCAGTGCGTGAGCCCCGACCGCGCCCTCGGCGGATCCCCCGGCTGCGGGTTCTGCGACGGCTGCCATACGAGCCTGATCGGTACGCACGCCGATGTGGAGATCGTCCGCACCGACCTCCTGTCGATCGGCGTCAAGGAGACCCGTGACCTGGTGCGCCGTGCCCAGATGTCGCCCGCCACGGGCCGCTGGCAGGTCATCGTCATGGAGGACGCCGACCGCCTGACGGAGGGTGCGGGCAACGTCTTGCTGAAAGCCGTGGAGGAGCCCGCCCCCCGTACGGTCTGGCTCCTGTGCGCGCCCTCCCTGGAGGACGTCCTGCCGACCATCCGCTCCCGCTGCCGCCATCTCACGCTGAGGACGCCTCCTGTGGCGGCGGTCGCCGACATCCTCGTACGCCGCGACGGCATCGAACCGGATGTCGCGGCCGTCGCCGCCCGTGCCACCCAGGGTCACGTGGGCCGCGCCCGCCGCCTGGCCACGGACCCGAGCGCCCGCGAGCGCCGCGCCGCCGTCCTCAAGCTCCCACTCCGTGTCGACGACATCGGCGGCTGCCTGAAGGCGGCCCAGGAGCTGATCGACGCGGCCTCCGAGGACGCCAAGCAGATGGCCGAGGAGATCGACGCCAAGGAGACCGAGGAGCTGAAGGCGGCGCTCGGCGCGGCCCAGGGCGGCCGGATGCCGCGCGGCACAGCGGGCGTGATGAAGGAACTGGAGGACAAGCAGAAGCGCCGCAGGACCCGTACGCAGCGCGACAGCCTGGACCTCGCCCTGATCGACCTCACGGCCTTCTACCGCGACGTCCTCGCCCTCCAGTTCGGCACCAGCCGAGCCCTTGCCAACACGGAGATGCAGGACACGCTGGAGCGCCTCGCCCGCGGCACGACCCCAGAGACCACCCTGCGCCGCATAGAAGCGATCGCCGCCTGCCGCGAGGCCCTCGACCGCAATGTGGCGCCGCTGCTTGCGGTGGAGGCGATGACGATGGCACTGCGGGCGGGGTGAGGGCCAGGGGGCAGTGGGCACAGAGGCAGGGGGCTGGCATGCGGCACGTTGACGGGTCACTCGTATGAGGCGCGAGGGCGACCTTCGGTGGCCGATTCATCGCACAGGGTTACGCTCGCTTGATGTGCAACAGGCGCCATTTCATGACAATCCGGACTAGAGCAACTCGTTCCCGCCCTTCCTGGCATCAGGCTCATTCATCCCCTTCTCGCCGGTTCCTTCGCGTGTGCGGCACTCTGCTCGCGCTCGCCGGGCTGCTCATCTCCGCCTGTTCCGTGGGGAGTTCGACGACTTCGGCCAGCCGGGCGGTGGCCTCGGCGCTGAACGCGCTGCCCAAGGCCACACCGGCGGCGCTGGCTCCGTACTACGGCCAGAAGCTGAAGTGGCGCGGCTGTGATGCCCCCGGCTTCCAGTGCGCCACGCTCAAGGCCCCGCTCGACTATGCCAAGCCGGCCTCCGGCGACATCAGGCTGGCCGTCACCCGCAAGAAGGCCACGGGCCCGGGCAAGCGAATCGGTTCGCTGCTGGTCAACCCGGGAGGCCCGGGCGGCTCGGCGACCGGTTACGTCCAGTCGTACGCGGGTGTCGGATATCCGGAGGAGGTCCGCGCGCGCTACGACATGGTCGCCGTCGACCCGCGCGGCGTCGCCCGCAGCGAGCCGGTCGAATGCCTCACCGGCCGGGAGATGGACGAGTACACGCAGGCGGACCTCACCCCCGACAACCGTCGCGAGAAGGGTCAACTGGTCGACGCCGTCAAGGAGTTCACGGAGGGCTGCGGGCGGCGCTCGGCCAGGGTGCTGCGGCATGTGTCCACGGTCGAGGCGGCCCGCGACATGGACATCCTGCGGGCGGTGCTGGGCGACGAGAAGCTGACGTACGTCGGCGCCTCGTACGGAACGTTTCTGGGTGCGACGTACGCGGGCCTGTACCCGGACCGGGTGGGACGGCTGGTCCTGGACGGCGCGATGGACCCGTCGCTGCCCGCGCGCCGGATGAACGAGGACCAGACGGCCGGCTTCGAGACGGCGTTCCGGGCCTTCGCGAAGGACTGCGTACGCAGGTCCGACTGCCCGCTGGGCGGCGCGCGCACCACACCGGACCAGGTCGGCAAGAACCTCAAAGCCTTCTTCCGGCAGCTCGACGCCGCGCCCATCGAGGCCGGCGATGCGGACGGCCGCAAGCTCGGGGAGTCGCTGGCGACGATGGGCGTCATCACGGCGATGTACGACGAGGCGGCCTGGCCACGACTGCGGGAGGCCCTGACCACGGCCATGAGGAACAAGGACGGCGCGGGCCTGCTCACCCTCGCCGACACCTACTACGAGCGCGGCCCCGACGGCCAGTACGCGAACCTGATGTCCGCGAACGCGGCGGTCAACTGCCTGGACCTCCCGGCCGCCTTCTCCTCCCCCGAGGCACTCGAAGAAGCCCTTCCCTCCTTCGAGAAGGCCTCGCCGGTCTTCGGCGAGAGCCTGGCCTGGGCCTCCCTGAACTGCACGTACTGGCCGGTCCACCCGACCGGCGAACCCCGTCGCATCGAGGCGAAGGGCGCCGCCCCCATCGTCGTGGTCGGTACCACCCGCGACCCCGCGACCCCCTACGCCTGGTCCCGGTCCCTCGCCGCCCAGCTCTCCTCCGCCACCCTCCTCACCTACGACGGAGACGGCCACACGGCATACGGCCGCGGCAGCAACTGCATCGACTCCACACTCAACCGCTACCTCCTCGCAGGCACCCCTCCACCCCAGGGAAAGCGCTGCTCAGCCGCCTGATCACGAGGCCCATCGGGGGTGCCCCCAGGGCGCGTACGGAGCACCCCCGGAAACTGTGTAGACTTACCGGCGTTGCCGATCGCACCATAGTGCGGGCAGCCCGCCGCCTTAGCTCAGATGGCCAGAGCAACGCACTCGTAATGCGTAGGTCTCGGGTTCGAATCCCGAAGGCGGCTCCATCCAAGCCCAGCTCAGACAATGTCTGAGCTGGGCTTTTGCGTTCAGCGGATGCGGCGTCGGCGGCGGGCGCGGGCCGCCTCGTGCCCGTGGTCTCAATTGCGGGCCGCTCAGCTTCGTCGGCTTGCCGTCACCAGTTTCCGTAGTCCTCGACCAGGTTGCCGATGAGCGAGAGCAGAGCGTCGGCGCGGTGTCGGTCCTCGTGCTGGTTACGAAGGGCCTTGGCGAGTGCACGGAGGCGGGCCAGGGTGGCCGGGTTCCGGTTCTTCACCTCGTCGAGCAGAGGCGTGGTGATCAGTTCCAGGCATTCGGTGAGCAGGCGACGGGTGGCTGGAGCGGGCGGGTTGGGGTCGGGGACGGCGAACCTTGTGGTCAAGTACCGGGCAGGGTCGGTGAGGCTCCAGCCGACGACGGTGCCGTGCTGGACGAGGAGTGCCACGTCGGGGGCGATGCCGATACGGGCCTCCAGCGGTTCGTCCAGGACGTCGAGGTCGCGCAGGCAGGTCAGTACGGTGTCCCCGGGGGCGCGGCATAGCTCCGTGGTCACCTCCAGGCGGAAGTCCCGGGCCTCGTCCGCGCGAAGGCCGCCCGGATGGACGGGGGGTGTGGTGGGAACGCGGGCACGGCTCTCGGCAGAGGCGGACTCATAGGGCAATCGGAAACCGGCGCCGACCAGTCCCCGGTCGGCCTGGTCGAACCGGAGTTCGTCGGGATCGTCCCACAGCCACTCCTGGCTGCCGAAAGTGTCAACGAGGAACCGCTGCCATTCCTGCACGTCTGCGTACTCGGCAATGCGCACACATTGGCCCGGGAAGTCGAAGCGCGGGGTGATGCGCAACGGATACTCCGTCACCGTCGCATGCCAGTCGCCGTCGAGGGTGAGTCTCATGGTGAATGCCACCTCATCGCATCCGCATTGAGGGAGCCATATAGCCGTTCTTGGCCGGAATCCCGCCTTCCTCCACGTCCGCGTGCGTGATCGCCCCACCGGGAGGGGTGGGGAGGCTGCCCAGCGCCGTGGCTCCGGAGTCTCTCCCCATGCTCGACGGGCCGTACGCCGTGATGACCTTGCCGCAGTGTCACGGTCGGCGCCCGCCCGTCGATCCGCACGGACCGCACCGCACCCAGGCCCGCCGCCCAGTTCCTTGGTCTTCGTCCTCGTTTACCAGTTCCCGTAGTCCTCCACGTAGGTGGCGATCAGCTCGAGCAGGGTGTCGGCCCGGTGCCGGTCCTCGCGCTGCTCGCGCAGGGCCTTGTCGGCGGCCTGGAGGCGGGCCAGGGCGGCCGGTTCGCCGTCCACCACGTCGTCGACCACCGGCGTGGTGATGAGGTCCAGGCATTCGGTGAGCAGGCGGTGGGTGGAGGGGGAGGGCGGGTTGGCGTCGGGGTCGGCGTACGCGGGGGTGAGGTAGCGCGCGGGGTCGGTGAGGCTCCAGCCGACGACGTTGCCGTGCTGGACGAGGAGTGCCACGTCGGGGGCGATGCCGATGCAGGCCTCCAGCGCCTCATCGAGGACGTCGAGGTCGCGCAGGCAGATCAGCGCGGTGTCCCCGGGAGCGCGGCACAGCACCGTGCACATCTCATGCCGGAAATCCCGGACCTCGTCCGCGCGGAGCCCGCCCCGGCGTACGGCGGGCATGACGGGAAGGCGGGTGGAGGTCTCGGCGGCGGCGTACACGTACGGCAGCTGGAGTTCGGCCCCGACCAGCTTCCGGCTGTCCGGGGCGAACCGGAAGACATCGGGCGTGTCCCACAGCCAGTGCTGGCTGCCGAAGGTGTCCGCGACGAACCGCTCACGCTCGCTCACGTCCGCGTACCGCGCGAGATCGACGGAGTCGCCGGTGAAGCGGGGGGTGATGTGCAGCGGATCGTCCGTCACTGTTGCGCGCCAGTCGCCGTCGAACGACAGTTTCGTGGTCATTCCTGCCTCATCTGATCTGCACTCCTGGGGCCAGGTTGCCGAACTTGCCGGGGATCCTGCCCTCCACGACGTCCTCGTGGGTGACCGGCTTGCCGGGGTCCGACGGACTGCCGCCGAGCGCCTGCGCACCGGAGTCACCCTTGATACCCGACTCTCCGTACGCCGTGATGGCCTGGCCCTGCTTGGAGCCGGGCCCGTAGACCACGGCGATGTCATTGTCCTTGCGGAAGAGGAAGTTCCCTGACTGGCCCTGTGACTGGTACACGGCATCGGGATTCTTCAGGATCTCCAGGACCCGTTCGTCGGTGAAGCCGTGCGATGTGTCCCCGTGGTAGTCGGCGTGTTTCTTGAACTCGCCGTTCTGTGCCCTCCCGAGGACCTCGTCCACGACCTTGTCGATCCGCTTCTGCGCCTTCTCCTCCTTCGTGTACTTGGGCATCAGGCCCAGCGGGTCGCACCCGCTGTACGGGTTGTCCACGTACGCGACAGGATTCGGCGCGGGAGCCAGGCCCAGCGGGTCCGGTGAGGTGTAGCGGCCGGTCTCGGGGTCGTAGTGGCGGAAGCAGTTGTAGTGCAGGCCGGTCTCGGGGTCGTAGTACTGGCCGGGGAAACGCAGCGGGGTGTACGCGCTGCTGTCCCGGGACCAGGCCGTGGTGCCCCAGAGCGTGCTCCGGGTGCGCCAGGCGATGTCGCCCGTCTCGTCGATGAGTTCGGTCGGCGTGCCGACGAGGTCGGTGGCGATGGCGAAGAACCGCCGGTCGATCTCCTCCTGGCGGTCGTCGGCCGTGAGGATGCGCTCGGTCTGGGCCAGGGGGACGACATCCCGGTGATCCCAGGTGAGGGCGACCGTGTTCGGAACGTCCGGCCGGTGGCTGGTCTGTTCGCACAGGGTGAGCCCGTCCCAGGTGAACCGGACCTCCTCGACCACGCTCTCGCCGTCGGCCGCCAGGCGCTGTTTCGCGGTGCGGCGGCCGAGCGGGTCGTAGCGGTACCTCCACCGGGTCCCGTCGGGGGTGGTCACGGAGGTGAGGCGGTTCTCCGTGTCCCATGTGTAGCGCCAGGTGTCCGGCTTGCGGGAGAGGCGGGTCTTCTGCCGCAGGGTGACCCGGCCGAGGGCGTCGTACTCGAAGCGGACGTCTCCGGCGCGGGTGAGGGTGGTGCCGGTGTAGGAGCGCGGTCCGGTGGCCTCGCGGCCGGGGTGGCCGGAGGGCCAGGACGCCGAGGTCTGGTTGCCGGTGTCGTCGTAGGCGTACCGCTCCGTCCAGCCCTGGGCGTGGACGGCGGTGACCCGGCCCACCCGGTCGAGGTCGAAGGTGCGGGAGCCCGACAGCCGGTCCGCTACGGAGGTCAGATGACCGTCGGCGCGGTAGGAGTAGGCGCGGCTGTTGACGTCGCGCCCGCCGACGGTGATGTGCTGCGTGGAGAGCCGTCCGGCTTCGTCCCAGGCGGAGGCCATGGTGATCGTATTGCCGAAGACGCGGGCGAGTTCCCGGCCGGCGGCGTCGTGCGTGAAGTCGATCCGGTGACCGCCGCTGGTCAGGTGGTGGGGCAGTCCCTCGGAGCCGTAGGAGTAGGAGGTGACGTGACCGGTGGGCGTGGTGCGGCGCGTACGGCGGCCCAGGACGTCGTGGGCGTACAGGATGGGGCGGCCGTCGACGAGTTCCGCCTTGGTGTGTCCGCGTCGGTCGTACTGGTAGCGGAGTTCACTGTCCGGTCCGGCCGCCTCCAGCAGACGTCCTGCCCTGTCGTAGGCGTAGGTCGTCACCTGGCCGTCGACGTCCTTGCGGACCACCTGGCCGAGCTGGTCGCGCTCGAACGAGATGGTCCCGCCGAGCGCGTCGGTGCGGGCGGCGAGCCGGCCCGCGGCGTCCACCCGGTAGGTGAGGGTGCGGCCGTCGAAGTCGGTCTCGGAGACGACGTCGCCGGCGGCGTCGTACGCGTAGGTCCAGGTCAGCCCTTGCGGGTTGGTGACGCGGGTGAGGCGCAGCTCGGCGTCGTGCTCGAACTCGTAGCGGGCGCCGTCGGGCCGCGTGCGGGCGACCGGCAGGTCGAAGTGGGTGTACTCGAAGCGGGAGACGCCACCGGACGCGTCGGAGTGGGTGACGCAGTTGCCCTCGCCGTCGTAGGTCCATGACTGAGTGGCGCCGTCGGGGCCGGTGCGCCGGGCGAGCTGCCCGTCGGCGTGCCACTGCAGGCGGGTGACGCCGCCCACAGGATCGATGATGCGGACCGGCCTTCCCAGGGCGTCCCGCTCCGTGCGGGTGATGGCGCCGGCCGGGTCGGTCACCTCCACGGGCAGCCCTGCCGCGTCGCACACCACGCGTGTCGTGGCTCCGAGGGCATCGGTGACCGAGGTGAGTCGGCCTGCGTGGTCGTAGGTGTAGCGGGTGGTGGAGCCGGCCTGGTCGGTGACCGCCGTGCGGTTGCCGCGTTCGTCGAACTCATGGACCATGCGGGCGCCGTCCGGCCCGACGACCTCCATCGGCAGACCGAACGGGCCGCGCACGGTACGCAGTTCGCTTCCGTCGGGGCGGATGGCGGAGACGGCCCGGCCGTCCTCGTCGTAGCAGAAGGCGGTGGTGAGGCCCAGCGGATCGGTGCGGGTCAGAAGGTTGCCGCGCGGGTCGTAGGTGAACCGGGTGGTGTGGCCGAGCGGGTCGGTGACGGCCAGGAGTCGGCAGCCGGGGCCGAACACGTGGCGGGTCGCGTGCCCCTCGGCGGTGGTGAGCGTGGTGGTGCGGTGGCCCGTCTCGGGGTCGGGTTCGGTGTAGGCCAGGGTGATCTGGACGTGGCCGGCCTCGCCGCCCTCCGCCACGACGCGGTCGCGGTCGTCGTAGACGTAGTCGTAGCGGCTTCCGTTGGAGTCGATCCAGGCGATGACACGGCGGCGGTCGTCGTAGATGAAGGCGGTGGTGGCGCCGGAGGGCTTGGTGACGGCGGTGAGGTTGTCCTCCTCGTAGCCGTAGCTCATCAGGGGCAGGTCCGCGCCGCCCTCGCCCGCACCGGCCAGGGACAGGGCGGTGACCAGGCCGTCGGTGACGGACAGCTTCACCTGGTGGCCCGCCGAGTGGACCAGGGCCAGCGGCAGGCCGTCCTCGCCGCGGTCGACGGTGATCGTGTGGCCGTTGCGTTCGGTGATGCCCGACAGCCAGGCCGTACCGTCGCCTCCCGGCTCGCCACCGGACGGGGCGGTGAAGTGGAAGGTGAGCCCGCTGTCGGGGTCGGTGACCGTGTAGTCGCCGTCGGCGTCGCGGGCCAGCAGGGTGCGGGCCCTGCTCGTTTCCGGGGTGGTGGGCGCGCCGGGGACCGGGTGCGGGTACGGGATCAGGAGCCCGTCGGCGGTGACGTGGACGACGCCGATGGCGTCGATCTGCAGACGCTCGTCCACGGTGGACGTCCAGGCGGGCCCCAGGAAGCGGCCGACCGTGCAACCGGACTCGGTGCGGCGGGTGAAGACCAGCGGCAGGATGCCGGGCAGTTCGACGTCGGTCTGGGGCAGGTACATCCGGCCCGTGGCGAGGTCCACCGGGTCGCCGCCCTGGTTGCGATCGCCGTCCGGGGTGTTGTGGGTGCCGTCCGGGTCGTCGTCGATCAGCTTGCGCGCCTGTGCGGCGTCGGCGGCCTCCTCGGCGATGCGCACACCCTTCACCGCGGCGCCGCCGCCGCCCGTGGCCACGGTCAGTGCGACATCCGGCAACAGACGGCCGAAGCCCTCGGCCGGGTCCTTCATGAAGTCCTTGACCATCTGAGTACCGGTGCCGATGGGGTCGTTGGCGGCGACCACCAGACCGGCGGCAAGGCTGTTGAGGGACGTGGCGTACTCGGCCGGGTGCGTGAGGTTGTACGGGTCCATGGGGTTGATGCCCCGGACGAAGTTGAGGATCCCCGCCGTGCCCTTGATGATGCCGCCGCCGACGTGGTCGCCCATGATCTGCAGTTCCTGGACGCCGTCGCTCAACTGGTCGGCGTACGACGGCTTCTCCGGGGCCATGTCGCGGGCGGCGCGGACCGCCGTACGCGCGGTCTCCGCCGCCGAGTTCCGCTGCTTGCGGGCCTCGGCGAGGATGTCCTGGGCATCCTGCATCAGCTGCTTGCCGGGGTCGTGGAACGTCTCCGCGGGCCTGGGAGGGAGCGAGGACGGGTCGCGCTCGTCGGCGGGCTGGGCGTTGTAGCGGTCGACGGCGGCGTTGTAGCCGTCGACCTTCGTGCGGTGGGCGTCGGCGGCGTCCTCGGACGCCTTGACACCCTCCTTCCACTTGTCGATCGCTGCCTGCGCCTGTCCCTGCGCCCAGGTGACGGTGTCGGCGAACGCGTCGAGCGCGCCGAGCGCCTTCGCGCAAGCGTCGGCGGCGGCGTACCACTTGGGCGGTTGGGTGCTCACCGCGGTGCGCAGCGCTTCGGCCGCCTCGCCCTTGAGCCGGGAGGAGTCGAGGCCCCTGAGACCGTCGCCGGTGTCGTCGAAGGCCGACTGGAAGGCCCGGAGTTTCTTGGCGGTGGCGTCGAGCTCGGCGGGGCTGCCGTAGATCAGCTTGGTCTTGTCCTCAGTCTGCCCGAGGTCCATCTCGTCGACCTCGGCGCCCATCCGGTTGGCGACCGAACGGGACTGCTCGCGCACCCAGTCCGCACCGGACTCCCAGCCGACGTCATCCAACCGGTCGGCGGTCCAGTTCCCGGCGTCCTCGACCCGGTTGCCGGTCCACTCGACGCCGTCCTCGACCGCGTTCTCGACCGAGTCGGGCGTGATGTCACTGATGAAGTCGCCGATACCCACAGTCAGTTCCCCCCGGACTCACCCTGCTGCTGCGCCTGCTGGGCGCGTTCCTCCGGCGACGGGCCGAAGGTGTCGTCCAGTGCCTGGTTCCACTGGTCGTCGGAGATGCCGAGCGCGTCGTTGAGCATCTCCGACCGCTGGCCGCCCTGACCCTCGGTGAGGACGGTGCGGCCGGTGTCCTTCCACGTCTGCTCCATCTCCTGACCGGCCTGCTCCCACGACTCGGCGCTCCAGTCCGGGTTCAGGGCGTCCGGCGTGGCCACCTCGCCCCAGTCCTGCTGGGTGATCTCCTCCTCGGTGGCGTGCGGGTTGCCGCCCATCACGGAGTTGACGCCCACCTTCAGTGAGCCCTCGACGTACTGGTCGTGCTCCCACTGGGTGCCCGCCGCCAGGCCGAGGCGGTTCGCGAGCGCACTGGCATCACTCACCAGGGCTCGCACACCCCACTCCCAGCGCTCGCAGAAGTCCTCGAAGTCGACCGAGAGTCCGTGGTGCCCGGCCTCCATCCCGGTCATCGACAGCTCCGAGAATCCCTTGCCCATCACCGAACCGGTGGCGCCGCCGAGTTCACCGAGCTGGTCGATGGTCGCGCCCACGCCCTGCGTGAACTTCGCGACAGACGCCTTGTCGAATTGCAGGTCAGGCCCGTCACCGCCCAAGGTCGCGCCCCTCCTGTGCCTCGCCGGAGTCGACGGCGACGCGGTCCGGGACGATGCCGACGACCGGCGGGAAGAACATCGACCCGTCCTCGGTGGCAATGTCGACGGCAAGGCCGGCGGGCTCGTCCAGAGACGGCACGACCTCGTCGACGATGCGGGCGCCCAGCAGCGTCGCGTAGTCCATGGGCTGATCACCGTATGAGTGATGCAGCGCGAACCGGGCCAGCGCGGCCTCGTCGGTGAACCCGCAGATCCACCGCACCCCGCCCGACCGCGCCGACCAGAGGCCTCCGCCGGCCGTCGGCACCAGGAAGACCGAGCGCCGCATCTCACCGACCAGCGCACGAGGGTCACCGATCCCCCTTCTCCGCTCGGCAATTCGCTCGGCGAGCGCTGTCCTTGTCTGCTCCACGGACCCTCCCCGTCGTAGGTGACTGACGGCACCGTAGATCAAGACGCGCGGCATGACAGGGTCGGTTCTCGTGAAGGTCTGCTCGGGCCGGGGCGGAACCCTCTTCCGCTCCCGGGGGACGACGGCGACGGTCGCTGCGGCGGCTTCCCGCTCAACCTCTTCCAGCACGCTGGTGTGGATGTCGGAGGTGACCCGAATCGAGGAGTGGCCGAGCCTGCGCTGCACCGCGACCATGACCACGCTGCCGGCCGGAACGGCCAGGGTGGACGCCGTCGTCATGAACATCGACCGCCGACGGCAAGGGCCGCGCTACGGCCCGCGGCCACCACGCGATCTTCGGGAGTTCACACAACCCCCGTCGATCACGCGGTGGCCGTTCCGTTCCTGTCCGGGCCGACGCAAGACCGCGAAGCCGGACCGGAGTATCAGCAGGTGGAGTTGGATTGAGTCAATAGCCCGAGTCTCCAGGGCAGGCTGTTGTAGTCGGTGCTGGAGTTGGGGTCTCTGCCTTGGTACAGGTACTGCATCTTGCAGGGGCTGATGGTCAGGGTCTGGTCGTACCCGGCCCGGATCATCTCCCCGTGGCTGATGTCCTTGGACCACGCGCCCGCGGGGAAGGTGACGTTGGCGGCCCCTGCGAACGGGTTGCTCTCACTGGCTGCCAGCGCGGTCCACGAGCCGTCGATGCTGCCCGATGTCCAGGATCGGAAGTAGCGCCGGCCGTCCGACCCGATCGCCTCCACGGCCAGCAGGTACTGGTTCTTGCCCTGGACCTTGTAGACGTTGGCAGCCTCGAAGAGGTTGTTGCGGTTGGCGTCCTGCAGGGCGATGACGGTGTTGGTCATCCCGTTGGGGAACTGCGACAGCGTGGTCTGCGACCGGTACAGCTGTCCGTTGTCGTCGGAGGAGAACAGGTAGCAGTTCGCCGAATCGCAAATCACCCACATGTCCACCCAGTACCCGTTGCCGATGTTCTGCGAAATGATCGTCGGCATTGAGGAGTAGAAGCCCTTCGGGGCACTCCACCCGTTCGGGTTGCTGATATCCGCATTGGTCGAGTACGACGCGTTATCACCGGTCTGGTACACCAGGTACCACAGGTTCTGCGGTGCGAAGTAGAACACCTGCGGCGCGGCCCGATACCCCTTGCCGATCGGCGATTGGTCCAGGTAGTGATGGGTGGCTGAACCCGCCTGCGACCAGTCGGTGAAGCTCAGGTACACCATGCTGTACCCGGACGCGTCGGCCACGCTGGCGAACACGTGGTACTTGCCGTTGTAGTGCACCACCGACGGGTCCTTGATCCCGGCGATGTTGTGGCTCGCATCCGACTTCGGCGCGATCAACGCACCGCTGGAAGTCCATTGGAACGTCGACGGCAGGGAGCCGGTGGCGGACGTGGAGGAGGACGCGGAGGGGGACGTGGTGGTCCCGCTGGCCGTTGGGCGGACTCGTCGGGGCTTTGTGCGCGGTTGATCAGTCGACGACGAGCTGGCGGACGGGCTGGCGGACGGGCTGGCGGACGCGCTGGTGCCGGCGCCCAGGGTGCTGATCACGGCGTCGTAGGCCGGCTTCGGGTTGCCGCCGCTGTCGAACAGCAGCGGGTTCTCCGCGCTCCGCCACGAGTCGCTGTCGCGGATGCCCCACACGGTGATGCCCGTGCACCGCGACACGTTCAGGCACGCCTTGACGGTGTTGGCGTACGCGGTCGGCGGGGCGGTGGTGATGTCCAGCTCGGTGATCTGCACGTCCACGCCCAGCGCGGCGAAGTTCGACAGCGTGGTGCCGAAGCTGGCCGGCGGCCCGCCGGCGCCGAAGTGGCTCTGGAGCCCGACACAGTCGATGGGTACGCCACGGGACTTGAAGTCGCGCACCATCGCGTACACGCCCTGCGTCTTGGCGTCGGTCCAGTTCTCGATGTTGTAGTCGTTGTAGCAAAGCTTGGCCGCCGGGTCGGCCGCCCGGGCGGTGCGGAACGCCTCCTCGATGAACCCGTCGCCCAGCACGTTCTGGAACACCGAGCTGCGGTGCTGGGTGGATCCGTCGGCGAACGCCTCGTTGACCACGTCCCAGGAATGGATCTTGCCCTTGAAATGGGTCATCTCGGTGGTGATGTGGTTGTTCATCACGCTGCGCAGCGTGGCAGCGTCGGTGATGCCGCTGACCCAGTTGGGCAACTGGGAGTGCCACACCAGAGTGTGCCCGCGCAGCTGCTGCCCGTGGGAGGTCGCGTGGCTGACGATCTGGTCGGCCGGAGCGAAGTTGAACGATCCCCGGGAGGGTTCCGTGGCGTCCCACTTCATCTCGTTCTCCGGGGTGATCATGTTGAATTCCCGGTCCAAGATCGTGGAGTACGTCGAGTCACCGAGCCTTCCGGCGGCCACAGCGGTGCCGAAGTACCTGCCCGAGGGGGCCGCCTGCGTACCCAGGGTGGCGGCTCCGGCGGAGCTGGGGAGGAGCGTCACGACACCGGCCACGGCCGCCGCGGCCGACAGTCCTATCACCACTGCTCGGCGACGCCGGCCGAGTCGGTGCAGGCCCTTCATGATTCTTCTCTTCGAGGGTCGCGGGTCACCCTGGGTGCCGTGATCGTGCGCGCATCGGCCGGTACGGCCTGATCCGCCGCGGGCTGGGTACGGCGCAGGACGTGGGGTTGTTCCTGCGTACCGGTCGCCCGGGGTTCGTGGGTGTGTCGCGTCATGGGAGCGGCTTTCTTCAGGGGATACGTCAACGTGGGAAGTCGGGGAACCTGCCACGCCGGCACGTCATGGTGAGCGGCGGGAAGGGCGTCCCACGAAGTGGAGGCTCCGATCCCGCATCCTCGTAACAGAAAAGTCGCACCGTCCGGACGATTGCTCAGTGATGCATCTCGCGGGCAAAAAGCGTTATGCCAAGCCCCGCAGTCCGGTCGTCCCTGTGGAAAGGCGCGCCGCCCTGATCATCAGTGACGGTCTTTGGAGTGATATCGGTGGCGGTTGCGGTGATCAGCCTTCAGGCCGGTGTCGGCGAGGCAGCCGTCGATGAATGCGGATCGAAGCCGGCTTCGGCGCAGCACTCGGCTCACCGCCGGGTTGAGAACGGCGTGGTGCGGGATCACCAGCTGTCACTGCGCGACTCGGTCCACCATGCTCAAGGAGCGGTTCTCAAGCCCAGGCCCTGCGCATGATGAAGGAAGCCTGGCCGGCGAAGGCCCTCGTGCCGTCGGAGCCATCCAGCCAGATGCCACCGTCGCGGTGGCGGATGACCGATCCGGGATAGTTGTGCGCGTGCAGGGTCACCGATCCGGTGACCGCCCCCGGGCGCGGGCAGAAGGTGGCGTCTTCACGGAACAGTTCGCTGCCGTCGTTGGCGGTCATCTGTAGCCGCAGGTCACGATGGCGCAGATAGCGGCCGTCGGCGGCGCGGAAGGTGACGCACCGTGTGTCGGCCAGCCCCCGGACAACCGTGAAGGTGACCCGCTGCCGTGTCTTCGCGCTGCCGGACGCGGAGACCCGGCCGAGCGTCGCGAAGTCGCCGGCATACGTGAGGTACAGGGCGGGCTTGTCCACGGACTCCAGCGACTGTGCGCCCAGCGGAACAATGCCCGCGACGGCGGACGGACTCACCGGGGACGGTCCGGCCGACGTGGTGGTGCGCGACGGGATCGGCGTGGGATGGCCGACCGTGGGAGCGGCGGTGACGCCGGGCCCCCGATGCGCCGGTTCGGGCCAGGTCACGTAGGTGGCGGTCCCGGTGATGAGCACCGCGCCGGTGGTGAGGCCCACCAGCGGATGGGCGGTCACCGCGTAGAGTTTGCCGATCAGCGAGCCGTGCAGACTGAGACTGCCTCCCGCCGACGCTGCCGCCGTGCCGACGGCGACGTGTGCCGTGGCCAGCCCGGCGGCGCTCGCGGCCGTACCCGACAGCAGGCCCTTGGCGGCCAGCGCGGCGATGAGCCCGGCCGGGACGGCCAGCGGCGCGAGGCTGAGGAGCAGTTGTTCGGCCGGAACCCGTTCTGTCGTCGTCGCCGTGCAGACCGGGCAGCCGCGGGTGTGCCGCGCGATCCGCTTGCGCCACACCGATGTACGGAGACCGTCCCAGCCGACGACGGTCTCGTCCAACTGCGGACAGCGCGGGTCGGCCTCCAGCGCGGCGACGATCGTCCGGCTCAGTTCCAGCTGCTCGCGCATGCGTTGCAGGCTCACTCCGACGTGGGCGACCGTGAGCCCCGTCGCGGCGGCGATGTCGTCACGGCTCAGAGAGCCGGCGCATTCCTGCCACCACAGCGACAGCAGCACCCGATGGTCCGGGTCGAGCCACCGGCGGGCTTCGACAACCTGACGGCGCTCGTCCGACACATGCAGACGCAGGATCGTCATGTCCTCAGGTACGGCGCCGGGGTCCGGTATCTGGCGTGCCTCGTCGATGACCGTTGTCCGGCCGGCGAAGGCGCGTTGCCGGTGCCAGTGGTTACTGATCTGGCGGAGCGTGATCGACACCAGCCAGGACCGGAAGCTCTCCGGGGCACGCAGGGCAGGCAGGTCGCGCACCACGCGCAGCAGGGTTTCCTGGACGACGTCGTCGACGTCGGCATGTCCGCTCAGCGCTCGCCCGACGATGTTGTAGAGCAACGGCAGGTAGGCGGCGATCAGCTCCTCGCGCGCCCGATCGTCACCGGCCTGCGCCGCGACTACCAGCCGCGCGTGGTCCGCATCCATGAGCCTCATTCCCACCCTCCCTCAGGAGAGGGATCCGCCGAGTGCGGCGCCACACCTTAAGCGTCGGCAAACGTGTGCGGCCAGAGCCTGTGCCTTGAGTCACTGGACCGGCCTGCGCCGACTTGGAGGGCCGGTACCGCGCGTTGTGGGCTTGTCGGCGGCGTTCCATGGCCGACTCCCACAGATCATCCGGGCTGCGTTCGGGTAGCCGGCGGCCAACTCGTGGACGGCCCCTTCAAGACCGACGATCTCGGAGGGAGACAGCTCCGACCTCGGAGACGGCGTGCCGTGCAGACGCCGCTTCGGTCTCGCGCGGGCCTCCCACTTCCGGTGGGCGTTGCTGTGTGCCCAGGAGGCCATGTCGCAGCGCGCCCAGCGGGGCTGCGGCTGGACACCACACCCTCCCTCTTTCTGCCCCGGACCGCCGAGCCGGCCGCACTTCTGCGCGAGGAACTCACCGCGGCACAAGGCTGAGACCCGCCGCCCATCGCGGTGGAGAAGGAGCACCCGGCGGGTACTTCTCCGTGACGGGCTCCTTCGGCTCCATCGGCCACCGCTGTCAGTGGGCCACCATCAGCCGAGGACCCGCAGCAGGTGTTCCACTGCCTCGGCCATGCGGGTGCGGGCAGTCGCCAGGTAGGCCCGTGGGTCGACGGTGTGCGTGTCCTCGGCGATGAAGTCGCGAATCGCCTTGGTGAAGGCGATGTTCAGCGCCGTACCTATGTTGATCTTCGTCATGCCGCCCATGGCCGCTCGGCGGAGTTCGTCGTCGGGTACGCCGGTCGAACCGTGCAGGACCAGCGGGGCCGGGACGGCGTGCGCGAGCCGGGCGATGAGTTCGTGGTCGAGTTTCGCGGTTCTGGTCGTCATCGCGTGGGAGCTGCCGACCGCGACGGCGAGTGCGTCGACGCCGGTGGCGGCCACGAAAGCGCGCGCTTCGTCGGGATCGGTACGGACTCCGGGGGCGTGTACGCCGTCCTTGCCGCCGATCTCGCCGAGTTCGGCCTCCAGCCACAGACCCTGGGTGTGGGCCCAGTCGGCCGCGGCGCGGGTGGCGGCGACGTTCTCGTCGTGCGGCAGCGCCGAGGCGTCGTACATCGCCGAGCCGAAGCCGAAGTCGCCGGCGCGGCGCAGCAGCGCCTCGTCGGTGACGTGGTCCAGATGCAGGCCGACCGGGACGCGGGCGGCCTCCGCCACGGCGGCCGTGGCGGAGGCGAGGGGGCCGAGGGAGCCCCCGTGGAAGCGGACCGCGTTTTCGCTGATCTGGCAGATGACCGGTGCTCCGGCAGCCTCGGCGCCCGCGACGATCGCCTCGGCGTGCTCGAGTGTGATCACATTGAACGCGCCGACGCCGCGGCCGTCGGTGCGGGCGGAGCGGACGAGTTCGGCGGTGGAGATCAGGGGCATGGGGTAGTAGTGGCCTTTCCTGGGCTGAGAAGCCGTGCACGAATTCGCTTGTTTTGGCGAGATAAAATGCTCAAACAGGCATCAGCCTTCACTGGGCCCGCACACCACGAACAGGGGACAACGCATGGCGGCACCGCAGGCCAGATGGAGCGCGTTGCTGGAGATGCTGACGCGCGACGGGCGGATCGAGGTCGACGCCGCCGCGGACGAACTGCGGGTCTCCGCCGCCACGATCCGGCGTGATCTGGACGAGCTGGCGCGCCAGCAGATGGTCACCCGCACGCACGGTGGCGCCGTGATCAACGCGATCGCGTACGACCTGCCGCTCCGCTACAAGGCCGCGCGCAACGCTCCGGAGAAGGAGCGGATCGCCGACGCGGCGGCGGGCCTGGTGAAGGCGGGTGCCGTGGTGGGTCTGAACGGCGGCACCACGACCACCGCGGTGGCCCGGGCGCTGGCCGTCAGGCCCGAGCTGAGCACGGAGGGCGCCGGTCCCTCGCTGACGGTCGTCACCAACGCGCTGAACATCGCCAACGAGCTGGTCGTACGCCGCCATGTGAAGCTCGTCGTCACCGGGGGTGTGGCACGCCCGGCATCGTACGAACTCACCGGGCCGCTGGCCACCGAGGTGCTCGCACAGATCACGCTCGATCAAGTCTTCATCGGCGTCGACGCGATCGATGTCAGGCACGGGGCCACTGCCCAGGACGAGGGCGAGGCCGGCATCAACCGGGCGTTGGCCCTCCGCGCCGAACAGGTGATCGTGGTCGCGGACTCGTCCAAGCTGGGCCGACGGGCCTTCGCCCGGATCTGCCCGGTGGAGGATGTCCATGTGCTGGTGACCGACAAGGCGGCGCGCCCCGAGCTGACCGAGCCGTTTGCCGCGGCGGGCGTGGAGATCGTCCGGGCCTGAGGGTCTTCGCATGTCCCGGGCCGGGGCCGGCGGGCGTGCGACCGGGCCCGGGGCCCGAGTCCCGGCCGGGGCCCGAGTCCCGGCCGAGGCCCGAGTCCCGGCCGAGGCCCGGGTCGAGGCCCGAGTCCCGGCCGAGTTCTGGGCCGGGGTCGGAGTCCTGACCCCGTCCCCGGCCCCGACCCTGCCCCATGGGCCTGCCCGGCGGATCACTTGATGCCGCCGGCCGTCAGACCGCTGATCAGATAGCGCTCCACGAAGATGAACAGGACGACGACCGGCACGATCGCGATCAGCGAGGTGGCGAAGAGGTACTGCCACTGCTCCTGGTACGCCGTGACGAATCCCGGGATGGCCTTGGTCAGCGTCGTCCGGTCGCCGGACGAGGTGATGGTGAGCGCGACGACGTACTCGTTCCAGGCTCCGATGAACGTGTAGACGAGCGCGGTCACCACTCCCGGCAGCGCCAGCGGCAGGGTGACCCGGGCCAGCGCGCCCAGCCGTCCCGCCCCGTCCATGTACGCCGCCTCCTCCAGCTCCTTGGGGATGCTTGCGAAGTACGCGTTGAGGATCCAGATGCAGAACGGCAGGTTGAACGCCGCGTTGACCAGGATCAGCCCCTCCGCGGTGTCGGTCAGATCGAGACTGACCATCTCCCGGTAGATGCCCACCAGCAGCGCGGTCGGCGCGAACATCTGGGTGACCAGCACCAGCAGCAGGAAGGCGCCGCGCCCGCGGAACCGGTTGCGGGCGGTGTAGTACGCGGCGGGCAGGCCCACGGCCAGTGCGAGGAGCGTGGACATCCCGGCGACGTACAGCGAGAACCAGAGCGCGTCGCTGACGGGCGGATCCTTCAGCGACCAGACGTCGGCGAAGTTGGACCACTCCCACTGTGACGGCAGATAGGACGGCGGTGACTTCATCAGTTCCGGCGTCGGCTTCAGGGCCGTGAGCAGCATCTGAAGGTACGGCGCGAGGAACGTCAGGGCGACCAGCCAGCCCACCGCGGTCAGCAATACGGTGCGCAGCCGGGGCGGGCGCCGCCTCCGGGCTTGTGTCGCTGCGCCTTTGGCCGCGGTTCCGGCCGCGGTTTCGGCTGTGGGTGCTGTTTCGGCCGTGGCGGCGGACATCAGCCGGTCTCCTCTCGGCGGCGGACGACGCGCAGATACACCAGCACCACCAGGAGGATCAGCGCGAAGTTCACCACGGCCATGGCGGCCGACTCGCCGACGTCCTGATTGTCGAACGCGAGTTTGTACATATAGGTGGTGGTCGTGTCGGTGGAGAAGCCGGGGCCGCCTCGGGTCATCGCCCAGATGACCGGGAACGAATTGAACACATTGATGACGTTGATGATCGCGGCAACCAGCAGGGACGGGCGCAGCAGCGGGAGTGTGATGCCGAGATAGGTGCGGACCGGTCCTGCGCCGTCGAGGCGGGCCGCCTCGTAGACCTCGGCCGGGATGGTTCCCAGCCCGGAGAGGATGACGAACGCGGTGAACGGCAGGGAGACGAAGACCGCCGCGGCCATCATCCAGACGAACGCCTGGACGGGGTCGGCGAGCCAGTTCACCGGCTTGTCCAGGATTCCGACGTCCATCAGTACGCGATTGACGACGCCGTAGACGTTGTTGAGCATCCAGCGCCAGGTGAGCGCCGTCATCAGCACCGACGCCGCCCAAGGCACGATCAGCGCCCAGCGGACCAGCCGACGCCCCGGGAAACGGGCGTTGAGCAACTGTGCCAGGCCCAGGGAGACGGTGATGGTGACCGTCACCACGCCCACCACCCAGATCAGGGTGCGCAGTACCACGCCCGGCAGGTCCGGCTCGGCGAACAGCTCGGTGTAGTTGGCGCCGCCCGCGAAGCCCTGGGTCAGTCCGGTGGAGCTGATGTCCATCAGGGAGGTGCGGACCATCTCGACGACGGGCCAGACGACCACGGCCAGGATCAGTACGAGTGCGGGGCCGAGCCACAGCAGCGGTTCCAGCGCCCGCAGACGGCGCGCGGGCCCAGGGCGGGGGGAGCCGCGTTCCGGTGCCGCGGGGGTCCGGTCCTTCTTCGCCCCGACGGAGTGTGCGGTGACGTTCTGTACGGCCACCCCGTCAGCCGTCCTTCTCAGCGGTCTTCTGGATTTCACTGAGGACCTTTTCGGGCTCGGCACTCGATACGCCGGTACCGATGCGCTGCTTCACGGCGCCCTCGACGGTCGCCCAGTTCGGGTTGTCGGTGGGTGCGAACCGCGCGTCCGACAGCGCGTCGACGAACGGTTTGTAGTAGGCGGAGTCCGAACTCAGCGCATCACCGGCCGACTTGGTGACCGAGAGGAACCCCTCGGTGGACAGGAACTTCGAGGCGTTCTTCTTCTGGTAGAAGAAGTCGAGGAACTTGTTGACGGCCTCGCGGTTCTTGTCCTCGTCCTTCTTGAAGGCCACCAGATAGTCCTGGACGCCGAGCGTGTTGTGCGTCGTACCGTCCTTGCTGGGCAGGGGCGCGACGCCGTAGTTCAGGTTCTTGTCGACCGTGTCGATGAAGCCCTTGCGCATGAAGACGGCGCCGTTGATCATGCCGATCTTCCCCTGGGCGAACTGGTTGAAGACGTCCTTGCGGTTGGTGGCCTCGGGGTTGGGCTGGGTCAGCCCGGCCTTGGTGAGCTTCCGCAGGAAGTCCAGCGTCTCCACGTTGGCCCGCTGGTCGACGGCCCACTGTCCCGACTTGTCGGTCCAGCCGCCGCCGTTGTTCATCGCCCAGATGTAGAACTCGGCCTGGGCCTCCTCCGCGCCGAGCGGCAGGCCCAGCGGGATGTCCCCGGCCTTCTTCACCTTCTCGGCGGCGTCCTCGACCTCGGCCCAGCTTGACGGCGGCTTGGAGATCCCGGCCTTGTCGAAGATGTCCTTGTTGTAGAAGAAGAGCCGCGCGCTGGAGATGAACGGCAGGCCGTACTGGACGCCTTCGTACTGCGCCTGGTCGGCGAAGAGCGGCAGGAAGTCGTCGAGCACCCTGGGCGACACGACGTCCTTGGCCTGGTAGATCAGGTCGTCGCGCGCGAAGTCGGAGAACTTGTTGTAGTTGAGGACGTCGGGCTGCTGCCCGGTCTGGGTGTACGTCTTGACCTTGGAGTCGATCTGCTCCCAGTCGACGACCTCCAACTCGACCTGGTAGCCGGGGTTCTCGGCCTCGAAGTCCTTGATGAGGTTCTCCCAGTAGGGCTGGGTGTCATCGTCGTACTTCGCGGCCACGAATCTGATCGTCTTTCCGTCGGCGTCGCCGCCGCCGGACGAACCTCCCTTGCCGCATCCGGTGAGGACCAGGGCGAGGGCCACACCTGCTGCGATACCTACGAGGTGCCGTTTCACGGGGTACCCACCTTCACTGCAACCAAGTGATTGTTTCTGCTTGGAAGTGGCTAAGATCAAGCATCAACGTCCATCATGCCCAACAAATCGCGCATGATGTCAAGGGCTGACGGTTACCACTCGGTTGTGCCGCGGCCCCATGAGCACTGAGACGGGAGCCCCTTCATGAGTCGGACCGAGATCGAGATCGCCACCCAGCCCGAGTGCTGGCGCCGCGCCACCGAACTGGCACGGCGGCCGGACGACCCCGCGTACGCGGCCATGCCCAGGCCCGGTGAGCGGGTCGCCGTCGTGGGCTGCGGCACCTCCTGGTTCATGGCCCACGCCTATGCGGTGCTCCGGGAATCCGGGGGCCACGGGGAGACGGACGCCTTTCCGGCCTCCGAGATGCCGGCCGGCCGGGCCTACGACCGGGTGGTCGCGCTGACCCGGTCCGGCACCACCTCTGAGGTGCTGGAACTGCTCGGCCGGCTCCGCGGCCGGACGCCCACCGTCGCGGTCACCGCGGACCCGGCGACCCCGGTCATGGACATCGCCGACGCAGCCGTCGTGCTCGACTTCGCCGACGAGACGTCGGTGGTGCAGACCCGGTTCGCCACCACCGAACTGGTGCTGTTGCGCGCCCTGCTCGGTGAGGACCTCGGCCATCTGGAGGCGCAGGCCGCCTCGGCGCTGGTCGAGCCACTGCCCGAAGAGCTCCTGGGCGCCGAGCAGTTCACCTTCCTCGGGCGGGGCTGGGCGTACGGGATCGCCCAGGAAGCGGCCCTGAAGATGCGCGAGGCGGCGGGCGCATGGACGGAGGCGTACCCGGTGATGGAGTACCGGCACGGGCCGATCAGCATCACCGGACCGGGCAGGGTGGCCTGGTGGTTCGGCGATCCGGCGGCCGTTCCCGGCGGCCTGCCGGAGGAAATCGCGCGCACCGGCGGCCAGTTGGTCGCCCTCGGGCGTGACCCGGTGGCCGACCTCATCGTGGTGCAACGGCTGGCCGCGGCCCTCGGCGGGGCGCGCGGGCTCGACCCGGACAACCCCCGCCATCTGACCCGCTCGGTGATCCTGGCCTGACCCCGGCCGGGCCTCGGCAGCCCTTGGCCGCCGCCGTCGGCCACCAAACCCGCGTACAGGAATCGGAACCGCCCGAATCGGGCGCGGTTCACATGGAATTTACAGCCGATTTCCCAGGGTCCGCGGCCTCCCGAGGCAGGGCGCGGACCCGGGAAACAAACCGTCACCAGGGCCGACAGTGGCCAGTGGTGCTGCTGATAAATCATGGAGGTGAGTGTTGACAGCTGACGTTTATCGCCAGAACATGAACAGAAATACGCATGATCTTGCAGTGCTGCTCCATCACGCCATGCCCCGCCCCGCAGGAGGACGTGAGTGCGCACCCAACCGCTCAGACCGCGCAGCCTCGGCACACTTGTGGCCGCCGCGCTGGCCCTGACGCTCATCCCGCCCGTCGCCGAACCCCTCACCACACCGGCCCGGGCAGACACCGCAGCCCGGGCAGAGGCCGCAGCTCAGCCGAAGGTGACCGAGAGCGCGGACGGCCTCACCCTGTCCGTGCCGGGCGCCGGAAAGGCGCCCGGCTACACCGTCGACATCGCCACCGACGAACTCGCCCTCACCACCGAACGCGCCGGAAAAACCGTGCTCGGCACCGCGGGCGGCGACACCGGAGGACTCCGGTTCCGCTCCGACGACAAGTGGCAGCACGCCACCGCGGTCACCGACTGGACTTGGCGGAGCGGCGTCCTCACCCTCACCACCGACACCACCCTCGACGGCGCCACCATCGAGGCCCGGCTCACACCCGAAGCCGACCGCTACGACCTGAGCTGGGACGTCGAGGGCGGCAGCCCCGACCAACTGGGCCTCGCCTACGACCTGTCGTCGGCCGGCCACTGGTATGGCCACGGCGAGGCGGAGACCCCGCAGGGCGGCCCCGGTGTCAACCAGCCGTGGCCGCTCGATGCCGGCGAGGTCGACCACAAGGCCTTCGGCCCGGCGTCGTACAACATGATCGACCCGTTCTGGTACACCTCCACGGCGGCCGGCCTTCGCGTCGACACCGGGGATGTCATGGACGTGGCAATCAACAAGGGCAAGGACGGCCTCGGCCGCTTCACGGTCGAGTCATCGGACACCTACAAGGCCACCGTGTTCGTCGAGTCGACCCCGCTGGAGGTCTACCGCGACTACGTCGGCATCGTCGGCAAGCCGACCAAGAGCGACGCCCCGTACGAGCAGTACGCCAAGCCGCTGTGGAATTCCTGGGCGCAGTTCTACACCAAGATCGACCAGGAGAAACTGCTCGACTACGCCACCGACCTCTCCGACAACGGTCTGGACGGGCACACCATCCAGCTCGACGACAAGTGGGAGTCGAACTACGGCAATCTGACCTGGGATCCCAAGACCTTCCCTGATCCCAAGGGCCTGTCCGACAAGATCCACGACATGGGGTTCGACTTCGGTATCTGGGTCACCCTGTGGATCAACCTGGACTCCGACAACTACCAGTACGCGGTCGACAAGGGCTATCTGCTCATGGACGCCAAGGACACGAGCAAGCCGTGTGAAGTGACCTGGTGGAACGGCCAGGCCGGGATCATCGACCTGGCGAACCCCGACGCCAAGGCCTGGTACGAGGGCAACCTCAAGACCCTGATGGACAAGTACGACATCGACGGGCTGAAGTTCGACACCCGCTTCTTCGACGAGAAGTGCGCACCGCGCGAGGGACACCAGGCCACGGACTACCAGAAGCTCGGCACGGAACTCGCCGACGAGTTCGACCTCCAGGGCGCGGGCATCCGGGTGCACTGGAACAAGACGGCCCATGAGGCGGGCTTCGTCACCCGCCAGGTCGACAAGGGCACCGGCTGGGACTCCCTGCGCGCCTCCGCCACGCAGAACCTGGCCATCTCCACCATCGGCTACCCGTTCGTCGAGTCCGACATGATCGGCGGCTCCGGCGGCCAGCCGGCACCGACGAAGGACGTACTGGTGCGGTGGGCGCAATCCGCCTCGCTGATGCCGCTGATGTACGCCTCGACATCCCCGGTGGACACCAACGACACCACCACCGGGCAGAAGGTGGACTACGACCAGGAGACGGTCGACCTCTACCGGGAGGCGATCGAGACCCACGAGAAGCTCGCCCCCTACATCTGGGACCAGGTGCAGAGCACCCTGAAGACCGGCGATCCGATCATGCGGCCCTTGTTCTTCGACTTCCCGAAGGACAAGCCGAGTTACACGGTCACCGACCAGTGGATGCTCGGTCCGGCCGTGCTGGCCGCGCCCAAGCTGAGCACCGGCTCCACCCGGAGCGTCTACCTGCCCTCCGGCACCTGGTACGACGTGAACCAGGGCACCGTGATCCGCGGTCCCAAGACCCTCAAGGGGTACGCGGCGCCGCTCGGCGTCACCCCGGCCTTCGTCAACCTCAAGGCCCAGGGTGCCGCCAAGGCCGTCAAGGCGCTCAAGCGCGACGACGCACCGGCGGCCTCCGTCCTGATCACCCCGGACGCCCCCTCCACCGACGCCGGTAAGCCGTTCGAGGTGACCACCGAGGTGACCAACTGGGGCACCCGGACCCTCAAGAACGCCACGGCGGCACTGGACCTGCCCGACGGCTGGACCGCCAAGGCGGCCGGTCCGACCACCGCGCAGTCCCTCAAGAACGGAGCCACACTCACCACCACCTGGACGGTGACCCCGGCCGACGACGCCCGATGGGGCAGTCACGACCTCACCGGCACCGTCACCTACACCGGTCAAAACGGCTCGCAGAAGGTGTCCGACACCGTGCCGGCGCAGGTGAAGGCCGCCCCGGGCAGCGTGCAGGAGCCGTACCTGACGGCTGACACGACCTCCGGGGGCGCCCAATACGCCCAGGGCGGCGACCAGTTCGCCATCTGGGCCGGCGGCCAGGATCTGTCCGGCTGGAAGGACGAGAAGGGCGTCATCTACCGCGACGACGCCGCCGGGGAGAAGGCCACCGTGCAGGCCCAGTTGGTCTCCCAGGACAGCGCCTCACCGGTCGGCAAGGCCGGCGTCGCCCTTGCCAACGACCTGACGGCGCCGGAAAAGGGCGGTTACGCGGTGCTGGTCATGACCGAGAGTTACGGCCTCGAGTTCATGACCGACAGCGACGGCGACGGGAAGCTCGACACCTGGGCGGGCGGTGGCTCCACCTACCACCCGGCCCATCTCAAGCTGACCCGGGACGGCGCCACCTACACCGCGTACGCCAGCAAGGACGGCGAGACCTGGTCGCAGGTCGGCACCGCCCAGGTGCCGTCGGCCACCGGCACCGGTGACGCCGGGATGGTCGCCAGCGCGGCCAACGCCAACTACCCCGGCGAGAACATCGAAGCCGTCTTCAGCGGATTCTCCGTCACCTCCTGATCCCCAGGCGCCAGTTGCACCACTGGCATCACTGGCGTCCCCAAACCCGCTTCCCGGCAGGCCTCCCACTCCCGTGGGGGCCTGCCGGGGACCAGTCCCTGCACGTCCATGAGAGAGGGAACCCACCCCCATGGCACGTACGTCCTCAGCTGTCGCCGGCTTCGTCGCGGGCGTCGTCGTGGCCGCGAGCACCACCGCGATCGCCGTCACCGGCACGGCGACCACCGGCCCCGACCTCAATTCCAAGGCCACCACCACTTGGCTGACCGTCAAGGTCGCCGACGCCATGGGCACCAGGGACACCATCACCTGGGTTCCCACCGGCTCCTTCGCCGGCTCCGCGGAGGAACGTGTCCCGCGCTACCCGATGACCGCCATCAAGGGCAAGGACACCAAGGAGCTGAAGCTCTCCGCCGTGCGCAACGAGCAGGTCTCGGCGCAGTTGGCGATCGCCTCCGGCAAGAACCTGGACAACGTCAAGGCCGTGGTCGGCGACCTCACCGGGCCCGGCGGTGCGAAGCTCTCCGGCGACGACACGCAGGTCCGGTTCGTCAAGTACGTGCCCGTGCAGCGCTCCAAGAGCGAGGTGGACTGGTCCGCCACCATCGACCAGGTCAGCTCCGGCAAGGAGGTCTCCGGCGACCGCAACCCCGATGTGGTCGGCGACGCGCTCGAGGAGCGGTCCTCTGTGGACGTGCCCGCGTACGCGGCGCAGCCGCTGTGGTTCACCTTCCAGATCCCCGAGAAGGCCAGGCCCGGCACCTACACCGGCACGGTGAAGGTCGACGCCGACGGCCGTACCCAGGCCAGCTACCCGCTGACGATCGAGGTCGCGGACGCGAGCGTGCCCGACCCGGGGGACTACGACTTCTTCCTCGACGTATGGGCGCAGCCGGAGACGATCGCCAAGAACCACGGCGTCAAACTCTGGTCCGACCAGCACTGGAAGCTGATCGAGAAGTACAACCGCGATCTGGCGTCGCGCGGCCAGAAGGTCATCAACACCACCATCGTCGACAACCCGTGGCACCACCAGTGGTCGCTCGGCACCCGGGAGTCGCAGACGGCCACGCCGTACACCAGCATGGTGGGCTGGACGTGGGACGGTGACGAGTTCGCCTTCGACTTCTCCCGCTGGGACAAGTACGTCCAGACGGCGAGACGGGCCGGGCTCGGCCCTGACATCGGTGCCTTCTCCATGCTGGCGTTCCAGGACCAGGAGCACCTCACCTACACCGACACCCGCACCGGCAAGACCGTCTACGAGAACGTGGATCTGGGCGGGGAGCGCTGGCGGGAGGCGTGGGGAGCGTACCTGCCCGCCTTCGAGGCCCATCTGAAGAAGAAGGGCTGGCTGGAGGACACGTGGCTGTCCTTCGACGAGCGGCCCATCGACACCATGACGGTCGTCAAGGACTTCGTCCACGAGGTCGCGCCGGTCTTCGACGACCGTATCTCCGTGGCCGGGTCGATCAGCACGGAGGGCGTCGCATCCAACCTGTCCGTCGACTGGGGCGGCATCGACGCGATGACGAAGGAGAAGGTCGCGGAGCGGCGTAAGGCCGGCAAGACCACGACCTTCTACGTGTACGGCGCGCCGGCCCACCCCAACACGCTGTCGTTCTCGCCCGCCGTCGAGTCGCGGATGCTGCCGTGGATCTCCGCCCAGCGGAATCTGGACGGTTTCCTGCGCTGGTCGTACAACAGCTGGACCAGCGACCCCTTCAAGCAGCCGGTGCACGTCTTCACTCAGGGCGACGAGTACCTGGTCTACCCGGGCAAGGACGGCCCGATGTCCAGCATTCGCTGGGAGCAGCTGAAGGAGGGCATCGAGGACTACGAACTCATCGCCCAGCTGCGGAAGAAGGAGGGCGGCGGCACCGACAGCGACGCGCTGACCGAGGCCCTCACCACCGCGACGCGGGACCTCGACGGCCGGACGAAGGACGTCAGCGACATGGAGACCGCGCGGGCGGCCGTTGTGAAGGGGCTGACGACATGAGGGGTAAGTGGAGATCTCTGGTGCTCGCCGGAGCCCTGTCTGTCATGCCCCTGACCAGCACGGGGATCGCGACACCGGCCCAGGCGCAGCCGCAGGCCGAGGCCAAGGCGCCGCACACGGTCACCTACGACCAGTACTCCGTGCGGGTCGACGGCAAACCCCTCTACGTCTGGGGCGCCGAGTTCCACTACTTCCGGCTGCCCAGCCCCGACGCGTGGCGCGATGTACTGCAGAAGATCAAGGCGGGCGGATTCAACGCCGTCTCGCTCTACTTCGACTGGGGCTACCACTCGGCCAAGCCGGGCTCGTACGACTTCACCGGCACCCGTGACGTGGAGCGGCTGCTGGACGAGGCCGAGCGCGCGGGCCTGTACGTGATCGCCCGGCCGGGCCCGTACATCAACGCGGAGGTCTCCGGCGGCGGCATGCCCGCATGGCGGAAGACGCAGGCCGGCGTGAACCGCACCTCCGAGCCGGAGTACATGAAGGCGGCCCGGGAGTGGATGAGCCGGATCAACCCGATCATCGCGCGGCACCAGCTCACGCGCGGCACAGGCAACGTGATCCTCTATCAGGTCGAGAACGAGTACCAGGGCGGTCGTCAGGACGCCGACTACATGCAGACCCTCATCGACTGGGCGAAGGAAGACGGCATCGACGTGCCCACCTTCGTCAACGACGGCGGTGCCAACAAGAACTGGGTCAGCGGCAAGGGTGCCCCGGACATCTACGGCTTCGACGCCTACCCGCAGGGCTTCGACTGCAAGGACCCCGACACCTGGAAGAACCTGCCCGACTACTCGTACGTCAATGAGTGGAAGCCCGAGTCCCCGTTGATCATCCCGGAGGCTCAGGGCGGCGCCTTCGACCCCTGGGGCGGCACCGGATACCAGGACTGCGCGAAGCTCACCGGCACCGACTTCACCCGGGTGTTCAGCAAGATGAACATCGCCGCCGGGGTGAGCGGTCAGTCCTTCTACATGACGTACGGCGGTACCAACTGGGGCTGGCTCGCCGACCCCAACGCGGTCTACACGTCGTACGACTACGGGGCACCGATCAACGAGTCCCGCCAACTGACGGAGAAATACCAGGAGTTCAAGCGCCTCGGATACATGGTCAACTCCGTCACCCCGCTGGCGCGCACCGACAAGGCCGAGAGCCCCGTCCCGTCCGACGACGCCCTGCGCATCGACCGGCGCGTCAACCCCGACGACGGCACCCAGTTCTTCACCGTCCGGCACGCCGACACCCGCGTGAAGGACAAGGACGAGACGACTCTGTCGCTGAAAGGCGCGGACGGCGACTACCCGCGCGTACCGCAGCAGGGCACGATCACCGTCGACGGCCGGGACGCCAAACTCCTCGTCGCCGGCTACGACTTGAGCGAGAGCCAGCGGCTCGTCTACTCCACCTCGGAGATCATGACGCACGCCCGGATCGGTGACCGGGACGTGGCGCTGCTGTACGGGCGTGAGGGCGAGGCCGGCGAGACCGTGCTGCGGTATGCAGAGCGGCCCGAGGTCACCGTCCTCGACGGCGATGTCACCACCACCTGGGACGCCGAACGTGGCGATCTGCGGCTGAACTACACGCACAAGGGCATGGCCCGGGTTTTGGTGAACGGCCTGGAACTGCTCATCGCCGACACCGCCGAGACGGCCCACTGGTGGCGGCAGAACACGGCCGCGGGCCCGGTCCTCGTACGCGGCCCGTCCCTCGTCCGCACGGCCGAACTGGCGAGCTCCACCCTGAAGTTGACCGGTGACTCCACCAAGGCCGCGAAGATCGAGGTCATCGCGGACGCCAAGAAGGCCAAGAAGATGACCTGGAACGGCCGCACGGTCGCCGTCACCCAGGCACCGCGCCCGGTCGAGCTGCCTGAGCTGACAACGTGGAAGTACAAGGAGGGGGCACCGGAGTCCGCCCCGGACTTCGACGACTCCACCTGGACCACCGCCGACCACCTCACCGCCAAGAACCCCGATCTGGACGGGTCGCTGCCGGTCCTTGCGATGGACGAGTACGGCTACCACCACGGCAACGTCTGGTACCGCGGCCGGTTCAGGACCACTGGCCGGGCGACCGCGCTTGCGCTGAACGCCAACACCGGCCCGACCGGCCAGTACGCGGTCTGGCTCAACGGCAGCTACCTCGGCAGTTCCGGCGACGGCGCGCACACCTTCGACATCCCGGCGGGCACGCTGAAGGCCGGCGGAGACAGCGCAGACAACGTGCTCTCCGTCCTCGTCGAGAACGCGGGCCACAACGAGGAATGGGGCCACGACTACTCCAAGGAGCCGCGCGGCCTGCTCGGCGCCGAGGTTGTCGGCGGGGCCTCCACCCTCACCTGGAAGATCCAGGGCAGCCGGGGCGGCGAGGACCCGGTCGACACCGCCCGGGGCCCGTACAACAACGGCGGGCTTTACGGGGAGCGGGCCGGCTGGTCGCTGCCGGGCTTCCCCGACGGCGGCTGGAAGCGCACCACCCTCTCCGAGCAGACCGGGAAGACCGGGCCCGGCGTGCGCTGGTACCGCACCTCCGCCAGGCTCGACCTGCCGCAGGGCCAGGACAACGCGATCGCACTCGATCTCGCCGAAGCCGAGGGCGGCAGCACCGGCTACCGTGCCCAGATCTTCGTCAACGGCTGGCTGATCGGCCGCTATCTGCCGGACACCGGACCCCAGACACGGTTCGTCATCCCCAAGGGCATCCTGCGCGAGCAGGGCGACAACTCCATCGCCCTGGCCGTCTGGTCCACCGAGGCTGACGCGGGCCCGGGTTCGGCGAAGCTCGTGGACCTCGGAGCCTCCGCCGGCGGTATCGACGTACGCCCCGTCGCCGCGCCCTCGTACAACGCGAAGACGTATGCCATGCCGGACTCGGGCGCTCACGTCACCGTCGACGCCGAGCCGTTCCTGAGCACCGGCACCGCCGCCGAGGTCCCCGTCACCCTGAGCGTGCCGAAGGACGCGCCGACCGCCCGGAACGTCAAGCTGGCGCTGAAGGCCCCGGACGGCTGGACCGCGACCACCGACGACACCACACGCTTCGACCGGGTGCGGCCCGGCGACACGGTGACCGCGACCTACACCGTGACCCCGCCCGGCGACCCGGTCCACTACGCCGTCCTGTCCGCGACCGCCACGCTCACACAGCCCGGCCGTCCGGGCACCGTCACGGGTGTGCGGGCCGTGCAGGTGCCTCCGCCGGGGCTGTCCGCCGACGCTTATGTCAGCGACCTGACCCTGGTCAAGGCGGTCAACGGCTGGGGCCCGGTGGAGAAGGACGCCTCCAACGGCGAGTCCGCGGCGGGCGACGGGCGGACGCTCTCGGTCGGCGGCACCTCGTACGACAGGGGTCTCGGCGTGCACGCGAACAGCCAGGTCCGGGTCTATGTCGGCGGCGGCTGCACCCGGTTCACCGCGACCGCCGGGGTGGACGACGAGGTCGGCGACAACGGCAGCGTCTCCTTCGAGGTGATCGCCGACGGCCGCACCCTTGCCACCACCCCGGTGCTGTACGGCTCCGACGGCGGCGCCGCGATCGACGTGGACGTGACCGGCGCCCGCTGGCTGGACCTGCTGGTCGACGGCGACGGCGATGTGTCCACGGACCACGCGGACTGGGCCGACGCCAAGCTGACGTGCCGCGGCGGTGCCTGATGCCCGTGCTGAGACCGACCTTCCGACACGGCGCGGCGGCGCTGCTCCTGGCCGCCCCGCTGCTCGGCACGGCGGCCCCGGCGACCGCCGCCGAAACCGGGCCGATCACCTTGGCGACACCGCGCTACGAACTGCGCGTCGCGACCGGCCGGTTGGCCCTCACCACGGTACGGGCGGGCCGGACCGTGCTGGCCACCGCGCCTGCGGCGTTCCGGTTCCGGATCGGCGCCGACTGGCACCTCGTCCGGGAGGTCACCGGCAGTACCCGTGACGGCAACACCCTGGGCGTCACCGCCGCCACCGACCTGCCGGGCGTCACCGTGGATCTGCTGATCACCCTGCGCTCCGACCGGTACGACATGAAGTGGTCCCTGTCGGGCGCCCGGGCCGACGCGCTCAGCACGGCGTACGACCTGAGCAGCGCCGGGCACTGGTACGGCCACGGCGAGAACAGCGACCAGACAGTCCAGCCATGGCCGCTGGACTCCGGGCAGCTGGTGGACACCGGGTTCAGTCCGGCGTCGTACCAGGTGGTCGCCCCCTTCTGGTACACCTCCAGCGCCACCGGGCTGAGGGCGGACACGAACGACCCGATGGACGTGCGGATCAACTCCGGTGGCAACGGGCTCGGCGAGTTCACCGTCACCGGCGAACGGCCCTCCGCCTCCACGGTGTTCGTCGAGGACACCCCCGCCCAGGTGTACCGCGACCACATCGCGCTGGTCGGCAAGCCCGAGCGCTCCGACACCTCCTACGAGCAGTACGCCACCCCGCTGTGGAACTCCTGGGCCCAGCTCTACGGCGAGCAGAACCAGGAGAACGTCCTCACCTGGGCCCGTTCGCTGGCCGGCGCCGGGCTCGGCGGACACGCGGTGCAGGTCGAGGAGAGCGTGATCGCCGCCGACTTCGGCGAACGCTTCCCCGATCTGCCCGCCCTGTCCGAGCAACTCGGCCGCCTCGGCTTCGACCTCGGCATGTGGACGGGCCTGTACATGCCCGAGACCGCCGCCAACTTCTCCGAAGCCGTCGGCAACGGGTATCTGCTGAAGGATCCGTCCGACCCGTCCAAGCCGTGCCTCTTCACCTGGTGGAACGGCCGGCAGACCGGCCTGATCGACCTGGCGAACCCCGCCGCCCGGCAGTGGTACACCGACGATCTCAAGGCGCAGACAAGCGAGTTGGGGGTTTCCGGGTTCAAGTTCGACACCGCCTTCTTCGACGACCGGTGCGCCCCCTATCCCGGGGCCACCCGCGCCGACTACGTCAAGTACGGAACCGAGCTGGCCGACGAGTTCGACCAGCAGGGCGCCGGGCTGCGGGTCGCGTGGAACGCCGCGCAGGACAAGGGCTTCGCCACCCGCACGGCCGACAAGCCGACCACTTTCGCGGGGCTCCGCGCCGCGGTCTCGGCCAACCTGGCGGTTTCCACGATCGGTTACCCGTTCGTCGAGACCGACATGATCGGCGGCTCGCTCAGCTATCCGCCGCCCACCAAGGAGGTCCTGGCCCGCTGGGCGCAGGCGGCGTCCCTGATGCCGCTGATGTACGCCTCGACCTCGCCCACCGGCGTACGGGACGCGACGACCGGCGAGTGGGTCGGCTACGACCGGGAGACGGTCGAGCTCTACCGGTCGGCCATCGCGACGCACGAGCGGCTGGCCCCGTACATCTGGGACCAGGTGCAGCAGACGCTGAAGACCGGTGATCCGATCATGCGGCCGCTGTTCTTCGACTCCCCGATGGACGCGGCGAGTTACACGGTCACCGACGAGTGGATGCTCGGCCCGGCCGTGCTCGCCGCGCCCAAGCTCGACGAAGGGACCACCCGGGACGTCTTCCTGCCGTCCGGGACGTGGCGCGACGTCACCGACGGAAAGGTCGTCCGCGGTCCCGTGACGCTCAAGGGGTACGCGGCCCCGCTCGGGGTGACCCCGGCGTTCGTGAACCTCAAGGCCAAGGGCGCCACCAAGGCGTACCAGGCGCTCGCCCGCACCGGCGCGGAACGGTAGGGGGCGGGATGCGTTCCATAGGGCGCGGGCTCGCGGCGTTGACGCTGGTGGTCGTGGCTGTCCTGGCGGGGCCGGCGGCGTCGGCCGGGGCAGGACAGCAGGTTGGTCAGCGCGGCTGGACGGGGACGTGGGCCACGGCACCGAGCGAGCACTTCGAGGTCTCGGGCATGTCCGAGGTGACGGTACGGATGCCGGTGCGCACCAGCGTCGGCGGTTCATCCGTACGGATTCGGCTGACCAACGCCTACGCCACCGACCCCGTGACGATCGGGCACGCGACCGTGGGCCTGCGCGACGGCGGTTCCGCCGTGGCGCGCCCGTACGACCTGCGGTTCGGCGGGAAGCGTGAGGTGACCGTCCCGGCGGGTGGCGAGGCGGTCAGCGATCCCCTGCGCCTCTCCGTACCGGCCCTTGCCGACCTGGTGGTCAGTCTCCATCTGCCCGGCGAGGTCACGCACATCACCGATCACTGGTGGGCGCAGCAGACCGTGTACTGGACGGACTACGGGGCGGGCGACCACGCGGCCGACACCGCCGGTGACGCCTTCACCTGGACCACCACCAGCTGGCCGTTCCTCAGCGGCGTCGATGTGACCGCGCCGAAGACCGGATCGGTGGTGGCGCTCGGCGACTCGATCACCGACGGTTCCTTCTCGACGCCCGACACCAACCAGCGCTGGCCCGACCTGCTGTCCGCCCGCCTCAACGCCTGCCGGCCCGGCGCCGGGGTGCTCAACGCGGGCATCACCAGCAACCGGATCACCGCCGGGACCGCGACCAACCCCTCGGCCCTGGACCGCCTCGAACGGGACGTGCTCTCCCAGCCGGGGGCCAGGACCCTGATCCTCTTCGAGGGCATCAACGATCTCGGCGGGGCTAGTGCCGAGCAGATCATCGCCGGGATGACGGAGATCGCGGACCGGGCGCATCAGCGCGGGATGCGGGTCGTCGCCGCCACGATCACCCCGTACAAGGACTTCACCTGGGGCGGCTGGAGCGAGGAGACGGAGGCCCGGCGGCAGCAGGTCAACGCGTTCGTGCGGGACTCCGGCGGGGTCTTCGACGACTACGCCGACTTCGACAAGGCGGTACGGGACCCGGCGGATCCGCGGCGGCTCGGCGCGGCATACGACTCGGGCGACCATCTGCATCCCAACGACGCCGGGATGAAGGCTTTCGCCGACTCCATCGACCTCGCCGCGCTCGGGCTCAGCCGCGGCTGTTCCTGAGGAGGACCCGTGCTTGGACATCTACGTGGACACCTGCGTGAACGCCGAAGATTCGCAGCCCTGACCGCGGCCGTGGCGGCCGTCCTGGCGGCCCTGCTCCCGGCGACTCCGGCCGCGGCCGAGACCAAGCAGCCGGAGTGGACAGGGACTTGGGCGACCGCACAGCACGCCTCGTACGACCCGGGCACCTCGGAGGTGACCGTACGGATACCGGTGCGGGTGAGCGCCGGCGGGTCGAGCGTACGCATCCGCCTGACCAACGCCTTCACCACCGAGCCGGTGACGATCGGCCACGCGACCGTGGGGCGCGGTGACGGCGGCTCGGCCGTCGCGAAGCCGTACGAGCTGCGCTTCGGCGGCCGGGACGAGGTGACCATCGACGCCGGGGAGCAGGCGGTGAGCGATGCCGTCCGGTTCCCCGTGCCGGCCCGCGGCGACCTGGTCGTCAGCCTGTACTTCCCTGGCCGGCTCACTCACATCAGCCAGCACTGGATGGGCCTCCAGACCGTCTACTGGACGCCCGACGGCGGCGGCGACCACGCCTCGGACGCCGACGGGGACGCCTTCACCCGGACCGACTCCACCTTCCCGTTCCTGACCGGCGTCGACGTGCGGGGCGGTGACGCGGCGGGCGCCGTGGTGGCGCTCGGCGACTCCATCACCGACGGGGCGTCCTCCACGGCCAACGCCAACCGGCGCTGGCCCGACTATCTGGCGGGGAGGCTGTCGGCCTGCTCGTCCACCGCCGGGGTGCTGAACGAGGGCATCAGCGGCAACCGGATCACGGCCGGCGTCGACGGCAACCCGTCGGCGCTGGACCGGCTGGAACGCGACGTGCTGTCGCAGCCGGGTGCCCGGACGGTGATCCTCTTCGAGGGCGTCAACGACCTCAGCTGGGGCGGCGCCACCGGCGATCAGGTGATCGACGGCATGAAGGAGATCGCGCGGCGGGCCCACGCCCGCGGGATGCGCGTGATCGGCGCGACCGTCGTCCCGTATCGCGGCTGGGGCGACTGGTGGACCGAGGCCAAGGAGGCCGACCGGCAGAAGGTCAACGCGTTCGTACGCGACTCCGGCGGCGTCTTCGACGACTACGCCGACTTCGACAAGGCGGTACGGGATCCGGACGACCCCACCCGCTACGCCGCCGCGTTCGACTCCGGCGACCATCTGCACCCCAACGACACCGGGATGAAGGCGTTCGCCGACGCCGTCGACCTCACCACCCTCGGGGCGGCCGGCGACTGCCCGTCGGCCCGCGTCCGGCTCACCCCCTACCGGCCGAGCCTGGAGGCCGGCGGCGACGGAACGGAGATCACGTCGACCGTCACCAACACCGGTCCCACGAAGGTCACCCAGGTCAGCACCCGTCTCGATCTCCCCGACGGCTGGTCCGCCGAACCGGCCGGCAGCACGCGGATCCGCTCCCTCGCCCCGGGTGACAGCGCCACCCTCACCTGGACGGTGACCCCCGCCGCCGACGCCGTCTGGGGCACCCACGAGATCGGCGTACGCACGTCCTTCGTCCAGGACGGCCGCACACGGCACGACTCCGACAGCGTGGCCGCCACGGTGACCCCCACTCCCTCCGAGGTGCGGGCGCCGTACCTGACGACCGCCACCACCACCGAACAGCCCCAATACGCGCAGAACGGCGACCAGTTCGCGATCTGGGCGGGCGGCCAGGACCTGTCCGGCTGGAAGGACGAGAAGGCGGCGGTCTACCTCGCCGACGCCGCGCCGCCGTCCGGCACGGTGACCGCCCGGGTCGCCGGTCAGACCGGCAGCGGCCCGTCCGCCAAGGCGGGGATCGCCGTCGCCAACGACCTCACCGCACCGGAGGCGGGCGGCTACGCCGTGCTCACCATGTCCGCGCAGTTCGGCCTGGAGTTCCTGACCGACAGCGACGGCGACGGGAAGCTCGACACCTGGGCCGGCGGCGGCAGTTCGTACCACCCCGCCTGGCTGAAGCTCGTCCGCGACGGCTCCGCCTACACCGCGTACGCCAGCTCAGACGGCACCGCCTGGCAGCAGGTCGGCACCGCCACCGTGCCGTCCGCGAGCGGCACCGGGGACGCCGGGATGGTCGCGAGCGCCGTCAACCTCAACTACCCCGGCCAGACCACGACCGCACTCTTCGACTCCTTCTCCACCCACGAGTGAGAGGCACATTTCATGGCAGTCGACCGCAGGCACTTCATGACCACCGCGGCCGCTCTCGGCGGCGCGGTGCTGCTCGCCCCGCCCGGCACCGCCCAGGCGCTCGCGCAGGGCGCTGTGTCCGGGACCCCGGGCATTCCCGACTACCAGCCCACCAAGGCGTCCCTCGACACCCATCCCGTGCCGCGCTGGTACAAGGACGCCAAGTTCGGCATCTTCGTCCACTGGGGCATCTACTCGGTGATCGCCGGCGCGACGCCGAGAAGCGCCTCCGAGTGGTACCTCTGGTACCAGAGCACCAAGGACACCGCCGAGTGGAAGTACCACCGCGACACCTACGGCGAGGACGTCACCTACGACGACCTCATCCCGCAGTTCAAGGCCGAGAAGTACGATCCCGACGCCTGGGTGAAGCTGTTCGAGCAGGCGGGCGCCGAGTACTTCGCGCTGACCAGCAAGCACCATGACGGATTCGCCCTCTACCCCAGCAAGGTGACGGACCGTCACTCCGTGGCGTACGGCCCGAAGCGCGACCTCGTCGGTGAGCTGATGACCGCGGCCCGCAAGCGCGGCACCGTGCGGCCAGGCCTGTACTACTCGCTCGGCGAGTACTTCAACCCGGCGATCGGCCGGCCGATGCGCAACTTCTACACGGACAAGGAAATCCCGATGACCGGCTACAAGCCGGTCGAGGACTACATAGGCGACTACGAGCTCAAGCAGCTCTACGAGATCATCGACCGCTACGACCCGGAGCTGCTGTGGGCGGACGGACAGTGGTTCCGGCCCACCGGCAACCCGCCGTGGCGCAGCGAAGAACCCATGGCCCACTACTACAACCAGGCCAAGAACCGTAAGTATCCCAAGGGCGTGGTGATCAACGACCGGTTCGACACCCACTTCGACTTCGCGACGTACGAGCAGCGCACCAACCCCACGATGGATCCGCAGAAGTGGGAGTGCTGCATGACCATGGGCTACTCCTGGGGCTACAACAAGCACGAGCCGGACGAGGACTACAAGACCTCCGAGTTCCTGATCCAGCTGCTCGCCGACGTGGTCAGCAAGAACGGCAACCTGCTGCTCAACATCGGTCCCAGGCCGGACGGCACGATCCCCGAGATCATGCAGGAGCGGCTGCGGGACATCGGCGCCTGGCTGACGGTCAACGGCCCGGCGATCTACGGGTCGACGCCCTGGGTGCGGGCGGAGGAGGAGGGCAGCTCGCTCGGCATCCGCTACACCGTCTCGCCGGGCAAGTTCAACATCATCGTGCTGGGCGCGCCCACCGGCACCCTCTCGGTGCCCGGCGACATCCCCATCAGCGCCACTTCCCGGATCCGGCTGCTCGGCAAGAGCGGCAGTCTGCGGTGGACCCGCGGTGACGGAAAGATCAACATCACCGTCCCGTCCTCCCTGCCCAGCGATATCGCCAACGTCTTCACCGTCGACTGGGCCCGGTGACCGGCATGGGAATCCGTAACGGTACCGAGTTCGACACCCTGGGCCCCACCCTCACCGTGACCACGCAGCCGGCCGAGCCGACCGGCGGTGACACGGTCACCGCCACCGCGGTCCTCACCAACGACTGCCCCTTCCCGCTCCGCAACGCCGTGCTCCACCTGGTCAACCCCGGCGCCACCACGGCGGCGAAGACCATCCCGCTCGGTGACCTGCGGCGCGGCGCGAAGACAACCCGGCGCTGGGAGACGGCGATACCGGCCGACGTGGCCGGGAACGTGTCGTTCACCGCGCATGTGGTCTTCGACGTCGACGGCCGCAGCAGCGACTGCGCGCGGTCCGCGAAGACGGTCACGGTGCCCTACGAGCCCAACGGGGTGCGGGACCCGTACCGGACGTTCGCCACCACCGACGACGCCAAGTTCGGCCAGTACGGCAGCCAGTTGGTGATCTGGGCGGGCGGCCGTGACTTCTCCGGCGGCACCGACGAGAAGGGGGGCATCCTCCGTCCCGGCTCCGCCGCCGAGTCGAGCGTGGTGCAGGTCAAGACGGTCAGCCTCACCGGCAGCGACAACCCCTCCGCCAAGTACGGCATCGCGGTCGCCAACGACCTGACCGCGCCGGAGAAGGGCGGCTACGCCGTACTCACCATGTCGAAGTCGTTCGGCCTGGAGTTCATGACCGACAGCGACGGCGACGGACGGCTCGACACCTGGGCGGGCGGCGGCGGTTCGGCCCACCCGTCCTGGCTGCGGCTGGTCCGCGACGGCACCACCTGCACCGCGTACTCCAGCACCAACAACGGCCTTTCCTGGACCGAGATCGCGAGCGTGAACGTCCCCTCCGCGAGCGGCGCCATGGACGCCGGCGTCGTCGCGAGCGCGGTCAACGTCAACTACCCCGGCACGACCGTCCAGGCGGTCTTCGACCACTTCTCGGTGGAGGAAGCATGAGTCCCTACCGCTCCGACGAGGACTTCCTCACCCCGCCCGTCTCGATCACCGTCGAGCCGTCCGCCCCTGAGCCGGGTCAGGCGGTGACACTGACGGCCAAGCTCACCAACACCACGCGGATCGCGCTGCGCGGCACGGTGCTGTATCTCGCCGTGGACGGCGCCGGCCAGACGGCCTCCGTCCTCGGCAAGGTGGCGCCCGGCAAGTCGGTGACCCGCACCTGGAAGACCCGGCTCCCCGACGACGCCGAGGGAGTGGTCCCCTGCATCGCGCACGCGCTCTTCGACGTGCACGAGGAGGGATCCGACTGCACCCGCGCGACCTCGTCGCTGAAACTGCCGTACAGGTCGCTGGCCGGTGCCTTCGACAACGCCGGCATCTCCTCCGACGACGCCACCACCACCGCCGACATCGACGCCTCACGTTCCAGCCTGTCCGCCGAGGCGCTGGCATCGGTCGGACTGACTCCCGGGGCCTCGGTCACGTACGGCGGGACGACCTTCACCTGGCCGGACACCGAGCCCGGGGCCAAGGACAACGTGGTGTCCTCCGGGCAGACCGTACGGCTGTCCGGCACCGGCTCGCGGCTGGCCTTCCTCGGCACCTGCACATGGGGCGACGGCAAGGGGCCCGGGAAGGTCGTGTACGCGGACGGCACGGAGCAGGCCTTCTCCGTCGAGGTCCCCGACTGGTACTGGGCGAACCCCGCGGCCGTGGTGGTCCTGCCGTACCGCAACACCCCCTCGGGCCAGGACAGGAACCCGATCAGCCTCTACACCTTCGGCGTCGAGCTGGAGGACAAGGAGCTGCACTCCGTCGTGCTGCCGAAGGTCAGCGACGGCCTGACGAGCGGTGGCCCCGCTCTGCACATCTTCGCGATGACCGTCGCCTGAACCGAGCCGCGATGCGGTGCGGTGCGGTGCGGTGCGACCACCACATCGCATCGCGGCTCGGAAGATCCGAAAAGTTCTGAGAGGACGTTCATGACAAGCAATCAACCCCTCAGCCGCAGACGCCTGCTGACCGGAGCGGCCGCGTTCGGCTCAGTGGTGCTGCTGACGCCGCCGCCAGGTGCCCACGCCGCACCAGCGGCTGCGGACACGGTCGCGAAGCCGTTCAACACGACCCCCGCATCGGTCGCGCTGCGACGACTGCTGCCCGACCACCACCGGCAGGTGACGCTGCGCGCGCTGGGCTCCGGCAGCGCCGACCGGTTCAAGGTCACCGGCCGGGCCGGGGCGATCACCGTGGAGGGCACCAGCCCGGCGGTGCTGCTCACCGGCCTCAACACCTATCTCGCGCGGGTGGCGAAGGCCGACATCTCCTGGAACGGCGAACAGCTGAACCTCCCCGGGCTGCTGCCCGCCCCCGACGGGGAGATCGCGGGATCGGCGAACGTGCCGCACCGCTTCGCCCTCAACGACACCAACGACGGCTACACCGGCCCCTACCGGGACTGGGACGCGTGGGAGCGCGAGCTGGACGTGCTCGCGCTGCACGGCATCAACGGGGTGCTGGTCTACACCGGCGGCGACGCCGTCTACTACGACACCTTCCGGCAGTTCGGCTACTCCGACGCCGAGATGCGGGCGTGGATACCGGCACCGGCCCATCAGCCGTGGTGGCTGCTGCAGAACATGTCGGGGTTCGGCGGTCCGGTGTCCAGGCGGCTCATCGAGAGGCGCGCCGATCTCGCCCGGAAGATCACCGACCGGGTGCGCGAACTGGGCATGACACCGGTGCTGCCCGGTTACTTCGGCACCGTGCCGGACGACATCGTCGCCAAGCACGGCGGGGACGCGGCCGTGGTCCCCCAGGGCGACTGGGGCGCCTTCAAACGGCCCGACTGGCTCGACCCGCGCACGACGGCCTTCGACGAGGTGTCCGCCGCCTTCTACCGGGCCCAGTCGGAGCGGTTCGGCGACAGCACGATGTACAAGATGGACCTGCTGCACGAGGGCGGCAACCCCGGTGACGTTCCGGTGGACGAAGCCGCGGCAGCCGTCGAAGGGGCGCTCCAGAAGGCCCACCCGGGCGCGATCTGGGCCATCCTGGGCTGGCAGTCCAACCCGTCCAAGGCGCTGCTCGACGGGGTCGACAAGTCCCGGATGCTGATCGTGGACGGCCTGTCCGACCGCTACACCACCGTCACGGACCGGGAGAGCGACTGGGGCGGCACCCCGTACGCCTTCGGCAGCATCTGGAACTTCGGCGGCCACACCCCGATGGGCGCCAACGCCCCGGACTGGGTGGAGCAGTACCCCAAGTGGCGTGACAAGGAAGGCAGCGCGCTCGCCGGGATCGCGGCGATGCCGGAGGCCGCCGACAACAACGCGCCCGCGCTCGCGCTCCTCACCGACCTGGCGTGGACACCGGGCACCATCGACCTCGACGACTGGTTCGCCGCGTACGCCGTGTCCCGGTATGGAGGCGAGGACCCGCACGCCATCGCCGCCTGGAAGACGATCCGCGACACCGCGTACAACATGACCCGCAAGGACGGGTGGAGCGAGGCGCCCGACGGGCTGTTCGGCGCCCGGCCGAGCCTGGGCGCCAACAAGGCCGCCGCGTGGGGCCCGGAGGCCGACCGCTACGACACCACGGTCTTCGACGCGGCGCTCACCGAACTGCTCCAGGTCGCGCCGCGGCTGCGCGACAGCTCCGCCTACGCCTACGACCTCGCCGACGTTGCCCGTCAGGTGCTCTCCAACCGCAGCCGGGTGCTGCTGCCCCGGATCAAGGCGGCGTACGAGGCCGGGGACCGCGTCGGCTTCGACCGGCTCACCAGGACCTGGCTCGGCTGGATGAAGCTGATGGACAAGGTGCTGGCCACGTCCCCGCAGCATCTGCTCGGACGGTGGCTGGCCGACGCCCGGTCCTGGGGCGGCACCAGGGCGGAGAAGGACCAGCTGGAGTACGACGCACGGTCGATCATCACCACTTGGGGCGGCCGGGAGAGCAGCGAGGAAGGGCTGCACGACTACGCCAATCGGGAATGGGCGGGGCTGGTAGGCGGCCTGTACCTCACGCGCTGGAAGACGTACTTCGGCGAGTTGTCCGCGGCGCTCGCGGCCGGCCGGGAGCCGGCCGAGATCGACTGGTTCGCGCTGGAGGACCGCTGGGCGCACCAGCACGACAGCTACCCGGTGAAGACGTCGGGCGACATCCACAAGCTGGCCCGCCAGGTGCGGGACACCCTGGCCACCGATCCGGACCAGGTGGTGCTGACCGGGGCCGCCGACCGGGGAGCGGTGGCGGAGGGCCGCCCGGTGACGGTCACCGTGTCGTTCACCAACCGCAACGGCTTCGCGCCGGCGACGGATGTGACCCTGTCCCTCGACGCACCGGAGGGAATGACCGCCGAGCCGGCCGGCACGACCACCGCGGCGTCGGTCGCCCCGGGGGAGACCTTCTCGGTGAAGTTCACCGTGACCCTCACCGAGGCCACCGGCGCGCTGATCTCCCGGGTACCGGTGGGCGCGTCCTACCGGACCGGCGGCACCCGCGGCTCGGCTTCGGCGGGGGTCCGGCTGATGGCGGGCACCGGGGTGGGCGACTCCTACCGGAGCGCCTCCTTCAACGACGCGGTCTTCGGCCAGTCGGGGGACGCGATCGCCATCGAGGGCGCGGGCGCCGACCTGTGGGGCGGAACCAACGAGTTCGGCACGGTCTACCGGGCCGCCGCCTTCGGGTCCTCCTCGACCGCCACGGTCCGGGTCACCTCGCAGGACACCACCGGCGGCTGGGCTCGCGCCGGACTGATCGTCCGCAATGACCTCTCCGAGAACGGCTCGGCCGGCTACGTCAATCTGGCGGTGACGCCGTCCAACGGCTGCGTGCTGTCCTGGGACTCCGACGGCAACGGCCAGTTCGACGCCATCGAAGTGGCCGGTTCCCTGGCCGCCCCGGTGCATCTGCGGCTGACGCGCTCCGGTAACACGTACACCGGCGAGTGCAGCCGTGACGGCGTCACCTGGACCAAGGTCGGCACCGCCACCCCGGGCGGAGCTGCCGGCAACCAGGACGTCGGTGTCTTCATGACGGCCGCCAACGGCTGGACGGGCACCCGCGGGATCGCCGGGTTCGCCGACTTCTCCGTCAGCTGAGGGCGCGGACGGGGGCCGGGCCGCTCAACCCGGCGACATCCAGCGTGCCGGGGACTTGGCGCCATGCAGCCAGGGCCCCGGCCTGGGATCAGGCAGTACAGCACATGAGGAGCTCAGACCGGCGCGGGGTGGAGGACCGGGCGGGCGTACACGTCCCACAGTTTGCCGAGGAACAGCATGCCGAACCTGGCCAGGCCCGCGGCGCGGGCGGAAGGCGAGGAACCCTCCACCCGGAAGGTGGTGAGTTCCCTCAGGAAATCCGGCACGGTCAGCCGGAGCACTCCCTCGGCCGCCACCTCGCCGATGGCCTCCTCGCCCTCCGGCACATGTCCGCGCAGTACCCGCGTCCGAAGGGTGGTGGTCTCGCTCCACATCCGCAGCGGGTTGCCGCTGTCGACGGTCTTCACTCCGATGAGGGTGAGCGGCTTGTCCTGGTCGTCGGTGAAGTGCAGCCGGTAGCGCATCTCCTTGCGCGTGGGATCGCCCTCGTCCACGAAAAGCTGGAACGTCCCGCCGGTCAGTTCCCGTGCGCCGCCGAAGGCCGGGCAGCGAACCTGGCCGGTGACCGATGCCGTGTGCTGCGGGTCGGCGACGAAGCGTTCGACGCTGTCGGTGGCGATCGTGAGGTGCACCGAGAGGCGTGCGGACTCCTCGCCCACGCCGAGGGTGACCTCGCCGCGCATGTCCTCGCTGAACCGCAGTGACACCGGTGTCCCGAGGAGCGGCTCGGGGCGAGGGGCGGCCAGCGGGATCTTCCGCTCCGCGCACCACGAGCGAGCGGTCTCGGCCCCGCGGTTGACCGCCTCGCGCAGCCGGTCCCCGCTGAAGTTGATCACGTAGTGGAGCGGTACTTCCGCGCGCAGGACGTGCAGTTCGATGTGCCGGCCGAACTCCCCAGGCAGGCCGGCCGCGATGGCTGCGTTGTTCCGCTCGACGCGGTCCACCGTGCGGCGGAAAGTCCCGTTCGCCGCCGCCTCGATGATCTGGAAGTACTCGGCCACGAAACCGGGACGCCACTCGCCCCGCTCACTCACCGTCCAGACCACCCAGATTTCGTCGGAGCCGCGGTCGATCGCCTCCTCCAGGTTCGCGTCGGTCACGTACACCGGGTCGATGTACGTGTCCCCGTCGATCCGCACCGGCGGGAACCACATCGGCAGCGACACGCACGCGGCCAGGAAGTCCTCGGACATACGGGCGGGAGGCAGTACCTCAAGCTCCTGGCGGGTCACGTTGTAGACGTTGAAGGTCGCGTCGAGGGCCGATGACCGGATCTTCCGCCAGTCCAGCCCCCACTTCGGGAAGACGTTTCTGCGGTACGCGTCGAGAGTGAACAGCGACTCGGCATGAGCCAGCCGCGCGAGTTGGCGGACGTTGACCGACACCCCGGCCGCGGGTTCGGTCCGGCGCCAGGCGTCGGCGATCTCGCTACCGGACATGCCCTGGCACATCATCGCGAGGTTGAACGAGCCGCCGCTCGCGCCGTCGACATGGTCGAATTCCAGCCCTGCCTCGTCGAGCCACACCTGCAGCACGCCCGCCTGGAACGCCACCTTGATCCCGCCGCCGGCGAGGATCAGGGACCGCTTGGTGGTACGTCGGGGTGCGGTATCAGGCGCCGTATCAGTCATCGGACGCTCCTTCGGTGTGGAAGAGACGAGAAAGGCGGGACAGGCGGGAAAGAGGGCCGGTCGACGGAATGCGTGGAATCCTCGGAATGCGGGGCTGTACAAAGACGTCCCACACCGACCCGGCGAAGAAGCCCCCGAACCGGGCCAGGGCCTCGGCCTGCCGTACCGGATTCCGGGTCCCGATGATCCGTACGGTCGTCAGCTGTCGTACGAAGTCCGCAGCTCCGAGCCGCAGCACGCCGGACAACAGTGCCTCGCCGTCAGGCGTGTGCCCGCGGCGGACCGTCGTGTGCAGCGTCGTGGTCGCACCCCAGATGTCACCCCAGAGATCGATCCGCCCGTCGTCCCGCACGTCCTTGACGCCGTCCAGCAGATACGGCTGCCCGTCCGCCCCGAAGAACGGCAGCGTGTACAGCATTCGCCGGGCCGCCGAAGCGTCTGCGGCGGTCAGCAGGTTCACCACCCCGCCGGACACCTTCGCTCCCTGCGTCCCGGTGACTCCTCGGACGTACACCGTGCCCGTCGCGGCCATCGGGTGGGCCGGGTCGTCGAGGGTGTCGGTCAGCACCGGGGCGGTCACCGTCACCCGGAACCGGGCGGGCGCCGCCTCCTCATGCGGTTCACCGCCTCGCACGGTGCCGCGCATGGTCTCGGTGAACGTCAGCCCGGTTCCCGGGGTGCTCGGTGCCGGGGTGCCGCCCACCGGGATCCGCACCTCGTCCAGCGGATCGGGCACCGGCACGGCGAACTCCCGCTCGGGCGCGCGCCACCCGGCCCGCCCGGTGATCCGGCGGATGGCCGCTTCGATGTTCCGCTCGGCCACCGCCGCGATGGTGAAGGACGGATTGACGCCCGTGGCCTCCGGCAGGCAGCCGCCGTCCAGCACGAACAGGTTCGGGTAACCGAACACCTCGCCCCCGGTGTCGGTCACTCCGTCCGCCGGGTCGTCGGCCATCACACAGCCGCCCAGGTTGTGGACGGTGACCGGAATGCGAAGCGACCGCCACATCGGATTGGTTCCGGACCGGCCGCCCAGCGCCGCGGCAACGTCGGCACAGAACCGTTCCTCGGTCTCGTAGAGCCCGAGATTGTCGCCGAGGTTCCACGAGATCCGCAGGTCGTGGCTGCCCGGGAGGAGCGAGACCCGGCCGTCGGCCGTGTCCCGGCCCATCGCGAGGAACACAGCGGTGTGTTCATCCGTAACGTCCATACCGTCCGTACGCTCCGGCCGGGCGCCGATCCGTTCCCGCGCGGCACTGCGGATCGCGTCCAATGCCTCGTCCCGTGAGCGCAGCAGGCCGGCGAAGCGCGGATCGCCCTCGTCGAGGAGTCGGATCAGTGGGGCGACCTCGCGGGGGAAGGCGCCCTCCTGGAAGATGAACCAGCGGCGACCGTTGCCGGTGCCACGGTCGTGCACGATGCCCGAGGTGATCACCGGCCCCCGGGACGGCTCCAGGGCCTTGGCGGTGCCGAAGGCGAATCCGAGGTAGTCGCCGTTGCCCGAGTAGCGGTGGCCGAGCCGCTCGGACAGTTCCGGCAGTGTCCGGTACTCGTCGCGGCAACGCAGCAGCAGTTCCGTGCTGTTCACCGCGCCCGCCGCCAGAACCACGACCGGCGCACTGACCGTCCGATCGGCCCCGGTCGCATGATCGGTGTACGTGAGCCGGTAGCCGGTGGCGCCGGACAGCGGCTCGATCCGGGTCACCTCGCAGCGCGTACCCACCTCGGCCCCGTGTTGCTCCGCGACAGCCAGGTAGTTGAGATCCAGGGTGTTCTTCGCCTGGAAGTTGCAGCCGATGTCGCACTCACCGCAATGACGGCAGCCCGACTGGGGCACGCCGAACTTGTTGGGCCGCATGACTTCCGGCTCCCCGAAGTTCAGCGCGAGCGGGAGCAGCGCGAACTGGCTTTCTCGACCCATGGCCCGCGCTGCCTCGCGCATAGCCCTCGTCTTCGGCGGCATCCCGAGCGGCTGCCGCTCGCTGACCGGCGTGATGTCCAGCATCCAGGCCACGAGGTCGTAGTACGGATCGAGCTCGGCGCGGCCATAACCGCTGGGCCAGCCCTGCTCGAACCCGTCCTCGGGTACTCGGAGATGGACATTGGCATACAGGTGCGAGCCGCCGCCGTAGGCCGCGCCCTGGACCACGGTCATCTCAGTGAAGGGCCGTACGTCGAAAAGCCCCTGGTCCTTTCCCCACAGCCAGCCGTTCAGCGGGTTGTCCCAGTCTCGTGGGAAGCCGCCCAGCGGGTAGCGCTGCCCGCGCTCCAGAACACCGACCCGCAGGCCCGCCTGTGCCAGCCGGCAGGCGGAGACCGCGCCGCCGAAACCGGTGCCGACCACGAGTGCGTCATAACGCTGGCGCATTTCGCCCCAGCCTCCCTTCGCCATGGTCTCCGCCATGTCTTCGATGGGCGGGATGAGTTCCGCCACGTCCTTGGAGGGATCAGGTGCTACTTGGCGCTTTTTCGGCGCACGGCACCGAGCTTCACCGCGGGGACGGCAGGGTGCAACACGAGGACGCTTGTACGTGCCTGATGGACTGGGCCTTATGGACTGCGTCTTATGGACGGCGCCCTGCGGACGGCCGATGAGGCCAAAAGGGTGATCGTCTGCGGATCCGGATTCGGGGCCGCGCACGCACGGAAAGCATAGGTCGACGTATGGCCGGTACTGATTCTTCTCCTCGCCGGAGGTCCCCGCGAGAAGCGCCGACACATCGGTCGTTTCCTGAATTCCCCCGGCCCTCGACCCCCTGACCCTCCCGAATTCCCCCGCCCCGGAGGTGGGCACCCTGATGCAGAATCCCCAGACAGCGACCGACGTGCAGTCCCCCGACGGGCATGACGCGCGGGCGATGCGATCCGTGCTGGAAACAGGCGGGCTGTGGACCGTCGACACGGAGGCTCCGTCCTACCAGCAGCTCCGGCCGTTCAATCAGCCGGACGGGGTGCGGTACTCCCGGCTCCCGGAAGCCGACGAAGCGAGTTCCGCGTACTGGGAGACCGACGGTTTCCCGGTCCACAAAGGCCTGTCGACGCATCTGGCGGGCATCAAGGAGCATCCCGATCCGGTAGCCGCCCATGTCATGGCCGTCTGCTCCGGCTACGCCTATTCGGGGGCGGAAACCGTCTCGATGATCATGGCGAGGATGGGGCTCGAGAAGAACCACTGCCGTCTGGTCTCGGCGACCGTCGACGCCATGTTCATCTGCTCGAGGGCGTTTCTGATCCAGAGCAGCGATGGGAAGGTGGTCATCCTCTGCTACAGGGGCACGGAACCGACGAATCTGGCCAATGGGCTGACCGACGTCGATGTCGAACCGGAGAGGATCAACTACCAGTTCGAAGATCCCTGTGCCAGCGTGCACGCCGGCTTCTACCGCAATGTCCGGGCAACACGCCACGAGGTCATGGAGGCGTTGCGGCGCGCCGTGGCGGGACGATCGGTGCGTAAACCGGTGGAGGGTGAATCCGGCGAAATGCCGGGGAAGCTCGAGGCGCTGTACATCACCGGGCACAGTCTCGGAGGGGCCATGGCCTCGATGATGGCTGTGATGCTGCGGCACGAGAAGAAATACGCGGCTGTCGCCGAACTCCTCAAGGGGGTATATACGTTCGGTCAGCCGATGATCGGCGATCCGAGTTTCGCCAGAGCCTGCGAGAATGACCGCGAATTCAGCGGGAAGATCATCCGGTACGTTCACGGCGACGATGTCGTTCCGCATTTCCCGCCGGTGACGGCAGGGCCGTACGAGCACTTCGGGCGCGAGTACCGGTACCGGATTTCGCACCTTCAGCAGAGCGTGGCCGGCTGGTTGAGATACCTGGGGTCCTCGTACCAGCCGCAGACGGGGGCCTGGCGCGAAACGGACACGTACACGTCACAGATGTCGAGCTTCCTCGGGTTCGCGCTGGGCGCGACGACGCTGGCCGCGCGGAAATCCCAGATCCTGCGGGCTCTTCCTGTCGTGTACTCGCTGGAAGACCATCTTCCTGCGCATTACATCGGGGCGTTGACCCCTGGGCGCGTATCGGATGAATTCGGCGATTGACCTCGATCGCTCGATCGCTCGATCGTCTATGAGTCCCCGTCGGTTCGCCGACGGGGACTCTGCGTTGGGCCCCGAAGGAAGTCCGGGTCCTGCTGCGGTCAAGCCAGCCGGATAACCGGCTGGCGGTCCAGGACCACGGTGTGGCGCCGCAAGTCGTACGCCGTCACCGTGAGCCGCTTGTGGGTGTCGATGCGGAACTCGAGGCGGAAGCGGTCCTCGCCCGCGTTGGCGGGAGGATCGGCCTCCAGGAACGTGGGGCTGTCCTCGTTGAGCCAGAGCATGGAGCGTTGCTGGCGTTGCTGGGGGGTGACCGCCACGGTGCGGGCGCCGCCGCCCGCGTCGAAGGCGATCTCCAGGTCGGCGCCGGCGTCGCGGTAGGTGGCGTGGGCGAGTTCGTAGACGGCCAGGCCCAGGCGGCGCTGGCCCTCGTGCACCGCCTTGACCGTGAGCGTTCTGACCGGGGCCTCGGTGGGATAGGCGGTGCCCGCCTCCACCAAGGCCTCGAACTCGTAGGCGCCGGTGTCGCGGTTGACGTGCCGGATGGCGTAGTCGTGCTGGATGTGGTCGTACAGTTCGCTGCCGCCCGCGATGCCGGCCGCGCCCGCCGCCACCGCCTCCAACGGGCGGTCGAGGCGTACGACTTCGGGGTCGAAGTGCAGATGCACCACGTCCTGCACGGCGGGGATGAGACAGCTGCCGCCCACCAGGAACACCTGCCGGATGTCGTCGACGCCGTAACCGCGGGCCGAGGCGGCGTCCAGGCAGGAGCGCAGCGCCTGGTTCACCCGGCGCAGTACGCCCTTGTCGCGCAGCAGCGCCTCGAATTCGCCCCGGGTGACGGGGACTTGGTGCTCGCCGTCGGTGCGCGTGTCGCGGGCCGTGATGGTGGCCCGCTCGGCGGTGGCCAGGGCGCGCTTGGCCTGCTCGGCGGAGGCCAGGAGGCGGCGGAAGACCTGGTTGCGGCCGATCTGGTCGCCCGACGGCAGGGCGAGCTGGGCAAGGGCGTGCTCGGCGAGGAGTGCGTCGATGGTGTTGCCGCCCAGGTCCAGGCCCTTCTTGGCGAGGGTGCGTACGCCGGCGCCGGAGCCCGCGGCGTCGGGTTCCTGTACGCGTACGACCGAGATGTCGAGGGTGCCCGCACCGAAGTCGAACACGGCGAAGGCGTCGCCGGGGTTGAGCCGGGCGCTGTAGCCGACGGCGGCGGCGGTCGCCTCGTCGACCACGCGCAGCCGGGCGGTGGGCAGCCCTTCGCGCACCTCCCGCACCAGCCAGTCGCGGTAGCCGTCGAAGGACTCGACGGGCGCGGTCGCCACGATCTCCAGGTCGTCGTCCTCCACGGTGAGCAGGGCCAGCGCCATGATGTCGCTGAGGAACTGGGTGGCGGCCTCCCGCCCGGTGATCTTGCGATCGCCGACCGGGCGGGCCGCGTCATAGACATGCCCCGCGACATTGATCTTCGTGGAGGCGAAGACGGTGACCCCCGCCGTGTCGTACAGCTCCGGAGTGACCTGCGCGCCCAGGCGGCGCGTACCGCCGTCGTCGAAGTAGGCGATGAGCGAGGGCACGACCCGCTGGGTGGGCCCCGGCCCGGCCTCGCGCAGCACGTCGACGCCGGGCAGCGGGATGGGGACGCCGCGGCCCGCTTCGTGGTCCCAGCCCGCCACGACGGTGTTGGCGGTGCCGAAGTCGATGCCGATACGGGTCGTCATGCGTCTGCGTCTCCCTTACGTTCCTGGGGCCGGCCGCGTTCCGGATCCCGGCTCACGTTCCCTCCCCGCCTTCGCCCAGGGCGATGTCGGTGGCGCCGCCCGCGACCAACGGGCCGGAGCCCAGCGCGATGTCTCCGCCGAAGCGCTCCTCGAGGCAGGCCGCCAGCAGGTCGAGCGCGTCTCGTACCGCGGGATCGCCGATCTTCGTTCGCAGCTCCCGTGCGCGTCGCACGTCCTGCGGGCCGCAGTGCAGCAGGGGTTGTTCGAGCAGCTCGCGGGCGGAGGGCAGATCGGGGATGTGCACTTCGAAGCCGAAGTCGTTGCAGAAGACGACGTGGATGTCCTGACCCGGAGACGTGGCGAGGAGCAGTCGCCGCAGCACTTTCTCGGGGACCTGGCGCGCCCAGTGCCTGTCGTCGGCCGGCCAGCGTCCGTTGGGGGTGTGCACGTGCGCGGCGAACGCGTCGTCCAGGGCGTACCCGCGCCAGGTATCGACGGGCCACCGGTCCAGGATCGCGCCCTCGTGCCGGGCGGTGCGGCGCGGAGGGCCGTGCGGCTCCGGGAACTCCCAGATCTCCGTGAGGTGACGGTCGGGGGTCGAGGCCTTGTGATGCCTCACCAGCGAGGTCGGGGAGAGGAAGGAGAGGACGGGCGCGAAGAAGTCGGTTCGGTTAACCAGCTCCACCCTGTGCAGGACGTGCCCGTCCTCCCGCGCGATATAGGCCGTGTCGTGGCTGCAGAGTGCGACGAGCCCCTCTGCGGGCAGGGTCGTGAGGGTGGTGGTCGGATGGCCGAGGGCGAGTTCGCCGCGCTCCTCGTTCCGGGCGAACGGCGGAACCGGCAGAAACCTCAGCCGGTCAGCGCCCCGATCGACGAAGGCGAACCCCTGGGGGTACAGCATGATCGCGCCGTTGCCGCTTGATCTGCGCGGGACCGACAGGCGGGCCGGTTCGCCGATGGCTCGCACATCGGGGCGGACCCGGAAGATCTGGCTCCGGGGGTTCTTGGCGCGCATGTGAAGGAGGATCTCCTCACCCAAGTGCAGAACCGGGGCACCGGCCCCGAGTCCGCGCGGTACCTTCCGCCGGAAGCAGCTGGCGACCTCGCCGGTATCGAGCCCGAGCGTCTCGGTGTGGAGTTCGTAGTGGTTGCCTGAGCTCTTCCACACCTCGTAGCACAGGGCCACTTCGGTGCCGTCCGGCGAGAGGCACGCACGGGGGAAGCCCCCGGCCACCCTGTGCCGGATCAGCCCCTGCCGCGGCAGCCGCTCGATCATCCCCCGGAGTCGACCGGCGGACGCCTCCGCCAGCTCCGCCACGGCACCGCGTTGCTCCCTGGGTGGCAGCAGCCGCGCGACCGCGGCGGCCTCGGCGAGCGGGAGGTCGCGGGCCAGCCGCCGCAGCTCCTCCCAGCTGTGCCGCTCCGCCAAGTGACGGCCGAGGTAGTCGAGTTCGGCGTACGACATCTCGGCGATCCGGTCGCGTTGGTCGCCGGTGACCACGACCCGGATGACGTCGGTGTCACCGTCGGCGGCCATGACCGTACGCAACCGCTCCCGCATGTCCGCGGGTGCCGCCCGATAGGCCAGGGCCAGCAGCGAGCCGTCCGGATCCAGGGCCCGGCTCTGGGCGCTCTGCCCGATGAGCGCCAAGTACGCGGCGGCGTCGGCGGGTTCCCGCGGGGCAGCGGCCAGCAGATCCTGCACATCGGGCTCGGGCAGGTCGGCGGCCGTGGCCCGCACCGCCTCCTGCGCGGCCGGGTCACCCTCCGCGCACGCTTGCACCAGCCGCCGCCACGCTCTTCGTGCCCACAGGCCCCGGGAACCGTCCGCCCGCCGCCGCACGGCCCGCCGCATCAGCTCGGCGGCGTCTTCCGTGCTGAGCACCATCGCTCCCTACACCTCGCCCAGCTCGATCTCGAAGTCCCCCGCGACCGCTGTGCCCGCCGCGTTCCCGAGGCCCACGTCGTGCCGGAACCGGTGCTCCAGGCATGCCTTCAGCAGGGTCAGCGTCGTGCGGGACGCCTCGTCGAGTAGGGGGTGCTTCTGCACCTCGACCACTTGGCCCAGTTCTTGATGGGTCATCAGGCCCATGGGCCGGGCGATGAACGGGCGAAGGGGGAAGGTGGTCAGGATGTAAAGGTCGATCGTGCCGTCCGCACTTCCCACGGCCAGCACGTCGCCCCTCGGCGACAGTCGCGTGATGAGGGCCGTGCTTACCTCGTCGTTGAGCGCCATTCGCTCGGATATGAGCTCGTCGGGTACGAGAGCGTCGCGGGTAGGCGGCACATCAAGGAGTTCCAGGTGCAGCTCGTGGGTGAAGTTGACCGCGACGAACCGGTTCAGCGCGGGCGACCAGGCGAGCTCCGTCACATCGGCCGAAGGTGACCAGACGGGGATGGTCATCGAAGGTTCGGCGGAGGTGAGCGGCTCGTGCCACACTTTCAGTTCGCCCGTATTGGTGCAGCTGACGAGGGTGGACGGCGACAGGGCGACGGGTGGTGTGGGGATGTTCTCCATCGTTCCCGAGCCGTCGTCGAGCTTGTTCACCACGAAGCTGCCGAGGTCGGCGACCACGGCAGCTTCAAAGACGTCGATTATGGCGATGAGCCGACCGCCGGGATCCACCGCGGCGATCAGCGGTTCGAAGTCTTCGCCCAGACCGTCCAGTACTCCGCTGGCGGCGAGGTCACCATGGGGCCCGCCGATGAACAACACCGGGTGATCGGAAAGATCCGCCTTGCTGAGCAGTGCGGACACGGCGAAGGCACGGTCTCCGGCAATGCGCTTCAGGCCCATGATTTCGTCGACTCCCGGGTCAAGCGCCCGTACACCGCTGCCGTCCACATGGTGGATCTTCGGCCTGCGGTGATTTCCCCCCTCCGCGCGGTAATCCACGTAGTACGGATCGGCCTCCGCGACGACCATGGTCCCGGAGCCCAGATGCGCGACTCGGTCCAGCGGATCTGTGAAGTCGCAATGCAGCCGCGACAGCGTTGTGCTGCCAAGGTCCACGATCCCCGCCCGGGCGAGGATCGGTTCCTCGGCAGGGGGTCCGTCGCCCACGAAGGCGAGTTGGGTACCGTCCGGCGAGAAATCGAGGTCAGTGATACCAGCGAGCCTCTCGTCGAGGTCGGCGAGCCTGATCCGGGTGTGCGGGGCGGGCGAAGGCTCGGCCGCTCCGGACAGGATGCTCATGGAGCCGTCCACAGCCTGTGGATCCGCGGCGCGCAGTGCTTCGAACGCGTCGCGGTCCTCCTCTCCGGCGGGGCGCCAGCCCTCGAACGTGCGAACCGTACGGACAGCTTCCGCCAGCGGCAGCAGCAGGGTGAACGACCACAATCGGTCCCAGTCCCGCTGCTCTTTCAACTGCCGTACCAAGTACGCGCGTTCCTGCTCGGTGAGCGACGCGATGTCGCCCTGCGCGGAACGCTGCCCCGCCAGCACCCGGAGCGCGTCAATGCCGCCGAATGCGGTCATCGCCTCCCGCAACGCCGAGCGCTCCTCGGCGGAGGCGCCCCGATACCCGAGCGCCAGAAACGCCCCCTCAGGATCCAGTGCCCGATACTGCTCGTGTTGACCGGTCCGTACGAAGAAGACGGCGCGCTGTACCTCGTCCGAGGGGGCGAGATGGTGCTCGGCGCAGAACGCCGCCGCCTCCGGCGAGTTGAGCGCCGCCGTGCAGTACAGGTCGATGACCTCGGGATCGCTCAGTGCCAGGAGTTGGGTTCGGGCCCGTTCACCGAGGGGGTGCCCGAAGCGGGTGGCGGCATCGACGAGCAACCGCGCATCGACAGCCCCGCTGTCGTCGCTCAGCGCGAAACGGCTGAGGACGCGCACCTTCTCGCTCTCGGAGGTCGTTGCGGCGCGGTTCCAACGCCTCAGAAGTGACCACAACTCGGCCTCGTGGCCATCGAGCCAGTCGCACCAAGCAGCGTCCACGAGCACATCGGGAACCGGCGTCGAACCGTCCGCCAGCTCCGCCACGAGCGGGGAGTCCCACCGCCGCCTCCCAGGTCCGGTCACCAGCGGCGACACCCAGGCCTCCCACACCGTCTCGGGGCCCAAGGACTCGAGGGCGTCCGCGACAGCACGTATGGCCGCGGGCGCACCGGAGTCGGCCGCGCGCAGCACGGTCACCAGAGACCTGAGGCGCCACCGGGACGCTCGCCCCACCAGCACAGCGATCCGTACCCGCATCGGCCTCACTCCGTTCCGGCCCGGCCGAGGGTGAGGTGTCCGTCCCCGCCGAGCGCGATGTCGTGGTCGGACAAGACCGCTGTATCCGCGTCGTCCCCGATGCCGATGTCGTGCTGGAAGCGGTGGACCAGGCAGGCTGACAATAGATCAAGCGCCTGTCGGGCCGTGTGGCCGAGGTCCGGGTACTGCTGGAGCCTGGTCACCTCTGTCAGGTCGTGGCGTCGCAAGGAGCCCATGGTCCTGGAGGGGAGCCAGTCCTGGGGCGTGAGGTCGTACAGGTTGACGGTGGTGCCCTGGCCCGCCACGGCGAGGAAGGAGCTCCACAGCCGCATGACGCTCACCCACCCTCACCCACCCTCTCCCAGCCCCACAGCCCCACAGCCCCATCAGCGTCGTACAGGACCTCCGGGACCGGTCCCGGCGCCCGGCCTCTGCGCCAACTCTCCCCAAACCCTCAGCCCTTGATGCTCCCCGCCGTGAGTCCGCCCACAATGAAGCGCTGGAAGATCGCGAAGACGCACACCACCGGAACGCACACGACAGCGGCCGTGGCCATCAGCGCTCCCCACGCGGTCCCGTGCTGGCCGACGAAGGAGTTGAGGAGGACGGTGACGGGCTGTACGCCGGGCTCCTTGGCGAGGGTGAGGCCGAAGACGAACTCGCCCCAGCCGATCAGGAAGGAGAGCCCGGCCACCGCCACCAGGCCGGGCACCATGAGCGGCAGGACGATACGGAGCAGTACGCCCGCGAGACCACAGCCGTCGACCAGCGCGGCCTCCTCCAGGTCCCTCGGCACGCCGCGCAGTACAGGACGCAGCACGATCACCGCGAACGGGAGGGTGAGGGTGGTGTCGGCGGCGATCAGACCGATGTACGTGTCGTCGATACCGGCCCGGCGTTCGAGGATGAACAACGGAGCTGCCAGCACGATGCTGGGCGGCAGTTGGGCGACGAGCAGCGCGAACACCATGGTGCCGGAGCCGCGCATCCGGACCCGGGCGAGCGCGTAGCTGAGGGGGACGCCGAAGAGCAGGGTGAGCGCGACCACTCCGCAGGAGATCACCAGGCTGTTGAACAGGGCCTGGAGAAGGGCGTCGTCCAATGCCGCCGAGTAGTTCTCGGTGGTGACCGGTGCGGGGATCCACCGCGGGGACTCGCCCAGGATCCGGTCCGGCCGCATGAGGCTGGTGTTGATCATCCAGTAGACCGGCAGCAGAAAGGCGGCGGTGATCAGCGTTGCGGTGGCGGTGAGCAGCCAGGGGCGGCGCGCCGGTTTCATACGGCCCCTTCCTCCCGTTCCTCCTGGCGCAGTCGCCGTACGTAGCCGATGCCCGCGAGCAGCGGTACGACGAGCAGCAGCAGTCCGGCGGCGGCGCCCTCGCCGAACCGGAAGAACCTGAAGAAGACCTCGTACACATAGAGCGAAAGGACGCTGGTGGCGTCGACCGGGCCGCCGCCCGTCATCACGAAGATGATGTCGAAGACCTTGAAGGTGTAGACGAGGCCGAGCAGCAGCACCGTCACCGAGACGGGCCGCATCAGTGGCAGGGTGATCCAGCGGAACCGCTGCAAGGCGCTCGCCCCGTCGATGGCGGCGGCCTCGTGCAGCTCCGGGTCGATGGTGTGCAGTCCGACCAGGAGCAGCAGCATGTTGAAGGGCACGCCGACCCATACGTTCGCGAAGACGACCCCGGCCAGGGCGGTGCCGGGGTCGATCAGCCAGTCACGCGCCAGGGTGTCCGGGCCGACGGCTCGCAGCAGGGCGTTGTACGCGCCTGACTCGCCGTCGAGCATCCAGCGGAAGAGGGTGCCGCTGACCACCGGCGGCAGCAGCCAGGCGACCAACAGCAGTGACCGAAGCAGGCCGTTCAGCGGGAAGGGCCGGGCGAAGAGCAGGGCAAGCGCGAAGCCGATCGTGAACTGGAACAGCAGTGAGCCCACGGTGAACACCACCGAGAGCCGGGCCGCGTGCCAGAAGTCCGGGTCGGCTACGGTGGCCCGGTAGTTCGCGAGGCCGTTGAACCGCGTGGCCCCGCCGAGCAGTCCGCTCAGGCCCACGTCGTGCACGGAGGTCCAGGCGTTGTAGAGCAGGGGGTACGCCAGGAAGAGGGCGAGGAAGGCAAGGCCGGGGAGGGTGAAGAGGTACCCGGTCCGTCTCAGGCGGGCCGAGGGCGAGCGTGAAACGTTGGTACGGCGTGGTCTCACCGCCGCTCCAGCGCCTCGTCGATCTTCCCGGCGGCGGTCCTCGCCGCGGCCGAGGGCGCGGCGGAGTCGGTGAGTACGGCCTGCTCGGCGTCGGCGACGGCCCGGGAGATGTCCGGGTACCCCGGCCCGTATGTGCGCGGGCGGGCGAGGGACAACTGGCCGAGGAAGAGCCGCAGGGCCGGGTCGGAGGCCCAAGTGCCCTCATCGGCAAGGTCCTTGCGGGAGGGGAGGTTGCCGAACGAGTCCAGGTACGGCACCAGGACCGACGGGCGCTGGGTGTACTCCAGTACCTCCCACGCCTTGTCCTGCTTCTCGCTGCTCGCCATCACGACCCAGTTCTCGCCGCCCAGGCAAGTGGCGGCGGCCTTGTCGCGGGGGAGGGCGACGACGCTCCACTCCAGATCCGTCTCCTTCTTCAGGGTGGGGATCTGCCAGGGGCCGTTGATCTGCATCGCGGCGCGCCCGTCGATGAACCGGGTGTTGACGTCCTGCTGGGTCCAGCCCACGCACTGCTCGGACAGCGAGCCCTTGGCGACCAGGTCGTCGAGGAAGGTCAGCGCGGTCGCTCCGTCGGTGGCGAAGGTGTCCAGGTCGCCGCCGGTCTGCCACAGGAACGGCAGGAACTGGAAGACGCCCTCCTCGGTCCTGATCGCGCTCATCGCCAGGCCGAACCGGTTCCCGCTGGTCAACCGCTGCGCCGCGGCGGCCAGTTCGTCCCAGGTGGTGGGGGGCTTCACGTTCGCGGACCGGAGGATCTCGGTGTTGTAGTAGAGGGCGAGGCAGTTGCTGTTGTTGGGGATGCCGAGGGTCTTGCCGTCGACCTGGCAGCCGGCCCAGGGGCCCTTGTAGTACTGGTCGGCCTGGCCCCACTCCTCGACCCGGTCGGTGAGGTCGGCCAGCAGGTCGCTGCCGCCGAGGGAGTTCATCGCGACGTTGTCGACGATGGCGAGGTCCGGGAGGTCACCGGAGACCGCGCCCAGGGTGATCTGCCGCTCCAGGTCCGCGAAGGGGAAGGTGCGGCGGTCGATGCGTACGTCCGGGACGTTGGCCTCGATGTCCTCGATGAGGGCTCTCATGCCGGGCTGGAAGTTCTCCAGGGTGAAGTAGTCCCACCAGGTGAGGGTGGTCGTGCCTCCGCTTCCCTGCTCTGTGTTCCCTGAGTTTCCGGTATTTCCGAAACTGCAGGACGCCAGGGCCCCGGCCGTTCCGAGGGTGGCGGCTCCCGCACCCGCGGTACGCAGAAAGGCACGGCGGTCAAAGGCGCGGCGGTCAGTGGTGGACGGCATAGGAGGCTCCCATCAGCGTGTGGATCAGAACTCGCCTGCGTGTACTCGGCAGGGACTCGGCTCAGAAGTTCACTCGGCTCAGGAATTCATGAACGCATGTACTCGGCTCAGAAATCGGAACCTGGAAAATCCGGTATGTCGGGAAAATCGGGGAGTTCCGGCTCCGGCTCCGTACCGGGCACGGCCCTGCACCTGCCGGTACTCGCGCGCAGGGAGATGAGCGGCTTCAGCAGGACATGCCGGGGAGGCGCACCGGGCGAGGTGAGCCGTTCCACCATCAGCTCGACACCGACCCGGCTCATCTCCGCGGCGGGGATCTCGGCCGCGGTGAGCTCGGGTGTCACCTGCTCCGCCCAGCGCCCGGCCGCCACGCCGACGACCGAGAAGTCCCGGGGTACGGCACGGCCGTGCCGCGTCAGCCCGCGGTACAGACCGCCGAGGGATGCCTCGTTCATGGTGACGACCGAGGTGGTCGCCGGGTCGTCCCGCAGGATCCGCTCCAGCACCGCCTCGCCCCCGGCGATGTCCTCGTCGCAGAGATACGCGCGCGGGGTGAGCCCCAGCCGCGCCATGGCCTCGGTGTAGCCCTCCACCGCCAGGTGTGCGAAGCCGTACCCGCTGTCGAAGAGTTGCGCCGAGCGATTGACGAAGGCGATCCGGCTGTGCCCCAGGTCAGCGAGGTGCTGTACGCAACTGTCGGCCAGCCCGGCGAAGTCCAGATCGACCCATCCGGTCTCGTCCGCCCGCCGGTTCCTGCCGATGGTGACGAACGGAAACCCGGCCTTGGCGAGATGCTCGACCCGGTCGTCCTCCCGCCGGATCTCCATCACGATCAGCCCCTCCACCCGCCGTTCGGTGAGAATCCGCTGAAAGGAGGGATCGTTCTCGGATTCGCTGGGTGAGAGCAACAGGTCGTAGCCGTACTCCGTGGCGGTCTCGGCCACCCCGCCGATGAAGTCGAGCTGCATCGCGGTGTAGTGCCGGCGACGACGGGCGGGTGGATAGAGCAGCCCGAGGGTGTGGGTACGGCCACCGCCGGGGACCGACGCGACATCCTCACGCCCTGGGCCGCCACCCCCCGTCTCCGTCCCCGGCTCGCCCGTCCGTCCGCTCATCTTCAGCTGACCGGGAGTGGTTGTTCGGCCCAGATGGTTTTGCCCGTGGCGGTCTGGCGGGTGCCCCAGCCCTGGGTGAGCTGAGCGACCATGTGCAGTCCGCGTCCGCCCTCGTCGAAGATGCGGGCGCGGCGCAGATGGGGAGCCGTGTTGCTGGCGTCGGAGACCTCGCAGATGAGTGCGCGGTCGCGGATGAGGCGCAGGCCGATGGGGACCGCTCCGTACCGGATGGCGTTGGTGACCAGCTCGCTCACCACCAGCTCGGTGATGAACGCCGCCTCCTCCAGGCCCCAGGTCGCCAGTTGGCGGGAGGTCTGGGCGCGGGCGGCGGCGACGATCGCCGGGTCGGACGGCAGGGCCCACGCGGCGACCTGGTCGGCGTGCAGCGCGCGGGTACGCGCGAGAAGCAGGGCTACGTCGTCGTCACGGCTGTCGGGCAGCAGCGCCTTGAGAATGGCGTCGCAGGTGACGTCGAGCGAGGGCACGGGGGAGGCGAGGGCCTTGCAGAGCCGGTCGAGTCCGGCACCGACGTCATGGTCGCGGGCCTCGACCAGCCCGTCGGTGTAGAAGGCGAGCAGGGAGCCCTCGGGCAGTTCGATCTCGGTGGACTCGAAGGGCAGCCCGCCGACCCCCAGCAGCGGCCCGGGCGAGAGCTCGACCAGGGTGACCGTGCCGTCGGGCCGCAGCACGGCGGGCGGCGGATGGCCGGCGCTGGCCAGGGTGCACACGCGCGAGACCGGGTCGTAGACGGCGTACAGACATGTGGCGCCGATCTCGCCGAAGTCACCGAGGTCCGGCAGGTCCGCGTTGAGGATGTCGTCGTCCGTGGAGAGATGGGTGACCAGGTCGTCGAGGTGGGTGAGGAGTTCGTCCGGCGGCAGATCGACGTCGGCGAGCGTACGGACCGCCGTACGCAGCCGCCCCATGGTCGCCGAGGCATGCAGCCCATGGCCGACCACGTCCCCGACGACCAGGGCGACCCGCGTCCCGGAGAGCGGTACCACGTCGAACCAGTCGCCGCCCACCCCGGCTCCCGAACCGGCCGGCAGATAGCGGAACGCGACCTCGACGGCCGCCTGCTCGGGGAACTCGCGCGGCAGGAGGCTGCGTTGCAGCGTGAGCGCGTTGGTGCGCTCGCGGGTGTAACGGCGTGCGTTGTCCACGCCGACGGCCGCCCGCCCCGCCAGCTCCTCGGCGAGCACCAGATCGTCCTCGGCGAAGGCATCCGAGGACCGGCCCCGGGCGAAGAGGGCAACCCCGAGCGTGATCCCGCGGGCCCGCAGCGGAACCGCCATGATCGAGTGGAAACCCCGCCCGCGTACGCTCGCGCTCCTGGCCTCGCTCTGCCCGATCCACCGCACGAAGTCGGGATCGTTCGCCCCGCTGAGCACCGCCCGCCCGGTGGCCAGACAGCGCGCCGGCGGCGAGTACGGGGGATAGGTGTCGGCCTCGCCGAGGTCGACCGCCGCCTCGGGCGCCCCCTCGGTGCTGCTGGACGCGTGCGCGATCCGCCGCAGCACCACGTCCGCATCCACCGGTCCCGCGACCGGTTCGTCCCCGCGGGTCACGGAGTCGAGCAGGTCCACACTGATGAAGTCGGCGAGCCGGGGCACGACCAGATCGGCGAGTTCCTGAGCGGTACGTGTCACATCCAAGGTGGTGCCGATACAGGCGCCCGCCTCGTTCAGCAGGGCCAGCCGCTGCCGCGCCCAGTGCTGTTCGCTGCTGTCGAACGTGGCGGTGCCGACCCCGCACACCCTGCCGGTGACGGGATCCAGGACGGGCCACATCTCGGTGACGCGGGCGTGCTCGCGGAAGGAGGAGGGGGCGGACGGGGCCTCGATGTGGCGTTCGTAACGCATCGGCGTGGCCTGCTCGGCCACCTGGTCGATGTGCCGCAGGAATGCCTCGTCTCCTTCGTCGTCCTCGTCTGTGTCGACTCCCTCGTTCGTGTACTGGCCGGTGTGCTGCGCCGACATGGTGACGTGCCACCCGTGCGACCCCGAACCCTTCGTGAAGGCGGACAGGGCGATCGAGGACTGGGCGAACGCCCACTCCACCACCTCGCCGTCGTCCGCCTCGTGGCCGTATGTCGGCTGGGGCACGTCCGTGGTGGCGGTCACGAGATACGCCTCCGTCTCGCCATTCCGGTCCAGCGAGGGGGAGGAGTGCAGGCTCAGATCGAGACGGTGACCGTCCTGATGGCGGAGGGCTGCCGTACCGCTCCATTCCTGCGTACTGGCCAGGGCGTAACCGGTGGCGTCGGAGAGTCCCACGGTGGCGAGCAGATCGGCCCCCCTGCGCCCCACGATCTCCGGCGCGCTGTAGCCCAGCAGCCGGCGAGCTCCTTCGCTCCAGCCCGTGACGATGCCCCGTGGGCTGATGGTGGCTGTGGCGACGGTGTCCATCGTTCGCTCAATTCGCGCCAGTCATGTCAGTGATAGTCCTGGTTAGTCCTCAGCGTGCGCGCTCGGGACTGAACGGACAAGTCGGACTCGCGTGCAGAACGAATGCGCCGAAGACCGTACGAAGGCTGCACGAAGGCCGTACGCCGTGAGCGCGTCTTCATCTCCTTACGTACCTCGAAGGGGAGCCCGGATTCCTGCCCGCTCCTGCCTGCCGACACAGCCTCGAACTCAGAATGTACTTAAGACGTCCTTACCGTTAACGGCTAGCATCGTCCCCGTTGTCGAGTGAGTGGGGTGGGCGTCGTGGCGGTCGAACCGCGGATCGCTGTTGCCGTGGTGACCATGGGGAATCGGCCCGCGGAGGTCGAAGCGCTGCTGGTCTCGGTGGCCAAGCAGGACCTCCCGCCGGCGAGAGTCGTGATCGTGGGGAACGGCTGCCCCCTGCCCGAGTTCACCGGACTTCCCTGCGAGGTCACCACGATCGAGCTCGACGAGAACCTCGGCTGCCCGGGCGGCCGGAACGTCGCGCTGCGGCGGTTGCGTGAGTTCGGCGACGTGGACGTCGTGGTCGAACTGGACGACGACGGTCTGCTCGTCGACACCGATGTCCTCAGCAAGGTACGGGACTTGTACGCCGCCGATCCGCGCCTCGGCATCGTCGCCTTCCGCATCGCCGACGAGCACGGCGAGACGCAGCGGCGCCATGTGCCGCGGCTGGGCGCCAAGGACCCGCTGCGCGGCGGGCTCGTGACCGGCTTCCTCGGGGGCGCGCACGCCTTCTCGATGAAGATGCTCGCGCAGATCGGCGACTGGCCCGCGGAGTTCTTCTTCGCACACGAGGAGACCGACCTGGCATGGCGGGCCGCGGATGCCGGCTGGACCATCCGTTATGTCCCTGAACTGCTGCTCCAGCACCCCAAAACCTCTCCCGCCCGGCACGCCATCTACCACCGCGTCACGGCACGCAACCGCGTCTGGCTGACCCGGCGCCGGCTGCCCCTCCCGCTCATCCCTGTCCACCTGGGCGTCTGGATCGCGCTGACCCTCTTGCGTACGCGCTCCGTCGGCGGTCTGCGCGCCTGGTTCGGCGGCTTCGTGGAGGGCCTGCGGGAGCCGGGCGGCGAACGGCGGCCGATGCGCTGGCGCACCGTGTGGCATCTCGCACGGCTGGGGCGACCGCCGGTCATCTGAGGCCGCCGTTTCAGGCGGCCTTGGTGACGTCCGGTGCGGTATAGCCGGCCCCAGATTCATCACCGTGCTTCCAGCGGAGCCAAGGCACTCATTTGGCGTCCGCATAGCACTCCACGACCGCCGTCGTGAACGGAAACCGCACCGGCGTCTCGCCGAACGTCAGCCGGCCCGCCAGGTCCGCCGCCTCCCGTATCGCCGTGACCACCGTGTCCGCCTCCTCGGCCGGGCAGTGCATCATCACCTCGTCGTGCTGGAAGAAGACCAGCTCGGCGGCCAGGTCCGCACAGCTGCGCCGGAGCGCGGCAAGCATCAGCAGAGCCCAGTCGGCGGCGCTGCCCTGGACGACGAAGTTACGGGCGAAGCGGCCACGCGCGCGGGAGTTGGTGGACGCGTACCCCGGCACCCACTCCTCAGTGTCGACGGCCTCGACAGGCGGCTCGTCCTGCGGAATCCCCGCCTCCTCGGCCGAGTCGGCGGCGCCCACCGCCGGAGGACAGGTCCGCCCCAGCCACGTACGCACGAGCCGTCCCTCCTCGCCCGCCCGCGCCGCCTCGTCCACGTACGCCACGGCCCTGGGGAAGCGGCGGCGCAGCGCGGCGAGGTTCTTGAGGCCGTCCCCGGAGGTCTGGCCGTACACCGCGCCGAGCACCGCGAGCTTCGCCTGGTCGCGGTTGCCGGCGAAGGCGCGTTCGGACACGGACTGGTAGAGGTCGGTCTCCCGACCCGCGACCTCCATCAGGCCCGGGTCGCGCGAGATCGCGGCCAGTACGCGCGGCTCCATCTGGTCGGCGTCCGCCACGACGAGCCGCCAGCCCGGGTCGGCGATCACGGCGCGACGGATCACCTTGGGGATCTGCAGCGCGCCCCCGCCATTGGTCACCCAGCGCCCGGTGACCGTCCCGCCCGGCAGATACTCCGGCCGGAACCGCCCGTCCCGCACCCAGTCCTGCAGCCACGACCAGCCATGGGCGACCCAGATGCGGTACAGCGTCTTGTACTCCAGCAGCGGCTTCACCGCCGGATGGTCGACGGCCTCGATCTCCCACCGGCGCGTGGACTTCACCTTGATCCCGGCCTGCGCGAAGGCCTTCACCACGTCGGCAGGCAGATCGGGCCGCACCCGGCGCCCGAACGCGGCCGACACCTCGTCCGTCAGCTCGGCAAGGCGCTTGGGCTCGCCCCCGCCCGCATACCGCTCGCCGAGCAGCTCGTGCAGCACCTCGCGGTGCACGTCCGCGCTCCACGGCAGCCCGGACGCGTTCATCTCGGCGGCCACCAGCGTGCCCGCGGACTCCGCGGCGGTCAGCAGCCGCGTCCTGTCGGGGTGCGCGGTCGCGTCGTGCCGCCGCTGCTGATCGGCGTACACCTCTATGAGCTGTTCCAGCGGTACGTGTACGGGGCGCGGCTCGAACAGCGAGGACTGCGAGCCCGGTTCGGCGGAACGCTGCGGTGGATCCGGCGGTACGGGGCCGCCGCGCAGCCTCGCGAGCGCGGCTGCCGCCGACCGGGGTTCGCCGAGTCGCCCCTCGTGGCCGAGCAGGAGGTTCTCGGCGACCTCGATGTCGTAGCACCGCTCTACGCGGATGCCCGCGTCGAGGAGCCGGGGGTAGACCTCGGCCGTCGCCCGCCACACCCAGCGGGCGACCTGCGGTCGGCTGCGCACGGCCGTGACGAGGTCCGGCTCCTTCACGACCGGCCCCGCGGGCAGCCCGTCCGAGCCGAGGGGGGCGAGCTCGGCTCCGCCCTCCTCGGCCGGTGCGAGAGCCCACCGGTCGCTCATGACGGCGAGTCTCGCAGGCAGGTCTGACAACGGGGTCTGACAGGCTCGTGACCTGCGCTTTTAGTGCTGAGTCATTCCTCTTCCCGGAGAGCCTTCGCCACCTTCTCCAGCATCTTCGCGATGCTGGCCTCCGCGGCCGTCTTGTCCAGGCCCAGTCCACTGAGTACGCCCGTACCGCCCTCGTGCTCCAGCAGCGCGAGCAGGATGTGTTCCGTGCCGATGTAGTTGTGGCCGAGCCGGAGGGCCTCGCGGAAGGTGAGTTCGAGGGCCTTCTTGGCGTTGCTGTCGAAGGGGATGAGTGCGGGTACGTCCTCGGCGCGCGGCGGCAGGGCGGCGGTCGCGGCCTCGCGCACGGCCTCCAGGGTGACGCCCTGCGCGGTGATCGCCTTCGCCCCGAGGCCGTCCGGATCGGCGAGCAGGCCGAGGACCAGGTGCTCGGTGCGGATCTGGTCGTTGCCCGCGGTCTTGGCCTCGTTCTGGGAGACGACCACCACGTTCCTGGCCCGTGGCGTGTAGCGGCTGAAGCCCTGGCTGGGGTCGAGGTCCGACTCGCCCTTCGGCACGAACCGCTTCTGGGCGGCCTGCCGGGTGACCCCCATGCTCTTGCCGATGTCCGTCCAGGACGCGCCCGAACGCCGGGCCTGGTCCACGAAGTGACCGATCAGGTGGTCGGCCACGTCGCCGAGGTGATCCGCGGCGATCACTGCGTCCTGGAGCTGGTCGAGCGCGTCGGTGTGGACCTTCTTGATGGCTTGGATGAGGTCGTCGAGACGTACGGATGCCGTGACAGCTGAGTTCTCGGTCATGCGTCAACCGTAGGTTGACGGTGCCGAGGTGTCAACCTTGGGTTGACGGTGAATCTCGCGCTCGCGGCCCGAAGGCCGCTACTTCGGTGAAGCCACGAGCAGTCGGACCGCGAGCCCCGTGAAGACCGTCCCGCTGAAGATGTTCAGACCCCGGGCCACCCGGCGGCTGCGGCGCAGCAGGTTGGAGAGGCGCCCGGAGAGCAGGCCGACCGAGGCGTCGAAGGCGAATCCGATGACCACCAGGGTGGCGCCGAGGATGAGGAACTGGCCCATGACGTGCCCTAGTTCGGGATTCACGAACTGCGGCAGGAACGCCACGTTGAAGAGAATCACCTTCGGGTTGAGAAGGTTGGTGACCGCGCCTTGCCAGAAAGCGCGCCGCCGGCCCGGACCGAGGGTGCCGCCCTCCTCGACCAGCACGGAGCGGTCTCTGAACGCCTTGACCGCAAGGTAGAGGAGATACGCCGCTCCCACCCAGCGAAGTACGTGGTAGAGGGTCGGCAGGGCACTGAACAGCGCTGAGAGCCCCAACATCGCGGCCACCGCATGCACCAGCATCGCGAAGGCCACCCCGGCAGCCGCCATCACCCCCGCGACCGGACCACCACGGCCGCCCATCGCCACGATGAACATCATGTCGGGCCCTGGACTCACGACCAATGCGAGTGCGGCAACCAGAAACGCTGCGTAGAGGGAAGTGTCGACCATGCGTGCATGCTTTGCGCCGCCGCTACGGGACGCGACCGAATTTCACGAACTGAGACGGGTTGCCTCCGGCGGTTGGCTGGCTTCGTGCCCCTGACGGGGTGCGCCCCTCGGTCAGGGGCACCATCCCAAGGCCCGACCTCACCCGGTCTTCGGGGCCGTATAGCGGGGCCCAGCAAAGTCGGTGACGCTCGGGCACGACCCAAATGTTCCATATTGTCAGTATTGCTGGTCGATCGGCCGACGAACGTGCTACGGGGGGCTTATGACGGTGAGCATGCGGGCGAGCTTCCATGGCCGACGACCCCAGGCGGCGAGCTTTCCTCCAAGAAGCGGTTTCCATATTCCTTGTCGGCCGATGAACACCAGCATGAGAGCTGAGGGGTCGGCAGAGATGTGGGAGTCAACGTCACGTGCGCACCCCGCGTCGAGCCTCAACGAACCGCGGTCGAAGACAAGCACCGTGCGTCCGCCACCGCGCAGGCGCATTTCGACCCGACCTCGGAAGGATCCCGCCTTCTCCTGGTTCACGAAAGCAGTGGGCGGCAGAGCCGCGATCAGCGGAAGCACGGCGCCCTCGACCGCGAGCAGAGCGTGGTGACGTCGTATCGGCCACGGGCGCCCAGTGGCTGTGGCGATGTCATGGCCGTGGATCAGGCATTCTTCGAGCAGGTGACACGCCACCGCCGAAGGCGGCAGGCGGACACCTTGCAGCCAATCGACGGTGGCTGCTCGCGAACGCGACGCGACGTCGTTGAACTCGTTTGCAAGCGTGGCGATGCGATCTGCGAGTACGGCTGGGTCCCGTTCGCCGTCCTCGGCCAACATCTTCGCGTTGACCTCGGCCATTCCCGTCGGCGTCACTGTGGCTTGTGGGACCGATCTTCCGGCGAGGGCGTCGGTGTCGAAGCGAAAAACATGAGACAGGTGAGCCGCGACATCGCCCACCGTCCACGCACCGACCGAAACGGAGTCGGCGTCGGGGACGCTCCGCACAAGTGTGACGAGGCTGGGGACAACGTCCCGCAACGCCGCACAAGCCTGGGCCAGGGTGTCGGGTGCACCACTGTGCGCCGGAGCCGGGAGCATGGCTGTACCTTCCTGGGCGTCAGGGTCTGGCCTCGCCTGGGGTATGGGGGTGCCCGTCATCGGACCTGCGCCAAAAGGCCGCCTTGGCCGCTCGTCGTCACTACCACCTTGTCGGCTGCGAGAAAGGCGAGTCCGCCGAACATCGTCTGTTCGGCCACAGGCGAGCCGTCCACCGGCAGCTCCCGGACACGGTTGGCCAGGTGCACGTCATAGGCCACTACGGCTCCCTTGCCGTTTTCCGCCGGATGTCCTCGCGAGCCGGGGGTGTGCGCCCCCGGCCGGGCGCGAACCGCCAGTCGCGGATCGCCGCCGCGAACCGGTCGGGTGCGTCGGACTGCACGAAGTGGCCGGCGCCTTCGACGATGACGGTGTGGTGGTCGGCGAAGACCTGCTCCCATCGCTGTCGCTCCTTGGCGCGGAAAGCGAGGTCGGCGTCGCCCCAGACGATGAGCGTCGGGAGTGACGCGAGGTCGGGGAGCCCGGCCTCGACACCGGCGAGAAAGGCGCGGTCGGCGGTGATGCGCCGGGGAAGCACGGCCGACGCGCCACGTCGCCCAGGAGTAGCGAGAGCCTGTCGGTAGTGCGCCATCTCGTCGGCGGTCGGCTGTCGCAGCCGGTGCCCGGCGGGGATCATCGCGTTGACGAACAGGTTGAACCGCCTTGTCAGTTCGCGTCCGACCGGTCCACCCAGGAGGCGGGAGGCCAGCTCGACGGGCAGGTCGCCGTTGAGCGGCCACGCCCATGTGTTGGCCAGGACGAGGCGTTCGAACTTGTCTGGCCGCTGCTCGGCCGCGGACAAACCGATCGGCCCTCCCCAATCGTGTACGACGAGCGTGGCACCCGACAGGTCCAGGCGGTCGAGGAAAGCCACGACCACGGCGGCCTGCTCCTCGGGGAGATACCCGTAGCCCGGGCGGGCCGAGGACAGTCCGAAGCCGGGGTAGTCCAGGGCGACGCAGCGGAACTGGTCCCGCAGGGCACGGATCACGTCGCGATACACAAACGACCAGGTCGGGTTGCCGTGCAGCAGCAGCAGCGTCGGCCCCGATCCTTCGTCCACGTAGTGGACGGTGTGCCCGTCGATGGTGACGAAGCGGCTCTCGAACGGGAACAGTTCGTCATCGACCCACGTCGGCCTTCCCCCGTCAGCCATGACCACACTCCTCTCGCCGTGTGCTGGATATTGTCAGGCTGACTTTAGATTGTAAAGTAGCGGCATGAGTCGAAGCTATGGCCAGTACTGCGGCCTCGCCCGGGCGCTCGATGTCGTGGGCGACCGGTGGAACCTGCTCATCGTCCGCCAGCTCCTGATGGCTCCCGCTCGCTACCGCGAGCTGCACGAGGGGCTGCCTGGTGTGGCCACGAACCTGCTCACCGACCGGCTCCGCGACCTCGAGACCGCCGGAGTGGTCGAGCGGCGCCTGGCCGAGGAGGGCAACGCCATCGTGTACGCGCTCACCCCATGGGGCGCCGAGCTGCGGGAGCCGATCGAGGGCCTCATCCGCTGGTCCACGCCGCTCATGGTGCGCGGACCGGGCGGCGACCGCTTCCGCGCCGAATGGCTCGTCGTCGGCCTCCGGGCCTTGCTCGTCGGCAGGGCGGCCGCACACCGGTCATCGACGGTGGGGATCGCGGTCGACGGCCAGCAGCTCCAGGTGCGGGCAACGCGCTCGGGCACAGAGGTGAGCCTGCATGATGGTCGCGATCTCGATGCCGTCGTGCGCGCTGACGCCTCGATCGTTCTCGGGCTGGCAGCGGGTGTGCTCACCCTCGACGACACCCTTGGGCTCGTCGACATCGAAGGCGATGAAGCTGCCGTACGAGCCGTCTTCAACCCCCGACGCGCCTATGTCGGAGGCTCCGTGCGCCGATGACCGCTCACCCCATCACGCACCCCAACGGTGCAGGGCGGACCCGCCCAGACGATCGGCGCTGATCGCGGCCGGAAGCCACGCCGGACAGGGGTGCTCCGGGCAGCGAATTTCAGTGAGCAGGTCCAGGGAAGTCCAGGTGAGCGCCGTCGGCTTGACCTGCGGCGATGATGGGCGACACGCCGGGACTGGTGGCGGACGGGCATGACCCTGGTGGTGATCATGAAGGTTCCTACCCTGCACTCACGTGGTCGAGTGGTCCGTGCCGGGGCGCCACTCGTAGAGGCGGGTCTGCACCCAGTACAGGGCTCGTGTGTGCAGTGCGGTGGCCGGTCTGGTCAGAGCGGTGAGGAGGAGATCGGGGCTGGTACGGGCCGTTGCGTGCGTCACGGGGTGCTCGCGCAGCAGTCGCGCGGCGCGCACGATCTGCGCCGGTACTCGGCAGGACGGCGGGAGGGTGCTGCCCGTGTCGCTCGCCACGTACAGCAGGCGGTCCAGCTCCGCCAAAGTGACGAGCTAAACCTCGACGAACCCCCACTCGGCCCCGAAATCCCCGACTGGATTCCCGCCAGGGGCATCCAACTCCGCAAAGCAGGCGTCCAGTTCGACGCCGTACGCGTAGACGGCGACGAAGGCCGAGCCCTCGCCGATCGCCTCGCGCGGATGACGGGCGGCATCCCCGGCCCGGTGGTCGAGGAGGCCAACGGAAGGCGTGCGGTCTACTTCCTCGTGCCGGTCGGCAGCACGTCCTACCGCTCCTGGCCCGACGGCGTGACCCGTCTCACCGCAGGCCCGAACCGCGTCTCGTATATCCCGGTCCCCGCCCTCAACGGCCTCACCTGGCCTCTCACATGGCGCTACCGGCCGACGACCCCCGACCACCTCGTACACGCGCTGCTCCTGCGGGGCGCCCTCCACCCCGAAGAGCCGTGACACGATCGAACACGTGAGTACAAGTACACCCGGCACCGTGGACCGCGCCTTCGAAACCGCCCTCTACGCCGCCACCGACACGGCCCTCGACACAGGCGCGTCCCTGCTCGCCGCCGACCCCTCGGCCGATGCCGAACTCACCCTGTGCGGCGAGGAGTTCATCGCCACGGCCTGGCGGCGCGGCTGGCAGCCCGCCGATGTCGTACGGATCGTCCGACGCGAACTGGCCGAGGCGCACGTACGCCTGGTGTCGGGCCTGATCCTCGGCGCGGAGGCCCGCCACAAGCAGCCGCGCGGACGGCGATGGGCGGCGCAGCTCGAAGAGCTCGACCCCGGCACCGTACGAACGGAACGTACTGACCGCTTCTCGTACGCGACCGCCGTACTGGAGCTGTACCGCCTGCTCCTCCGCCTGCCGGCCCTCGAACCGCTCGACGACCCGACCAGCAAGCCGACCCGCAAAACGCCCGAGTCCCGCATGCTTCCCCGTATCCGCGCCCTCCTCGCCAAGGCGGAGGCGACGGGTTTCCCGGAGGAGGCGGAGGCGCTCACCGGCAAGGCGCAGGAGCTGATGGCGCGGCACAGTATCGACGAGGCCGTGCTCGCGGCCCGTACGCCCGCCGCCGACGCACCCGGCGCGTGCCGGATCGGGATCGACCCGCCGTACGAGACGGCCAAGGCCACGCTCCTCGACGCCGTCGCCGCCGCGAACCGCTGCCGCGCCGTGTGGAACGAAGCCCTCGGCTTCTCCACGGTGGTCGGTTTCGAGCCGGACCTGGAGGCGGTCGAACTCCTCCACACCTCACTGCTCGTGCAGGCCACGGCCGCGATGACGAAGGCGGAGGCCGCCGCCCGCGCGTCCGGCCGCCGCCGTACGAAGACCTTCCGGCAGTCGTTCCTGGCGGCGTACGCCCACCGCATCGCCACCCGTCTGACGTCCGCCACCGAAACCCAGGTGACCGAAGACCTCCTCCCGGTCCTCGCCACCCGCGAGGCCGCGGTCACCGACCGAACGGACCGCCTGTTCCCGGAGACGACCACGACCCGCCTGCGCGGCGTCAACGACGCGGCAGGCTGGACCCAGGGGGCCGAGGCTGCGGACCGTGCCCAGGTCGAACGACATCAGCAACTGCCCTGACCGCACCCGGAAACCGCACCCCGGAAAGCCGAACGGCCCGCGGAACCCGATGGATTCCACGGACCGTCAGTCGGCATCGGGGAAGAACTCAGGACCCCAAGCTCGCCGTAGGCAACCCCTCAGGCCACTTCCCGTCCTCCGACCGCGTGTACGTCTCCTCGCCGAACCCCTCCCATGTCACCTTCATGGTCGAGGAGTTGACGGAGTCGATCACACCCTGGCCCCGGTCCTTGTTGCCGTCGGTGCACTGCAGGGCGATCTTCTGCTCGCCCGACGTCTCCCGGGCGGTCCCACTGCACACGGACCCGCCCGTCGAGAACATCGCGACCTTCGCACCGTCGATCATCAACGCGACGAGCTTGTCCTCCTTCGAGGTGACCCAGCTGCCTTCCACCCCGTCGGCCTCGGCCGCACCCCCACCGGAGCTGCCGCCGGAGCCCCCGTCGGCGTCGGCCGAGCTCGCCGCCGCGCCCGGCTGAGGCGACGAGGCCTCGTCCCCAGCTGTGTTCCCGTCGGAATCACTGCTGCACCCGGTCAGGACGAGCGCGGCAGCCAGCCCCGCCGCCACGGACGCGAACCGCGCCTGCCTGCGCGAGAAGGTCGCCGAAGTCACTGAAGCCCCCAAGGGTCTGGCCAAAGAATGTCGCTGTAACGACCGCAAGCTACCAGTGCGTATACCAGGACCGTCTACCAGGACGACTTGCGGACCCCGGGGAGAAAGCCCGCGTGCGCCTGCTCACGCAGATTCACCCGCGAGAGCCCGAAGGTGCGCAAGTACCCGCGCGGCCGTCCGTCCACGCTGTCCCGGTTGCGTACGCGCGTGGGGCTGGCGTCGCGCGGCTGCCTGCGCAGTTCCTCCTGAGCGGCGAGCTTCTCGGCCACCGAGGAGGAGGGCCTCCGGATGATCTCCTTGAGCTCGGCACGGCGGGCCGCGTACCGCGCGACGATCTCCTGGCGCTTCTCGTTCTTCGCGATCTTGCTCTTCTTTGCCATCAGACCTTCACCCCACGGGCACGAATCCTGGCCACGGCCGCCTCGATGCCGAGCGTGTCGACGGTCTTGATCCCCTTCGTGCTGAGCTTCAGCCGTACGTGCCTGCCCTCGCTCGGCAGCCAGTAGCGCTTGCTCTGGATGTTGGGGTCGAAGCGGCGGGACGTACGGCGATGGGAGTGGGAAATGGTGTTGCCGAAGCCGGGTTGGGCTCCGGTCAGCATGCAGTGGGCGGACATGGTGACGTACCTCTCTGCGTTCTCTCTGGGCAGCTTATTGGAAACGGGATCCGTTTTCATATACTAGCCACATGGCACGCAACGAACTCCGTCCGGTCATCAAGCTCCGGTCCACGGCCGGGACCGGCTACACGTACGTCACGCGCAAGAACCGGCGGAACGACCCCGACCGGATGACCCTGCGCAAGTACGACCCGATCGTGGGCCGCCACGTCGACTTCCGAGAGGAGCGCTGATCCCGATGCGTGAGGGAATTCACCCGGCGTACGGCTCTGTCGTCTTCCGCGACCGTGCCGCCAACCACGCCTTCCTGACCCGCTCGACCATGACGAGCGAGAAGACGATCGAGTGGGAGGACGGCAACACCTACCCGGTTGTCGACGTCGAGATCTCGAACGTGAGCCACCCCTTCTACACGGGCACGGCCCGCGTTCTGGACACGGCGGGACGCGTGGAGCGCTTCGAGAAGCGGTACGGGAAGCGCGAGGCCGGCTGATGCTGTCCGTCGCCATCGTCGGCGGCCTGCACGCCGATGCGCGCAGGGCGGCCGTCGACCGGCTGCTCGCCGATGTCCCGGGTGCCGTCGCGCTGCACCATGACCTCGCGACGGCCGTGCAGGGCACGGTCGTTCGCACGATCCGCGACAGCGGCGGCCCTGTGTCGATCGGTGAGGCGCCGCTCGTCAACGACTGCGCGTGCTGTGCGCTGCGCGAGGACCTGGTTCCCGAGCTGGAGCGGCTCGCGGAGGACGGGACGACCCGGCTCGCGGTCGTCGAGCTGTGGGAGTCGGTCGAGCCGAAGGCGATGGCCGAGGTCGTCGCGGGCGCCGGGCTCCGGCTGACCGGCGTGATCACGGCGGTCGACCCCGCGCTGGTCCTGCCGTATCTCGGCAACGGCGACGACCTCTCGGAGGCGGGCCTCGCCGCTGCCGCCACCGACCAGCGCACCATCGCCGACACGTTCGCACGTCAGCTGGAGTACGCGCCCGTGCTCGCCGTCGCCGAGTCCGACGAGGCCGATGACGAGGACCGGGCGCTGCTCGCCCAGCTCCATCCGACCGCCCGCCAAGTCCGGCTCGGCCGCGGTGACTTGGCGGCTGCCGCGCTGGCGGGCTTCGACGTGGACGCCGCCGCTGCCGCCCAGCACCCGGCCTGTGCACTGCTGCCGGCCGAGGCCGACGAGTGCGGGGTCTCCACACTCGTATGGCACCGTCGGCGCCCCTTCCACCCGGAGCGGCTGTACGCGGCGCTGGAGGACCTGACCTGCGCCGCGGCCCGCAGTCGCGGCCGGTTCTGGCTCGCCGACCGGCCCGACACCCTGCTGCACTGGGACGCGGCCGGCGGTGCCCTGTGCGTCGAGAACGCGGGCCCCTGGCTGGCCTCGCTGCCGGACGCGGCCTGGGAGATGGTGCCGCCGGTGCGCCGCGCTGCGGCAGCCCTCGACTGGCACCCGGAGCACGGCGACTGCTGCCAGCACCTGGTCTTCACGTCGCCTGGCCTGGACCGCGATGGCCTTGAACGGCTCCTCGAATCCTGCCTGTTGACCGAGGCGGAGTACGCAGCGGGCCGCACCGCCTGGAAACAGCTCCCGCCCGCCTTCGACACCCTCCTGGAGGTCTGACCCATGCCCCGCAAGCCCGACCGCAAGCCGCAGAAGTCCCGCCCCAACCCGCTGGAAGCGGCCGGGATCACGTACATCGACTACAAGGACACCGACCTGCTGCGGAGGTTCATCTCGGACCGGGGCAAGATCCGCAGCCGACGGGTCACCCGAGTTTCTTCCCAGCAGCAGCGCCGGTTGGCGCGCGCGATCAAGAACGCACGGGAGATGGCGTTGTTGCCGTACGCGTCACGGTAGCCACGCGCCACCCCAGCGGCCCTCCACCAGCGGTGTTCCTGCCGTCGGTGGGGGGCCGCTGTCGTTGACGGCCGGTCAGTTCGGCGGCTGTTCAATGGAACACAAACCGTGCGGGATACGTCTGTTCCTACAGCAAGGGGAATTCGACCAGTACGGGGCCGGAGGCCGCATGGGATGCGATCTCCGGGGCAGGCGCTGGAGCGACTGCCAACGTGTGAGGCGTGCGTGGGCGCTGTAACCGCAGAACCACCGCGCGTGCACGTGCATCTGCCCATGCATCAGCACGTGAAGAGGGCTATGATCCGGGTCAGTTGACCATCGCATCACTGGCACCAAGACGCCACTGCGCCACCGGGGAGCGACCTGTGGACCACGACGTGTACAACGGCATGGCTGCCACGGAGCTGTATGGGGTGGCCTGGCAGAAGAGCAGGCACAGCAACTCCCAGGGCTCCTGCGTGGAGTTCGCCCGGCTGCCCGGAGGCGAGGTGGCGGTGCGCAACTCGCGCTTCCCGGACGGGCCCGCGCTCGTCTACACGCGCGCCGAGATCGAGGCCATGCTCCTGGGCATCAAGGACGGCGAGTTCGACCACCTGGTGGCGGGCAACTGAGGGCTATCGCCACCTCGCGCACCGTAACGCGCGTAGAACCGCGGCGCGAAAAAGCGCCGCGGTTCCTCAGTCGGCCGAATGGAGCCGGAAAAGCGCCCATACGACCTTGCCGCTGAGCGTGCCCGCGAGCGGGTGCCATCCCCAGCTGTCGGCGAACGAGTCCACCAGGAACAGTCCGCGCCCCGACTCCGCGGAGAAGTCGTCCGAGTCGCGCGCCACCGGGCTGTCGTGACTGGGGTCGCGCACGGCGCACACGAGTCTCCCCGTCCAGTGCATCAAGTGCAGCCGCACGGGCGGACCCAGCTCGGGCGCGCGGGGGGTGTCCGAAGGCAGCGCGTGCCGCAGCGCGTTGGTGACGAGTTCCGAGACCACCAGGCACACGTCGTCGAAGCGGTCGCCGATGTTCCACTCGTCCAGGGTTCCGCGCGTAAACTTCCGTGCGTCGCGCACCGCTTCGTAGCGGGCGGGCAGAGCGCAAGAAGCGGCGTTGGACACGGCCGCGGGATCCAGTGGCGGAAGCCCCTGCCTTAACGGCTCGAGCATGGTCGATCCATTCGTCCCCATGCGAGGCACTCCCGGGAATTCGCGGTCGTTGCGATGCAGCGGTGGCGCGGGACCATGGTTCCGAATGCGTACGGCAGATGCAAGGGCAGATGCACGTGCACGCGCCTGAATTGGACCTTGACGTACCATTTCTTGCTTATTTTTTCCGCCAACATCCTGCTGTTTTTCTGTCTCTGACCTCCCTCTGGCCTCTTTTTGATCTCCCTCTGACCGGTCTTCTCCTTGCAGGTTCCTGTTCAACCGCCCTGGAGGTCTTGCCGTTTGTGTAACCGAACGAGTACACCGTGGAGTGTTTTAGTGGCAGACTGCGGCCCCTGAAGACAGTTGGGGAGGCTGGCGAACGTGAGCGCGCAAGAGTCGGGATCGGTGGTACGTCGCATGCTGCTCGGCTCGCAACTCAGGCGGCTGCGCGAGTCGCGGGGGATCACCCGGGAAGCGGCCGGGTACTCGATCCGCGCCTCCGAGTCGAAGATCAGCCGTATGGAGTTGGGGAGGGTGAGCTTCAAAACGCGTGACGTCGAGGATCTGTTGACGCTGTACGGCATCACCGACGAGACGGAGCGCAACTCACTGCTCTCCCTCGCCAAGGAGGCCAACGTCGCGGGCTGGTGGCACAGTTACTCGGACGTGCTGCCCACCTGGTTCCCGACCTATGTCGGCCTGGAGGGCGCCGCGTCCCTGATCCGGTCGTACGAAGTGCAGTTCGTGCACGGCCTGTTGCAGACCGAGGCGTACGCGCACGCGGTCGTCGAGCGCGGCATGAAGAACGCCAGCGTCTCCGACATCGACAAGCGCGTGGCGCTGCGCATGGAGCGCCAGAAGTACCTGGTGTCCGAGAACGCCCCGGACTTCCATGTCGTACTCGACGAAGCGGCACTGCGACGCCCGTACGGCGACAGGGAAGTGATGAGGGGTCAGCTCCAGCATCTGATCGAGATCTCCGAGCGGCCGAACGTACGGCTTCAGGTCATGCCGTTCAGCTTCGGCGGGCATGCCGGCGAGAGCGGCGCCTTCACGGTGCTCACCTTCCCCGAGTCCGATCTGTCCGACGTGGTCTATCTGGAGCAGCTGACCAGCGCGCTGTATCTGGACAAGCAGGAAGACGTCACGCAGTACGAGAAGGCGATGCAGCAGCTCCAGGACGACAGCCCGGGGCCGAACGAGAGCCGGGACGTGCTGCGGGGCCTGCTGCAACTGTCCTGAAAGTCTTCACAGGTTCTCCCAGAGGGTTCTGCAATTCCCTTCAAGTCCCTTTGAACGCAAGTACGATGACGCATGATCAGACCTTGACACGGATCGGGTGTCTGCGGGTGTCTGCCATGGGCGGGATCCGCCCCGGCAGTAAGGGATTGAGGGTCACATGTCGTCCTACTTCACGGACCTGGCTCAGCAGTACATCGACGGAGAGTGGCGTCCGGGGACGGGGTCCTGGGACATCATCGACTTCAACCCGTACGACGGTGAGAAGCTGGCGTCGATCACCATAGCCACGGTCGACGAGGTGGATCAGGCCTACAAGGCCGCCGCTCGCGCCCAGAAGGAGTGGGCCGCGACCAACGCGTACGCGCGCCGTGCGGTGTTCGAGAAGGCCCTGCGGATCATCGAGGACCGTGAGCAGGAGATCGCCGAGACGATCATCGCCGAGCTCGGCGGTACGCATCTGAAGGCGGGCTTCGAACTCCACCTCGCCAAGGAGTTCCTGCGCGAGGCGATCCATGTGGCGCTGCGTCCCGAGGGCCGGATCATCCCCTCGCCGGTCGACGGCAAGGAGAACCGCGTCTACCGCGTCCCGGTCGGCGTCGTCGGTGTGATCAGCCCCTTCAACTTCCCCTTCCTGCTGTCGCTCAAGTCCGTCGCGCCGGCCCTGGCACTGGGCAACGCCGTGGTCCTCAAGCCGCACCAGAACACCCCGATCTGCGGTGGCTCCCTGGTCGCGAAGATCTTCGAGGACGCGGGGCTGCCGGCCGGCCTGCTGAACGTCGTGATCACCGACATAGCGGAGATCGGCGACGCCTTCATCGAGCACCCGGTCCCCAAGGTCATCTCCTTCACCGGCTCCGACAAGGTGGGCCGCCACGTCGCCACGGTCTGTGCCTCGCAGTTCAAGCGCGCCATCCTCGAACTCGGCGGCAACAGCGCGCTGGTGGTCCTCGACGACGCCGACGTCGACTACGCGGTCGACGCGGCCGTCTTCAGCCGGTACGTACACCAGGGCCAGGTCTGCATGGCCGCCAACCGGGTGCTCGTGGACCGCTCCCTCGAGGCCGAGTTCACGGAGAAGTTCGTCGCCAAGGTGAAGACCCTCAAGGCGGGCGACCCGCGCGACCCGCAGACGGTCATCGGGCCGGTCATCAACTCCTCGCAGGCGGACGCCCTTTCGGGCGCCGTGGAGCAGGCGATCGCCGAGGGCGCCACCGCGCTCGTGCACGGCGCCACCTCCGACAACCTCGTCGAGCCCAGCGTCCTGACGGACCTGCCCGCCGGCGCGGCGATCCTCCAGCAGGAGATCTTCGGCCCGGTCGCGCTCCTCATCCCGTTCGACGGTGAGGAGGAGGCCGTACGCCTCGTCAACGACACCCCGTACGGCCTGAGCGGCGCCGTCCACACGGCCAACATCGAGCGCGGCGTCTCCTTCGCCAAGCAGATCGACTCAGGCATGTTCCACGTGAACGACGGCACGGTCCACGACGAGCCCCTGGTCGCCTTCGGCGGCGAAAAGTCCTCGGGCATCGGCCGCCTGAACGGCGAGGCGACCGTAGAGGCGTTCACGACGCAGAAGTGGATCTCTGTGCAGCATGGGCGGAGTTTCTTTCCGTTCTGAGGCCTTCGGCCGCCTCTCGCGGACAGGTTCTGACCTACATGGCCCATAGCTTCGTCGGTGTCAGGCAGAGGACGTACCGACGAAAGGCGGCCGGTCATGGTTGCTCACGTAGCCGTAGAAGCGCAGGGCGATGAGCGTGGGGCGCTGCTCTCCTTTCTGGATGAGCAGCGTGGGGGTGTCCGGCGGGCGGTGCTCGGGTTGACGGAGGAGCAGGCGGTTTCGCGGCCCACTGTCAGTGAGTTGTCGCTCGCGGGGCTGGTCAAGCATGTTGCCGAGGTTGAGCAGGGGTGGATCGCGCGGGCCAGGCAGGAGGCCCCGGCGGTGCACCGGGACGAGTCGAACTGGGACGAGTGCTTCCGGCTCGCGGGTGATGAGACGCTCGAGTCGCAGCTCGCGTACTGGGAGAAGGTCGCGGCCGAGACGGAGGCGTTCATCCGCTCGGTGCCCAGCCTCGACGACACCTTCCCGCTGCCCGAGGCGCCCTGGTTCCCGCCGGAGGGGCGGGTCTCGATGCGCTGGCTCGCACTGCACCTGATTCGCGAGACGGCCCGGCACGCCGGTCACGCCGACATCATCCGCGAGTCCATGGACGGGAAGACGGCCTTCGAGCTGGTTGCCCTGGAGCAGGGCACGAGCTGGGGGTGACCCGCTCGGTTCTACGCTGGCCCCATGTCAGCGATCCGTCTCCTCGTTCTCGGTGCCGTCCGTCAGCACGGCCGGGCCCACGGTTACCAGGTGCGCAACGACCTGGAGTACTGGGGCGCGCACGAGTGGTCCAACGCCAAGCCGGGCTCGATCTATCACGCGCTCAAGCAGATGGCCAAGCAGGGCCTGCTGCACGCCCACGAGATCGCGCCCTCCACGGCCGGCGGCCCGCCGCGCACCGAGTACGAGATCACGGAGAAGGGCACCGAGGAGTACCTCACGCTGGTCCGCCAGTACCTGACCGCGTACGACCAGAGGCCGGACATGCTCACGGCCGCGCTCGGCTGCATGGTCGACCTGGAGCGTGAGGAGGTCCTCGAACTCCTCGAGGAGCGGGTGCTCGCCATAGAGGAGTGGCGCAAAGCCGTCACCGAGTACTACACGCCCGAGGACGGCCCCGAACAGCTCGGTCACATCGGCGAGATCATGAATTTCTGGGTCCACTCGGCCGACACGGGCGCCGGGTGGACCCGCGGCCTGATCGAGCGGATCCGGGGCGGGGCCTACACGTTCGCGGGCGAGGGGGAGGCGTTCGTGGGGGTGCTCACGGAGGGCCAGGAGAATCCGTACGCGACGGGGGAGCGGCATCCGGGGGACGCGCGCTGAGTCAGACGTGCGCGCTCAGTCGGATCGATCGCATTAATCAAGTTTGACTAATCATCCCGAGGGGCATACGCTTCACGAGTCGGCTACTAGTCAAGTTTGACTAAACTGAATCGAAGGGAGTCGGATGACCGACGCGATCGTCGTCGAGGGCGTGCGGAAGCGATACGGGGACAAGGCGGCCCTGGACGGGCTCGACCTGGCGGTGCTCAGCGGTACCGTCCACGGTCTGCTCGGGCCGAACGGAGCCGGCAAGACCACCGCGGTGCGCGTGCTGACCACGCTGCTGCGGCCGGACGAGGGGCGCGCGGAGGTCGCCGGGTACGACGTCGCGCGGGAGGCCGGCCAGATAAGGCGGCGCATCGGCCTGCTCGGCCAGCACGCCGCGCTCGACGAGGAACTCGGCGGACAGCAGAACCTGGAGATGTTCGGGCGCCTCTACCACCTGGGCGCCCGGCACGCGCGCGTGCGGGCCGACGAGCTCCTGGAGCGCTTCGGCCTGGGGGACACGGGCCGTAAGGCCGTGAAGCAGTACAGCGGCGGCATGCGGCGCCGGCTGGACCTGGCCGCCTCCCTCATCACCGAGCCGGAGGTGCTCTTCCTGGACGAACCGACGACAGGGCTCGACCCGCGAGGCCGTGCGGAGGTGTGGGGGGCGGTGCGCTCTCTGGTCGGTGGCGGCACGACCGTGCTGCTCACCACGCAGTACCTGGAGGAGGCCGACCAGCTCGCCGACCGCATCTCGGTCGTCGACCGGGGCCGGGGCATCGCGGATGGCACGGCGGACGAGCTGAAGGCGAAGACGGGCGGCGACCGGATCGACGTGGTGCTGCGGGACGGCGGCCAACTGGGCGCGGCCGTCGCCCTGTTGCCCTTCGAGAAGGCCGAGATCTCCGTCGACGCCGACCGCCGCCTCCTCAGCGCCCCGGTCACCGACCGCATGGCGGCACTCGCCGGGGCCGTACGCGCCCTGGAGGAGGCCGGGATCGAGGCGGAGGACATCGCCCTGCGGCGGCCGACGCTGGACGAGGTGTTCCTGCACCTCACCGGAGACGACCCCCCGGACGACCACCGTGATCACGGCGTGAAGGAGGCCGTGTGAGTACGACGCACGCAGAGAGCCGTGTGGCGACGTACGAGACGAGCCGCGGCGGGGCGTGGGCGTACGTCCTCACCGACTGCTGGACCATGACCCGTCGCGAGTTCGCCCACTGGGCACGGCAACCGGTGCAGGTGATCGTCGGGCTCGTGTTCCCCGTGATGATGCTGGTGATGTTCGGCTATCTGATCGGCGGCGGACGGGGCGTCAAGGGCGACTACATCGATTTCCTCGTGCCCGGGATGCTGGCGCTGACCATGGCCTTCGGCCTGGAGGCCACGATGATCGCCGTCACCCAGGACCTCAACAAGGGGGTGATCGACCGCTTCCGGTCGATGCCGATGACCAACGGGGCGGTGCTGGTGGGCCGTTCGGCCGCCGACATGTTCCAGTCGGCGGTGGGCCTGGCCGTGATGGTCGGCGTCGCGTATGCACTCGGCTGGCGTGCGCACGGCACGTTCGGGTCCTTCCTGGGGGCCGTGGGGCTGCTCCTGCTCTTCCGGTTCGCGATGCTGTGGATCGGCATCCAGCTGGCGATGGTGGCCGGGAAGCCGGAGATGGTGCAGGCCGTGCAGATCCTGGTCTGGCCGGTCAGCTTCCTGTCCAACGCGTTCGCGGTCCCGGAGGCCATGCCGGACTGGCTGGGAACGGTGGTCGAGTGGAACCCGATGTCGCACACGGCCACAGCGGTACGCGACCTGTTCGGCAGCCCCGGCGGTGAGCCCGGCCACGTCTGGGCAGCGATCGTCTGGCCGCTGGCCCTGCTTGCGGTGTTCTTCCCGCTGGCGGTACGGAGATTCGGGCGACTCAGCCGGTAGGCAGGGGAGGATGGGCCCCGTCGTGTGACGGGGCCCATCATGCAGCTCCCTGACCTGCCCCAGTTCCAGCCCACCGCAGGCGGGAACATCCAGTCTCAGGAGTGGGACCACGCGCGTGTTGCTCGGTGTGTGCCTCTGGGGCCATATCGGGCGCCTCAGTGGTGGAACCCCGTTGCCGCTCCCTTGTCGTGCGTCAGAGGATTCGGCTGGCGGCGCAGTTCGGGCAGCAGGCGCCCCAGGTCCTCGACGAACAGCTCTGCAAGGTCGGACGAGAAGCCGTTGCGGCACACGATGCGTAGCGCGGAGAGGTCCTCGCTGTTCGCCGGGAAGGTGTACGCGGGGACGAGCCAGCCACGCTCGCGCATCCTCCGGGACACGTCGAAGACGTCGTACGCCGTCACGTCGGTTGTTGTCGTGAAGGCGAATACCGGCAACTGATCGCCACGCGTGAGGAGTCTGAAGTCTCCTAGCTTCTCGACGCGGTCGGCGAGCCCCACGGCCACGTCCCGTGTCGCCTGCTGGACCGCCCGGAAGCCCTCGCGGCCCAGCCGCAGGAACGTGTAGTACTGCGCGACGACCTGGGCGCCCGGCCGGGAGAAGTTGAGTGCGAAGGTGGGCATGTTGCCGCCCAGGTAGTTCACCCTGAAGACCAGTTCCTCGGGCAGTTCGGCGGCGGACCGCCACAGGGCCCAGCCGACACCGGGGTACACGAGTCCGTACTTATGGCCCGAGGTGTTGATGGAGGCCACGCGCGGCAGCCGGAAGTCCCAGAGCAAGTCCTCGTCGAGGAAGGGAGCGACCATCGCTCCGGATGCGCCGTCGACGTGGACCGGGATGTCGAGCCCTGTGCGCTCCTGAAACTCGTCCAGGACGGCGCAGAGTTCGGCGATCGGCTCGTACGACCCGTCGAAGGTGGACCCCAGGATGCCGACGACGCCGATGGTGTTCTCGTCGCACAGCTCCGCAGCCGCCTGCGGGTCGAGGTGGAACCGGTCGCCCTCCATGGGCACTTGGCGCGCCTCCACCTCCCAGAAGGTGCAGAACTTCTCCCAGCAGACCTGGACGTTGATGCCCATGACAAGGTTCGGGCGAGCTCCGGGATACCGGTCGGCGTTCCGCTTGGCCCAGCGGCGCTTGAGCGCCATGCCCGCGAGCATGCATGCCTCGCTCGACCCGGTCGTCGAACAGCCCACGGCGGCGGACGGATCCGGCGCGTTCCACAGGTCGGCGAGCATCGCCACGCACCGCCGCTCCAGCTCTGCCGTTCGCGGATACTCGTCCTTGTCGATCATGTTCTTGTCCCGGCACTCCGCCATCAGGACGTCGGCCTGCGGTTCCATCCAGGTGGTGACGAAGGTGGCGAGGTTGAGGCGAGAGTTCCCGTCCAGCATCAGCTCGTCGTGGACGAGCTGATAGGCCGTGGCCGGTGGCAGTGGCCCGTCCGGCAGTCGGTGCTGGGGCGGGGCCTCGGTCATGCCGCCGACCGGATTGGCCTCGCCGTAGAAGGGATTGACGGCCCGGGGGCGCTCGTCGGGCTTCTCGGGGCCGGTGTGGAGCGGCATCGTGCCTCCGGTCGGTCGGGTCGGGCTTCCATGATGGGCCACGGAGGGGTCATAACCGGGTAAAGGTGGCATAGCGGCTGGAGTGGTGAGTTACTCACAGGGTGGGGTCCCCATCGGTGCACAGGGGGTACGTAAGGGGGTCATGGAACCTGGAGGCGCCATTCGGCGTTGATAGCTTTGGTCATCCGAAGCAGATCCGAAGCACAAGAGCATCGTCTGCGCCTCACTTCACCCTCAGGAGCCCGGAACCGTGACGCTTGCCCTTGGACCAAGCTGGTTGGATCCGGACTATCTGCTCGACACGTTCGGCATCTGGGGACTTCTGCTCATCGTCTTCGCCGAGTCGGGCCTGCTCATCGGCTTCTTCCTGCCGGGTGACTCGCTGCTGTTCACGGCAGGGCTGCTGATCGCCTCGGACCAGCTGGACTTCCCGCTGTGGGCGGCCGTCATCCTGATCTGTGTCGCCGCGATCCTCGGCGACCAGGCGGGCTATATGTTCGGCAAGAAGGTGGGGCCCGCGCTGTTCAAGCGCCCGGACTCACGCCTCTTCAAACAGGAGAACGTGGTCAAGGCCCACGACTTCTTCGAGAAGTACGGGCCCAAGTCCCTGGTGCTGGCCCGCTTCGTGCCCATCGTAAGGACGTTCACGCCGATCATCGCGGGCGTCAGCGGCATGCGGTACCGCTCGTTCCTCACGTTCAACGTCCTCGGCGGCATCCTCTGGGGCGCGGGCGTCACGCTGCTCGGCTCCTGGCTGGGCCAGATCGACTTCGTGAAGAAGAACATCGAGGCGATCCTCATCCTGATCGTCCTCCTCTCCGTGCTGCCGATCATCATCGAGATCCTGAAGGCACGCGGAAAGTCGAAGAAGAACCCGCCCCAGGCTCCGGAGACGCCGCCCGCCATGGACGACGCGACGACCCAACTGCGCCGCGTGCCACCGGCCCACCAGGACCAGACGTACGGTCACCAGGGCCAGGACCAGGGCGCATACGGCCACCAGGGTCAGGACCAGGGATACGGTCACCAGGGCCGCCAGGACCAGGGATACGGCCACCAGGGGCATGGTCACCAGGGCCGCCAGGACCAGGGATACGGCCACCAAGGCCAGGACCAGGGATACGGCTACCCGCAGCAGCAGCCGCAACAGCAGCCTCCGTACGACCCGGATCAGGGCTACGGCCCGCAGCAGGGCCAGCCGCCCTACGCCGCCCAGTACCCGCAGGGGCAGCAGTACCCCCAGGGCCAGCAGTACCCGCAGGGCCAGGGCTACCCGTACGGCCAGGGCCGCCCGGACCACCCGCAGAACTGAGCCGCGCCACGAGGCACGTACTCAGAAACCGCGTGTCCTCTTGGCCGCGCGCCGCCCCTCAGTCGAAACCCCCGGCAGCCGCATGAACAGCCGGGAGATCTCCGAGCCGAGGTTCACGCCGATCGCGATGGCCATCGCGAGGGCGGCGGCCTTGGACAGGTTGACAAGGCCGGCGTCCACGTCGTTCTGGGCGATGGACAGCAGCCCGAAGTACGTCGCCGAACCGGGCAGCAACGGCCCGATCGCCGCCGTTGTGAACGGCAGGGCGGAAGCGAACCGGAAGCGGGACAGCAGCTGTCCGAACAGGCCCACCACGCCCGCCGCGACAGCCGTCGAGGCGACCGGCGAGAGCCCGCCCGGGTAGTGCATCGCGCCGTACACCGACCAGGCCACGCCGCCGTTGAGGGTCACCATCAGCACGGTGGATCGTTCCTGCTGGAGCAGTACGGCGAAGGCCAGCGCCAGCAGCATCGACGCCACGATCCCCCACACGGGCTCCTGGGAGCTGCTCACGGCGATATCCGGATCCAGCTCCGCGCCCAGCTTCACTCCGAAGTACAGCGCCAGCAGAACCCCGGTGACGATGCCCACGTAGAAGTACATGACCTCCAGCAGGCGTGCGGCGGCGGTGATGTAGAAGCCGGTCAGCCCGTCCTGGACGCCCGCGACCAGCGCTCGCCCGGGCAGCAGCGCGAAGAGCCCACCGGTGACCACCGCGGACGACGCCACGTCGACATTCGCCAGCGTGAGCGCGATGCCGATCGCGGCCGGAGGCATCGCGGCCACCGTGAACTGGTAGAACTCGGGCAGCCCGCGCCCTGCGCACAGCCACGCCAGCCGGTCGCCGAGCATCGCGCCGAGCGCGGCGGCGACGAACACGATGGCGTCACCGCCGACGAGCACGGAGGCAGCGCCCGCGAGGAGCCCGGCGGCTCCGGTCAGTACCCAGCCGGGATACGGGTGCCGGTTGCGTCGTATCTCCGCGAGCCGCCGGTAGGCCTCCTCCAGGGAGACCTCGGTCTCGTCGTCGCTGATGTCGTCGACGAGCCGGTACACGGCCGCGAGCCGCGTGTAGTCGGTGGCCCGGCGGCGTACCGTCCGGGAGGCCGTGATCGGGTCGTCCACCAGGGACGGCTGGTACGACATGGACAGCAACGTGAAGGTGACGTTCGGCTCGCAGCGGTCCAGGCCGTACGAACGGCAGACGGCGAGCATCGCCGCCTCCACGTCCTCGGCGCCCTCGCCGCCCGCGAGCAGCAGTTCGCCGATTCGCAGCGTCAGGTCGAGGACCCGCGGGACTGCCGGGCCGCCGTCCTCCTCCGTGCGCTGGACTTGCTCGGCGACGGGCCGTTCGGCCACCGGCATACGCAGCATCGTGCGCATCCGGTCCTGCCAGGGCACCTCCCTGGTCAGCTTGACCACGGGGATGCCGGTCGGCGGGGTGAAGGCCGGGGCCCGGTACGTATGCGGGGCGTTGAACGCCGAGCCCTCCGGCTCGGTGGACGGCGGCCCGGGCGGCGCGAGCCCTTCAGGGATCGCGAACTCCGACGTCGTGTGCGACTCGTCCTCGAACGCCGCTGCCACCCCGCTCGGCGGCGCGAACGCACTCCTCGCCTCGTCCGACTGCGGCTTACGGTCCTCCCGGTCCGGCTCGGCCACCAGTTCCCGCCCCACTTCTCAATACGTTCGTTTCTGATGCGTCCGTGTTCGTACGTGTCCCCCCGTACGCCGTATCTCTGATGTACGCCTCAGCGCAAGAACACACGAACGGGCCGCGTCACCCATTGGGTCACGCGGCCCGCCGGTTGATCACATGCCTCAGTGGCCGCCCTGCTCCTTGAAGCGCTTGTAGGAGCGCTCGATCTCGGCCTCGGCGTCCGTGCGGCCCACCCAGTTGGCGCCCTCGACGGACTTGCCGGGCTCCAGGTCCTTGTAGACCTCGAAGAAGTGCTGGATCTCCAGACGGTCGAACTCCGACACATGGTGGATGTCCCGAAGGTGCTCCACGCGCGGGTCGTGCGCCGGGACGCACAGCAGCTTGTCGTCGCCGCCGGCCTCGTCCGTCATACGGAACATGCCGATCGTGCGGCACTGGATGAGGCAGCCGGGGAAGGTCGGCTCGTCCAGGATGACGAGGGCGTCCAGCGGGTCGCCGTCCTCGCCGAGCGTGTTCTCGACGAAGCCGTAGTCGGCCGGGTAGCTGGTCGAGGTGAAGAGTCGACGGTCCAGGCGGATCCGACCGGTCTCGTGGTCCACCTCATACTTGTTCCGCGAACCCTTCGGAATCTCGATCGTGACGTCGAACTCCACCGGTGGCTCCTCCATGATCAACACATACGTCTGGTGGTTAAGTGTCCCTCACGCAGGTGTGTGATCGCGAAAGGGGCTGGTGGTCGTGCCGGAGCTGAAGGCTTGGCAGGCCGCGCGACCGCATGTGGAGCGGTTCGCGCGAGCCGTGCGGCCGGGGCTCGTACGGGCCGTGGAAGCCGTCAGGCCGTGGCTCGTACGGTCCTTGGGGGCCATGCGGATGCGGATCGTGCGGCTGACCACCGTGCAGTTCACGGCGGGTGCCGCCCTCCTCGGCCTCGCACTGGCGGCCACCGTGGTGACCGCGGCCGGCCCTTGGGACTCCAGCGGTCAGCGTACGGCCGAGCGCGACTTGGCGGCATCGCAGGAGGGCGCAGGTGGCGCAGATCACGGCCCTGGGTCCGGCCCCGGATCCGGTACCTCTGAGAAGGCGCCGCGTCCCGCACCCAGCGCCCCCTCCGTACTCGCCGGACTCGGGCGCACGACCGGCTCCGTTTCCTCGCCCTCCGAGAAGGCCCTCTCCGATGTCCTCGGCCCACTGCTCGACGACCCCTCGCTGGGTTCCGAACCTACGGCCGCGGTCGTCGACGTGGCCACCGGCAAGCGGCTGTACGGCAGGGCCGCGGACGAGGCGCTGACGCCCGCCTCCACCACGAAGATCGCCACCGCTGTCGCGGCGCTCTCCGCGGCGGGCGCCGACCACCGCATCGCGACCCGCACGGCTCTCGAACCCGGCACCAGGGAGCTCGTCCTCGTCGGCGGCGGCGACCCCACGCTGACCGCCCGCGAGAAGGCGAACGGCAACGCCAGCCTGCGTACGCTCGCCGACGAGACCGCCCGCGCCCTCAAGGCCCGCAAGCTGGACGCGGTGACGCTCTCGTACGACACCACGCTGTACGACGGCCCTGCGCTGCACCCCATCGGTCCCAACCCCAACATCGCGCCGGTCACCGCCCTGATGACCGACGAGGGCCGCCTCAACGACTCGTCCTCCGGCCCAGCGGACCGCAGCACGGACCCGGCGGCGGACGCGGCCCGGCAGTTCGCGGCCCTCCTGAACGACCGCGGCATCAAGACCAAGTCCCCCGGCCCCTCCAAGTCGACGGGCCGCGCGGAGCCTCTCGCAAAGGTCGAGTCCCCGCCCCTGTCCGCGCTGGTCGAGCGGATGCTGACCAACAGCGACAACGACATCGCCGAGGCCCTGGCCCGCCAGACCGCACTCGCCTCCGGCGAACAGGCCAGTTTCGAAGGCGGCTCCACGGCGATCCGTACGCAGCTGAAGAAGCTCGAACTGCCCCTGGAAGGGGTCAAGTTCGCGGACGGCAGCGGCTTGGACCGAGCCGACCGCCTGACCGCGGACCTGCTCACCGCCCTGCTGGCCAAGGCAGGCGCCCCCGACCACCCCGAACTCCGCCCCGCCCTGACCGGCCTCCCAGTAGCAGGCTTCACCGGAACCCTCCGCAACCGCTACTCGGGCCAGCCCGGCACAGGAGTCGTACGAGCAAAGACGGGCACGCTGACGGGCGTACACACCCTGGCAGGCACGGTGGTGAACACCGAAGGCCGCCTACTGGCCTTCGCTTTCCTGACGTCTTCGGACAGCCCCACGGATCCAGCGGCAACACAGAAAGCACTGGATGGCGCGGCTTCGGCGCTGGCGAGCTGCGGCTGCGGCTCCTGAGGGGACGGCTGTGGCACTGACGGGGCTGCGGCCCTGAGGGGGCGCAAGGCCCGTCAGGGCCAAGCCCCCCAAGGGGCGCGGTGCTGTGACATATGCGGCTGCGCCGCGTGGGCGCGCCCAGCCACAACGGACCCGCAGCCAACAAACGAACTAGAACCTCCTCGAACCCCACACCCTGCACCCAGCGGCAGCGCTCACGTACGGTTGAGGGCATGACGCGCATCGGTGGTGCCGAGATGGTCGACTGGAATCTCGCGGTGGCGACCGCGACCCGGCTCGTAAGGCCGGGCCCAGAGGTGAGTCGCGACGAGGCCAGGGCCGTCGTCGCGGAGCTGCGCCGACATGCGAAGGCGTCGGAGCAGCATGTCCGCGAGTACACGCAGATGGGCAGCGAGGACCTGCGTGACACCCCCATCCTCGTCGTCGACCGCCCGGGCTGGGTCCGGGCGAACGTCGCCGGGTTCAGGGAGATCCTCAAACCGCTGCTCGACAAGATGCAGGAACGTCGCGGGAACACCCCCGGCGGAGCCGTCCTCGGCGCCGTCGGCGGCAAGGTCACAGGCGTCGAGCTGGGCATGCTCCTTTCGTTCCTGGCCTCCAGGGTGCTGGGCCAGTACGAGACCTTCGCCCCGGCGACCCGCGAACTCCCGGCGGGCGAGAACGGCGGCGGCAGGCTGCTCCTCGTCGCCCCGAACATCGTGCACGTCGAGCGCGAACTCGACGTACAGCCCCACGACTTCAGGCTCTGGGTCTGCCTGCACGAGGAGACCCACCGGACGCAGTTCACGGCCGTGCCCTGGCTGCGTGACCACCTCGAGGGCGAAATCCAGTCTTTCTTGGAGGAGACCGAGGTCGACCCCATGACGGTCCTCGAGCGCATCCGGGAGGCCGCGCAGACGCTCGCCGGCAGCCGTCCCGAGGGCGAGGAGGGCGACGACGGGGGACGGTCCATCGTCGAGATCGTCCAGACGCCCGCCCAGCGCGAGATCCTCGGCCGGCTGACCGCCGTGATGTCCCTCCTGGAGGGCCACGCGGACTTCGTGATGGACGGCGTGGGCCCCGCCGTGGTCCCGTCCGTCGCCGAGATCCGCGAGAAGTTCCAGCAGCGCCGCCAGCGCGGGGCCTCCCGCCTCGACCTGGCGCTGCGCAAGCTGCTCGGCCTGGACGCCAAGCTGCGCCAGTACCGGGACGGGGAGCGTTTCGTACGGGCGGTCGTGGACCAGGTCGGCATCGAGGGGTTCAACCGCGTGTGGACCTCACCGAACACGCTCCCCACCAAGTCGGAGATCTCCAAACCGGCGGACTGGGTTGCGCGGGTGCACCGCAAGGCAGAGTCGTGAACTGAATCCGGCCGAGGACAGGTGAGCGCCCCCGCTATCACCCGTCCGAGGGACCGTGGGGCATGGGTAGGCGTGCAATGCTCGGGGAACGGCCCATTTCTGTCACCATCTAGGCACTCTGCGTGACCGAATATCGGGCTCACCCCCGACAATTTCATGAAGGGAACCGGACATGGGTCCCCATCCAGCGGTCGCGGCGATACGCCTGGCGGTCCGCCGCGTCCTCCACGACATCCTCCACGACGCCCTCGCCGACCACACGCCCGCCCACCCCGGCACTGAGCACTCCGACACCGCGCACGAGCAGTCGCCCCCGCCGCTCGTGCTCGTGGCATGCTCCGGCGGCGCCGACTCCATGGCGCTCGCCTCCGCCCTCGCCTTCGAAGCCCCCAAGCTCGGCATCCGCGCCGGTGGCATCACCGTTGACCACGGTCTGCAGCCCGGCTCCGACCTGCGCGCGGCAGAAGTCGTCGTACGACTCACCGAACTCGGCCTGGACCCGGCCGAGTCCATCGGCGTCTCCGTAGGCCGTAACGGCGGACCCGAGGCCGCCGCCCGGGACGCGCGGTACGCCGCCCTGGACGCCGCCGCCGAGCGCCACGGCGCCGCCGCGGTCCTGCTCGGGCACACCCGTGACGACCAGGCCGAAACCGTACTGCTCGGCCTCGCCCGCGGCTCCGGCATCCGCTCCCTGTCCGGCATGGCCGCGGTCTCCGGAGGGCCGGGGGCCGCCCGCCGCTACCGCCGCCCCTTCCTGCAGCTCGACCGGCACACCGCCCGCAAGGCCTGCATGGTCCAGTCGCTCCCCGTCTGGGACGACCCGCACAACTCCGACCCGGCCTATACGAGGTCACGCCTGCGCCACGAGGGCCTGCCCGCCCTGGAGAAGGCCCTCGGCAAGGGCGTCGTCGAAGCCCTCGCGCGTACGGCACGGCTGTCCCGCGACGACGCCGACGCCCTCGACGCATGGGCCCGCCAGGCCGAGGCCTCCGTGCGGGACGCCGCCGGCCTCCTGGAGTGCGCCAAGCTGTACGCCCTGCCGCCCGCCGTGCGCCGCCGTATCCTGCGCCGCGCCGCCATCGGGGCCGGGGCGCCCGCCGGTTCACTGTTCGCCCGGCACATCGAAGAGATCGACCGGCTGATCACCGGCTGGCGCGGTCAGGGAGCCATCAACCTGCCGGGCAAAGTCGTCGTCCAGCGGCAGGGTGGCAGACTGGTGATTCGGCAAGGCTGAATCCGGGCCTTCCGCCGGCCCCTTGCGCGGGTCGTGGGCGGCCCGAGTGGCCGCCATACATGCGGGACGACCGAAAGTGATGCGGGTGGACGCGAAAGACATGGGCACCGACCTCAAGTCGGTGCTCATCACCAAGGAAGAGATCGACGCGAAGCTGGTCGAGCTGGCCGCGAAGATCGACGCGGAGTACGCGGGCAAGGACCTGCTGCTTGTCGGAGTCCTCAAGGGCGCCGTGATGGTCATGGCGGACCTGGCGCGCGCTCTGTCCACCCCCGTCACCATGGACTGGATGGCCGTGTCCTCGTACGGCGCGGGTACGCAGTCCTCCGGCGTCGTGCGGATCCTGAAGGACCTCGACACCGACATCAAGGGCAAGCACGTCCTCATCGTCGAGGACATCATCGACTCCGGTCTGACGCTGTCCTGGCTGATCTCCAACCTCGGCTCGCGCGAGCCCGCCTCGCTCAAGGTGTGCACGCTGCTGCGCAAGCCGGAGGCCGCCAAGGTCGCGATCGACGTGGAGTGGGCCGGCTTCGACATCCCGAACGAGTTTGTCGTGGGCTACGGCCTCGACTACGCCGAGAAGTACCGGAATCTGCCGTTCGTCGGTACGCTCGCGCCTCATGTCTACGGTGGCTGAGGCACTCTCGTAGACAGTGGCGAACCCCACGTAGTAGAGGAGGACGGTCCGGGAACCCTTGCGGATTCCGCGCCGTTGGAGCATGCGTAGACGGGTTTGTCAGCCGGGCCGTGCGGCTTCGGGTGACAATGCTGGGGTACCGTCCGAAGAACAGTCTTATCAAACTCACTATGGCAGGAGGGACGGGGCGGCACCGCTCCGTATGGATGGACGTGAAGCGATACTTCCGTGGGCCGGTCATGTGGATCGTGCTGGCCGTCCTTGCCGTGGTCGTGTTGATGCAGGTCGTCGGCTCGTCCGGCGGCTACAAGACGGTGGACACCGGCCAGGTCGTCCAGGCGATCAGTGACAACAAGGTCCAGCAGGCCAAGCTCACCACCGGCGACGAACAGATCATCAAGGTCGAGCTCAAGGACGGCCAAAAGGTCGAGGGCAGCTCAAAGATCCAGGCGAGCTACATCGGCGACCAGGGCGTCAACCTCGCGAACACACTGCAGACCAAGTACGAGGACAAGCAGATCACGGACGGCTACACGGTTTCGCCGTCCAAGCAGAACCCGTTCGTCGGCATCCTGCTCTCCCTGCTGCCGTTCGTCCTCATCGTGGTCGTCTTCCTGTTCCTGATGAACCAGATGCAGGGCGGCGGCTCCCGAGTCATGAACTTCGGGAAGTCCAAGGCCAAGCTCATCACCAAGGACACCCCGAAGACGACGTTCTCCGACGTCGCGGGCTCGGACGAGGCAGTTGAGGAGCTCCACGAGATCAAGGAGTTCCTCCAGGAGCCGGCCAAGTTCCAGGCCGTCGGGGCGAAGATCCCCAAGGGCGTACTGCTGTACGGGCCTCCCGGTACGGGTAAGACGCTGCTCGCGCGCGCTGTCGCGGGCGAGGCCGGCGTCCCCTTCTACTCGATCTCCGGTTCCGACTTCGTCGAGATGTTCGTCGGTGTCGGTGCCTCCCGGGTCCGTGACCTGTTCGAGCAGGCCAAGGCGAACGCTCCGGCGATCGTCTTCGTCGACGAGATCGACGCGGTGGGCCGTCACCGCGGTGCCGGTCTCGGCGGCGGTCACGACGAGCGCGAGCAGACGCTGAACCAGCTGCTCGTCGAGATGGACGGCTTCGATGTGAAGGGCGGTGTGATTCTCATCGCCGCCACGAACCGGCCCGACATCCTCGACCCGGCTCTCCTGCGCCCCGGCCGCTTCGACCGCCAGATCGCGGTCGACCGCCCGGACATGCAGGGCCGTCTGGAGATCCTCAAGGTCCACCAGAAGGGCAAGCCGGTCGCGCCGGACGTCGACCTGTCCGCAGTGGCGCGTCGTACGCCGGGCTTCACCGGCGCCGACCTGTCGAACGTGCTGAACGAGGCTGCGCTGCTCACCGCGCGCAGCAACCAGAAGCTGATCGACAACCACATGCTGGACGAGGCGATCGACCGTGTGGTCGCGGGCCCGCAGAAGCGGACCCGGATCATGTCGGACAAGGAGAAGAAGATCACCGCGTACCACGAGGGCGGTCACGCCCTGGTCGCGGCGGCCTCACCGAACTCCGATCCGGTCCACAAGATCACGATCCTCTCCAGAGGCCGTGCGCTCGGCTACACGATGGTGCTCCCGGACGAGGACAAGTACTCGACCACGCGCAACGAGATGCTCGACCAGCTCGCGTACATGCTGGGCGGTCGCGCGGCCGAGGAGCTCGTCTTCCACGACCCGACCACGGGCGCGGCGAACGACATCGAGAAGGCCACGGCCACCGCGCGAGCGATGGTCACGCAGTACGGCATGACCGAGCGTCTCGGCGCGATCAAGTTCGGCGGTGACAACAGCGAGCCCTTCCTCGGACGTGAGATGGCTCACCAGCGCGACTACTCGGAAGAGGTCGCCGCGCTCGTCGACGAAGAGGTCAAGAAGCTCATCGAGACCGCGCACAACGAGGCCTGGGAGATCCTGGTCGAGAACCGCGACGTCCTCGACCAGCTGGTTCTCCAGCTGCTGGAGAAGGAGACGCTGAGTAAGGAGCAGATCGCCGAGATCTTCGCTCCCATCGTCAAGCGCCCGGCCCGCCCCGCGTGGACCGGCTCCTCCAGGCGCACTCCGTCCACCCGCCCGCCGGTGCTCTCCCCCAAGGAGCTGTCGCTGACGAACGGGACGAACGGCGCGGCGCCGGCGATCACCGCGAAGGCGAACCCTGCAGCCGAGGCGGCGCTTCCGGTGGCCGAGCCGGCTCCGGAGGAGCGTCCCGAGAGCTGAGCCTGAGCCACCCTGCCCCGGCCCCCCGCCCGTCTCCCGACCACCACCCCTCAAGGGGTCCCTTCGGGACACTGGCCTCAATGGGCCCGGAACGGATGCCGCGCCCCCCTGGTCTAGCCTGGGGGGCGCGGCATATTTGTATGCCCGTACATGAAGCGCGTGATCCGCACGCGTGGAAGGCACAGGAACGAGGCACCACATGATCGACCCCGTGAGGCTGAGCGGCGAGGGCGAGATCGGCGAGTTCGACGAGAAGCGCGCCGAGAACGCCGTACGAGAGCTGCTGATCGCGGTCGGTGAGGATCCGGACCGGGAGGGGCTGCGGGATACACCGGGGCGGGTGGCCCGGGCGTATCGGGAGCTGCTGGCCGGATTGCGGCAGGAGCCCGAGGATGTGCTGACGACGACGTTCGACCTGGGGCACGACGAGATGGTCCTGGTGAAGGACATCGAGATCGTGTCGCTGTGTGAGCATCATCTGCTGCCGTTTCACGGTGTGGCGCACGTGGGGTACATCCCGGCCGAGACCGGGAAGATCACTGGACTGTCGAAGCTGGCGCGGCTCGTCGAGGTGTTCGCGCGGCGGCCGCAGGTGCAGGAACGACTCACCACGCAGATCGCCGACTCGCTGATGCGGATTCTTGAGGCGCGGGGGGCGATTGTCGTGATCGAGGCTGAGCACATGTGCATGTCGGTGCGCGGTATACGCAAGCCGGGGGCCAAGACGACGACATCCGCTGTGCGCGGGCAGTTGCGGGACGCTACGACGCGGGCTGAGGCGATGAGTCTCATCCTGGCTCGGTGAGCCTCCGCGTGGGCGCTCCGCTTGGGGCGGGTTCCGTTTCGTCTGCCTGATTGTTGTTCGTATGGGGCTGCGGGTTCGTGGTGGCTGGTCGCGCCCCGCGGCGGAGCCGCAAATCGATACAGCCCCGCGCCCCTGAAGAGGCCTGCGGCCTCCTGAGGGGCCGCGCGGGCGGCGCGGCCCTATGCCGCCGGGGCCGCGTTGCCGTTCGTTTCGTCGTCCTCCGGGAGTTTGCAGACCCGTTCCAGGAAGAAGGCCGCCGCTATGACGGCGATGCCTGCCAGGACTGAGAAGCCGGCGTAGATGGCCTGGTCGCGGCGGGCCGGGATGTCCAGGGACTCCAGGAGGAAGGCGCCGGCTCCGCCGTACATGCCGGCCACCAGGGCGGCCACCAGGGCGCTTGCCTGGCCGAATACCACCGCTCGGGCCGCCACCAGCGGGTCGACACCCGTGGCGCCGGGGCGGCGCTCGCGCTGGGCCTTGAGGCGGGCCCTCAGGGAGAGCGCCGTGGCCAGGAGAACCACGGCGATCAGGGCCAGGACGATGGGGGCGGCGAGGGGGACCCGGGGCAGCGTGCCCACCGCGTTCCACAAGCGGGCGCCCGCCCAGGACAGCACGCCGGCGACCACGAACACGCCGACCAGCGTCCTGATGCGCAGCTCTTTCACGATGCCCCTTCGTCGCAGCCGGAGATGGTCCGGTAGATGGTCCGGTAGACCTTAACGACTAGTCGGGCAGCTGTAGTTCCAGGTCGGCGCGGGGCGCGACTCCTTCGCGGGGGACGGAGGCCAGAAGTCCTGCCACCGGCCCGACACCCGGGAGCTGGGCGTCCGGCTCCACGTCGTGCCAGGGGGCGAGGACGAAGGCACGCTCGTGCGCGCGCGGGTGGGGAAGGGTGAGGTCCGGGTCGTCGGAGACCATGTCGGCGTACGCGACGATGTCCACGTCGATCGTGCGTGGCCCCCAGCGCTCGTCCCGTACGCGGTGGAAGGCCTCCTCGACCGCGTGCGCCCGCTCCAGCAGGGAGCTCGGGGGGAGCGTCGTGCGCAGGACGACGACCGCGTTGAAGTACGTCGGCTGGCTGTCCGGCTCCACGCCCCAGGGCTGCGTCTCGTACACCGGAGAGACCGCCTTGACCCGTACGCCTGGCGTGTCCTCCAGGGCGTCGACGGCACCCTGGAGGGTCTCCAGGCGGTTGCCGAGGTTCGAGCCGAGGGAGAGCACGGCCCGTTTCGGGTTGTGCAGGGTCGTGTCGGCGGCGTCCACGCGTTCCACGACGGAGGCGGGCACCGGCTGTACGGTGGGGTCGCTCTGACCCTCGGTCAACGAGGCAGTCATACTCGGCTCCGGGTGATGGTGACGGTCACGTCGTCGAAGGGGACAGTGATCGGCGCGTCCGGTTTGTGGACGCAGACCTCGACCTCCTGGACCCCGGCGTGTTTCAGACACGTCTGGGCGATGCGCTCGGCGAGCGTTTCGATGAGATCCACGGGCTCGCCCTCGACGACGGCCACGACCTCCTGGGCCACTATGCCGTAGTGCACGGTCTTCGCCAGGTCGTCGTCGGCCGCGGCCGGCCGGGTGTCCAGGCCCAGCGAGAGGTCCACGATGAAGGTCTGGCCCTCTGCGCGTTCCTTGGGGAAGACACCGTGGTGCCCGCGGGCCTTCAGGCCGCGCAGCGCGACACGATCCACGCGAATCACTCCTGCAATCGTCGGTAACGGCGGTCACGGCCACATGCGGTCGGCACACCAGCCACAGTCGAATCTACCTGCGGACACTGACACCACCCGGTCACGGTGGCTCGGCCCGGGCGCAGGCCAGGAGGGTTCATCGACTGTTCGTCTGGAGGGACCCGGCGGCTCACGGGCTGGTAGCCGCGCCTACCCAAGGCCCCGCGATCCCAACCACTACTTGCCCCCTACCCACTCAAGAGGGCGAGTCGTCGGTCTCTTCCTCGCCGGATTCGGCCAACACGGGGGAGGCGTGGTGTGACCACAGTTTCCAGCCCTCGGATGTGCGGCGGAACACATTCGTGGCGACGACCAGTTGGCCCACGAGCGGTCCCAGTTCGTCGCTGTCCTCCGGGGCCGGGCCGCCGCTGAGGATGTTCTCGGTGCAAGTCACCAGGGCGGTGTCGGAGATGACGGACACGTGCACGTCCGTCAGGAAGAACTGGATGTACTCGGTGTTCGCCATGATCAGGGCGTACGAGCGGAGCACCTCGCCGCGGCCGGTCAGTACGGGCCAGCCGGGGTGGACGCAGGAGACCTCGGTGCCCCGGTCGGTGCCTTCCTCGAGGTCTTCGGGGTCCGCGGGATCTGCGGTGTGCTCGGCTCCGTCGATGTCCATGGGTGCCAGCCAGAGCGTCGACAGCTCCTCGAAGTCGCCTCGTTCCATCGCCTCGTAGAAGGCGGTGTTGGCGCGGGCTACCTCTTCGACGTCGGTGCGGGGTGCGCTCACTGGGCTCCCTCTGCCGCCCGGGCGCCTTCCACGGCCCGGGCGACCCGGACCGCGTCGGCGGTGGCCCGCACCTCGTGGACGCGGACCGCCCATGCGCCCTGGTGGGCGGCGAGGGCGGAGACGGCGGCGGTGGCGGCGTCGCGCTCCCTGGCGGGCGGCGGGGCGCCCTGCGGCCCGGCCAGTACGCGGCCGAGGAACCGCTTGCGGGACGCGGCGACCAGTACCGGGTGGCCGAGGTCCAGGAGGCGGTCGAGGTGGGCGAGGAGGATCAGGTCGTGCTCGGCCTCCTTGGAGAAGCCGAGGCCCGGGTCGACGACGATGCGGTCCGCGGCGATGCCTCCCTCGAGAACGGCCGCCACGCGCGCGTGGAGCTCGTCGACGACCTCGGAGACGACGTCCTCGTACCTGCCCTGGATGTTTCCGCCCTCCAGGAAGCCGCGCCAGTGCATGACCACGAAGGGCGCGCCGGCGTCCGCGACGACCGGGATCATCGCGGGGTCGGCGAGGCCGCCGCTGACGTCGTTGACGAGGGCGGCGCCGGCGGCGAGTGCGCGCTCGGCGACGGAGGCGCGCATGGTGTCGACGGAGATGGTGACGCCTTCGGAGGCGAGGCCCCGTACGACCGGGATGACGCGCTTGAGTTCCTCGGCCTCGTCGACGCGGGTGGCGCCGGGGCGGGTGGACTCGCCGCCCACGTCGACCAGGTCCGCGCCTTCCGCGATCAGGTCGAGGCCGTGCTTGACGGCTGCCGTCGTGTCGAACCAACGGCCGCCGTCCGAGAAGGAGTCGGGGGTGACGTTCACAACTCCCATGACGGCGCACCGGTCCCATGCCGGGAGCCCTGACACTTGGCCTCGCCCGCTGTTCTTGGTCATACGCCCAGCGTAGGCCTCTGGCGTCGGGCCGGGTCTCCTCCGGGGGCCGAGGGGCTTCCGGAGGCGGCCCCAGTCGTGTGGTGGCCTGAGCGAGGTCCCGGGGCTTGGAGGGAGTGGGACCTCGCTCAGGCCTGCTCTATGCCGCCCTTACGCCGTGTTCCGGCAACTGGTGCGGGCACGCCGCCGGTGGGGCCGTCCTGCGGCGCAGGGCCCGCGGCAGGGGGACGTCCACGAAACCCTCCGCCCGCAGGGCCGCCAGGCCGAGGCGCGGCAGGTCGCGGGAGGAGCCGTAGACGACGAAGCGGGGCTCCCAGCGGGGGCGGAACTTCGCGTTGAACCTGTAGAGAGACTCGATCTGGAACCAGCGGGAGAGGAACACCAGCAGACCGCGCCAGGCGCGCAGGACCGGGCCCGCGCCGATCTTCTCGCCGCGGGCCAGGGTCGCGCGGAACATCGCGAAGTTGAGCGAGACCCGCTTCACGCCCAGGCGCGGCGCCGCCTGGAGCGCGGCCACGATGAGGAGCTCGTTCATGCCGGGATCGGCCGCGCGGTCGCGGCGCATCAGGTCCAGGGAGACGCCGTCGGTGCCCCATGGGACGAAGTGGAGTACGGCCTTCAGGCCGCCGTACGGCCCCGGTTCGGCGTCAGCCTTGTGTGCCGTGGCCAGCAGACAGTCCCCGTCGGCCGGGTCGCCGATGCGGCCCAGTGCCATGGAGAAGCCGCGCTCGGTGTCCGTGCCGCGCCAGTCCTGGGCGGCGCGGCGTATCCGGTCCAGTTCGCCTTCGCCCAGGTCACGAACGCGGCGTACCCGGGTCTCGTAACCGGCCCGCTCGATGCGTTTCACCATCTGGCGCACGTTTCGCATCGGGCGTCCGGCCAGGGAGAAATCCGCGACGTCCACCACCGCCTCGTCGCCCAGTTCGAGGGCGTCCAGGCCGGTTTCCCGCGTCCAGACCTCGCCGCCCGTCTCGGAGCAGCCCATGACGGCGGGCGTCCAGGAATGGGTTTTCGCCACGTCCATGAAGCGCTCGATCGCGCCGGGCCAGGCCTCGACGTCGCCGATCGGGTCGCCGCTGGCGAGCATCACCCCGGAGACGACGCGGTACGTCACCGCCGCCTTGCCGCTGGGCGAGAAGACGACCGCCTTGTCCCGGCGCAGCGCGAAGTGACCGAGCGAGTCACGGCCACCGTGCTTCTCCAGGAGTGCTCGCAGCCGCACCTCATCGTCTTTCGTGAGCCGTGCGGCGGGGTGTTCGGGGCGCAGCGCCAGGTAGATGGTGGTGATGGCGGTCAAAAGGCCGAGCGCGCCGAGTGAGAAGGCCACCGTCCAGGACGTATCGCCCTGGTAGCCGACCGGCCCTTCGAAGCCGAACAGGCCGTACATCACGTGGGTGATGCGCTCTGCCAGGCTCGGATCGCCGACCAATCGGTTCGGGTGGGCGCTGACGATGACCAGGCCGAGGAGGAGTGAACCGGCGCCCATGAGAACGAAGTTGGTGAGCGCGAGCCAGCGGCTGCGCGGGTCGGGCAGCGCCGCGAACTCGCCGCGATGCCGCAGCAGGGGAGCCAGCAGCGCCAGTGAGATGAGGACGCCGATGAGGGAGTGCCGGTAGGCCAGCTGTGCGAGGGCGCCGGCCGGCAGCAGGAGTACGGCGGCCCGCCAGGCGCGGCGCTTACGGCGGCGCAGACCGTGGGCCAGGAGCAGCAGCAGGACGCCCACGCTGAGCGACAGGGCGGCGGCGAACGGGCCCAGCGCGCCCGGCAGCACCTCGGCGAGCGTGTGCACACGGCTGTGCCTGAAGCGCGGGAAGACACCCGCGGCGATGTCCAGGAGCCCCACGAGGGTGCAGGCCCTGGCGACCAGGGCGGGGACGGCCTCGGGGCGTGGACCGCGCAGTATGCGCCGCAGTCGGCCCGACCTGTCCGGTGCCCTGGCCGACGTTTCGCCTTCAACCGTGACAGACATCGCATACCGCACTTCTGCGAGAGACCTCGGAACCAGTGCCATTTACGGCATCCGGCGATATTGCGCCCTCTAGGACGGTGTCAGGAGGGGCCGGGTTCACTCGGTTTCGGAAAAGCGTGGCAAAAGTGCGTTTGCATAAGCGGACTTCGTCGGTCCTCTGCGAGGTGCCGCTGTCACTGGAGTGACAGTTTGGAGTGACCGCTGAGTGGTGAGGTGGTATCAATCCTCGGGAGTGGCTGGGTTTTTACGGGGCGGGGCTCCAAGATTCGCCTACGCGCGGTAAGTTTCTGGCCATGCCACGTGGACGTCACCGTCATTCCCCACCTCTGCACCGGCTGCTGCCCCCCTCGGCGATCGCAGGCGTCTCACTCGTCTGTGCCGCCGGGCCCTGGCTGTTCTCTGACGCGTGGGTCCTCCGCGGGCTGGCCGCGGGCGCCGCGGCGACGGCTGTCGTGGGCGCGGTCGTCATGCGCCACTGGGACGTGTCCGCGGGCAAACGCGTCGCGGACCTCACGCGCGCGCGTGCGAGCGACGAGTGGCGCCACGAGGAGCGGATCGCCGAGCTCGAGACCGACCTCGACGAGTCGCGCGAGCTGCGCACCAAACTGGAGCACCGGCTCCGCGAGAAGCGGGCGGAGCTCCAGGGCCTGCGCAACGAACACGCCGCCCTGCTGCGGCGGTACGCCACGGCGGAGACGGAGCGGGCCAGTGTCCTGGAGAGCCGCCGACGCCTCGCCATAGAGGCGACGACTCCGGCTCGTGCCGCCCTGCCCGCGGCGGCTTCGGCGGATCCGGTGGCCGAGGCGACGGAGAAGCCCGCTCCGGCCGCCCGTGCCGCGGCTTCGGTGCTCTACGCGAAGGCCAACGCGGCGCTGGACCGGCTGGCGGAGGCGGCTACCTCTCACGTGGACGTGGCCGCGGGCGCGCCTTGGGCGGCCGGAGTGACGAAGGACGGTTCGGCGGAGGACGGTTCGGCACAGGACGCTTCGGAAGAGGTCGCTTCGGAGGACACGAGCGGTTCGTCCGCGGTGGACGGCTCCACGGAGAGCGGTCCGGCGGCAGACGCGCCCGACGGGAGCGAGTCCCCGAAGAGCGGCTCTACGGAGAGCGGTCCGGCGCCGGATGCGCTCGACGAGCCCGATCCAGGCCCGTCGCCGAAGGGCGGCCCCGCGAAGGGCGGTTCGGCCAAGGGCGCCCCCGTGAAGGCCGGTGCGCCGAAGGGTGCGCCTCCGGCGGGCGGTCCCGGCAAGGGCGGGCCCACGCCGGGCGGTTCGCCGAAGGGCGGCTCTCGCAAGAAGGCCCCCGCGACGGGCGAGGCCGGGGCGGAGGGCGAGGCGACGCAGGGGAAGCCCGAGGCGGTCGGAGGGCATGAGCGCACGGCCGCCGCGAACGCACCGACGCCCGCCGAGTCCCCCACCACCGCAGCCGCCCTGAAGCCCGCCCACAAGGCTGGGCTTCCCTCCGGGCACTTCACCGTGCCCAAGGCCGTGGCGGTAGCTCCGACTTCTCCCGTACGGCGGCCTTCGATAGAGGGCGGGTTCGACTTCTTCGGTACGCAGCAGGAGGCGTCCCAGGCCGCCCTGGAGGCCGTACAGAACGAGGACCTGGCCGACGTGGTGGGCCAGGAAGCGCTCGCTCTCCACAAGGCCGAGGCCGAGGCGCAGTTCAAGCCCGCGGACGAGGAGTCCCGCAGCGTCGGCCAGCAGGTCATCGACCTGACCGCGCACGACGAGACGGAGCAGATCGACGTGGCGGAACTGCGGAGCGCGGTTTCCTGACCCTCAGGAGCGAGGTTTCCTGAGGTTCATCGGCAACAGGTCTATGAGGGCAGTGGCAGCGCAACGCGCCACTGCCCTCAGTCGTTCACCGCTCAAGCTCCGGCCATCCACCGATCCGGCCGGGCCTCCCGCCGCCCCGTCCGCGACCGGTCCGCCTGCGAGTACAGCAACTCCGCCGCCTCCGAGGCGTCCCGCAGCCGAGCCGTCACCGTCTTGTTGGCGCCCGTGTCGATGTGCACATGGGCCAGCCCTTTGACGCGCATCCACGGCCCTTGCTCCATGCGTACGCTCTGGACCTTGCCGTGCGGTACGAGCGCGAGGCTGCGGCGCATCAACCCGTGCCGGGACGCGAAGACGGCGTCGGTGACGGCAAGCCCGTAACCCCGCCACCACAACGGCATGCACCAGCCGGCCCGGCGCGGCGGTCGCGCCGGCGCACCCGGAACCGTCACCCCCGGCAGCACCCGCGCGATCACCGACTCGGCGACCTCGCGCGGAGCGACCGGTACGAGCACGGAGTTGGACGAGCCCGCCACGTCCAGTTCGACCCTGACCCAGCCGCGCCGCCGCCACAGCAGCGGTTCCACGATGCGGACCGTCTGTACGCGGCCGGGCGGCACCGTCTCGTGCGTACGGTCGAGCAGTCCGTGGTCGAGACGGAGCCCGTCCGGGGAATCGCCCACGGTCCAGTCGTACTCGCCGACGAAGCGCCCCACGCTGCTCGCGCCCGCCGCGCCGAGCAGCGGCAGCGCTACCGCGAGGACCGTCCACACGCTGTGCGAGGCCCACCACACCAGCGGTGGTACGACGAGCGCGCCGGCCAACGATCCCCAGGTGGCGCCCGTCAGCACCAGGGATACAGCGAGGACCCTGGCCGGTACGTGCAACAGCTGCCGGACCGGCGCCTCGCCCACCTCGTGCGCTGTCTCGGGGGCGAAACCGGCGGCGCGGGCGAGCAGTTCCGCCCGCAGCACACGGGCCTCGTTCTCGCCCAGGAAGGCGAGTTCGTCCTTCTTGTCGGTCCCTATGACGTCGAGTTTGAGTTTGGAGACGCCCGCGACGCGGGCCAGCAGCGGCTGGGTGACATCGACGGCCTGGAGCCGGTCCAGCCGGATGTGCGCCGTGCGCCGGAACAACAGGCCCGTACGGATGCGCAGTTCGGTGTCGGTCACCGCGAAGTGGGTGAACCACCAGGTCAGAAAGCCGTACAGGGCAGCGGCCGGAATGACCACGGCGATCGCGATCAGCAGGGTGGAGGTCGTCAGCCGGGTCAGCTGCCGCTGCGTCTGGTCGGGGTCGTGCACCGCCCAGCCGGCGATCACGGCGATCGGCGCCCAGGCGCGGCGCAGCGGCGTCACGGGATGCAGCCGCCGCTCCGTCACGGGCTTCGCCTGGCGTACGTCGCGCTCGACGTCGGAAGTCGTCACAGCCCCGCCGATCTGGCCTCGCCCAGCTCCGTGAGCCGGTCCCGCAGCCGTTCCGCCTCCGCCGGGTCGAGGCCCGGAATGCGGGCGTCCGTCGCTGCGGCGGCCGTGTGCAGCTGCACGCTCGCCAGCCCGAAGTGCCGCTCGACGGGACCCGAGGTCACCTCGACCAGCTGCATGCGCCCGTACGGCACGACCGTCTCCTCACGCCACAGCACACCCCGGCTGATCAGCAGGTCGTCCGCGCGCTCGGCGTACCGCCAGGACCGCCAGTTGCGGCCCAGCATCGGCCAGCCCCACAGCAGCAGTGCCAGCGGCAGCAGGGCGAAGGCCGCCCAGCCGGGCCCGGCGAGCAGACCGAGCGGCAGCCCCGTACCGAGCGTAAGCGGCACGAGCCACACCACGAGCAGCAGCCGGCGCATCCGCAGCAGTCCCGGCGGCAGGCCGGTCCACACCGGCTCGGGCTCGGACTCGGTGCTCCCGGTGGTGCCCATGATCCCCCTGGTCCCCCTGCTCCCCGTCTCCATGCCGCAAGAGTACGTACGAGACACTGTTCTCATGACTCCCACGACGGAGACCACGGTCGGCATCGGCGGCGCCGCGGAGAGCACCGACATGGTGCTCAACATCGGGCCCCAGCACCCGTCCACCCACGGTGTACTGCGCCTTCGGCTCGTGCTGGACGGCGAGCGGATCCAGCACGCGGAGCCGGTCATCGGCTATATGCACCGCGGCGCGGAGAAGCTCTTCGAGGCGCGCGACTACCGCCAGATCATCATGCTCGCCAACCGCCACGACTGGCTCTCCGCCTTCTCGAACGAGCTGGGTGTCGTCCTCGCCGTGGAACGCATGCTCGGCATGGAGGTCCCGGCCCGTGCGGTGTGGATGCGGACGCTCCTCGCGGAGCTGAACCGCGTCCTGAACCATCTGATGTTCCTCGGTTCGTACCCCCTGGAGCTGGGCGGAATCACCCCGGTCTTCTACTCCTTCCGGGAGCGCGAGGAGCTCCAGGCCGTCATGGAGGAGATCTCCGGCGGGCGTATGCACTTCATGTTCAACCGCGTCGGCGGCCTCAAGGAGGACCTCCCCGCCGGATGGGCCGCACGCGCGCGTGCGACCGTCGCGGACGTCCGCACACGCATGGACGTGTACGACAACCTGGTGCTCGGCAACGAGATCTTCCGCGGGCGTACGCGCGACGTGGGCCGGATGTCCCCGGAGACGGTGCACGCCTACGGAGTGAGCGGTCCGATCGCCCGCGCCAGCGGAGTCGACTTCGATCTGCGCCGCGACGAGCCGTATCTGGCGTACGGGGAACTGGGCGACGTCCTGAAGGTTGCCACGCGCCAGGAGGGCGACTGCCTGGCCCGCTTCGAGGTCCTCCTGGAGCAGACGCACAACTCCCTGGACCTCGCCGACGCCTGCCTGGACCGGCTCGCTCAGCTGACGCCCGGCCCGGTCAACCAGCGGCTCCCCAAGGTGCTCAAGGCCCCGGAGGGCCACACGTACGCCTGGACCGAGAACCCGCTCGGCATCAACGGCTACTACCTCGTCAGCAAGGGCGACAAGACCCCGTACCGGCTGAAACTGCGCTCGGCCTCGTACAACAACATTCAGGCGTTGGTGGAGCTGCTGCCGGGGACGCTGGTCGCGGACATGGTGGCGATCCTGGGGTCACTGTTCTTCGTGGTCGGGGACATCGACAAGTAGGGCTGTCCGCCCTCCCCGTGCTCTCCGTGGAGGGCTGTTTTCGCCGGGCAGTGGGCCGGGCAGCGGGTTCGCAATTCCAACCGGCTGCACGAGCCAGCCGAAGTCGCCGAGCCCGCCGGGAGCGGTGAGTTCGGCGCCCTCGCCGGCGCCGGAGAGGGCCTGTACGTACGCCGTCGGGTCCGTGGAGGCCAGCGACAGCGGCGGTCGGCCGCCACTCACGCCCAGGGCGTGCAGGGCGTCCCGCTGGGTCAGCAGCCGCGCTCCGGGCAGCGCGCACGCGTCCAGGGCCACGTGCGCGGTGATGTCGCAGGACCCGTCCGGTACGGGCGCCGTCTCGCGGCCCTCGCGGAAGCCGGTGAGCGTCCCGAAGGGCGGGCGTGCGTCCGCGCGGTGGGCGTAGTCGACGGCTACGGCGAGACCCCGGTCGAGGCCGGCCACGGCGGATGCCCAAGCGGCGTCCCTGGGGAGGCCGATTTCGGCACGCAGCCCTTCAGGATGCTGGTTTTCAGGGACGCGATGCTCTTCGGGGAGCTGATGTCCAGGCAGCGGCCACCAGCGCGCCAGCCACTTCGCTTCAGCCCCGGAGACCGGCTCCCCGAGGGATTCGGTGCCGTCCTCCCGTACGAGGACCAGCCGTGGCACCCCGTCGGCGTCAACCTCGGCGACGTCCAGGGGCACGTTGTCCAGCCACTCGTTCGCGAACAGCAGCCCGGTGACCCCCGACGGAGGCTCCGCGAGCCACTCGATCCGGTGGTCGAGAGCGGCGGGCCGGTCGGCGCGTTCGACGGCATACCCGCGCACGCGGGAGGCCACTTCGGCGGGGAGGGCCTTCAGGACGCCGGTGACCAGCTCGCCGCGGCCCGCGCCCATGTCGACGAAGGCGAGCTCGGCGGGCCGGCCGAGTGCCTCGTCGACCCGGCACAGAAGCCGGGCCACAGCACCAGCGAACAGCGGCGACGCGTGCACCGAGGTCCGGAAGTGACCCGCGGGCCCCTCAGGCCGGCGATAGAAGCCGCGAGGCCCGTACAGCGCCTCATCGGCGGCCTGCCGCCACCCGCGCCGGCCACCCTCCGCCTCGTGTGCGTCTTGTCTCACGGCTTGTCCCACGGCTTCAGGCTAAGCGCCAGGAATCAGCAGGTCTCCACCTTGGGGAGTACGTGCGGTGGTCGCGGATCGGCCCTCCGGTTGACCCCTGCACACTGCACCCTTCCCTACGCTGGGTTACGTGCAGCGCCTCTATGACTTCCTCCGCAGGCACCCGACATGGGTCGACAGCTTCTGGGCCGTCCTCCTGCTCGGGATTTCCGTGCTGGGCGGATCGATCACGGAGGAGGCCCGGGGGGCCGATCTTCCGGCCGTCACGGTTCCGATCATGCTTCTGCTGTCCCTGGTGGTCGCGCTGCGCCGCCGAATGCCGGAGAAGATGCTGATCCTGGCGCTGCTGCTCGGCCTGGCGCAGCTGATCGCGGACGTCGGGACACTGCCCGCCAACTTCGCCTTCCTGGTGATCATCTACACGGTCGCGGCGGACGGCGCCCGCTGGGCCTCCCGGATCGCGCTGGCCGCCGGTCTATGCGCCGCTCCCGTTTCACAACTGCGCTGGCCGGCCGATCAGGGCGTCGGGAGCAGCATCGCCATAGTGACCTTCCAGACCGTTCCGTTCGCGCTCGCCTGGGTCCTCGGCGACTCGGTCCGCACCCGCCGCGCCTACCTCTCGCAGCTGGAGGAGCGCGCCGCCCGGCTGGAGAAGGAGCGCGAGGCCCAGTCCAAGGTCGCGGTCGCCGCCGAGCGGGCCCGGATCGCCCGCGAGCTGCACGACGTGGTCGCGCACAACGTGTCGGTGATGGTGGTGCAGGCGGACGGTGCCGCGTACGTCATGGACACCGCCCCCGACCAGGCCAAGAAGGCCCTGGAGACCATCTCCGGAACAGGTCGGCAGGCCCTCGCCGAGATGCGCCGCCTGCTGGGCGTGCTGCGCACCGGCGAGCACCAGGAGAGCGGCGAGTACGTCCCGCAGCCCGACGTCGACCAGCTCGACGACCTCATCGAAGAGGTCCGCACGGCCGGCCTCCCCGTCGACTACAAGATCGAGGGCACCCCGCGACCGCTGCCGAGCGGCGTCGAACTCACCGCGTACCGCATCGTGCAGGAGGCGCTGACCAACACGCGCAAGCACGGGGGGCCGAACGCGGGCGCGAGCGTGCGCCTGGTCTACTTCGACGACGGCCTCGGGCTGCTCGTCGAGGACGACGGGAAGGGCGCTCCGCACGAGTTGTACGAGGATGGTGGTGTCGACGGCCGGGGACACGGTCTGATCGGTATGCGGGAGCGCGTCGGTATGGTCGGCGGCACTCTGGACGCGGGGCCGCGCCCGGGCGGCGGCTTCCGGATCAGTGCCCTGCTCCCGCTCAAGCCCGCCAACTGACACGTGCACGCAACACCCACCCACCGGCCGCGAACCGACCGCCCACGCACCACTCGCACACGCACCGCCCGTCCATGAACCGACCGGAGGACCCAGGAATGCCGATCCGCGTGATGCTCGTCGACGATCAGGTGCTGTTGCGCACCGGGTTCCGGATGGTGCTCGCCGCCCAGCCGGACATGGAGGTCGTGGCGGAGGCGGGCGACGGTGTCGAGGCCCTCCAGGTGCTGCGCTCGACCGCCGTCGACGTGGTCCTGATGGACGTACGCATGCCGAAGCTGGACGGCGTCGAGACGACCCGCCGCATCTGCTCGGAGCCGGACCCGCCGAAGGTGCTGATCCTCACCACCTTCGACCTCGACGAGTACGCCTTCTCCGGGCTGAAGGCGGGCGCCTCCGGCTTCATGCTCAAGGACGTGCCGCCCGGCGAACTCCTCACCGCCATCCGCTCCGTGCACAGCGGCGACGCGGTGGTCGCGCCCTCCACGACCCGCCGTCTCCTCGACCGGTTCGCGCCGATGCTGCCGAGTGGCGGCAAAGAGCCCCAGCGCAAGGAGCTGGAGCGGCTGACCGACCGCGAGCGCGAGGTGATGATCCTGGTCGCTCAGGGCCTGTCGAACGGCGAGATCGCGGCACGTCTTGTCCTCTCGGAGGCGACGGTCAAAACGCACGTGGGGCGCATCCTCACCAAGCTCGGGCTGCGGGACCGGGTGCAGGTCGTGGTTCTGGCGTACGAGACGGGTCTGGTACGGGCGGGCGGACAGGGCTGAGCGGGCCTTGGCAGGGGCGCTGCGCGAACGTGACCGAGGCGTAACCGTCGGCCACTAAGGTCTCTGCGCATGCTCCTGTGGATCAACGGCCCCTTCGGGGGCGGCAAGACACAGACTGCGCACGAAATTCAGCGGCGCCTGCCCGGCAGCGTCATCTGCGATCCGGAACACATCGGCTTCGGGCTGCGCCGCACGCTGCCGCCCGAACTGCGCGGAAACTTCCAGGACCTGGTGTCCTGGCGGCAGGGCGTCGTCGAGGTGCTCGACCTCGCCCTCACCAAGCACGACGGCGTGGTGATCGCCCCCATGACCGTCACGGACTTCGGCTGCTTCGACGAGACCGTCGGGCGACTGCGCGAAAAGGGTCACGACGTACGGCACTTCTCGCTCCTCGCCCAGCGCGAGACCGTCTTGAAACGGCTGCGCGAGCGCGGCTTCGGCCACCTCCTCCAGTACGTCGGCGGCAAGGACGCCCCCTTGCGCAGGGAGAGTTGGGCGGTGGAGCAGCTCGACCACTGCCTGGAGAGGCTGCGCGAGCCGGAGTTCGCCGAGCACCTGTGGACGGATCACACGACCGTGCCGAAGACGGCGGATCGCATCGCCGTCCTGGCCGGGCTGAAACTCCGGCCCAACCACGAGGGCGCGCTGCGGACGCGGCTGCGGCAGGTGAGTGTCGCGGTCAGGCACATCCGGTTCGACTGACGCGGTCTCGCTCCGGTGACTTGGAACAAGACAACCGGCGGAATGCGTGTGCGTAACTCGAATGGACTTGCCTCGTTGTGTTTGTCATGAAGGCGGACATGGGGCGCAAGTACCGGGCATACCCCACCGAGACGCAGGAGCAGGTCCTGACCAGGTGGGGACACACCGTGCGCGCGCTGTGGAACATGGCGCTGGAGCAGCGGATCTACGCCTTCCGGCAGCGTGGGTACACGCTGCGCGCGGTCGAGCAGTGCAGACACCTCGCCATCGGTCGGAGCGAGATCGACTGGCTCAAGGACTTGCCCAGTGAGTGCGGTCAGATGGTGCTACAGCATCTGGACCGGGCATACGACAACTTCTGGAATCCTGAACACCCCGCCGAGTTCCCGACGTTCAAGCGGCGCGACCATCGAGTCTCGATCCCCTTCAAGGGCCATCGAGTCCAAGCTCAACCGCAAGTGGGCTGAGGTGCGTCTGCCCAAGCTGGGTTGGATGCGCTTCCGGCTCTCTCGTGGCATGGGCGGCACGGTGCGCAACGCCACGGTGTCACGGGACGGCAATGGCTGGCACATCAGCTTCGGCGTGCATACGGGATTCAAGGCGGCGGAACCGAATCGCAAGTCCGTGTGCGGGGTGGACTTTGGGGTGGCCGCGTCGGCGTACGTCTCCACCGAGACCGCGCCGCGACGGATGCCGTCGACCCTCACCGCAGCCGAGCAGGCGCGGCTGCGGCACCTGGAGCAGAAGAAGGCCCGCCAGCTGACCTACGCCAGGAAGCACAACGGGGGCAGGTACAGCAAACGACTGCGCGAAACAATCGCAGCCATCGCGAAACTGAAGACCCGGCAGGCAAACCGGCGTCTGGACTTCACGCACAAGCTCACCACCGACCTCGCCAAGAACCACGGCCTGATCGGCATTGAGGATCTGTGCGTGACCGGCATGACCCGAAGCGCCCGTGGCACACTGGACAGGCCGGGTATGAACGTCCGCGCCAAGGCCGGACTCAACCGCGGCATCCTGGACAACATGCCCGGGGAGCGGCGCCGCCAGCTGGAGTACAAGGCACGTCTCCACGGCGCCGAAGTGGTCGCGGTCTCCGCGTTTCACACCTCGCAGACCTGTGCCGCCTGCGGCCGGGTCGACCCCGAATCCCGTAAGGGATGCGGGCGGCTGTTCGCCTGCGTGCACTGCAGGCACGAAGACGACGCCGACCACAACGCCTCGCTCGAGATCGAGGCCCGAGCCCGCCGGACCGGTGGCTCGGTCATCAACAGCACGCGCAGCACCCGCACGGTGCGAGTCCCCGCCCAGCGCGGGAGGCGGATGCGTGAAACCCGCTCGGCGATCTGCAGGTAGCCAAGGGAATCGCTCTTTGCTGGGCGAAATGGTCAATTGTAGAACGACACGTACTACGTCCGATCCATTTGAGGGCCATTGCTAGACCTCTGGCTGGAGGCGGCGGACAAAGGCTGTGGCCGCCGCCTTCACCTCGTCGGCCGTCCATTCCAGGCCGGGGGCCCGTACATGGACCTCGGTGAAGGACAAGCCCGGGCCTTTCTGGTCCCAGCCGTAGGCGAAGAGCATGGTCTCCGTCTCCTCGGCCGTCCGGACCGCCGCCTCCATGGCGACCTCAGCGTCGTACGGCAGCCAGACCTGGAAGTCGTGGGTGTGCGGCACCTCGGGGTACACGCGCGCCCACGGCACGCCGGCCCTCGCGAAGCCCTCGCGCAGCGCGGTAGCCACCAGGCGCGCGTGGGCCACGTACTCCGGCAGCCGGGGCAGCTCTCTCTCCAGGCCGACCAGCGCCGACAGCGCTGTGGGGAACTGCTGGAACACCTGGCCGCCGTACCTGTGCCGCCAGACCTTCGCCTCCTCGACGAGGGTCTTCGGGCCGACCAGGGCCCCGCCTCCGAACCCATCGAGTGATTTGTAAAACGACACGTACACGCTGTCCGCCAGATCCGCGATCTCCGTCAGCGGGCGGTCGAAGTGGACGGTGGACTCCCACAGGCGCGCGCCGTCGAAGTGCACCACCGCGTCGCGCTCCCGCGCGGCCTCCACGACCTCGGTGAGCTCCTCCCAGGTGGGCAGCACGAAACCGGCGTCTCGGAGGGGGAGTTCGAGCATCAGCGCCCCGAAGGGTTCCTCGAAGTCGCGCACCTCGGCGGCGGTCGGCAGCCGGGGCTCGCTGGTGACCCGCACCGGGCGCAGGCCGCTGACCTGGCTGAACGCGTTCCGCTCGTGCACCTCGGGGTGACTCAGCGCGTGCAGTGCGACGGTCGCGTTGCCGGTGTGGGCCGCCCAGCAGCGCAGGGCCACCTGCTGGGCCATCGTGCCCGTCGGGAAGAAGGCGGCGGCCTCCAGGCCGAACAGTGCAGTGACCTTCTCCTCCAAAACCTCGACGACGCCGTTGCCGTAGATGTCCGACGGCTCGTCCAGGTCGTACACGTCCTTTGCCACGTCCAGCAGAGCCAGGCGTTCTTGGAGGGTCTTCTGGAAACCGTGGCGGGCGAACACGCGCTGCGCGCTCCGCTGGGCGGCGATACGCCGCTCGCGGAGCTGCTTGCGCCGTTCCTCGTCGGATGTCTGATCCTGGGGGTGTTCGCTCTGCCGCGTCGTATCACTCATCTGCGGATCATGCCCCGCGTCGGTTCGCGCGGGCACCCGCATTTCCGTACGGCGTTCCATGCGTGCGTGGCGTGCGATAACCCACAGCCTGTGGACAACAAAACGGGCCCGGAACGGATCGCGTTAACATGACGAGAAATCGTCCGGTACCCCGAGCGGACTGGAACGGAAGGCCGCCGTCGAGTGAGTACAGTCCCACAACCAGACCCCAAGGACCGCCCTGCGCGGCTCACCGTCGGCGTCGTCGGTGCCGGCCGCGTGGGGCCCGCTCTTGCCGCGTCGTTGCAGCTCGCCGGGCATCGGCCGGTGGCCGTCTCCGGGGTCTCCGACGCCTCCGTACGGCGTGCTGCGCAGCTGCTGCCCCACGTACCGCTGGTGACGCCCGCGCAGGTCATGGAGCGGGCCGAACTCGTGCTCCTGACGGTCCCGGACGACGCCCTGCCCGGGCTGGTGGAGGGGCTCTCCGAGACGGGGGCCGTACGGCCGGGGCAACTTCTCGTGCACACCTCCGGGCGGTACGGCGCGAAGGTCCTGGATCCCGCGCTGCGGGCCGGTGCGCTGCCGCTGGCGCTGCATCCCGCGATGACGTTCACCGGTACTTCTGTGGACGTGCAGCGGCTCGCCGGGTGCTCCTTCGGGGTCACCGCGCCCGAGGAGCTGCGGCTGGCCGCCGAGGCGCTCGTCATCGAGATGGGCGGCGAGCCCGAGTGGATCGCCGAGGAGGCCCGGCCGCTGTACCACGCGGCCCTCGCGCTCGGCGCCAACCACCTGGTGACGCTGGTGGCCGAGTCCATGGAGCTGCTGCGTACGGCGGGTGTGGAGGCCCCCGACCGGATGCTGGGTCCGCTGCTCGGTGCCGCCCTGGACAACGCCCTCAGGTCGGGCGACGCGGCCCTCACCGGACCCGTCGCGCGCGGTGACGCGGGCACGGTCGCCGCGCACGTCACGGAGTTGCGCAAGCACGCCCCGGAGACCGTTCCCGGCTATCTGGCGATGGCCCGCGCGACCGCCGACCGGGCCCTCGCCCACGGATTGCTCAAGCCGGAGCTCGCAGAGGACCTTCTCGGGGTACTGGCAGACGGGGTACCGGCAGACGGGACCGACGGCACCGAGGGGGACACCCGATGACCACCGCCCTGCTGCGCACCGCCGACGAGCTCCACGCGCGCGTGCGCAACGGCCGTCGTGCCGTCGTGATGACGATGGGCGCCCTGCACGAGGGCCACGCCACCCTGATCCGCACCGCCCGCGGGATCGCGGGCGGCGACGGCGAGGTCGTCGTCACGGTCTTCGTGAACCCCCTCCAGTTCGGCGTGGGCGAGGACCTCGACCGCTATCCCCGCACCCTGGACGCCGACGTGAAGATCGCTGAACAGGCGGGCGCGGACGTCGTGTTGGCCCCCTTCGTGGACGAGGTCTACCCGGGCGGCGAACCCCAGGTCCGCATCAGCGCGGGCCCCATGGGTGAGCGCCTGGAGGGCGCCTCGCGGCCAGGGCACTTCGACGGCATGCTCACCGTCGTCGCCAAACTGCTGCACCTGACCCGGCCCGATGTGGCGCTGTACGGGCAGAAGGACGCCCAGCAACTCGCCCTGATCCGCACCATGGTGCGCGATCTGAACTTCGGGGTGGAGATCGTCGGCGTACCGACGGTGCGCGAGGAGGACGGACTGGCCCTGTCCAGCCGCAACCGCTACCTCTCGGCCGCGGAGCGCCGCACCGCGCTCGCCCTCTCCCAGGCCCTGTTCGCGGGCAGCGACCGGCACGCGGCACAGGAGGCCCTGCGCGCGCGTGCCCGCGAAGTGCCCACCACGCGCGCGCGTGCCGAGGCCCTCAGCGCGCTCGGCGAGTCCCGCGCCGCGGCCGACGCGCATGCCGTCGCCAAAGCGGTGCCGGGCGGCCCCGCCGCGGTCCGCGCCGCCGCCCGCCTCGTCCTCGACGACGCCGCCCGTATGCAACCCCCGCTCGCCCTGGACTACTTGGCGCTGGTCGATCCGTCCGACTTCACCGAGATCCCGGACGACTACACCGGCGAGGCGGTCCTCGCCGTAGCCGCCCGGGTCGGGACGACCCGGCTGATCGACAACATTCCGCTGACCTTCGGAGCCGCCTCGTGACCAGCACAGGCATACGCCCGCCCGTCGCCCACCACGCTCGAACGGGAGCGCTCCGCGCTCGCCCCCGTTTGACCGCCCCCGCCCCCGGCTGGTTCATCGCCGCCGACGTCGTGGTCGTCGGCTCCGGAGTCGCCGGACTCACCGCGGCCCTGCGCTGCGACGCCGCGGGGCTGCGGACCGTCGTCGTCACCAAGGCCATGCTCGACGACGGCTCCACGCGCTGGGCGCAGGGCGGCATCGCGGCGGCCCTCGGGGAGGGCGACACTCCCGAGCAGCACCTCGACGACACGCTGGTGGCGGGCGCGGGCCTGTGCGACGAACAGGCCGTACGCCTCCTCGTCACCGAGGGCCCCGACGCCGTACGCCGCCTCATCGCGACCGGCGCCCATTTCGACGAGTCCGAACAGGGCGATCTGGAGCTCACCCGCGAGGGCGGCCACCACCGCCGCCGTATCGCGCACGCGGGCGGCGACGCGACGGGCGCCGAGATCTCCCGGGCCCTCGTCGAGGCGGTGCGCGCGCGTGGACTGCGCACGATCGAGAACGCCCTGGTCCTGGACGTGCTGACGGACGCCGACGGCCGCACCGCGGGCGTCACGCTGCATGTCATGGGCGAGGGCCAGCACGACGGCGTGGGAGCCGTCCACGCGCCCGCCGTGGTCCTCGCCACCGGCGGCATGGGCCAGGTCTTCTCGGCGACCACCAACCCGTCCGTGTCCACCGGGGACGGCGTCGCGCTCGCCCTGCGCGCCGGGGCCGAGGTCAGCGACCTGGAGTTCGTGCAGTTCCATCCGACCGTGCTGTTCCTCGGCCCGGACGCCGAGGGCCAGCAGCCGCTGGTCTCCGAGGCGGTTCGCGGCGAGGGCGCCCACCTCGTCGACGCGGACGGTGTGCGCTTCATGGCCGGTCAGCACGAACTGGCCGAGCTGGCGCCCCGCGACATCGTCGCCAAGGGCATCATGCGGCGCATGCAGGAGCAGGGCGCCGAGCACATGTACCTGGACGCCCGGCACTTCGGCGCCGACATGTGGGAGCACCGCTTCCCCACGATCCTCGCCGCCTGCCGCGCCCACGGCATCGACCCGGTCACCGAGCCCGTCCCGGTCGCCCCGGCCGCCCACTACGCCTCCGGAGGCGTCCGCACGGACTCCCAGGGCCGTACGACCGTCCCCGGCCTGTACGCGTGCGGGGAGGTCGCCTGCACCGGTGTGCACGGCGCCAACCGGCTCGCCTCCAACTCCCTCCTGGAGGGCCTCGTCTACGCCGAGCGCATCGCGGCCGACATCGCCACGCGCCACGAGGAAAACCGCCTCTACGCGCGCGTGCCCGCGCCCGTCGCCTACCCGGAGCAGCCCGTCCACCCGCTCCTCGACTCCGAGGCGCGGTTCGCGATCCAGCGGGTCATGAGCGACGGCGCCGGTGTGCTGCGGTCCGCCGAGTCCCTGGAGCGGGCGGCCGACCGCCTCGAGCAGCTGCACTCCGACGCCCGCGACGCGCTCGCCGAGAACGGCAAGACGGCCGAGCCCGGCGTCGACACCTGGGAGGCCACCAACCTCCTGTGCGTGGCCCGCGTCCTGGTCGCCGCCGCCCGTCTGCGCGAGGAGACCCGCGGCTGCCACTGGCGCGAGGACCACGCCGACCGCGACGACACCGACTGGTCCCGCCACATCGTCGTACGGCTGAATCCGGACCGAACCCTCGCCGTACACACCACCGACACACCAGACTTCCCCCCGACCCGGCAGCCCCGCCCGGCACCCCGTCCCCAGGAGCAGTGACAGCAGTGAGCAGCACCCCCGATCTTCCCCTCCTCTCCAGCGGTGGCTGCGGCGACGGCTGCGGCTGCGGTGCCGCAGGTGCCGAAGAGGACTACGACCTCGACCCCCTGGAGTGCGGCCTCGACCCGGCCCTCGCGGCACTCCTCGTCGACGCCGGGCTCGACCCCGTCGAGGTGGAGGACATCGCGCACCTGGCCATCGAGGAGGACCTCGACCACGGCGTGGACGTCACCACGGTCGCGACCATCCCCGAAGAGGAAGTCGCCACCGCCGACTTCACCGCCCGTGAGGCGGGTGTCGTGGCGGGCCTGAGGATCGCCGAGGCGGTCGTCTCGGTCGTCTGCACGGACGAGTTCGAGGTCGAGCGCCACGTCGACGACGGTGATCGTGTGGTGGCCGGGCAGAAGCTCCTGAGCATCACCAGCCGCACCCGCGACCTCCTGACGGCCGAACGCAGCGCCCTGAACCTCCTGTGCCGCCTCTCCGGAATCGCGACCGCCACGCGCGCGTGGGCAGACGTTCTCGAGGGCACGAAGGCCCGCGTGCGCGACACCCGCAAGACGACGCCCGGACTGCGCTCCCTGGAGAAGTTCGCGGTGCGCTGCGGCGGCGGCGTCAACCACCGCATGTCCCTCTCGGACGCGGCCCTGGTCAAGGACAACCACGTGGTCGCCGCGGGGGGCGTCGCCCAGGCCTTCAAGGCCGTACGGGAGACCTTCCCCGACGTACCGATCGAGGTCGAGGTCGACACCCTGGACCAGCTGCGCGAGGTCGTGGACGCGGGCGCCGACCTGATCCTCCTGGACAACTTCACGTCTGGCGAGTGCGAGGAGGCCGTCGCCCTCGTCGACGGCCGCGCGTTCCTGGAAGCCTCGGGCCGCCTCAGTCTGGACAACGCGGCGGCGTACGCCCGCACCGGCGTCGACTACCTCGCCGTGGGCGCCCTCACCCACTCCTCGCCGATCCTGGACATCGGCCTCGACCTGCGAGCGGCGGAGTAGGTACGGGTCATGCTGCTGACCATCGACGTGGGCAACACCCACACCGTCCTCGGCCTCTTCGACGGCGACGACATCGTCGAGCACTGGCGCATCTCGACGGACGCGCGCCGCACGGCCGACGAGCTGGCCGTTCTCCTCCAGGGCCTGATGGGCATGCACCCGCTGCTCGGCGACGAACTGGGCGACGGCATCGACGGCATTGCCATCTGCGCCACCGTCCCCTCGGTCCTGCACGAGCTGCGCGAGGTGACCCGCCGTTACTACGGCGACGTCCCCGCCATCCTCGTCGAGCCCGGCGTCAAGACCGGCGTGCCGATCCTGATGGACAACCCCAAGGAGGTCGGCGCGGACCGCATCATCAACGCGGTCGCCGCCGTCGAGCTCTACGGGGGGCCGGCGATCGTCGTCGACTTCGGTACGGCGACGACGTTCGACGCGGTGAGTGCGCGCGGGGAGTATGTGGGCGGGGTCATCGCCCCCGGTATCGAGATCTCGGTCGAGGCGCTCGGGGTGCGGGGCGCTCAGCTGCGCAAGATCGAGGTGGCTCGGCCGCGGAGTGTGATCGGCAAGAACACGGTCGAGGCGATGCAGTCGGGCATCATCTACGGTTTCGCCGGCCAGGTGGACGGCGTGGTGAACCGGGTGGCGCGCGAGCTGGCCGAGGATCCGGACGATGTCACGGTCATCGCGACGGGTGGGCTTGCGCCGATGGTGCTGGGCGAGTCCTCGGTGATCGATGAGCATGAGCCGTGGCTTACGTTGATCGGGCTTCGGCTGGTGTACGAGCGGAACGTCTCGCGTACGTGATGCCTCCGGCGGTTGGGCCGGTTTTGAAGGTGCGGGTGCGTTGTGGTTGCTCGCGCCCCGCGGCGGAGCCGCTGATGTCACAGCCCCGCACCCCTGGGTGCGTGGGTGGGTCGGGGCCGTGGGCCGGTGCGTCAGCCCGTCGCAGGGTGGGCATACGGCCCTTCGTCTGACACAGGGCGCAGGTG
>NZ_JBICUR010000014.1:0-36919 GCF_043198355.1 Streptomyces sp. NPDC048825
GCCAGATCTGGAAGCACCGCAAGGTGTGGAGGTGACTGGTACTAATAGGCCGAGGGCTTGTCCTCAGCTGCTCGCGTCCACTGTGTTGGTTCTGAGACAACGAACCGTTGTCGGCTTTGAGCAGAACATTTAACTGAAAAGTGTGCTTGTTCGCTCGAAACCATTAGGGTTTCGGTGGCCATAGCGTGAGGGAAACGCCCGGTTACATTTCGAACCCGGAAGCTAAGCCTTACAGCGCCGATGGTACTGCAGGGGGGACCCTGTGGGAGAGTAGGACGCCGCCGAACAATCTTTGGAGGACCTCTGGTCCCAGCGACTTGCTGGGACCAGAGGTCCTTTTTTGTTTTTCCGAAGCGCGCGCACGGTACTCGACTGCGCGAGAATGACTTGCGGTACCTAAGACAGGAGTCACCATGTCCACCAACTCTCCCGACGAGCGACCGGAGCGCGATCAGCGCCGCCGGGACAGTGGTGACCGCGGCGGCTCCCGCGGGGGGCCGCGACGCGACAACGACCGTGGTGGCTACGGTCGGCGGGACGACCGTCGTGATGACAGCCGTGGTGGTGGTGACCGTGGCGATCGCGGTGGGTTCCGCCGTGATGACAGCCGTGGTGGGCCTCGGCGTGAGGGCGACCGGTCGGCCGCCCGCCGTGACAGCAGCGGTGGCGGTGACCGGCCGGCCTTCCGGCGGGACGACCGTCGTGATGACAGCCGTGGTGGCGGTGACCGTGGCGATCGCGGTGGGTTCCGCCGTGATGACAGCCGTGGTGGTGGTGACCGTGGCGATCGCGGTGGCTTCCGTCGTGATGACAACCGCGGCGGTGGCGGCTTCCGTGGGCGCGACGACCGGGATCGTGGTGACCGTCCGGCGTTCCGTCGTGACGATCGTTCAGGTGGGCCGCGGCGCGATGACCGTCGTGATGACAGCCGTGGCGGCGGTGACCGCGATCGTGGTGGGTTCCGGCGGGATGACAACCGTGGTGGGCCTCGGCGTGACGGCGATCGGCCACCGTACCGTCGTGACGACCGTCGCGATGATGAGCGCGGGGGATTCCGGCGTGACGACCGCAGGGACGGCGACCGCGGTGGTTTCCGTCGGGATGACAGTCGTAGTGGCGGAGATCGCGGTGGTTTCCGGCGCGATGACAGTCGTAGTGGCGGTGACCGTGGTGGTTTCCGGCGCGATGACAGTCGTGGTGGTGGCGACCGCCCGGCGTTCCGGCGTGACAACAGCGGTGGCGGGGACCGGCCGGCCCTCCGGCGGGATGATCGCCGTGGTGATGACCGTGGCGAGCGCGGTGGTTTCCGTCGGGATGAGAACCGTGGCGGTGGTTTCCGTCGCGATGAGCGGCGGGGCGATGATCGTGATCGTGGCGGGGTCCGGCGGTCGGAGGACCGTCCGGCTTTCCGGCGCGATGAGCGGCGCGATGACCGGCAGGGCGATGAGCGTGGCGGTCCCCGTCGGGATGACCGTCGAGGCGACGATCGTGGTGGCTTCCGACGTGACGATCGCCGCGATGATCGTCGGGACGACCGGCGTGATGAGCAGCGGCAGGGTGACCGTGCCGGTTATGGGCGCCGTGACGACCGTCGGGACAGTGACCGTGGGGAGCGCGGTGGCTTCCGGCGGGACGACAGCCGGGGTGGCTTCCGTGGACGGGATGAGCGTGGTCGGGACGAGCGTGGCGGTCGTGGGCCGCGGCGTGAGGACGGCCGTGGGCGGCCCGGTGGTTTCAGGGGGCGGGACGACGACCGGCGTGGTGGCGGGCGCTTCCGTGAGGAGCGGGAGCGGGATCGCGAACCGGTCAAACGGCTGCCGATCCCCGAGGACGTCACCGGCGAGGAGATCGACAAGGACGTACGGCAGGAGTTGCAGAGTCTGCCGAAGGGGCTTGCCGAGGATGTCGCCAAGAACCTGGTGATGGTGGCCAGGCTCATCGACGAAGACCCCGAGGGCGCGTACGGCTACTCGAGGGTCGCACTGCGGCTGGCGTCGCGCGTGGCTGCCGTGCGCGAAGCGGCAGGCTTCGCGGCGTACGCGAATCAGAAGTACAGCGAGGCGCTCGCCGAGTTCCGGGCCGCGCGGCGGATGACCGGGAACGTGGACCTGTGGCCCGTCATGGCGGACTGCGAGCGGGGTCTGGGGCGGCCCGAGAAGGCCATGGAGATGGCCGGGGCGCCCGAGGTGCACAAGCTCGACAAGGCGGGGCAGGTCGAGATGCGGCTCGTGGCGGCCGGGGCACGGCGCGACATGGGGCAGATCGATGCGGCCATCGTGACGCTGCAGAGCCCCGAGCTGGCCTCGAACTCGGTTCAGCCCTGGACGGCGCGGCTGCGCTATGCGTACGCCGACGCGCTGCTCGCGGCCGGTCGTGAGGACGAGGCGCGCGAGTGGTTCGCGAAGGCCGTCGAGTCCGACAAGGACGGCAGCACGGACGCCTCGGACCGGCTCGCCGAGATGGACGGCGTCGAGTTCGTGGATGCCCTCGTCGAGGACGTCCTCGACGAGAGCGGCGGCGGTCCCGAGGCCGAGGCCGTGGAAGCCGCAGCTACCTTCGGCGCCCCGGCGCCCGAGCCGGTCGTGAACGACGCCGCGGACAAGGATGCTGCCGACGACAAGAGCGACGTGGAAGACCTGAACGACCTGGACGACTGACGCCGGCACAGGAGGCGTACACGACGTGTGCACATGGGCGGGCTCCCGGACGGGGCCCGCCCATTCGCGTTATCAGCGCTCCACTGTGCGCAGCACCAGGCCCGATGCCGGCTTCGGGCCGAACGACGTCGACTTGCGGGGCATCGTGACGCCCCGGCTCGCCAGTTCGCGTACGACCTCCTCGCGGACCGGGTGCATCAGGACGGCCGTGGCACCGTCGCGTTCGGCCTTGGCGACCGTGGCGGCGGTGTCGTGGATGTACGCGATGTGCTCCGGGACGTCCGGGATGCGCCAGATGTGGTCGAGGAGCGCGGCGTGCAGAACCGTTGCGTCGAGGGTCCGCCAAGCCTCCGGACGGTCGGCCGGGATCGTACGGGCGAGGAGGTCCGGGGAGGGGCGATCGACCAGGTGGAAGGCGCCATCGCCCGCAAGGAGGAAGGCATTTCCCTCGGCTGCCGCTGCAGAGAGGGTTTCCAGGGCTTCGGAAAGGGGGCCTTGGACGGTGCGTACGCGGAAGGAGTCGCCGAGCGTGGCCAGGGCCTCCGTGACGGGGAGGTGGTGCAGGAGCCGGTGGATCGCGCGGACGCGGAGCGGATAGCGCGCGGTGTCGACCAGGAGCACCAGGCCGAAGTCCCAGGGGCTGGGGGAGGGGTGTTCGGCGCGCAGGCGCAGATACGTGGCCCAGCGGTGGTGGCCGTCCGCGATGAGGGCTTGGTGGCGGGCCAGGTCTTTCTGGATCGCGGTCAGGTCCTCGGGGTCGGTCACCGACCACAGGCGGTGGTTGAAGCCGTCCTCCGTGGTCGTGGCCAGGAGCGGCGGATGCTGGGCGGTGCGCTCGATGACGGCGGTGGCGTCGGCGGCGGAGCCGTTGCCGCGGTAGGTCAGGAGGAGGGGTTCGAGGTTCGCGGACGTGGCGCGCATCAGGTCCGCGCGGTCCGCGACGATGTGCGGCATGACGTCCTCGTGCGGCAGGACCACGCCCTGCGACGGCTCCGACAGGCGCAGGGCGCCTATGAGGCCGCGCTGGAGCATGCCGTCGCCGGCGCGCTGTTCGTAGACGTACAGGCCCGGCTCGGAGTCGGCGGTCAGGACGCCCTCGGCGAGCCAGCGTTGCAGGGTGTTCGCCGCCTTCTTGTTGCGGGCGGCGGGCGTGGTGGCCTGGGGGAGAATCAGACGGACGATGTTGTGCGGGTCGGACGATTCGAGGTGGTGCAGTCCGTCGGGGCGTACGACCACGTCGTACGGCGGGGAGGTCACGGCGGACAGGCTGCCGACCCGGTCGGGGTCGTAGCGCAGGCCCCGGAACGGGGTGAGGTCAAGGCCCATGCGAGCCGGTACGTCCGCGGGACCTGCAGTGTTCATTGGTGCATCGTAAGAGTGTCAGTGGCATGCGCCATGATCGGGGCAATGGGATCGAACGAGGAGCGATGCGTAATGAGCCAGACCGTGAGGACGCGGCCCGAGGGGAGTGACCGGCCCCTGAGCGAGGCATACGACACGGCGCTGCTCGACCTGGATGGTGTGGTGTACGCGGGTGGGGAGGCGATCGCGTACGCGGTCGAGTCGCTCGGCACCGCTCGGGCGGGCGGGATGCATCTCGCGTATGTCACGAACAACGCGCTGCGGACACCCGACACGGTGGCCACGCACCTCACGGAGCTGGGGATACCGGCCGAGGAGTCGGACGTCATCACCTCGGCGCAGGCTGTGGCCCGGCTGATCAGCGAGCAAGTGCCCGCGGGAGCACGGGTGTTGGTGATCGGCGGGGACGGACTGCGGGTCGCGCTGCGCGAGCGTGGGCTCGTACCGGTCGAGTCGGCCGAGGACGAGCCGGTGGCGGTCGTGCAGGGGTACGGCGGGCCGGAGCTGCCCTGGGGGCGCTTCGCGGAGGCCTGTTACGCCATCGCGCGCGGGGTGCCGTGGTTCGCCTCCAACACCGACTTGACGATCCCCAGTGCGCGGGGGATCGCTCCGGGCAATGGGGCGGCCGTGGAGGTCGTACGCATCGCGACGGGCGCCGAGCCGCAGGTGGCCGGAAAGCCGCTGCCGCCGATGCACCGGGAGACGATTCTGCGGACGGGGGCGGTGCGGCCGCTGGTCGTCGGGGACCGGCTGGACACGGATATCGAGGGTGCGTTCAACGGCGAGGTGGACTCCCTGCTGGTGCTGACCGGCGTGACGGACGGTGCGCAGCTCCTTGCCGCCTCGCCGAAGCACCGGCCGACGTACGTGGACGCCGATCTGCGCGGGCTGTTGACCGGGCAGCCAGAGGTCGTCGAGGTGGGCGGGGCGTTCCGCTGTGGCGGTTGGACCGCCACGACTGGTGATGAGCGGCTTGAGTTGGAGGGCGAGGGCGAGGCGCTCGACGGGCTGCGGGCGCTGTGCGCCGCCGCCTGGACGGCGGCCGGGGACGGGACATGCGGGCTGGACGGGGGCAAAGCACTGGCGCGGCTGGGACTTTGAACGGCTGGGACGTTGAGCGCTTTGAGCCGCCGGCGGCCCCGGACGCCGGAATTCCAGGGCTCCGGGACCGGCCGAGTGCACAGGTCCGCAGGACCAACGGAGGCCCGCAGGCGCATGAATCGAGCCAGATGGGGAGGGTAGGCTAACCTAACTGCGTGTTGGTCGACAGTCCCCCCGAAGCGAACGCGGAGACCGCCTCCGCGCCCCCCAAACGACAGGCGATACGGGCTGCAGGGCTCCTCGTGTCCGTGGCTGTGTTGGTGCTCATCGTGCTGGCGAGCATCGCGATCGGCGCGAAAGACCTGTCCCTGAGCCAGGTCTGGCACGGCCTGTTCGACGACTCGGGTACGTATGGCGACGTCGTGGTGAGCGAGCGGCTGTCGCGTACTGCCCTCGGGTTGCTCGTCGGCGCCGCGCTCGGCCTCGCCGGGGCCGTCCTCCAGGCGCTCACCCGCAACCCGCTGGCCGATCCCGGACTGCTCGGCATCAACGCGGGCGCGTCCGCGGCCGTCGTCACGGCCATCACCTACTTCGGCGTCACCTCGCTGAGCGGCTATGTGTGGTTCGCCTTCGGGGGCGCGGCCGTGGTCGGGGTCCTGGTGTACGTGCTCGGCGGCAGCCGGGGCGCGACTCCGGTGCGGCTCGCGCTCGCCGGCACCGCGCTCAGCGCCGCGCTCTACGGCTATCTGCAAGCCGTGATGATCATGGACCAGGCGGCACTCGGCAAGATGCGCTTCTGGACGGTCGGTTCGCTGTCCTCGGCCAACGACAGGACCATCGAGCAGGTGCTGCCGTTCCTCGCGATCGGTACGGTCCTTGCGCTGGCTCTCGCCCGGCCGCTGAACGCCATGGCCATGGGCGACGACACCGCCCGTGCGCTCGGCGCGCATCTGGGCCGTACCCGCGCGCTGTCCATGGCGGCCGCGACCCTGCTGTGCGGGGCCGCGACGGCCGCCTGCGGGCCGATCGTGTTCGTCGGGCTGATGGTCCCGCATGTCGTACGGTCCTTCACCGGGCCCGACATGCGCTGGATCCTGCCGTACGCCACCGTGCTCTCGCCGGTGCTGCTGCTCGGCGCCGACGTGATCGGCCGGATGGTCGCGCGGCCCGCCGAGCTCCAGGTCGGCATCGTCACCGCGATCCTCGGCGGCCCGGTCTTCATCTTTCTCGTACGACGGCGGAGGACGGCTCAGCTGTGAAGGTCCTGACCAAGCAGGCCGGTTCCGCCCGGCCGTTCCGCGCCCGTCCCGTCCGTACCCGCACCGGGCTGTCCGTCCGTATCGACGTCCGCTCGCTCACAGTGGTCGTCCTGCTGCTGGTGGCCGCGCTCACCGCGAGCGTCGTCCTCATCGGCACCGGCGACTTCCCGATCCCGGCCGGCGACGTGCTCAAGACGCTGTTCGGCAACGGCGACGTGGGGCAGGAGTTCATCGTCAACGAGCTGCGGCTGCCGCGGGTTCTCGTCGGCCTCTTGGTGGGGGCCTCGCTCGGGCTCGGCGGCGCCCTCTTCCAGGCCATCTCCCGCAATCCGCTGGGCAGTCCGGACGTGCTCGGTCTCGCGCAGGGCTCGACGGCCGGCGCCCTCACCATGATCGTGCTGTTCTCGGGGAGTGCGGCCGAGGTCACCCTCGGGGCGCTCTTCGGCGGTCTGGTGACCGGACTCGCCATCTATGTGCTCGCCTGGAAGCGGGGTGTGCACGGCTATCGACTGGTCCTGGTCGGTATCGGCGTCTCCGCGATGGCGGTGGCAGTCAACGGCTATCTGCTCACCAAGGCCGACATCGTGGACGCCGCCCGTGCGGTCGTGTGGATGACGGGCTCACTCAACGGCCGCGACTGGGAGCAGGTCTGGCCGCTGCTCGGGCTGTGGGCCGTCCTCGTACCCCTCGTCCTCGGCAACGCGCGTGGGCTGTACATGCTGGAGATGGGTGACGACGTAGCGTACGCACTCGGGGTGCGGGTCGAGAGGACGCGGATGCTGCTGATGCTGGCCGCCGTGCTGCTCACCGCGGCCGCCACCGCCGCCGCGGGTCCGGTCGCCTTCGTCGCGCTCACCGCGCCACAGCTCGCCCGGCGCCTCACCCGCTCGCCGGGGCCGAACCTGCTGCCCGCGATGTGTATGGGTGCCACCCTGCTGGTCGTCGCCGACTGGGCCTCGCAGCGGGCCTTCGGCGCCGACCAGCTGCCCGTCGGGGTGGTGACCGGAGTGCTCGGCGGTGTCTATCTGCTGTGGCTCCTCGTCACCGAGCGCAAGGCGGGCCGGATATGAACACCGACGGCAAGACGAGTACGGGCGCCGATGGCGGGCCGCACACGAACACCCAAAGGAGCACTGGCACTGTGAACCGCCCGTCCGTGAACGGCCCGTCCACGAACCGCCTGTCCGCCGAGAACGTCACCCTCGCCTACGACCAGCGGGTCATCGCCGAGCAGTTGTCGGTCGAGATACCCGACAACTCCTTCACCGTCATCGTCGGCCCGAACGCCTGCGGCAAGTCCACCCTGCTGCGCGCCTTGTCACGGATGCTGAAGCCGAGCGAGGGCCGGGTGCTGCTCGACGGGCAGGTCATCCAGTCGATGCCCGCGAAGAAGGTGGCCAGGACGCTCGGGCTGCTGCCGCAGTCGTCGATCGCGCCCGACGGGATCACGGTCGGCGACCTGGTCGGCCGCGGACGATATCCGCACCAGGGGCTGCTGCGGCAGTGGTCGTCCGAGGACGAGCGGGTCGTACGGGAGTCGATGGCCTCGACCGGGGTCGCCGAACTGGCCGACCGTTATGTCGACGAACTCTCCGGAGGCCAGCGTCAGCGCGTCTGGATCGCCATGGCGCTTGCGCAGCAGACCCCGCTGCTGCTGCTCGACGAGCCGACCACCTATCTCGACATCCAGCACCAGATCGACGTACTCGACCTGTGTGCCGAACTCCACGAGGAGCAGGGCCGGACCCTGGTCGCCGTACTGCACGACCTCAACCACGCGGCCCGGTACGCCACCCACCTCATCGCCCTGCGCGAGGGCTCCGTCATCGCCCAGGGCACGCCGTCGGACATCGTCACGGCCGAGCTGGTCGAGGAGGTCTTCGGGCTGCGCTGCCAGGTCATCGACGATCCGGAGACGGGTACGCCGCTGGTGGTGCCGGCGGCGCGGAAGGCGCGTACGTCCGCTGCCGTCAGCGTCGCGAAGGGTTCCTGAAGGTCCTGAACCGCGTCAGAGCAGCTTTCTGAGCCGGAGCAGGTCGCGCAGACCCGCTTCGAGCCTGACCCGGCCCGAGCCCCAGGCCTTCGCGAAGTGCAGCTCGCCGTTCACCAGGGCGACCAGATCGTCACCGCTCATCGCGAGTCGGATGTGGGCCTTCTCGGGCGGAGGACCCTGCACCGTGTCGAGCACCTCGATGCGGCCGTCCTTGAGACGCCCTACGAAGGTGATGTCGAGGTCGGTGATACGGCAGCTCAGTGAGCGGTCGAGGGCGGCGGCACTGCGCACGTCGCCCTCCGCGCCCGCCATGTTGTCCGAGAGTTTGTCGAGTGCGCTGCGGCACTCCTCAATCGTGGCCATCGCGGACGACGGTACCCCAGCGCTTCGCGGTAGCGTCGGGGCATGAACGACTGGGAGCTTCCCGCCGAACCGGAGGCCGGCCCGGCTGCCGGGCCCGAGGCCGAACTGGAGGCCGGCCCGGAAACCGAATCCGGGGCCGGACTCGACGTCGGCCGGGCGGCCGGATCCGGGGCCGTACCCGGAGCCGGATTCGGCGCCGGACCGGCGACCGGATTCGGGACCCGGCTCGAAGCCGGCGCGCAGGACGCACCCGAGGCCGGCCCGGGGTCCGGATCTGGGGCTGGACTCGATGCCGGCGCGGAGACCGGACGCGAAGTCAGCCCGGAGAGCGACTACGGGGCCGTATCGGGAGCCGGACCCGAGGCCGGATTCGACGTCGGACCGGCGGCCGGAACCGGGGCCGGACTCGTAGTCGGCGCGGAGAGCGGACCCGCATACGCTCCCGCCGCCCCCGCCCCGCTGAACGTGCCGCGCACGCCCACCGGGAACTCCGAGGTGGACGCTCAGCTGGACCGGCTGGCCGATGCCGACCACCTCGCTGCGGACGGGCACATCGAGGTGTACGAGGATGTGCACCGGGGGCTGCGCGACGCGCTCACCGCGCTCGACGCCCGTCCGGGGCCGGAGGGACCTCCGAGGGCCCCGGGACCGTACAGCATGAACAACAGGAGCTGAACCGAACGTGGCAGGAGTGGCACGACGACGCCTCGACGCCGAGCTGGTCCGACGGAAGCTCGCCCGCTCGCGCGAGCACGCCGGCCAGCTGATCGCCGCCGGGCGGGTCACCGTCGGCAAGACCGTCGCGACGAAGCCCGCCACCCAGGTGGAGACGGCCGCCGCGATCGTGGTCGCCCGTGACGACAGCGAGCCCGACTATGTGTCGCGCGGCGGCCACAAGCTGGCGGGGGCGCTGAAGGTCTTCGTGCCGCTCGGCCTGCGGATCGAGGGGCGGCGGGCGCTGGACGCCGGTGCCTCGACCGGCGGATTCACCGACGTACTGCTGCGCGCGGGAGCCGCTCACGTAGTTGCCGTCGACGTCGGCTACGGGCAGCTGGCATGGTCACTCCAAAGCGATGAACGGGTCACCGTCAAGGACCGTAAGAACGTACGCGAGTTGACGTTGGAGGCGATCGATGGGGAGCCGGTGGATCTTATTGTCGGTGACTTGTCCTTCATCCCGCTCGGACTGGTGCTGCCCGCCCTTGTGCGGTGCGCGGCGCCCGATGCCGATCTGGTGATGATGGTCAAGCCGCAGTTCGAGGTGGGCAAGGAGCGGCTGGGGAGCGGCGGTGTCGTACGCAGCCTCGAACTGCGGGCCGAGGCCGTGCGCGGGGTGGCCCGACACGCGTGGGGGTTGGGGTTCGGGGTGAAGGACGTCACCGCCAGCCCGCTGCCCGGGCCCTCTGGGAACGTCGAGTACTTTCTGTGGCTGCGAGCCGGTGCACCCGAACTGGACCCGGCCGACGTAGACCGTGCAGTGGCGGAGGGGCCGCGTTGACCGATACCCGAGTTCGTACTGTTTTCCTGCTGGCTCACACCGGGCGGCCCGCGGCCATCCGCAGTGCCGAACTCGTCGTCCAGGGGCTGCTGCGCTCCGGGCTCGGTGTACGAGTGCTCGAGGCCGAGGCGGCCGATCTGCCGCTGCCGCCGACGGTGGAACTCGTCAAGGAGGCGACTCCCGAGTGCCTCGACGGGTGTGAGCTGCTGATCGTGCTGGGCGGTGACGGGACGCTGCTGCGTGGCGCCGAGTTCGCGCGCGCCTCTGGGGTGCCGATGCTCGGCGTCAACCTGGGGCGTGTCGGCTTCCTGGCGGAGGCCGAGCGTGACGACCTCGACAAGGTTGTCGACCGGGTGGTGACTCGGGCGTACGAGGTCGAGGAGCGGATGACCGTCGACGTCGTCGTGCACAGCAATGGCGATGTCGTGCATACCGACTGGGCGCTGAACGAGGCCGCCGTGCAGAAGGTCTCCGCCGAGCGGCTCCTTGAGGTGGTTCTCGAGATTGACGGGCGGCCGGTCACCGGGTTCGGGTGTGACGGCATAGTCTGCGCGACTCCTACCGGGTCTACGGCGTATGCGTTTTCCGCCGGTGGGCCTGTGGTGTGGCCGGAGGTTGAGGCGCTGCTCATGGTGCCGATCAGTGCGCATGCGCTGTTTGCCAAGCCGTTGGTCACCTCGCCGGATTCCGTGCTCGCCGTGGAGGTTCAGCCGCACACTCCGCATGGGGTGTTGTGGTGCGATGGGCGGCGGACGATTGAGTTGCCGGAGGGGGCGCGGGTGGAGGTTCGGCGGGGGGCTGTGCCGGTGCGGCTTGCTCGGTTGCACCATGCTTCGTTCACGGATCGGCTCGTTGCCAAGTTCGCGTTGCCTGTGGCTGGTTGGCGGGGGGCGCCGCACTAGGGGGGTGGGGGCGGGTGGGTTTTCTTTCCCCAGCCCCGCCCCTTCCCGAAACTGGGGCTCCGCCCCCAGGCCCCGGGGTTCGTATGTTCGCTGCGGGCGCGTTGTGGCTGGTCGCGCAGTCCCCCACGGCCCCAAAAGACTGCGCCTTCCGGTAACGAAGCTGGGGGGCGTCGCGTACCGGCCTCCTGACCTCGTAAGGTCGTGTCCGTGCTGGAGGAGATGCGGATACGGTCGCTCGGAGTCATCGATGACGCCGTTGTCGAGTTGTCGCCCGGCTTCACCGCTGTTACCGGTGAGACCGGGGCGGGCAAGACGATGGTGGTCACAAGCCTTGGGCTGCTGCTGGGCGGGCGTGCGGATGCGGCTCTCGTGCGGATCGGTGCCAAGAACGCTGTGGTGGAGGGGCGGATCGCCGTTCCTGAGGGCGCCTCGGCGATCGTACGGGCCGAGGAGGCCGGGGCCGAGCTCGACGACGGGGCGCTGCTGATCAGCCGTACCGTGTCTGCCGAGGGGCGCTCTCGGGCGCATCTGGGCGGGCGTTCCGTGCCCGTGGGGGTGCTTGCCGAACTCGCCGATGAGCTTGTGGCCGTGCATGGCCAGAGTGATCAGCAGGGGCTGCTCAAGTTGTCCCGGCAGCGGCAGGCGCTCGACCGGTACGCGGGGGACGCGGTCGCTGTGCCGCTCGCCAAGTACGCGAGCGCCTACCGTCGGCTGCGTGCCATCTCGGCCGAGTTGGACGAGATCACCACGCGCGAGCGGGAACGTGCTCAGGAAGCCGACATGCTGCGCTTCGGGCTCGACGAGATTGCGGCGGTGGAGCCGCGGACCGGCGAGGACGTGGAGCTGGCGGCCGAGGCCGAGCGGCTCGGGCATGCCGAGGCGCTCGCGTCCGCGGCCACGGCGGCGCACGCGGCGCTGGCGGGCAACCCCGAGGATCCCGAGGGCATCGACGCCACGACGCTCGTCGCGGGCGCGCACCGGGCACTGGAGGCGGTACGTGCCCATGACGCCGCGCTGGCCTCGCTCGCCGACCGGATCGGGGAGATCGGGATTCTGCTGGGTGATGTGGCGGGGGAGTTGGCGGGGTACGCCGACGACCTGGACGCCGATCCGCTGCGGCTCGCGGCGGTCGAGGAGCGGCGGGCCGCGCTCACCGCGTTGACGCGCAAGTACGGCGAGGACGTGGGCGCCGTACTGGCCTGGGCCGAGCAGGGGGCCGCGCGGCTCCTGGAGCTGGAGGGCGACGACGACCGGATCGGTGACCTGACGGCCGAGCGGGACGCTTTGCGGGCCGAACTGGGAGGGTTGGCGCAGGCGTTGACGGACGCTCGCACGGAGGCCGCCGAGCGGTTCGCCGCTGCCGTGACCGCCGAGCTCGCCTCGCTCGCCATGCCGCACGCGCGCGTGTCGTTCGCGATCCGGCAGACGGAGGACCCCGACGGCGTGGAGGTGGGCGGTCGTACGGTCGCGTACGGGCCTGCCGGTGTCGACGAGGTCGAGCTGCTTCTCGCTCCGCATCCGGGGGCGCCACCGCGGCCGATCGCCAAGGGCGCGTCCGGTGGTGAGCTGTCGCGGGTGATGCTCGCGGTGGAGGTCGTGTTCGCGGGTACGGATCCGGTGCCGACGTACCTTTTCGACGAGGTCGACGCCGGCGTCGGCGGCAAGGCCGCGGTCGAGATCGGGCGCCGACTCGCCCGCCTCGCCAAGACCGCACAGGTCGTCGTCGTCACCCACCTGCCCCAGGTCGCCGCCTTCGCCGACCGGCAGCTCCTCGTCGAGAAGACCAACGACGGCTCGGTCACCCGCTCCGGAGTGAAGGCCCTGGAGGGGGAGGACCGCGTCCGCGAACTGTCCCGCATGCTGGCGGGCCAGGAGGACTCGGAAACGGCCCGCGCCCACGCGGAGGAGCTGCTGGCGACGGCTCGGGCGGACGGTTAGGACGACGGGCAGCCGCCGCACCGCGGTCCCGTCTCCCGCCCGCTCCAAGGGCCCACGGCCCCACCAGTGGTCCGGAACGCCCGTATGTCCTGGCATCCTTAGGTGTAGGCGAACGCGCCATACACCCCAGCGGAGCGTTCCCGCCGCATTGTCTCTGTACTTTCTTCGTGACCGCCCGTCGCTGAACCAGGAGCCCCGGCCACGTGAGCACCGCCGTGAGCAGCCAGTTGTCGCATGGTCGATCGGCGCTGCGTACCGTGCAGGTGCTCGGAGGCGGCAGTGCGGGAAGCAGTGCGCATGTGCGGTCGTTGGCTTCCGGTCTCGTGGCGCGAGGAGTGCGGGTCACCGTGTGTGCGCCGGCCGCGGCGGACCGGGCGTATGACTTCAGTGGTGCGGGAGCCCGGCATGTGCACGTGCCGCGGCGAAGTGACCCGGCTTCCGTGGCCGCGCTGCGGGCGGCCTGTGTGGACGCCGACCTCGTGCACGCACATGGACTGCATGCCGGGATGAGGGCGGCCATGGCGCTCAGTGGGCGGCGTGTTCCGTTCGTCGTGACCTGGCACAGCCGCTCGCACGACGAGGGCGCGCGGGCGCATCTGCTGCGGCTGCTGGAGCGGCGGGTCGCGAAGGCCGCTTCGGTGGTCCTCGGGGTCTCGTCCGACCTTGTGGAGCGGGCCCGACGCAGCGGGGCGCGTGATGCCCGGCTCGCCGCGGTCGCGCTGCCCGAAGTGCGGCGGCCCGCCTTCGTGGGCGAGGAGCTCGAGCGGCTGCGTCCCAAGGCGCGGGCCGAACTCGGTGCCACGGACCGGCCGTTGCTGATGGCTGTCGGCTCGCTCGAGCGGCATCGGGGGTACGACACGCTGCTGGACGCCACGCGTGCCTGGCGGCGACTGGTTCCCGTACCGCTGCTCGTGATCGCCGGGGAGGGACCGCTGCGCGCGGAACTTCAGGGGCGTATCGAGGACGAAGGGCTGCCGGTACGTCTCGTCGGGCGCCGTGACGACGTCGGCGAGTTGCTGGCGGCAGCCGATCTGGCCCTGCTGCCCGGCGGCGGTGAAGCGCGCTCCGTACTCGCCCAGGAAGCTCTTCACGCGCGCGTGCCGCTCGTCGCGGCCGATATGGAAGGGGTCCCCGAACTGGTCGGGGACGCCGCCGAACTCGTACCGCACGGGGACGCGGAAGCGCTCGCCGACGCCGTCGTACGCCTTCTTCAGGATCCGCAGCGGCGTGAAGTCCTGAAGGACAAGGGCACGCTGCAGGCCGCCTCCTGGCCGACCGAGGACGAGACCGTAGCCCAAGTCCTCAGCGTGTACGACGAGTTGACGAAGCCGCCACCCCTGCCGTAGCCGGGCGGCGGCTTGTCGTCAGTAGCTCATCAGCCGCCGTACGCCCCCGAAGCCGTCAGCCGCAGTGCCGTGTCGATCAGCGGCACGTGGCTGAACGCCTGCGGGAAGTTCCCTACCTGGCGCTTGAGGCGCGGGTCCCACTCCTCGGCCAGCAGACCGAGGTCGTTGCGCAGGGCGAGCAGCTTCTCGAAGAGCTTGCGGGCCTCGTCGACGCGGCCGATCATCGCCAGGTCGTCCGCCATCCAGAACGAGCAGGCGAGGAACGCGCCCTCGTCACCCTCCAGGCCGTCCACGCCCGCGTCCTCACCGGCGGTGGGGTAGCGCAGGATGAAGCCGTCCGTGGTCGACAGCTCCCGCTGGATGGCCTCGATCGTGCCGATCACACGCTTGTCGTCCGGCGGCAGGAAGCCCATCTGCGGGATCAGTAGCAGCGAGGCGTCCAGCTCCTTGGAGCCGTACGACTGTGTGAAGGTGTTGCGCTCCTTGTCGTAACCCTTCTCACACACATCGCGGTGGATGTCGTCGCGCAGCTCGCGCCACTTCTCCAGCGGACCGTCCGCGTCGCCGGACTCGATGAGCTTGATGGTGCGGTCGACCGCGACCCAGGCCATCACCTTGGAGTGCACGAAGTGCCGGCGCGGACCGCGGACCTCCCAGATACCCTCGTCCGGCTCGTCCCAGTGGTTCTCCAGGTAGCGGATCAGCTTGAGCTGCAGCAGGGATGCGTAGTCGTTGCGGGCCAGGCCCGTCATGTGCGCCAGGTGCAGGGCCTCGGTGACCTCGCCGTAGACATCCAGCTGGAGCTGGTGCGCGGCGCCGTTCCCGACACGTACGGGCGCGGAGTTCTCGTACCCGGGCAGCCAGTCGAGCTCCGCCTCACCCAGCTCACGCTCGCCCGCGATGCCGTACATGATCTGCAGGCTCTCCGGGTCGCCCGCGACGGCGCGCAGCAGCCACTCGCGCCAGGCGCGCGCCTCCTCGCGGTAGCCGGTGCGCAGCAGTGAGGAGAGGGTGATCGCCGCGTCGCGCAGCCAGGTGTAGCGGTAGTCCCAGTTGCGGACGCCGCCGATCTCCTCCGGCAGCGAGGTGGTGGGCGCGGCGACGATGCCGCCGGTGGGCGCGTACGTCAGCGCCTTCAGGGTGATCAGCGAGCGGACCACGGCCTCGCGGTAGGGCCCGTGGTACGTGCACTGCTCGACCCACTCGCGCCAGAACTCCTCGGTGGCCTCCAGGGCCTGCTCCGGCTCGGGCTCCGCGGGCGGCTCCTTGTGCGAGGGCTGCCAGGAGATGGTGAACGCGATCCGGTCACCCGGCGCCACCGTGAAGTCCGCGTACGTGGTCAGCGCCTTGCCGTAGGTCTCGGCCGTTGTGTCGAACCACACGGAGTCGGGCCCGGCGACGGCCACCGTCCGCCCCTCGTGCTTGTGCACCCAGGGCACGACACGGCCGTACGAGAAACGCATCCGCAGCGCGGAGCGCATCGGCACCCGGCCCGAGATGCCCTCGACGATCCGCACCAACTGGGGTGCGCCGTCACGAGGGGGCATGAAATCGGTCACACGGACCGTTCCACGTGGCGTATCCCACTCGGATTCGAGGATCAGGGAGTCGCCGCGATAGGTGCGGCGGGCCGCTCTGGGCGGCTGGGCGTCCGCCGAGTGCGCGGGGCCAAGCCGCCAGAAGCCGTGCTCCTCGGTGCCGAGCAGTCCGGCGAAGACGGCGTGGGAGTCGAAGCGGGGCAGGCACAGCCAGTCCACCGTGCCGTCCCGGCAGACCAGTGCTGCGGTCTGCATGTCTCCGATAAGTGCGTAGTCCTCGATGCGCCCGGCCACGTGCATCTCCAGTCGAACGGCCACGTCGCCCCCCAGGGGGCGGTTGCTCTTTGCGGTCAGGGGAACGGGTCAATACAACGTCGTCGCATGACGTCAATGGTCGCAGTGATTGTCGTTGCGAAACGAACTGACGAGCTCTGTGTCCGGAGAATACGGGCGGGGTGGTGCCGTTGTTCGGCCCGGCTCGGCAGCGATCGTCCGAGCAGGATACGACGCACGATGGTGATCCGTGCGCCCCTCTCTGGAAAGCGATTGCGCCGGATGAGTGGGAAGAGTGCCCACCACTGTGCCCTGTGTCGGCCCGTGTGCGGAGCGTGGCCGGAAGCGGCCTCCCCGGGGCGCTGATACCCTGGTAGCCCGTGGACCGGTGGGCGCCCCCGAAGCAGAAACCGACGCGAGGGGTCCTCCGAACCGCAGCGGCGGCACCTCCCGAAACGCCCGGGTCAGGCAGCCGGCCCGCACTCCGAACCGCGACCACGGGAGCCCCGTCTTGGCCATGCCGCCCAAATCTTCGACGACCAAGCACATCTTCGTCACCGGGGGTGTCGCCTCCTCCCTCGGCAAGGGCCTGACCGCGTCCAGCCTGGGCGCACTGCTCAAGGCGCGGGGTCTGCGGGTCACGATGCAGAAGCTCGACCCGTATCTGAACGTCGACCCGGGCACCATGAACCCGTTCCAGCACGGTGAGGTGTTCGTCACCAACGACGGCGCCGAGACGGACCTGGACATCGGTCACTACGAGCGCTTCCTCGACGTGGACCTGGACGGCTCCGCCAACATCACCACCGGCCAGGTGTACTCGACGGTGATCGCCAAGGAGCGGCGCGGCGAGTACCTCGGCGACACCGTGCAGGTCATCCCGCACATCACCAACGAGATCAAGCACCGAATCCGGCGCATGGCCACGGATGACGTGGACGTGGTGATCACGGAGGTCGGGGGCACGGTCGGCGACATCGAGTCGCTGCCGTTCCTGGAGACCGTCCGTCAGGTCCGTCACGAGGTCGGCCGCGACAATGTGTTCGTCGTCCACATCTCGCTCCTTCCCTACATCGGACCGTCGGGAGAGTTGAAGACGAAGCCGACGCAGCATTCGGTTGCGGCTCTGCGCAACATCGGTATTCAGCCAGATGCGATCGTGCTGCGCGCCGACCGCGAGGTGCCGACCGCGATCAAGCGCAAGATCTCGCTGATGTGCGACGTCGACGAGGCGGCCGTGGTCGCGGCCATCGACGCAAAGTCGATCTACGACATCCCGAAGGTCCTGCACACCGAGGGCCTGGACGCCTACGTCGTGCGCAAGCTGGACCTCGCCTTCCGCGACGTGGACTGGACGATCTGGGACGACCTGCTCGACCGGGTCCACAACCCGCAGCACGAGATCAATCTCGCGCTCGTCGGCAAGTACATCGACCTGCCCGACGCATACCTTTCGGTCACCGAGGCGTTGCGAGCCGGCGGGTTCGCCAACAAGGCGCGCGTGAAGATCAAGTGGGTCACTTCGGACGACTGCAAGACCCCGGCGGGTGCCGCCCAGCAGCTCGCCGACGTCGACGCGATCTGTATCCCCGGCGGCTTCGGCGACCGCGGCGTCTCCGGCAAGGTCGGCGCCATCCAGTACGCCCGCGAGAACAAGATCCCGCTGCTCGGGCTGTGTCTCGGCCTGCAGTGCATCGTGATCGAGGCCGCGCGCAATCTCGCCGACATCGCGGACGCCAACTCCACGGAGTTCGACGCCGCGACCGGCCACCCCGTCATCTCCACCATGGCCGAGCAGCTCGACATCGTCGCCGGCGAGGGCGACATGGGCGGCACGATGCGGCTGGGCATGTACCCGGCCAAGCTCGCCGAGGGCTCGCTCGTGCGCGAGGTGTACGGCGGCAAGGAGTACGCCGAGGAGCGCCACCGTCACCGCTACGAGGTCAACAACTCCTACCGCGCCGAGCTGGAGAAGAAGGCCGGTCTGCTGTTCTCCGGCACGTCCCCGGACGGCAAGCTCGTGGAGTACCTGGAGTACCCGCGCGACGTCCACCCCTACCTGGTCGCGACCCAGGCGCACCCCGAGCTGCGCTCGCGCCCGACGCGTCCGCATCCGCTGTTCGCGGGCCTGGTGAAGGCCGCCGTGGAGCGGAAGACGGGTAAGTAACACGAGGTTGTACGGTTGCCGGGGTGCGGGTCCTTTGCGACGCGTGCCCCGGTTTTTCTGTGTACGTGGGAGGACAAGTCGACATGACCATCAAGGACACCGCCGAGGAGTGGGAGGTCAGGGCGACCGAGACTCCGTTCACGGGGAACAAGACCTCCGTGCGCACGGACGACGTGGTCATGCCCGACGGGACGGTCGTCCGGCGCGACTACCAGGTCCACCCCGGTTCGGTGGCGGTCCTCGCCCTCGACGACCAGGGCCGCGTCCTGGTCATCCGCCAGTACCGGCACCCCGTACGCCAGAAACTGTGGGAGATCCCGGCCGGCCTGCTCGACATCCCCGGCGAGAACCCGCTGCACGCCGCGCAGCGCGAGCTGTACGAAGAGGCCCACGTCAAGGCCGAGGACTGGCGGGTGCTCACCGACGTCTACACGACGCCGGGCGGCTGCGACGAGGCCGTACGGATCTTCCTCGCCCGGGATCTGTCCGAGGCGGAGGGGCAGCGTTTCGAGGTCGAGGACGAAGAAGCCGACATGGAGCTCTCGCGGGTCCCCGTCGAGGAGCTCGTCCGCGGTGTGCTCGCCGGTGAGCTGCACAACAACTGCCTTGTCGTGGGCGCTCTTTCCCTGGTCGCGGCCCAGAACGGCGACGGTCTCGACGCGCTGCGCCCGGCCGAGGCGCCGTGGCCCGCGCGGCCCTTCGACGTGTGATCCCCGCCTGCTCGCGAAGCCGGACGCACACCGACCTGTCGCCGGTGTGACGATCGCCTGATCCGATCGGGGGACGTACCCGCCGCGCTCCGCCGGAATCGTCGCAGAGCGTGAACTAGGCTCTGGAAACGCCCCGTCCGGAGTCCCGGCGGGCTTGCGCGTGCGGTGGGACGGGAGTGTGGCCCGTGACGGATCAGGCGGTGGGCACCCAGGGCAAGAAGGTGCCGGCCAAGGAGCAGCGCCCGGCTGCCGGGTCCTCCACCACTCCCGGCTTCGCCCGAGCGGGGGGACCCCCATCCACGGAGGGTCAGTTTCTCGGCCGTACAAGAGAGTTGAAGGAACTCCGCGCGGACATCGAGCGTGCGGGCCTGGACACCCTGGCGGGCCGGAAAGCACCACGCGCGCGCGTGCTGCTCATCGCGGGCAAGCCCGGCTTCGGCCGCACCGCGCTCGCCGAAGAACTCGTACGGCAGGTCGCGGACAGTTACCGGGACGGCACGCTGCGAGCCTGCTTGAGCGAACCCGACGGCACACCGGTACCGACGGAGCGCACCGCCCGCGACCTGCTCGCCGCCCTGGAGCTGACCGCCCCGCCCGGAGCCTCGGAGGACGACCTCGTCGAGGCGCTGCGCGAGGGTCTCGCCACCCGCCGGGTGCTGCTCCTGCTCGACGACGCGGCGGACGCGGAACAGGTCGACGCGCTCCTCCCCGACAACCCGGAATGCCTGGTCGTCGCCGTCTCCGACGGACCCCTGACCGGGATCTCCGACGTCCGCCCCTGCACCCTCGGCGGCCTGGACACCAAGTCCGCCGTCGAACTCCTCGGCCGCTACACCGGCTCGGTACGCATCACTGTCGACCCGCGCGCCGCCGAAGGACTCGTCGAGATCTGCGCCGCCCAGCCCGCCGCGCTGGTACTCGCCGGCGGCTGGCTGGCCCGCCGGCCGAAGGCGGCCGTCGCCGACCTCGCCAAGCAGATGCGCACAGAGAGTGACGAGGGTTCGGCACTCGAGCGTGTCTTCCACCTCGTGTACGCCGAACTTTCCCCAGCCCGCGCACAGATGCTGCGCCTGCTTTCGCTCGCCCCCGCGGGCCTCGTCGACCCGCACACCGCGTCGGCGCTCGCCGGCTGCTCGGTGGGCGCCGCCGAGTCCTCCCTCGACGACTTCGTCGGGCTCGGCCTCGTACGGCGCGTCGAGTCACCGCTGCCGCAGTACGAGGTGCCCGGCTGTCTGCTGCCGCTGCTGCGCTCGCACACCGAGAGCGAGGACCGGCCCGCCGAGCTGCAGCTGGCCCGCGCCCGGATGCTGGAGCGGACCGTACGGCTGCTGGCCTCCTGCCGCGCGATCACCGAGACCGACAGCTCGCCCGCCCGCGAGAAGCTCGCCGGGATGCCCCGCGCCCTGCGCTTCAAGAACCCCCGCGCGGCTGCCGACTGGCTGCGCATCCGGCAGCCCGCGCTGTTGGCCTCCGCCCGGCTCGCGGTCGCCGACGGGGAGTTGGACACCCTCGCACGCCGCCTGATGGCCGCGCTGGTGCGGGCGATGGTCGCGCACTTCGGTACGCGGGCGGTGGCGCCCGAGCTGTACGGCATCCACCAGCTTGTTCTCGATGTCGCCGAGCGGCGGAAGCTGCCCCGCGAGAAGGCCGCCGCGCTGCTGAACCTCGCGGACCTGGACGCCCGGACCGGCCGCACCAGTGAGGCGCTCGCCCGCTACCGCGCCGCTCTCGACGCCGGACGGGAGGCGAACGACCCGTACGCGACCGGCCGCGCGATGGAATCCGTAGGCGGCGCCCACCAGGAGCTGGGGGACTTCGACCGGGCCGCCGACTGGTACGGGCGGGCGCTCGCGCAGCGGCTCGCGCGCGACGAGCGCGTGGACGCGGCCCGGCTGCACGGCCGTATCGCCACTGTGCACACGTACGCGGGCCGCTACGACGAGGCGCTGCGCAGCTGGCGCTCGGCGGTCACCGGCCATCGCAGAAACGGCGAAGTGGCAGGCGTGGCCAAGGCGTTGAGCGAGCTGGCACGGGTGCAGGAGTACTCCGGCCGGCCCGAGGAGTCGCTGCGCACCTGCCAGGAGGCGATCGAGTGGGCGCGCCGCGCCGAGGACGTACGACTGCGGGCCGCTCTGCAGCTCCGGCTCGCCGACACCCTGGACCGGCTCGGCGACCCCGTGGCTGCTCGGCTGCACCGCGGCGCGGCCGAGCGCATGCTGGGAGACGAGCTCCCGGAGGACCTGTCCGAGAGGGAACACGACGCTAACGCCTACGAAATCCGTAGTACATCCGCAGAAGATTGAAGCATTGAAAGGCTAGACACAGAGAATCCCTTCATTAGACTGGCTCCGCCGCGTCCTTTCGTGGTGTCTCCGGTGTGCTCCCGTGCATCCGGATATGTCTGGCATCGTCCGGGCAGGCGTTACCCCACAACCCCCTGAGCCAAGGACCGTGATCGACGTGAAGGTCGGCATCCCCCGCGAGGTCAAGAACAACGAGTTCCGGGTGGCCATCACCCCCGCCGGAGTGCATGAGCTGGTGCGCCACGGCCACCAGGTCGTCATCGAGCGGGGTGCCGGTGTCGGCTCCTCGATCACGGACGACGAGTTCGTCGCCGCCGGTGCACAGATCCTCGGTACCGCGGACGAGGTGTGGGCCTCCGCCGACCTGCTGCTGAAGGTCAAGGAGCCGATCGCCGAGGAGTACCACCGCCTCCGCAAGGACCAGATCCTCTTCACCTATCTGCACCTGGCCGCGTCCAAGGAGTGCACGGACGCGCTCCTGGAGTCCGGCACCACCGCCATCGCGTACGAAACGGTCGAGCTGCCCAGTCGCGCGCTGCCGCTGCTCGCTCCGATGTCCGAGGTCGCGGGCCGGCTCGCCCCACAGGTCGGTGCCTACCACCTGATGGCCGCGAACGGCGGCCGCGGTGTGCTGCCCGGCGGGGTCCCGGGCGTGCTGGCCGGCCGGGCCGTCGTCATCGGCGGCGGTGTCTCTGGCTGGAACGCCGCGCAGATCGCCATCGGCATGGGCTTCCACGTGACCCTGCTCGACAAGGACATCAACAAGCTCAAGGAAGCCGACAAGGTCTTCGGCACGAAGATCCAGACCGTCGTCTCCAACGCCTTCGAACTCGAGAAGGCGTGCCTGGAGGCCGATCTCGTCATCGGCGCCGTGCTCATCCCGGGCGCCAAGGCGCCGAAGCTGGTCACCAACGAGCTCGTCTCCCGGATGAAGCCGGGAAGTGTTCTTGTCGACATCGCGATTGATCAAGGCGGTTGCTTCGAGGACTCGCGTCCGACGACCCACGCCGAGCCGGCCTTCCCGGTCCACAACTCGGTCTTCTACTGCGTCGCCAACATGCCCGGCGCCGTGCCCAACACCTCCACGTACGCGCTGACCAACGCCACGCTCCCGTACATCGTGGAGCTCGCGAACCGCGGCTGGGTCGAGGCGCTGCGCCGTGACGCCGCGCTCGCCAAGGGCCTCAACACCCATGACGGCAAGGTCATTTACCGCGAGGTCGCGGAGGCGCACGGCCTGGAGCACCGAGAGCTGGAGACCCTGCTCGGCTGATCCGCCGACCCATCTCTCCACCGATAAAAGGCGATACGTCAACACGAATCGTCAACGACATGCACCCGGCCGGACCTTGGGGAACCAGGTTCGGCCACATGTTGTCGAGACCCTTTGCGAGACTCGCTCAACTCGCCTCGAACGTAACGCTTCGACCGTTTCGCACACCCGCGAAACCTGCCGTGCGACGGCCTTACGCCCTTGACAGAGGGGTGTTCCGTTGCCGACACATCGGGCCGGGTCCGGCGGATTGTGTTGCTGCGGACCGGTGACACGCCATAGAGTCGCCAACCGTCGGCATGGTGCCACGCTGACCTATCTAGAAGTTTCCTGGTCACCAAGGAGGTAAGACGACTTGTGAATGAGTCGACATTTACTCCCGGGGGTGGTCAACCAGGAATGCCTGCGCAGGGCCCGAGGCCCACGGGGCTCGAGGCTGTCGGCTCCGTAGCTGTGCGCACCTTCGCAGCCCACCAGAGTCCACACCGGACTCAGACAGTCCACCAGAGCATGGATGGCCATCACGTGAACGCCATGGCCGGCAACGGAAGTGGCGAGAACCGCACCCACTTCGCCGACTACGACGACCTGCCCGAAGGGCACTTCTACGACCCCGACGCCGAGTACGAGCCCGATCCGGAGTACGCGGCCACGCTCGCGCCCGACGCGGCACGCCAGCGTCGTGAACGCATCGGCCCGACCGGGCGCCCGCTGCCGTACTTCCCGATCCCGGGCCCGCTGACCGATCACGGCCCCGCGAAGATCATCGCGATGTGCAACCAGAAGGGCGGCGTCGGCAAGACGACGTCGACCATCAACCTGGGCGCCGCGCTCGCGGAGTACGGACGACGGGTCCTGCTGGTCGACTTCGACCCGCAGGGCGCGCTGTCGGTCGGCCTCGGTGTCAACCCGATGGAGCTCGATCTCACCGTCTACAACCTGCTCATGGAGCGGGGCATGGCGGCCGACGAGGTCCTCCTCAAGACCGCGGTTCCGAACATGGATCTGCTGCCCAGCAATATCGATCTGTCGGCCGCCGAGGTTCAGCTGGTGTCCGAGGTCGCGCGCGAGTCCACGCTGCAGCGGGCACTGAAGCCGCTGATGGCCGACTACGACTACATCGTGATCGACTGCCAGCCCTCGCTCGGCCTGCTCACCGTGAACGCCCTCACGGCCGCCCACAAGGTGATCGTGCCGCTGGAGTGCGAGTTCTTCGCACTGCGAGGTGTCGCGCTGCTCACCGAGACCATCGAGAAGGTCCAGGAGCGGCTCAACCCCGAGCTGGAGCTCGACGGCATCCTCGCCACGATGTACGACTCGCGCACCGTGCACAGCCGCGAGGTGCTCGCCCGTGTCGTCGAGGCCTTCGACGATCACGTCTACCACACGGTCATCGGGCGCACGGTCCGCTTCCCGGAGACCACGGTCGCCGGTGAACCGATCACCACGTACGCCTCCAACTCCGTCGGTGCCGCCGCCTATCGCCAGCTCGCCAGGGAGGTGCTCGCCCGGTGTCACGCCGAGTGAGTCTGCCGGGGGCCGACGAACTGTTCCGTACGACAGGGGGGATGGCGCTTCAGTCGTCCAGCCCCAGGCGCCAGGCCAACGGCCAGTCCAACGGTGAGGCCCGGGTGCCGGCTCCCGCGGGCGAGGGCGATACGGCTGCCTCCGGCTCGGGATCCGGTTCCGGGATCGCGGAAGACGCGCCGCAGGCTGTGCCCGCGCAGGGCGGGGACGGTGACGGGGCCGAGCATGTGGCCGCGGACTCCGAGTCCGCCGATGCCGGGGAGTCCCGTACCCGTGGCGCCGGAGCCGACCGCTCCGGGCGACGGCAGGGGGCGCAGGAAGGTTCTGCCGCCGCCGCTCAGCCGCGCAAGCGCGGGCGGGCCGCCGCGCGGCGGCCCAGTGGGCGGGAGCGGCACGACGAGAAGATCACCGTGTACGTGTCCGCCGAGGAGCTCATGGACCTCGAGCACGCCCGGCTGGTGCTCCGCGGGGAGCACGGGCTTGCGGTGGATCGCGGGCGGATCGTTCGTGAGGCTGTGGCCGTGGTGCTCGCGGATCTCGAGTCCCGAGGGGACGCCAGCATTCTTGTCCGTCGGCTTCGCGGGCGGTAAGCGGTAGCCTGCGACGGCTATGACCTCGTACGACGGCTCCGTCCCCGCATCCGGCTCCGCCGGTCGTCGGCGTGCGCTGGGGCGGGGGCCGGGGGCTCCGCCACCGCCTCCGGAGGCGGATGAGGCGCCGGTGCCTGCGCCTCCGGCGGAGGTTGAGCCGCCTGCGGCGGCGCCGGACCCGCCTGGGGCGGAAGCCGTCTCGCCTTCGGCGGAGAGCGAGTTGCTGGTTGAGGACGGTTCTTCGCCTGCGGACCGTGGGGCGTTGTGCCCACCCTCCCCCACTCTCGAATCCGCTCCAGCGGGGGCACCCCCATCGCCCCGCGGAGCGACTGCCCACAACGCCGGCGAGGATGACGCCGTACCGCCCGCTGTCGTACCCGAGGCTCCCGCCGAGCCCGATGACGGGACGTTCAGAGTTCGGCTGGCCAACTTTGAAGGGCCCTTTGACCTGCTGCTTCAGTTGATCTCGAAGCACAAGCTGGATGTGACCGAGGTGGCGCTTTCCAAGGTCACCGATGAGTTCATGGCGCACATCCGGGGGATGGGGCCGGACTGGGACCTCGATGAGACGACCGAGTTTCTTGTCGTCGCCGCCACCCTGCTCGATCTCAAGGCCGCTCGGCTGCTGCCGTCCGCCGAGGTGGAGGACGAGGCGGATCTGGCGCTGCTCGAGGCGCGGGATCTGTTGTTCGCGCGGCTGTTGCAGTACCGCGCGTACAAACAGATCGCCGAGATCTTCAGCGGGCGGCTCGAGGAGGAGGCCCGGCGGTATCCGCGCACTGTCGGACTGGAGCCGCATCACGCCGAGTTGTTGCCCGAGGTCGTCATCAGCATCGGGGCGGAGGGCTTCGCGAAGCTTGCGGTGAAGGCGATGCAGCCCAAGGCCAAGCCGCAGGTGTACGTCGACCACATCCACGCCCCGCTGGTGAGTGTGCAGGAGCAGGCCGGGATCGTTGTGGCGCGGCTGAGAGAGCTGGGGGAGGCCACCTTCCGGGCGCTCGTGGAGGACACGGACGACACGCTGACCGTCGTGGCGCGGTTCCTGGCCCTGCTGGAGCTGTATCGCGAGAAGGCCGTCGCGCTCGACCAGGAGGAGGCGCTGGGGGAGCTGCTGGTGCGCTGGACGGGCGGGGACAGCGAGGCGGAGCCCAGGGTGACGGACGAGTTCGACAGGCCTCCGGAGCCGGTCCAGGACGAAGCCAAGGAGGAGAAGGCGTGAGCGAGAACACCACCGAGGCGCCGGCAGGGCTGCGCAGCGTCGCGGATCTTGACCTCGGACCCGCCCTGGAGGCCGTACTCATGGTCGTGGACGAACCCGCGACCGAGGAGCACCTCGCGAAGATCCTGGAGCGGCCCCGGCGGCAGATCGCGGACGCGCTGCGGGCGCTGGCCGACGAGTACACCGTCCAGGGCCGGGGCTTTGAGCTGCGGCTCGTCGCGGGCGGCTGGCGGTTCTACACCCGGCCCGAGTACGCGGCGGCCGTCGAACGGTTCGTACTGGACGGCCAGCAGGCGCGGCTCACGCAGGCCGCCCTGGAGACGCTCGCGGTCGTGGCGTACCGCCAGCCGGTCAGCCGTTCCCGCGTCTCGGCCGTGCGAGGAGTGAACTGCGACGGTGTGATGCGCACCCTCCTGCAGCGCGGGCTGATAGAGGAGGCGGGCGCGGAACCCGAAACAGGTGCGATCCTGTACAGGACGACGAACTACTTCCTGGAGCGGATGGGCCTGCGCGGCCTGGACGAGCTTCCGGAGCTCGCGCCCTTCCTCCCCGAGGCGGAGGCGATCGAGGCCGAGACGCAGGAAGGCGTACCGTCGTTCGATCCGGATGCACCGGACCCCGATGACGACACGACGACGGAAATTTGATGCGAAGCAGCGGCAGCGGCAAGAGCGGCGGGCGCGGTAACTCCCGCGGCGCCGGCAACAACAGGGACCAGAAGCAGGGGCAGGGCCGCCCCCGCAAGCCCCGCCCCGAGGAGCGCCGCTACGACGTGGGCCCCGACGCCAGCAAGGAGGGCCCCAAGTCCGGGCGTGGCAGCTCCGCGCGGGGCGGCGCCAAGGGCGCTCCGAAGAAGGCACAGCCGGGCGGGCGCGGTCGTACGGCTCCGGCACGTCCCCGCGAGTACGAGACGCAGATCGAGGAGCGCAACCGCGACCGGTACGCGGGCAAGAAGGACGTCAAGCTCCCGAAGACCTTCCCGGGTGCCGAGCAGGAGGGCGAGCGGCTGCAGAAGGTGCTCGCGCGCGCGGGATACGGTTCGCGGCGCGCCTGCGAGGAGCTGATCGAGCAGGCCCGTGTCGAGGTCAACGGCGAGATCGTGCTCGAGCAGGGGCTGCGCGTCGACCCGGAGAAGGACGAGATCAAGGTCGACGGGCTGACGGTCGCCACACAGGCGTACCAGTTCTTCGCGCTGAACAAGCCCGCCGGTGTCGTCTCGACGATGGAGGACCCGGAGGGGCGCCAGTGCCTCGGGGACTATGTCACCAACCGTGAGACGCGGCTCTTCCATGTGGGACGGCTCGACACGGAGACCGAGGGCATCATCCTGCTCACCAACCACGGCGAGCTGTCCAACCGGCTGACGCACCCCCGGTACGGCGTCAAGAAGACCTACCTCGCGCACATCGTGGGGCCGATCCCCCGCGACCTGGGCAAGCAGCTCAAGGACGGCATCCAGCTGGAGGACGGGTACGCGCGCGCGGACCACTTCCGCGTCGTCCAGCAGACCGGCAAGAACTACCTCGTAGAGGTCACTCTCCACGAGGGCCGCAAGCACATCGTGCGCCGCATGCTCGCCGAGGCGGGCTTCCCGGTCGACAAGCTCGTGCGCGTCGCCTTCGGGCCGATCACGCTCGGCGACCAGAAGTCGGGCTGGCTGCGCCGCCTGTCCAACACGGAGGTCGGGATGCTGATGCAGGAGGTCGACCTCTAGGCCGCCGTACTCGCCACGCTCGACGGCCGGTTCCGGAATTCGTCCGGGGCCGGCCGATGCGTTTTCGCCGCTCCTGGGGTCTGTACCCGTGAGGGAAGGGAGCGGCCATGGCTGTGACGACGGATCGCGACGAGTTCGTACGGCTTACGGGGATGTACCGGCGCGAGCTGCTGGCGCACTGCTACCGGATGCTCGGGTCGGTCGACGACGCCGAAGATCTGGTGCAGGAGACGTATCTGCGGGCCTGGCGGTCGTACGACGGATACGAGGGCCGCGCCTCCTTGCGGACCTGGCTCTACCGGATCGCCACCAATACGTGTCTGACGGCGCTGGAGGGACGCGAACGGCGTCCGCTGCCCACGGGGCTCGGCGGGCCGTCAGACGCGCCTGAGGAGCCGTTGAGTACTCCTCCGACGGACATCCCGTGGCTCCAGCCGGTACCCGACACGCTCGTCGACCCGGCGACCGTCGTCGCGGCGCGCGGCAGCCTGCGGCTCGCGCTCGTCGCGGCGCTGCAGAATCTGCCCGCGCGGCAGCGGACCGTGCTCATCCTCAGGGACGTGCTTGCCTGGCGGGCACACGAGGTGGCCGCCCTGCTCGGGACCACGACCGCGGCAGTGAAAAGCAGCCTCCAGCGCGCGCGTGCCCGGCTCGACGAAGTGGCGCCGGACGAGGACCTGCTGGCGGAGCCGGACAGCACGGACGACCGTGAGCTGCTCGACCGATATGTGGCCGCCTTCGAGTACGCCGACATGGATGCGCTGCTCGGGCTGCTCCAGGAAGGCGTCGAGCTGGAGATGCCGCCCTACCTGGAGTGGTTCAGCGGGAGGAAGGACGTCATGCGGTTCCTGGAGGCGCTCGAGCACGAGAAGGGACATCTGCGGATGATCCCCACGCAGGCGAACGGGCAGCCGGCCGTGGTGGCCTACAAGCGCGGTGCGGACGAGATGTACCGGGCGCACTCCGTGCAGGTGCTCACCGTCGAGGACCGGGAGATCACGCGGATCACCGTCTTCCTGGAACCAGGGCTGGCCGGAATCTTCGGGATGCCCGAGGTGCTGTCGTGAACTCCGGGGAGCTGCTGGAGCGTTCGCTCGCGTACGCGCTGGGGAGCGTCGCCGTCGTGGCACCCGGGAGTCTGCGTCGGGCAACGCCGTGCGCGCGGTGGGACCTGGGGGAGTTGCTCGGCCATCTCGACGACGCGCTCGACGCACTGCACGAGGGGCTGACGGGCGGGCGGATCGGTCTCTTCCCGGCGGCGGAGGGCCGCGCGGATCCCGCGTGCGACTTCCGGCGGCGTGCCTGTGCGCTGCTCGGTGCCTGGGTGGCCCTGCCGCCCGGGGAGGGGCGCTCCGTGTCGCTGGGAGACCGGCCGTTGGACGTCCGCGTGATGGCCGCCACCGGCGCTGTCGAGATCGCTGTCCACGGCTGGGACGTGGCGCAGGCCTGCGGGCGGCCGCGGCCGATTCCGCCGGCGCTCGCGGCCGAGTTGCTGTCCGTCGCGCGGTGTGTGGTCGCGGACGAGGACCGGGGAGTGCGTTTCGCCGAGCCGGTGGGCGTGCTGCCCCGGGCCGGCGCCTCCGACCGGCTCGTCGCGTTCCTCGGGCGCGATTCCTTTTCCGGGCGGGGCTGGTCTGCCTTCCGTGAGTGACTCTCACGGAAGGGCTTATCCCTCATGGCTGACATCGACATCGCAGAAACTCTGCTCGCCCCCGCCCGCAAGGCACCGCCATCCACCGCACCCCCACGGCGCGTCTGGACGGTGGTCCTTGCCGGGCTGGGGGCGCTCCTGTGCGCGCTGGACGTGGTGGTCGTCGCCACCGCGCTGCCCGCGCTGCAGGCCGACTTCGGGGCGAGCCTGTCCCAGCTGGAGTGGACGATCAATGCGTACAACCTCGTCTTCGCCTGTCTGACCCTGACGGGCGCCGCGCTCGGCGACCGGTTCGGGCGGCGGCGGATGTACGTCGTCGGGCTCGCCGTCTTCACACTGGCCTCCGCGTGGGCCGCACTCGCCGGTGGCGCCGGTGAACTCATCGCGGCACGTGCCGTTCAGGGCGCGGGAGCGGCCGTACTCCTCCCTCTCACACTGACCCTGATCAGCGAGGCGTTCCCGGCCGAGAAGCGGGGAGTGGCGATCGGTCTGTGGGGCGGGGTGAGCGGACTCGGGGTGGCCGCCGGGCCGGTACTGGGCGGGGCCGTCACAGATGGTCTGTCCTGGCAGTGGATCTTCTGGCTGAACGTGCCTCTGGGGCTTGTGATGCTTCCGCTCGCCGCGCGGAAGCTGCGTGAGAGCCACGGTCCGCGGCCTCAACTGGACATCCTGGGGCTGGCGTTGGCCGCCTTGGGCCTGACCGGACTCGCCTGGGCGCCGGTGCGGGCGCCGGAGGCGGGGTGGGGCAGCGCCGAGGTGCTGGTCGCCCTGGCCGTCGGGGTCGTGTTCGTGGCGGCCTTCCTCGGCTGGGAGCGGTCGGGGGCGCGGTACCCGATGCTGCCGCTCGCGCACTTCCGGCGGCGCGGCTTCTCCACCGCCAACGCTGCGGTCTTCCTGATGTTCATGTCGCTGCTCGGTGCGCTGTTCATGATCTCGCAGCTCTTCCAGGTCGGCCTGGGTAACTCCCCGTTGGAGGCGGGCCTGCGGATCCTGGTGTGGACCGGTACGCCGCTGCTCGTCGCGCCGGTCGCGGGGGCGCTCGCGGACCGGTTCGGGAACCGGCCCTTCATGCTGACGGGCCTCGTCCTCCAGGCGGTGGGGCTCGGGCTGATGGCCTGGCAGGTGGAGCCCGGGGTCGGCTACGACCGCCTGGTCATGCCGCTGATCATCGCCGGAGTCGGCATCTCCATGGTCTTTCCCACCGTCGCGAACGCCGTGAGCTCGTCGGTGCCGCCCGCAGAGGTGGGCGTCGCGTCGGGCGTCAACAACGCGCTGCGCGAGCTGGGCGGGGTCTTCGGAGTCGCTGTTGCCGCGGCCGTGTTCGTCCGGTACGGGGGCTATGACTCGGCGGAGAGCTTCATCGACGGATGCGCCCCCGCGCTGTGGGTCTCGGCGGCAGTCTCGGCCGCCGGGGCGGTGGTGGCATCGCTCTCGCCGTCCAAGCAGGGGAGTTGAGGTCATGCACGGGAGTTGAGGGGTTGCCACAGCCTGCCCGCCTCTTTATAGTCTGAGTGACTATTAAGGAGGTGGGCAGGCGTGACATCAGCAGCGGGCACCGCACCCGAGGGCTACGACAAGCACGCCTTCGAACCCTTCGCCGTCACCGTCGACCTCGCGGTGTTCACGATCCGGGGGGCCGTACTCCAGGTGCTCCTGATCGAGCGCGGTCAGGAGCCGTACGCGGGCCGCTGGGCACTTCCCGGCGGTTTCGTCCTGCCCGACGAGTCCGCGGAGACGGCCGCCCGGCGCGAACTCGCCGAGGAGACCGGCCTGTCGGACGTCCCCGGGCTGCATCTGGAGCAGCTGCGGACATACAGCGAACCGGACCGCGATCCCCGGATGCGGGTCGTCTCCGTCGCGTACACGGCGCTGCTGCCCGACGCTCCCCCGGACTCCGTCCGGGGGGACCCGCACCTCGCTTCGCTCGAGCCGCACGGCGGCGGGGACGCGGCACGCGCCCAGTGGCTGCCGTACGACGGGCTCGGACCGCTCGCCTTCGACCACGACCGGATCCTCGTCGACGCCCATGAACGGGTCGGCGCCAAGCTCGAGTACACCTGTCTCGCCACGGCCTTCTGCCCGCCCGAGTTCACGCTCGGGGAGCTGCAGCAGGTCTACGAGACGGTGTGGGGGACGGTCCTGGACCGACCCAACTTCCGGCGCAAGGTCCTCGCCACGCCCGGCTTCGTCGAGCCGATCCCCGGCGCGGCGCGCCTGACCGGCGGGCGGGGCAAGCCGGCGGCGCTGTACCGGGCGGGTACGGCCGCCACCCTCCACCCACCTCTGCTCCGACCGTCCCGGGAAGGACGCCCCGTATGACCACCACTGTGAGGAAGCAAGCCGCCACCGGAGCACTCAACGGTCTCGCGCTCGGGGACGCGCTCGGCTTCCCTACCGAGTTCAATGACGTGCCGTCGATCCTCGCCAAGTTCGGGCCGTGGCGTGAGATGGAGTTGCCGACGCCGGCGATCGTCACCGACGACACACAGATGACGCTGGCGTTGGGGCGAGGGTTGCGGGCGGTGATGGACCGCGGGGTGCTCGAACCCGAGGCGATGGCCGAGGCCGTACGCCAGGAGTTCATCGCCTGGAACCGCTCTCCGGAGAACAACCGCGCCCCGGGCAACACCTGCCTCAGGGCCTGCGGTCTGCTGGAGCGCCCGGACCGGCCCTGGCAGGACGCCAGCCAGATCCACTCCAAGGGCTGCGGCGCCAACATGCGCGTCGCGCCCATCGGGCTGATCCCCGGCCTGAGCGACGAACAACGCGCCGGGGCCGCCCAGTTGCAGGCCGCGCTCACACACGGCCACCCCACGGCGCTGGCCGCGTCCGACCTCACCGCGCATGCCGTACGCCTCCTCGCGCAGGGCACCGAACCGACCGGCCTCGTCGGACTGCTGCGCTCGTACGCGTACGAGAACCGCACCCGCTACCACGAGCACTGGCTTGGCGACCTGTGGACGCGCAGCCAGGACCCGACGCCGACGCACTTCATCGCGCGGGGCTGGGACGAGTGCGTGGAGATCCTGGACCGGTTGCAGAAAGCCGTGCGCTCGCCCTCACCCGAGACGGACCCGTGTCTGGCCACCGGCGAGGGCTGGATCGCGGAAGAAGCTCTCGCCACCGGCCTGCTCTGCTTCCTGCTCTTCCTCGACGAACCGCTCACGGCGCTGCGCCGAGCGGCCTGCACCTCGGGCGACTCCGACTCGATCGCCTGCCTGGCGGGCGCGTTCGCAGGGGCGTACACCGGGGCCGACGCCTGGCCCACGGAGTGGGCCGACAGGATCGAGTACCGGGGTGATCTCATGGCCCTGGGAGCGCTCTGGGACGCTTGATCCGGCCGGGTCACGTACGACCGACGGGAGTTCGCACGGCTGAGGTGCGGCGGGTGCGGATCAGGAAGTCCTCGATCCTGGCGCGGTCCGGCTCGGGCGGGAGCGGGGTGCGGGCGGCTGCCTCGTCCGCTTCCGTGGCGAGGCGGGCCATGCGGGACTCGATGGCCGGCCAGGGGACCTCGCCGCGTTTCACCTCGAGCAGGGGTTCCCGCTGGTCGCCGACGTCGAGAGTGAGGGTGCCCGTGCGGAGCAGGTCGCGGCAGCTCGTCAGGAGGCGCAGCAGGTGCATGGCGTGCTTCCAGCGGGGTGCGCCGTTGGTGCGGACGTCCGCTTCCAGCTTTTTGCGCTGGCCCAGTGCGTAGCGCGCGAAGGTGTTGTGAGCCTGGAGGGAGAGGAACGCTTCGCGCAGGGCGAGGAGTTCGCGGCCTGTGTCGTCCGCGTAGGTGACGAGTGGGGAGTGCAGGCACTCCAGGATGTTCGGGTTGGCGCGCAGGGCCAGTGCGCAGAAGCGCTCCAGTTCCCAGCTGAACTGTTCGTCCGCGGGACCGTCGACGTGCGTCGGCGGCTTCTCGAAGCGCCAGAAGAGCTGGGTGGGGGCCAGGAACACGCCCCGGACGTCCGTGTCGCTGGTGTCCGTGGCCAGGCCGAAGGCACGGGAGCCCATGACGCAGGAGAAGATCGTGTGATCGCGGACCAGGTCCTCGGGGCTCATGCGGCCGAGCCTAAGGGCCCGTTCACGCCAGGCGAATCGAATTTCCCGTGACCGCGATCTTCTCCTCGGGGAGCGGCCTCGTCGCGGGGCCGTCCGCCACCGAGGCGTCGGCGACGCGGAACTTGCTGCCGTGGCAGGTGCAGTTGATCGTGCCGTCCGAGACATTGGCGACCGTGCAGCGCTGATGGGTGCAGATGGCCGAGAAGGCCTTGAACTCGCCCTGTTCGGGCTGGGTGACGACGACCTGCTCGTCCTTGAAGATCTTGCCGCCGCCGACCGGGATGTCGGCGGTCTTGGCCAGTTCCTCGCCGGCCGGGGCCTCGCCGGGGGACTCGCCGGACGTCGGCTCCTCCTGGGCCGGCGACTCCGCCTCGCCCCCGCCGTTCTCGTTCCCGTACTCGCTGCACCCCACGAGCAGGGCAGCCGCGCCGGCCGCGCCCGCCGCGAGCACCGTGCGACGCGTCGAGCTGATCGTCATGTCGTCACTCCGAATGTGCGGAAGAACCAGAGGGCGGAGGTCAGCCAGACCACCGTGAGCGTGGCGAAGACGAGCCCGCCGACGATGGGCAGCAGCCAACCGGGCAGTCGCTCCGAGCGAAGGAGCAGCATCTTGGCGCTGAAGGCACCGAAGAAGAAGCAGCCCAGGACCGAATGCCACAATACGCGCGGTTCATATGTTTGATAGCCCAATGCGTACAAACAGTGCACGGCGACCGGCACCGCGACCAGGAACGCGACCCGTCCCGACCAGCGGTGCAGCACCCCTGCCCAGCTCGGTCCCGGCAGCTTCCCGTACACCATGAGCGCCGAGACGAGCTGGACGACCGCGAAGCCCATCGCCGCCGTGGCCAGCCAGGACTTGACGGCGCCCGTGCTGTTGAACCCGGCCAGGTTGAAGGCCGTGCCCGCCGGGTCGTGCACCTTGCCGTACGCACCGAGGGCGAGGGCGACCGCCCCGGCGACCAGGGCTGGGACGAGGTAGCCGACGGCCTGCGGGCGGCGACCGCGGGCCGGTTCGGGTGAGGGGAAGTCCTGGGTGGCGGCGTTCGGGTCGACGGTCATGGTCGGCTCCCTGCGGTCAAAGCTGAGGCCAGGGCTGAACGGAGGACTACGGCTGCACGGGGCGCGCGGTGAGCTGCTGTCCGTCGACCGTCACGGCGCCGGTCTCGGGGTCGATACGGGGCGCGGCCGAGGGGGTGCCGTTGCGCTTGACGATGCCGACCTGCTGACCGTCCGGCAGTACGATCCAGCCGCCGTCGATCTCGGCGCCGCGTACGGACTCGGTGGCCCGGTACAGCCCCGAGGGCTTGAGGGCCTTGTCGGCGGTGAACCCGTACTCCTGCTGACCCATGTCCACCGTGCCGCTGATCCGGCTGCCCTTAAGCTCGCCGTTCAGCACGCCGCCCTGCCGGCTGGTGAGGCGCATGGTGCCGTCGGCCTTGACGTCGCCCTTCAGCCAGGACTCCTGGTCCCGGCCGTCGCAGAAGTACGCGATCGCCCTGCCGTCGCGCAGTGATACCGCGACCGCGGAGGAGTCGTCGTCCGTACGGCCCGCGTAGTCGGCGTTGCCCGGCGGGCTCGGCGACGGGCTCGGTGGCGCGGTCGTCTTCGTCGGGTCCGATGCCGGGCTGGGCGACACCTTCGTGGCGGGCTTCTCGCCCCCGGCCGATGGCGTGGTGCTCGTCCCTGTCGTCGCGTTGAGCGACAGCATCAACAGGGCCAGCAGGAGTCCCCCGAGAAGCGTGAAAAGTGGTCCGGAGCGCTTCATTTGTGCCTCCCCCGAGGCGTCGCGGACAGCATCCCCATGCAAGCGGAAGCGCGGGGCGGCGTCCATAGGCGGACCCAGGCCGTTTCACCCCCATTGGCGGGACCGTACGGTTCCGTGACATGACGCTCCGCTGGAAATGCAGTTCGAATGCTGCGGGCCGTCTGTGGCTGGTCGCGCCCGCGCGGCGGAGCCGCACATTGAGACAGCCCCGCGCCCCTCAGGGGCGCGGCAGCGAACCGGACTCCGGAAAGCCCCCAATGTCCTCGTCTCGGCAGGCGGGCGCCGCGTACTCGCGTACTGAGGGCTGACTACGCTGGATGTGCACAGAGACGATACGTACATCAGCGAGGAGCGACACCGTGGCGGTACGAGCGGTCCGCGGCGCCGTCCAACTGGAGCGGGACGAAGCCGGGCACATGGACGAGCAGGTCAGTGAGCTGCTCACCGCCATCCTGGAGCGGAACTCTCTGACCACCGAGGATCTCATCAGTATCTGGTTCACGGCGACGCCCGACCTGCACAGCGACTTTCCGGCAGCCGCCGCGCGCAAGCTCGGCATCGTCGACGTGCCGCTGATCTGCGCGCAGGAGCTGGACATCGAGGGTGCCATGCCCCGGGTCGTACGCGTCCTCGCGCACATCGAGTCCGATCTGCCGCGCTCCGACATCGCGCATGTCTACCTCGGCGCCGCGGCAGCGCTCCGCAAGGACATCGCCCAGTGAGGACCGCACTCGTCATCGGCACGGGGCTCATCGGCACGTCGGCGGCGCTGGCCCTGGTGGGGCGTGGCGTCGTCGTGCACCTCGCCGACCACGACCCGGAGCAGGCCCGTACGGCCGCCGCGCTCGGCGCGGGCACGGACGAGGAGCCCGAGGGCCCCGTCGACCTCGCGATCGTCGCGGCGCCGCCCGCGCACGTGGCAGCGACGCTCGCCGACGCGATGCGGCGCGGGGTCGCGCGCGGCTACCTGGACGTGGCCAGCGTCAAGGGAGGGCCGCGTCGTGAGCTGGAGTCGCTGGGTCTCGACCTTTCCGCGTACATCGGTTCGCATCCCATGTCGGGCCGTGAGAAGTCGGGCCCCCTGGCCGCGACCGGGGACCTCTTCGAGGGCCGCCCCTGGGTGCTGACGCCGACCCGGGACACCGACACCGAAGTGCTCAACCTGGCGCTGGAGTTGGTGTCGCACTGCCGGGCCGTGCCGGTGGTGATGGACGCCGACGCCCACGACCGTGCGGTCGCCCTGGTCTCCCACATGCCCCACCTGGTGTCCAGCATGGTCGCCGCGCGCCTGGAGAACGCCGAGGAGGCGGCCGTACGCCTCTGTGGGCAGGGCATCCGCGACGTCACGCGTATCGCGGCCTCCGACCCCCGGATGTGGATCGACATCCTGTCCGCGAACCCCGGGCCGGTAGCCGATCTCCTCGCGGACGTCTCCGCCGACCTGGACGAAACGGTGCAGGCCCTGCGCGCCCTCCAGTCCTCCGACGAGGCCAAGCGCCGTGAGGGCGCCACCGGCATCGAGGACGTCCTGCGCCGCGGCAACGCCGGCCAGATCCGAGTCCCCGGCAAACACGGCGCCGCCCCCACGGTGTACGAGAGCGTCGTCGTCCTCATCAACGACCAGCCGGGCCAACTGGCCCGCATCTTCGCCGACGCGGGCGCCGCGGGCGTCAACATCGAGGACGTACGCATCGAGCATGCGACCGGGCAGCAGGCGGGCCTGGTGGAGCTGATGGTGAAGCCGGTGGTGGCTCCGGTGTTGACGGCGGCGTTGCGGGAG
>NZ_JBICUR010000014.1:37016-299273 GCF_043198355.1 Streptomyces sp. NPDC048825
CGATCCGGCAGTAGGGGGCTGAGGGGGGCCGGTGCTGTGGGTCGGCGGTCGGAGGCCGCCGCAGCCGTCCCGATGCCTGGGAGGCGCTCTGGCGCCTAGCGGTGTGAGGGCGGCGTCGGGGATTGGTCGTACGCATCGAGCATGCGACCGGGCAGCAGGCGGGCCTGGTGGAGCTGATGGTGAAGCCGGTGGTGGCTCCGGTGTTGACGGCGGCGTTGCGGGAGCGGGGTTGGGCGATCCGGCAGTAGGGGGCTGAGGGGGGCCGGTGCTGTGGGTCGGCGGTCGGAGGCCGCCGCAGCCGTCCCGATGCCTGGGAGGCGCTCTGGCGCCGAGCGGTGTGAGGGCGGTCGCGGGGATGGGCCGGAGGCCAGTAATACCGGGGTCGGGGAGACAGTAACCTTGTGCGGGGCGCGATCGTGCCCGTACCAGTCCACCACCCCGTATCAGGAAGGTGCCCGCACCCGTGGAAACCAGCGCCGCCCGGACCGCCCAGGCAGTGATCGTCGCCATTGACGGCCCCTCCGGCACGGGCAAGTCGAGCACCTCGAAGGCCGTCGCGGCCCAGCTCGGTCTGAGCTACCTCGACACCGGTGCCCAGTACCGGGCGATCACGTGGTGGATGGTGAACAACGGCATCGACATCAGCGATCCCACCGCGATCGCGGCCGTGGCCGCGAAGCCCGAGATCGTGTCCGGCACGGACCCCTCGGCGCCGACCATCACGGTGGACGGCACGGACGTCTCGGGCCCGATCCGCACCCAGGAGGTCACCTCCAAGGTGAGCGCGGTCAGTGCCGTGCCCGAAGTGCGCGCCCGGATCACCGAGCTGCAGCGTTCGGTCGCCGCGGCAGCCGAGCGGGGCATAGTCGTCGAGGGCCGGGACATCGGGACCACCGTGCTGCCCGACGCCGACCTGAAGATCTTCCTCACTGCGTCCCCGGAGGCCCGCGCCGCCCGTCGCAGCGGTGAGCTGAAGGGCGCCGACCTCCACACGACCCGCGAGTCCCTGCTGAAGCGGGACGCGGCAGACTCCAGCCGTAAGACCTCGCCGCTCGCCAAGGCGGACGACGCGGTCGAGGTGGACACCTCCGACCTCACGCTCCAGCAGGTCATCGAGTGTGTCGTCACCCTCGTCGAGGAGAAGCGGGCAGCGAAGTGACCCCTCCGTCCGAGAAGGGTGCCGAGATCGGGCGGCGCATCGGCGTCGGGCTGATGTACGGGCTGTGGAAGCCGCGCGTGCTCGGCGCCTGGAGGGTTCCCGCGACCGGCCCGGTGATCCTCGCCGTCAACCATTCCCACAACATCGACGGTCCGATGGTCATCGGCGTGGCGCCCCGGCCATCGCATTTCCTGGTCAAGAAGGAGGCGTTCGTCGGCCTGCTCGGCCCCTTCATGCACGCCGTCGGCCAGCTGAAGGTGGACCGTTCGATCGCCGACCGCACGGCCATCACCCAGGCCCTCGGCGTACTGGAGAACGGCGGAGTCCTCGGCATCTTCCCCGAGGGCACCCGCGGCGAGGGCGACTTCGCCTCGCTGCGCGCGGGGCTCGCCTACTTCGCCGTGCGCAGCGGAGCGCCGGTCGTTCCGGTCGCCGTTCTGGGAAGTACGGAGCGGCGCGGACGGTTGATAAATGGGCTGCCTCCGCTGCGCAGCCGGGTCGACGTCGTCTTCGGGGACCCCTTCGAAGCGGGCGACGGCAGCGGACGGCGTACGCGCAAGGCGCTCGACGAGGCGACCGGGCGCATCCAGAAGCAGCTCGCTGCCCACCTGGAAGACGCCAGGCGCCTCACCGGACGCCTGGAAAACGCCCGGCGTCTCACCACGCACTAGGCGACACTTGAGTAGTGGATCACCCGGAATCAGGGGTTCCACCGATCACCACGATGAACGACGAGGTACGGACTTCATGAACGACCACATCCAGCCCGACGGCTCGGAGCACGAGCACGGGGCACTTGGCGATGCCGAGTACGCGGAGTTCATGGAGCTCGCCGCGGAAGAGGGCTTCGACGTCGAGGACGTCGAGGGCGCGATCGAGGCGGCCGGCCACGGCCCGCTCCCGGTCCTCGCCGTCGTCGGCCGCCCGAATGTCGGCAAGTCGACCCTGGTGAACCGCATCATCGGCCGCCGCGAGGCGGTCGTCGAGGACAAGCCCGGTGTCACCCGCGACCGCGTCACCTACGAGGCCGAGTGGGCGGGCCGCCGCTTCAAGGTCGTCGACACCGGCGGCTGGGAGCAGGACGTCCTCGGCATCGACGCGTCCGTGGCCGCGCAGGCCGAGTACGCGATCGAGGCGGCCGACGCGGTCGTCTTCGTCGTGGACGCCAAGGTCGGCGCGACCGACACCGACGAGGCGGTCGTCCGGCTGCTGCGCAAGGCGGGCAAGCCCGTCGTGCTGTGCGCCAACAAGGTCGACGGCCAGAGCGGCGAGGCCGACGCGGCGTACCTGTGGTCCCTCGGCCTCGGCGAGCCGCACCCCGTCTCCGCCCTGCACGGCCGCGGCACCGGCGACATGCTGGACGCCGTACTGGAGGCGCTGCCGGACGCCCCGGCGCAGACCTTCGGCGGCGGCGTCGGCGGACCTCGCCGTATCGCCCTCATCGGCCGCCCGAATGTCGGCAAGTCGTCCTTGCTCAACAAGGTGGCGAACGAGGAGCGCGTGGTCGTCAACGAGGTCGCGGGCACCACCCGTGACCCGGTCGACGAGCTCATCGAACTCGGCGGAATCACCTGGAAGTTCGTGGACACGGCGGGCATCCGCAAGCGCGTCCACCTCCAGCAGGGCGCCGACTACTACGCCTCGCTGCGCACGGCCGCCGCCGTGGAGAAGGCGGAGGTCGCGGTCATCCTCATCGACGCCTCCGAGCCCATCTCCGTCCAGGACCAGCGCATCGTGACGATGGCCGTGGAGGCTGGCCGCGCGATCGTCGTCGCCTTCAACAAGTGGGACACCCTCGACGAGGAGCGCCGCTACTACCTGGAGCGGGAGATCGAGACCGAGCTCGGCCAGGTGGCGTGGGCGCCACGCGTGAACGTCTCGGCACTTACGGGCCGCCACATGGAGAAGCTGGTCCCGGCCATCGAGACGGCGCTGGCGGGCTGGGAGACCCGGGTCCCGACGGGCCGGCTGAACGCCTTCCTCGGTGAGCTGGTCGCCTCGCATCCGCACCCGATCCGGGGTGGCAAGCAGCCGCGGATCCTGTTCGGTACGCAGGCGGGCACGAAGCCGCCGCGGTTCGTGCTCTTCGCGTCCGGCTTCATCGAGCACGGCTACCGGCGCTTCGTGGAGCGCCGCCTGCGCGAGCAGTTCGGCTTCGAGGGGACGCCGATCCATATCTCCGTACGGGTGCGCGAGAAGCGCGGCAAGAAGAAGTAACGGGCGCCTGTGGTGAGTTGAGCGCGTTGAAAGGGCCCCCTGCTGGTGCAGGGGGCCCTTTCCGTACGTACGGGATGTTCCGTTTGCAGGAACAGCCGCGTCAGCGTTCCTTGCGTGGCCAGGGCGGCAGCGCCGGAATCAGCCCCGAGGCGTGCTGCCGCGCGACCGGCTGCCAGACGCCGGTGGTGCTGCGGCCGCGCGAGGCCAGGCGTCCGCTCGCGTTCTGCACGGTACCGAAGGCGGTGAAGCCCAGCTCCTCCTCGCCGCTGCGATCGCCCGGCAGGGCACGGAAGGACCGGCGGAACTCCGCGTAGAGCGCGTCGTAGATCGGCGTGGCCGACTGACCGGAAGAGTCCTGCGCCGGCCGCATGGCCGGGATCGGTGACGTGTACGGCAGGCGGCGAGGGGCGTCGTAGGTGTGCACGTACGTGCCAACGACCCCGAAGCCCAACGGATGCGCCCGACCTGGGCTGACGCGGGGTTCACCCCTTCAGGGGTGCGGGCTGTGACCCCATGCGGCTCCACCGCGATGGGGGCCTCATGAGCGGGGAGGGCCCGGCCGCGGACGGCCCGCAGCAAACCCACCGGCCTCAATACCCCGAACCCGGTGGAGCGCTCACGTTCACGTCCCTGCGAGCGGCATCGCGCAAGCCACCAGCTTGCCGTTGGCCGCCGCCTTGTCGAGGGCCTCGCGGAGCAGGTCCTCGCGGGGCTGGCGGCCGATCGAGCCGACGGGGGCCGCGAACAGCAGCACCTGCTGGTGCTTGTTGGCGGCCTGCCGCCAGCTGTCGGTGACCTGGAGCGGCTGGTGGGCCTGCCACCAGGCGACGGGCGAGCCGCCACCCGCGCCGGGCTGCAGGACCGCGTGCAGCTGACCCATGGCGAGCAGCACGGACCAGCCGTGCAGCACGGGCGGCACCTCGGTCAGCTGGGACAGCGGCATGAAGCCCTGCTCGATGAGGAGCGGCAGGAAGTCGTCACCGCCGCCTCCCGTCGTGCCGGGACGCGCGATGGGCCCGGTCGGCTCGACCACGAGCGCGGGGTGCAACTCGCCGCCGAGCAGGACGAGTCCGCTGGTGACACCGAGGACGGCCTGCTCGGGCAGGGTCTCCGAGGGGCGCTCGTGCCCGGCGACCGAGTCCTGTCCGGTGATCGAGCGGACGGCCCCCTGCAGCTGCTCCTCCGTGACCTGGACGACCTGCGAGGGCAGACAGGTGGCGTGGGCGAAGGCGAGGACGGCGGTCTCCTCGCCGATGAACAGGACGGTGCTGGTGCGCTCCTGTTCCGAGTCGCCCGGGGTGCGGCAGGACGTGCAGTCGTAACTGCCCGGGGCGTTCTCTCCGGCGAGCAGCCGGTCGGCTTCTTCGTCGCCGATCTCGGCGCGTACGTCGTCGCTGACGTCGAGCATGCGCGGCACGGGTGGCTCCTCGGGATGCGGTGCGTGGCGTCGCCGGGCGGCTCCCGGCTCATGAAGCGGGAGGGTTCCCGGTTCATGAAGAAGACAACGGGCGATCTGTGGCCGGAGTCACGCCCGGGAGCGAACGGAATCGCACCATCCTGCGCGCACCGTGAATCCGGCTGCGGAATCTGCTACTCCACGCCAACTTCTCGGATGTCCAAGGAAGTTGATCCGGTGAGGTGAGTCACAGATCACCGGCGTACCAGGTCGACAAATCCGGATATCGGCGAATGAAGTGGGTGGCTGGAATTCGCCGATACCACCGGTAACGGCGAACTGGCCTGGAATGACAAGGATTTGGTTGATATCGGGCCGCGCAACTCCATAGATTCCTCGGCCGTGTGCAACGAGCACCGCTCGGGTACGTCCGCCGGCCGCACCACAGCCAGCTCGGAGCACCACCGTCGGCGGACGGGGCGGAGCGGAGCGACCGCGGCCGAAGAGCGGCGAGTTCCGTCCCGCCTTGGGGGACCCCGAGTCCTTCGAGAGGGAACTACATGTCCGATTGTGCCGACAACACTCGCAAGGTACGAACGACCGCGGTCTTCGCCGGGGCGGCACTGCTCGCCCCCCTCGGACTGCTCGCCGCGAACGGCAACGCCGCAGCGGCGGACAGCGGAGTGTGGGATCGCATCGCCCAGTGCGAGAGCGGCGGCAACTGGCGCATCAACACCGGTAACGGCTACTACGGAGGACTCCAGTTCTCCGCGGCCACCTGGCGCGCGTACGGCGGCACGGCCTACGCGTCGACCGCCGACAAGGCCTCCAAGGCGCAGCAGATCGCTGTGGCCACCAAGGTGCAGCGCGCGCAGGGCTGGGGCGCCTGGCCCGCCTGCTCCTCGCGTGCCGGCGCGTCCGGCAGCGCGCCCGCGGCGTCCACGCCCAACACCAAGGCCGCCCCGTCCAAGCCCGCGAAGCCGTCGAAGGCGCCGGCCCGCTCGACGAGCCACACCGGCCGCGACGCGTCCCGCGGCGACTACACCGTCCGCTCCGGCGACACGCTGAGCGCCATCGCCGCGCGACACGGCACCACCTGGGAGCGGATCTACGCCGCCAACAAGGCCGCCATCGGCGCCGATCCCCACATGATCGTCCCCGGGCAGCGGCTCAACCTCTGAGCCCTTGCTCCCCCTGCCCTCGGGCACGAGGGGGCTTCTGGGCCCCATCCGGTCCTCCGACCGGGTGGGGCCCCACCCGCCTCAGGCGCGGCTGGGCGGACCTCCGTGGCCGCCTGCTTAGCGTGGCCCAATGCTGATCAAGCGCACGTGGTACGCGGCTGTCGTCGCCGTAGCCCTGACCCTGCTCGCCCCCGCCGAGGCGGCCCCGACGCCAAGGCCTCCGGCGCCCGGTCCGCCGACCGCGGCACGGGCGGCGTACGACTGTGAGAAGGACCAGTGGCCGTGGGGCTGTCTCGCCCAGTGCGAGAGCAGTGGGCGCTGGGGTGTGAACACCGGAAACGGCTACTACGGAGGGCTGCAGTTCCTGCAGTCCACCTGGGAGCTGTTCGGCGGGCTGAAGTACGCTCCGCGCGCGGACCTGGCCACCCGTCAGGAGCAGATCGCCATCGCCCAGGAGGTGCTGAGCGTTCAGGGATGGGAGGCGTGGCCCGTCTGCTCCAAGAGGTACGGACTCAAGGGGCGGGCGCATGTGGTGAAGTCCGGCGAGACGCTCTCGTCGCTTGCTCGCCGCTACAAGATCAAGGGTGGCTGGCAGGAGCTCTACCAGCTCAACAAGCAGGTCGTCGGGAAGGATCCCGACCGGCTGACTCCCGGCATGATGCTGAGCCTCCCCAAGGGCGCCGCCTCCGGCCAGGCAGCGGTCACTCACGGTCCGGTTCTGATGGGTCCGCCGCTGCCACCTCCGCCGCCTCGCCGCTGAACACGACCTCGCCACGCCGAAGTTCGTACACGACTGCCGCCCTGCCGCTCAGGCCGGGCGGCAGTCGCTGTTCGGCCACGATCACACAGGCGTCGAGGCCACCGAGCAGTTCGTACGTGCGGGCCGCGACCGGGGGTGACATGCCCTGCGCGGGTTCGTCGACGAGTACCACGCGCGCGCGTGCCAGGAGGGCGCGGGAGAGGGCCAGCATGCGCTGCTCGCCGCCGGAGAGAGTGCCGGCGTTCCTGGCGAGCAGGGGGCGCAGTGCGGGGTAGGCGTCCAGGGCGGGGCCGAAGTGGCCGCCGGTGGCCGCGAGTTCGAGGTTCTCGCGGACGGTGAGCGAACCGAAGACGGCCTGCCGCTCCGGCACCAGGCATACTCCGCGGCGGGCCCGTTCGTATGCGGGCATCCGCGTCACATCGGTGCCGTCCCACACCACGGCGCCGCGGGACAGGGGGACGGTCCCGGCGAGGGCGCGCAGTGCTGTCGTACGGCCCGAGCCGTTGCGGCCGAGCAGGACGGTGAGGCCGGGGGCGGGCGCGAGGAGGGTCACTCCGTGCAGGGCCTCCAGCGGACCGTACCGCACGCGCGCGTGGCGCAGCGCAATGCCGGTGTTCATGGTTCGACCGCCGTGTCGAGTCCTTCGAGGCTGTCGAGTACGTGGCGGGCGGGACCGGAGGCCACGATGCGACCCGCCGTCATGACGTGCACCGTGTGGGCCAGGTCGGCCACGAGGTCCAGGTCGTGCTCGACGACGAGCAGGGCCATGCCGTCGGCGGCGAGGGCCCGCAACACGCGGGCCAGCGCGGCTACTTCGCCCGTGTCGAGGCCCGCGGCGGGCTCGTCGAGGAGCAGGACACGCGGGCTGCCCGCCAGGGCGCGGGCGAGTTCGACACGCCGCAGGGTGCCGGTCGGCAGCCCCGCCGCGGGCAAGGCCCGTACCGCCCCGTCGAGTCCGAGCAGCCGCGACACGCGCTCCACGGCGCCCGGATCGACGACGCGCCCCTGCTCGGCGCCGACCCGCACGTTCTCTGCCACCGTCAACGTCGGGAAGACAGCGAGCTGTTGAAACGTCCGCGCCACGCCGAGACGCGTACGGGCGTGAGCCGGAAGCCGGGTCACATCCGACTCCCCGAACGTGACCCGCCCCGCGTCCGGTCGCACGGTCCCGGCGAGACAGTGGAACAGGGTGCTCTTCCCGGCCCCGTTGGGGCCGACGACGGCGGTGACCGCACCCGGCCGGAGCTCGAGATCGACACCGTCGAGGGCGGTGAAGCCGCCGTAGGTGACACGCAGGCCGCGGGCACGGAGGAGGCGCCCGGCCGGCGCACCCCGCCGCTTCGGGGGCTGCACAGGGCCGCGGGCTGAGGGAGGCCCGGCCGACTCGTACGCGGAGTTTCGGTCAGGTGCCGCGAGGTCGGGGCCGGCGGGCGTTGTGCCCGGCTCGGGTGTCCCGCCGGGGCCGTGGGCCGTGCCCGGGCGGGGTGTGCCGCCTGGGCGGCCTGCCTCGGCGGGACCGCCTGCCGCGGCCGGGCCGGCGGGTGTGGTGCCCGGCTCGCGCGTCCCGCCCGGGCCCTGGGTCGTGCCCTGACGGGGCGTGCCACCCGCGCCATTCGCCCCGGCGGGACCACCTTCCCCGGCGGGACCGGGTGCCTCCGCCGATTCTGGCGCTCCCGCCGAGACCCCCGTCGCCCCCGCCGCGACCCGCACCCGGCGCGACACGGGCGGCTTCGGGCGCAGCCTTTTCCGTACGCCGGCCCCCAGCGGCGTGAGCGTCGCCTCGCGGCGCAGGCGGAGACGGCTCGCCGCCAGGCGCAGTGCCTCGTAGGGCCCGCCGGGGAAGCGGCCCACCAGCACGGCCAGGAGGCCGATCAGCGCCGCCGCCACACCGCCGCGGGTGCCCGCGTCCAGGCCCACCAGGAGCGCCGCCGCGGCCAGGGCGCCGAGGACGCTGTCGGCGCCGAGGACGACGATCGCCGCGAACCAGAGGAGGCCGCGCACGGGGTCGTACGCGGCGGGGTCGAAGGCGCGCAGGCCCATGCCGAGCATTCCGCCGCCCAGGGCGGCCAGGGCCGCGCCCGCCACGAAGGCCGTCAGCTTCAGTGCGGGCACGCGGACGCCCGCCGCCGACGCGCCCGCCTCGTGGTCGCGCATCGCGGCCAGGGCGCGGCCGGTGCGGCCCCGGCGCAGTGCGTGCGCGGCGAGCAAGGCGCCTGCCAGGAGGCCGAGTTCCAGTACGTAGTACGTGCGGTCGTTCTCGAAGCCCGCCGGGCGGCCCAGCGTCAGACCCGCCGTCGCGTACGGCTGGGCGAAGACAAAGCGGCTGACGCCGACGCCCACCGCGAAGGTCGCGAGGGCGAGGGCGAGACCGTGCCGGCTGATGGCGGGCCATCCGGTCAGCAGGCCCAGCGGTGCCACCAGCAGGACGGCGACCACCAGCGCGGCCAGTTCGGGAAGCTCCGGCAGGCCCGGGAAACGGCCCGCCGCCAGCAGTGCCGTGAAGAGGGCGCCGAGACCCGCGTACGCCGCCTGACCGAGCGAGATCTGGCCGCCGCGACCCGTGACCACGACCAGCGAAAGCAGCACCACCCCCAGCGCCGGGACCTGCACGGACGTATGCAGATCCCGGCCCGCGAAACCAAGCGGGATCAGGAAGAGGACCACGGCCACGATCCACGCGCCCGGCGGTGTCGCCACCCGCGCGGTCGCGGTGCGCGGCAGCGCGTCCCGGGCGCCTGTCCCCGGCAGCACCAGCGCCGCGATCAGCAGCGCGACGACGAAGAGGTTCGCCCCCAGCGCCTGTACCAGTGGCTCGCGCCAGCCCGACGGGTGGAGCCGCGTCAGCTGGCTCTGGGCGACCCCGATGCCCAGCGCCACCACCACGGCCACGGGCAGCTTGCGCATCCGGGCGGCCACCGCGACCGCCACCACCTCCATGACCAGCAGCGGCAGGCCGTACGGATCGAGGCGTACGTAAGGCGCCAGGAGCACCCCCGTCAGTCCCGCCGTGAACGAGCCGAAGGCCCAGCCCGCGGCGGCCACCCGGTCCGCGTCGATGCCGCCGAGAACGGCGAGCGAACGGTCGTCGACGACGGCGCGCAGTTCTCTCCCGAAGCGCGTCCAGCGGGTCATCGCCCCCACGCCAACGGCCAGGACCAGCGTCACCGCCAACTGCCCCCAGGGATCCGCCGATACGAGCGTCGGCGCGTCCGAGTGGGCGCCCGGACCCCAGATCAGCGCCGCTCCGCCGACCAGCAGCACGAACACGCCGATCGAGGCGACCAGTGTCTGCGCCGGATCGCTGCCGAGGACGGACAGCGGACGGAATACGAAGCGTTCCAGGGCCAGGCCGATGCCCGGCGCCACCACGAGCAGGGTGAGGGCGGCGGCGAGCGGGAGCGGCCAGTCCCACTCGACCGCGAGCTGGCGCAGCAGATAGGCGCACACCATCGCGATCGCGCCGTGCGCGAAGTTGAGCACGCCGGTCGCCCGGTGGGTGACGATCAGCCCGATCCCGGTGAGCGCGGCGGCACTGCCGACGGAGAGTCCGGCGAGCGTGAGGTCGTACGTCAGCGAGGCCATCAGCCGGGAGCCATCAGTCGACCGAGGGGGCGTCCGAGGCGGACGGCTCGCAGATCGGGCAGGGATCGAGCTCCCCGCCCGCGAGGACCCGCGAGTCGACCGGCAGGGCGTCCGTCTTCCCAGCGACCAGCGGGCAGTCGGCCCGGTGCCACAGCGTGCCGCCCGGCACCATCAGCAGCTCGCCGCTGACGGCGACGGGTGCCGTCGCGGCCTGCCCGGACTCGTCTGCGTCGGCGGGTTCGGCGGCCACCAGGAGCCCGTACAGCTCCTCCACGCGCGCCGCCGCGAGGCCGTTCCTGCCGTGGGTGAGCAGCACGGCGCCCGCGATGATCAGCGCGGCGCCGGGCACCGTGCAGGACGCGAGATAGGGCAGTTGCCGCTCGGCGAACCGCTCGCCCGAGATCCCGTACCAGCCGATGACGCACAGCACCGCTCCGGCGGCGAGCGCCGCCCACCCGGCCCAGAGGACGGGATGCACAGTCCGCAGTCGAGCAGTCCTCATCGGAGCTCCCACGTCATGTGTCTGTCACGTATCTGTCCATGCCAGCCAATGGCTTGCACTATGCCCTGTGGAAGCTGACCCTGAAAGAACCGGGCGCACATGGCCCGGACCGACACCCGGTGGTGAGCCAGATGGTTCTCGGCAGCGACCTCGAGCGGGGGAGCGGCAGGCGGATGCGTGGTCCCGGACGGCGTACGGCGGCGTGGCTGGCAGCCACGGTCCTGGTGGCGGGCCCGGCCCTCACGGCCTGCGGTGACGACAGCGGCGGCGGCGGTGACGCGACGCTGCCCTCGCCCACCGTGGAGGAGCCCACCCGCACCGAAGAGAGCCCCACGGCGCCGGAGGATGCTGCGGCGGCGGAGCGGGAGATCAAGGAGAACTGGGTGAAGTTCTTCGACCCCGCCACGCCGCTGAAGGACAAGCAGGCCTACCTGGAGAACGGCGACCGGATGGCCCCGGTCCTGCAGGCCTTCAGCGGTGACGAGCGCGGTGGGCAGGTGCAGGCAGAGGTCAACAAGGTCGAGTTCACCTCGGAGACCGAGGCGAACGTGACGTACACCCTCACTCTGAAGGGCGCCACGGTCATGCCCGACGCCAAGGGGACGGCCGTCGAGCAGGACGACGTGTGGAAGGTCTCCGTCAAGACGCTGTGCGGCCTGGTCGGGCTGAGCGGCAATGCGTCGCCGCTTCCGGGCTGCTGAGTGCGCCGTCGCGGGCTTGCTGCTCCTGCTGAGCACGGCCTGCGGCAGCCGCCTCCCGGAGAGCGACTTCGAGAACCGGCCGGACGGCAACGCCCCCACACGGGCTGGCGGCGAGCCGATCCGCGTCGGCATCATCACCAGCGCCACCAGCCCGGTCGGCGGCGACGCGTTCACCGGCCCGCGCGACGGCGCGAAGGCCTACTTCGAGCGGCTGAACGCGCGCGGCGGCATCGACGGCCGCCGGGTCGAGGTCCTTACGTGCGACGACGGCGGCAGTGGGGTCGGCAACAACGAGTGCGTGCACAAGCTCGTCGACGAGGAGAAGGTCGTCGCCCTGGTCGCCGGCGCGTCTTTGGACTACGCGGGCGCCTCCCGTGTCTCACGCGCGCGCGTGCCCGACATCGGCGGACAGCCCATCGGCCCGGCGTACGACACGTATCCGCACCTCTACAGCATCTATGGCAGCCTCGCGCCTCGGAACGGAAAGCCCGGCTGGGACGGCAAGCTGTACGGCGGTACAGAGGTGTACCGCTACTTCAAGCGTGAGCAGGGCGCCCGTACGGCGGCGGTCGTCTCCTACAACCAGCCGGCGTCGGCCGCGTACGCGCGGCTCATCACCCGGGGCCTTGAGGCCGAGGGCTACGAGGTGGTCACCGAGCAGGTCGACTTCTCGCTGCCCAACTTCCGCGCCGCGGCGGCCGACCTGAAGGAGCAGGGCGCCGACCTGGTCTTCGACGCCATCGACTCGTACGGCAACGCCCAGCTGTGCAAGGCCATGGACGACGTAGGCGCCGAGGTCCTCGCCAAGGTCACCAATGTGCAGAACTGGTCGTCCACCGTCCGCGAGGACTACAAGGACTCGCCGCGCTGCCGCAACGCCCTGTGGGCGACGGGCTCCAGTCGCAACTACGAGGACACGGACCACGAGGCCGTACGGGAATTCCGGGACGCTACGAAGGACTTGAAGACCCATTCCCAGTGGCAGCTGGAGGGCTGGGCGGCCGCGATGTGGTTCACGGACGCGGCCGAGTCCTGTGCGCAAACGGGCATCACGCGCGCGTGTGTCGACCGCTTCGTGGCCGAGGGGAGCGGGGGGAAGTCGTATACAGCCGACGGCTTGCTGCTGCCCGTCACCTACGAGCGCCTGTCCGAGCCCCCGAAGACCCGCAGGACCTGTGTGTCCGTGGCCCGTTGGGAGGACAACGAGGCGTGGGTGAGCCAGGGAGACATGAACAGCAACTGTTTCGAGGTACCGCAGCTGGCCTACGAACCCTGAGGCGCACGCTCCCGGCGAGGCCCTCCACTTGCCCGGATGCATGAACATGACGAAAGGTTCCGCATATCTGTTACCAAATGGGAAACTTTTAGGGAACAAGATGATGATGGAGCCCAACCATCTCCCAGTGGCCCAGGTCTAACCACACGCGGTAGCGGACGAGACAGGGGATTCGGGACGTATGCATATTTCTTTCCTCCTACACAACGCGTACGGGATCGGGGGGACGATCCGCACCACGTACAACCTCGCCGCTACTCTGGCCGAGCAGCACGACGTCGAGATCGTCTCGGTGTTCCGCCACCGCGACGAGCCGGTCTTCGCTCCCGACCCGCGCGTCCGTCTGCGCCACCTCGTCGACCTCCGCAAGGAGAGCCCGGGATATGAGGGCGAGAACCCCGAGAACAAGCGTCCTGCCAGGGTCTTCCCGCATGCCGAGGGCCGCTACGAGCAGTACAGCGCCCTCACCGACCGCCGCATCGCCGAGCACCTCGCGAAGGTCGACGCCGATGTCGTGGTCGGCACCCGACCCGGCCTGAACGTGCATCTCGCCCGTGAGACCCGGCGCGGCCCGATCCGCGTCGGCCAGGAACACCTCACGCTCGACAGCCACTCGGCCGCCCTTCGCGAGGAACTGCGCGGCGCCTACCCCAGGCTCGACGCGCTCACGACGACCACCGAGGCGGATGCCGGCGCGTACCGCAAGAAGATGCGGCTGCCCGGCGTACGCGTCGAGGCCGTGCCCAACTCCGTGCCCGCGCCCGGCATCCAGCCCGCGGACGGCTCCGGCAAGTGGGTCGTGGCGGCCGGGCGGCTCGCCCCGGTCAAGCGGTACGACCTGCTGATCAAGGCCTTCGACCGGGTGCGCGACCAGCGGCCCGACTGGCGCCTGCGGATATACGGCGGCGGCAAGCAGAAGGACAAGCTGCGCGCCCTCATCGACGACCTCGGTCTCTACAACCACGTCTATCTGATGGGCCCCGCACACCCCATCGAGCCCGAGTGGACCAAGGGCTCCATCGCCGCCGTCACCTCCAGCCTGGAGAGCTTCGGCATGACGATCGTCGAGGCCATGCGCTGCGGTTTGCCCGTCGTCTCCACGGACTGCCCGCACGGCCCCGGCGAGATCATCGACAACGGTGTCGACGGACGCCTCGTCAAGGTCGGCAGCGTCAAGGCCATCGCCGACGGCCTCCTCGAGCTGATCAACGACGACGCGCTCCGCCACCAGATGGCGAGCGCGGCCCTCAAGGACTCCGAGCGCTTCGACCCGAGCCGGATCGCCGAACGCTACGAGTCGCTGTTCTCCGGCCTGGTCACCCGCGGCGGCGACTCGGCGGGTGGCCGGATGCTCGGCTCACTGCACCGCACCCGCGCAGCGCTGCTCGGTGGCGCGTATGCCGTTCGGGATGCCGGCCGCACGGTACTCAAGAAGGGGCACATCGCATCATGACGCTGGCTCCGCAACCGGTGCCCCAGCACACCGACGAGGACGCCGCCATGCCTCCGCGCGCCGACTGCGTCGCCGACTCCGCGGGCGGGCTCACCTTCGACATCACCGGCACCGCCCGGGCAGGCGCCGCGTACCTGGTGCTGCGCCGCCGCGGCTGCGACGAGGAGGTCAGCCTCCCGTTCACGCCTGCCGCCGACGGCAGACTGCGCGCCGGGCTGCCCAGCTGTGTCGAACTGCCCGAGGGCCGCTGGGACGCCTACGCCCAGCCGGCCGACGGCGAGCCGCAGCGCCTCGTGCCCGGCCTCAACGACCTGCGCTCGCTCGTCGACCGCGTTCCCGACGCCGCCGCCGGCAACGTCGCCGTCCGTATCCCGTACGCCACCAAGCACGGGAACCTCACGATCCGCAGCTGGCTGCGCGCCCCGCACGCCGAGGCGGGCGAACTGTATGTGAAAGAGGGGGAGTTGAGCGTACGAGGCCGGCTGTACGACGAAACGCTCACCCCGGACGCGTACGCCGAAGTGCTCGCCCGTCAGGCACCGCCGACCGCGCTGCGAGCCGACATCACGGCTGATGGGACCCAGTTCCGGTTCACGGTCGACTACGGAGCCCTGACGGAGGGCGTCTGGGACCTGTGGCTGCGCCCGGCGGGGGAGAGCGGGCCGCGGGTACGGATCGCCCGGCTGCTCGACGACGTCGCCGAGAAGAAGCCGATCTTCACCTACCCGAAGGTCACACTGAAGACGGAGCAGGGCCCGGCGCTGGCGGGGCCGTACTACACGGCGGACAACGACCTGTCGGTGACGGTCACTGCGGAGAGCTGAAGCCCCGCTCCTGACCTGACCGGGTCTGGGGCGGTGCGATCGCCGCGTACTGCGGGTGGTGGAGATCGAACGCCGGGGACTCCGAGCGGACCTTGGGCAGCGTGAGGAAGTTGTGCCGGGGCGGCGGGCAGGAGGTCGCCCATTCCATGGAGCGGCCGAAGCCCCAGGGGTCGTCGACCTCCACCTTCTGCCCGTACCTGGCCGTCTTCCAGACGTTGTAGAGGAACGGCAGCGTCGACAGGCCGAGCAGGAACGAGCCGATCGTCGAGACGGTGTTGAGCGCCGTGAACCCGTCGGCGGCCAGATAGTCCGCGTACCGGCGCGGCATGCCCTCCGCGCCGAGCCAGTGCTGCACCAGGAACGTGACGTGGAAGCCGACGAAGAGCGTCCAGAAGTGGATCTTGCCGAGCCGCTCGTCGAGCAGTTTCCCGGTGAACTTCGGCCACCAGAAGTAGAGGCCGGCGAAGGTCGCGAAGACGACGGTGCCGAACACCACGTAGTGGAAGTGCGCCACCACGAAGTAGGTGTCCGTGACGTGGAAGTCCAGCGGCGGTGACGCCAGGATGACCCCGCTCAGCCCACCGAACAGGAAGGTCACCAGGAAGCCCGTGGACCACAGCATGGGTGTCTCGAAGGACAGGGATCCCCTGAGCATCGTGCCGGTCCAGTTGAAGAACTTCACTCCCGTCGGCACCGCGATCAGGAACGACATGAACGAGAAGAACGGCAGCAGCACCGCTCCCGTCGCGAACATGTGGTGCGCCCACACGACCACCGACAGACCGGTGATGGCCATCGTCGCGCCGACCAGCGTCAGATAACCGAAGATCGGCTTCCGGCTGAACACCGGCAGGATCTCGGTGACGATGCCGAAGAACGGCAGCGCGATGATGTAGACCTCCGGGTGCCCGAAGAACCAGAACAGGTGCTGCCACAGCAGCGCCCCGCCGTTGGCCGAGGCGAAGACCTGCGAGCCGAACCGCCGGTCCGACTCCAGGACCAGGAGCGCCGCGGCGAGCACCGGGAACGCCATCAGGATGAGGATCGAGGTGAACAGCGTGTTCCAGGTGAAGATCGGCATCCGGAACATCGTCATGCCGGGGGCGCGCATCCCGACGATGGTCGTCAGGAAGTTCACCGCACCGAGGATCGTGCCGAAACCGGCCAGCGCGAGCCCCATGATCCACATGTCGGCACCGATGCCGGGCGACCGTTCCAGGCTGTTGAGCGGGGCGTAGGCGAACCAGCCGAAGTTGGCGGGCCCCTCCGGCACCAGCAGCGAGCCCAGCACGATCAGCCCGCCGAAGAGGAACAGCCAGTACGACAGCATGTTCAGGCGCGGGAAGGCCACGTCGGGCGCGCCGATCTGCAGCGGCATGATCTCGTTGGCGAAACCGGCGAAGGTGGGCGTCGCGAAGAGCAGCAGCATGATCGTGCCGTGCATGGTGAACATCTGGTTGAACTGGTTGTTGTCGATCAGCTGCGTGCCCGGACGGGCGAGCTCGGCCCGCATCAGCAGCGCCATCAGACCGCCGACCATGAAGAACGCGAACGACGTGATCAGGTAGAGATGGCCGATCTTCTTGTGATCGGTGGTGGTGAGCCAGTCGACGATCAACCGCCCGGGCTTCACTGGTACGGCCCGGACCGGTGCCTGCACGGTCTCAGTGCCCATTGCTGCCCCCTCGCTCGTCGCGCCACGGGCCTCCTGAAGCTCACGCCATGATGCTCGCGTCGCGCGGCGCTTCGACAGGGGGCGTACGTCGGTTCTGTGCTTGAACCATGTATTTCCTGTGGTGTGTCACCTTTCGGGACGCACCGCGGATTCGGAACGAAAAGGCATGCGCGCCGGGTGTGCGCCGCGCATTCCCCCGGGTTCCCTCGTGTTTATGCGGATCGCCGTCAAGCTAGTCAGGAATTACGTTCGGCAGTGCGCGAAACGCGTCGGGAACCGCCCGTTCGTGTGACTCAGTTCGGCCCAATCGAGTGTCGTGGTCCTGTGACAGAAGCGTGACCGGAGAGGTACCGGTGACGGATCGTGGCGGGTATCGGGCTTCCCCGTCCGTATTCCGGCGCCTAACGTGGCGGCATGGCACCGATTCCCACCCCATCCGCAGAGCCCCAGGACAACCCGGACACGTACGTCGGTCTGGAGGCGAGTGGCGCGGAGCAGCGCGCGCGTGAGCGCGGCTGGTCCACCGTGAGGTCGCTGCCCCCGGGCGCGATGATCACCATGGAATACCTGAGCGGGCGCCTGAACTTCGAGGTCAGCGACGGCGTCGTGAAACGCTGCTGGAAGGGCTGAAGGTCCCCGGCCGCCCACTGCGAAGGCCCTCGGCTCCCAGAGCCGAGGGCCTTCGCGTGCGGGGAGCCGTGTGTGCGTACCGTCCCCGCTGTCTGCTGCTCAGCCGCCCGTCACGGGGCGGGTCTGGGTGGTGTGAGGATTGCCACGTGTCACTCGCTCCGAGTGCGGAGGTCTGCGGCTTCCGGCGGGCGTCACCGGCGTACGCTCCCCGCGGCTCGTGTGCGGGCCGGGCGCCAGGTAGACGGGCGCGGAGGGCGTCCGGGATGTACGTGGCGCGCTGACCGGCTCGCGGGGCGCGAGCGCAGGCTCCTCCTCGGCGGCGGGGACCGCGCTGTCGGCGGGTGCTCCGTGCGGCGAGAGCATCGCGGGGGCGCGCACCCGGGCGTTGGCCGGCACCGGTGCCGCACTGCCGGCGCGGCGGCTGCGCCAGTCGTCCCGCATCGCGAAGATACGGGCCTCTGCGCGGGCGATCAGCGGCTCGAACCAGGGCAGCGCCAGCAGGATCAGCAGACCCGCGGCCCAGCCCAGGACCACATCGCTCAGCCAGTGTGTGCCGATGTAGACGGTGGTCAGGCCGACGCCCAGGGAGATCACGGCGGAGACGGCCGACAGCCAGCGGCGGGCGCGTGGCGTCGAGGCCAGATAGGCGAGGATGCCCCAGGTCACGACGGCGTTGGCGGTGTGGCCCGAAGGGAATATATCGCCGCCGAGCCACATCTCGTTCGAGCCGATCGTGGTCGCGTAGTGCGGGCCGAGACGGCCCATGCCGATCTTGGCGGCGCCGACCGTGACGTTCAGCAGAAGCAGCGAGACGCCGAGCGCGAGCAGCGGGCGCAGCGTGTGCATCCGCCAGGAACGCCAGCCCAGCCAGGCCGTGACCATCACGGCGGTGGGGCCGCGCTGGCCGAGCACCACGTAGTAGTCGAGGAACGCGTGGATCTCCGGCCACTGCTGGTAGGGCCGGAAGAACATGACCTGCCAGTCGAGGGTGACCAGCCAGGAGTTGACGATCACGGCCCACACGATGGCCGCGTAGAAGGCGAGTGTGGCCGCGAGGAGAACCACCCTGTGCCGGCTCATCCTGGGCACGTCGATATGGGCCGGTCGTTCCGGCTCACGGTCCAGCCGGGCGAAGACCCGGTCCAGACGAGTCAGCTTTCGTTCGGTACGCACGTATTCGACGTTACAGCGAGTGAGCTGTGTGCAACGCCGGAGCGCGCTCTTTGTGATGACGATGTGATGTGGGATTCCTCTCAGGAGGGGGTTTATCGCCGGTGATTATGGATTTCACTGAGTGCGCCCTCCCTGCAATTCCATTGCTCTGTCCGGTGAGTTGTTTTGGTGCGTCTGAATTTGTTCACCAAAAACTTGCACGCAATTTCCCGACTGCTCACCGTGGGTCAGGGGAGGGCAGGGAGCCGGTCAGGGCGGACCGGAGCCGTTCAGCCAGAACGCGCCGTACACGGCCGCCACCATCGCCACGCTCCCCAGCACCCACGCCGACCTGGAGGTTCGCAGCCGGGCCAGGGCCAGTGCCAGGGGCAGCAGCAGGGGGAAAGCGGGCAGCAGCAGGCGCGGTTTCGAGCCGAAGTAGCTCGACGCGCACAGGGCGAGCGCGGTGACGACCCCCGCGTACACCAGCAGCGGCAGCGGCTGAGCCTGTCGTACGCAGATCACATACAGCCAGATCACCAGGGCGACCCCGATGATCAGCCCGAGCCCGGAGAGGGCGGAGGGAAACGACGTGAACTTGTCGGCGACGAACCGGGCGAAGGCGTAGCCGCCGTCGAAGCCGTTGCCCCAGCCCGCCTGGACGTCGAGATAGCCCAGCGGGCCCTTGCCCGTGTGCTGCCCGACCCACAGGACGTAACCGGCGGCGCCCAGCGGTGCGAGGAGCATGCCCAGTGCGCGCCGCCACAGGGGTGCGCTGTCCGGTGCCGGACCACTCCGTTCCCGTACGGACGAATCCGGTGTGGACGAATCCCGTACGGACGAATCCTGTGCGGGCGGATCCTGTGCGGACGAGTCCCGTCCGTACGAGGCGATCGCCGCCACCCATACCGCCGCGATCACCGCGGCGCCCACCGGGCGGGTCAGGCCGGCGAAGGAGGCGAGCAGGCCCGCCGTCAGCCAGCGGCCGGTCAGGACCGCGTACAGCGACCAGGCCGCGAGCGCCGTGAACAGTGACTCGCTGTACGCCATCGACTGCACGATCCCGACGGGCAGCACCGCCCACAGCAGTACGGCACAGACGCCGGCCCGACGGCCGTACACATGGTCCGCGACCGCGAAGATGCCCCAGGCCGCGGCGAGTGACGCCAGCGTGCTGATCAGCAGGCCCGCGTCCGCGTACGACAGCGGGGTCACCGCTGACACGGCCCGCTCCAGCCACGGCAGCAGCGGGAAGAACGCCAGGTTGGAGTGCACGTCGCCGTTCGGGAGGCGCACCTCGTAGCCGTAACCGAGTTCCGCGACCCGCGTGTACCAGAGCGAGTCCCAGCGTGCCGTGAGCAGCTGGTGCGGGCTCTTGTCGCGGGTGGCGCTCCACAGGGCGAGCGCCACCAGGCCCAGCGCGCGGACCGCCGCGTACCCCAGCAGGGCGGGGGCGACGCGGCGCGGCCACGGTCCCTCACGGGCCGGCGCGACAGGCGTTTCAAGATCGGTCACGGGCTCGATTATGGGCCGCGCCCGGAACCGGGTGGCCCCGCGGGGCGTGGTCGGAAACGGGGGAGCGTGGCGCATGCCACACGTTGTCTGTGAGGAAGGTGAGAGACCCGCCGCTGGCCACTGGCGGGATCTCGCGTACTCTGACGTACTCACTCGCCTTTGTTGCGTGAGACCGGGACACCGCTCCTCCCGGCCGCAACCGCAGGGAGTCCCCACCCCGCGGATCCGCCGAACGCGAGGGAACATCTGGGAGGTACGTGCATGTCCGGGACGACCACGGCCGCTTCGCGGTGCCGTCGGGAGGCCGGGGCCGGTGCAAACCGCTGGGTTGTCCTCGTCGTCCTCTGCGTCAGCCTGTTGCTGGTCGCCGTGGACGCAACCGTGCTGCATGTCGCGGTGCCCGCCGTCACCGAGGATCTCAAGCCCGGCGCGATCGAACTGCTCTGGATCGTCGACATCTATCCGCTGGTCTGCGCCTCGCTGCTGATCCTCTTCGGCACGCTGGGCGACCGGGTCGGCCGCAGACGGATTCTCCTCCTCGGATACGCCCTCTTCGGCGTCGCCTCCGCGCTCGCGGCCTGTGCCGACAGCGCGCACGTCCTGATCGCGGCGCGCGCCCTGCTCGGTGTCGGCGGCGCGATGATCATGCCCGCGACGCTTTCGATCCTGCGGCAGGTCTTTCCCGACCGACGTGAACGGGCCCTCGCGATCGGCGTCTGGAGCGCGGTCGCCGCGGTGGGCGCGGCCGTCGGGCCGCTGCTCGGCGGGTTCCTGCTGGAGCACTTCTGGTGGGGTGCGGTCTTCCTCATCAACATCCCGCTGATGCTGGTCAGCCTGCCCGTCGGGCGGTTGCTGCTGCCCGAGTCGACCGGGGACGGCAAGGGGCCGTGGGACGTCGTCGGCGCGCTGCTGGCCGCGGCCGGACTCTTCGGCGTCGTCCTCGGCGTCAAGCGGCTGGGCGCCGGGGAGATGCCGCTGAGCGTCCCCACGATGGCGCCGCTGCTGGTGGGGGCCGGGCTGCTCGTCGCCTTCGTACGGCGGCAGCGGCGGCGCAAGCATCCACTCGTCGATCTTCGGCTGTTCGCCAGGCCCGCCTTCAGTACGTCCGTCGGGTGCATCGTGCTCGCCCTGCTCGCGCTGGTCGGTCTGGAACTGATCGCCGCGCAGTACCTCCAGCTCGTGCTGAAGCTTTCGCCGCTGGAGACCGGGCTGCGGCTTGTGCCGCTCACCTTCGCCGCGATGGCCGCGGGCCTTGTCGGTGCGAAGCTGCTGCACCGCTTCGGGCCGCGGACCATGGTCAGCCTCGGCTTCTGCCTCACCGCCGCCGCCGTCATCATGCTCACGGGGATGGGCCGCAACGACAACGCTCCGCTGCTGCTGACGGGGTTCGTGCTGCTCGGGTTCGGGCTCGAGGTGACGTTGTTCGGGGCGTATGAGTCGATGCTCAGTGAGGCTCCGCAGTCGCAGGCGGGTGGGGCCGCCGCGATCGGGGAGACGTCGTATCAGCTGGGGGCGGGGATCGGCGTTGCGCTGCTCGGGAGCGTGATGAATGCGGCGTACGCGCCGGGGCTTGCCTCTGTGCAGGGGGTGCCTGCTGCGGATTCGGCTGCGGCCAGTCATTCGTTGGGTGAGGCGTATGAGGTCGCTGCTCGGCTCGGCGGGGGGCCGGGGGAGGCGCTGCGGCATGCTGCCCGGGACTCGTTCGTGCACGGGTTGCATGTGACCTTGCTCGTCAGTGCGGTGTTGCTGTTGCTCGGGGCCGTGATGGCCTTGCGGTTGCCGAGAGCCATGGAGTGCGAGGCGCCTGCGGCGGGCTTGGCGGAGGTTCCTGCGCCTCGGGAGGCTTCGGGACATCTGCGTGCGGAGTCGTCTGTCTGATCGTGCGTTGTGGTCGCGGTCAAGACTTTTTCCACCCACGCACCACCCGGTTCGACTTTTGCTGACCTCTGCGGGTTTCCTGTGGGGGTGCGGCGCCGTTGGCGGCTGCGGGTTCGTTCATCGCGGTTCGCGTTTCCCGCTCGCGGGTCGCGGGAGGGAACACGCCCTCGACTTGCGTGACACTGCGTCGTAACGTCAGCCGTGCGTTGTGGTTAACAGTGCTAGTTTTCGTCGTCGGAGGCCCCCCCATGTCCGCTGCCTCGAAGTTGCCGTCCTTCGATCCCGCCGACCCTCTCGGGCTCGACGAGCTTCTCGCGCCGGAGGATCTGGCGATTCGGGACACCGTGCGGGACTGGGCCGCGGATCGGGTGATGCCGTATGTCGCCGAGTGGTACGAGACGGGGGAAGTGCCCCAAATCCGCGAGTTGGCGCGGGAGTTGGGGGAGATCGGAGCGCTGGGCATGTCGCTCAGCGGGTACGGGTGTGCGGGGGCCAGTGCTGTGCAGTACGGGCTGGCCTGCCTGGAGTTGGAGGCCGCCGACACCGGGATCCGGTCGCTGGTGTCCGTGCAGGGGTCGCTCGCCATGTACGCGATCCACCGGTTCGGGTCCGAGGAGCAGAAGCAGCGGTGGCTGCCGCCGATGGCCGCCGGTGAGGTCATCGGGTGCTTCGGGCTGACCGAGCCGGATCACGGGTCCGACCCCGGGTCGATGCGTACGTACGCCAAGCGCGACGGGACCGACTGGGTCCTGAACGGGCGCAAGATGTGGATCACCAATGGCTCGGTCGCCCAGGTCGCCGTCGTCTGGGCGCAGACCGACGACGGGATCCGCGGCTTCGTCGTGCCCACCGACAGCCCCGGCTTCTCCGCACCCGAGATCAAGCACAAGTGGTCCCTGCGGGCTTCGGTCACCAGTGAGCTCGTACTCGACGATGTGCGGCTGCCCGCCGATGCCGTACTGCCCGAGGTCACCGGGCTGAAGGGACCGCTCGGCTGTCTCTCGCACGCCCGCTACGGGATCGTGTGGGGTGCGATGGGCGCCGCGCGGTCGAGTTTCGAGGCGGCGGTCGAATACGCGAAGACGCGTGAGCAGTTCGGGCGGCCCATCGGCGGATTCCAGCTCACCCAGGCAAAGCTCGCCGACATGGCGGTCGAACTGCACAAGGGGATTCTGCTCGCCCACCATCTGGGGCGGCGGATGGACGCGGGACGGCTGCGTCCCGAGCAGGTCAGTTTCGGCAAGCTCAACAACGTACGAGAAGCGATCGAGATCTGCCGTACCGCCCGCACGATCCTGGGCGCCAACGGGATCTCGCTCGAATACCCCGTCATGCGGCACGCCACGAATCTGGAGTCGGTGCTGACCTACGAAGGCACCGTCGAGATGCACCAACTGGTGCTGGGCAAGGCGCTCACCGGGCTCGACGCCTTCCGGTAGCCCTCGGGCTCCGGAAGGCGGGGCCGGTGAACGGCCTTGCCTCAGCTCTGGTTGAAGAAACCGTCTGTCCTACGGCCCGCCGGCTCCCCGCTGACGATCTCGGTGTCGGCGGGGGTCAGCAGGAAGACACGGCTCGACACACGCTCGATCGAGCCGCGCAGGCCGAAGATCAGGCCGGCCGCGAAGTCGACGACGCGCTTGGCGTCGCCCGGCTCCATGGCCGTGAGGTTCATGATGACGGGGACGCCGTCCCGGAAGAGCTCGCCGATACCACGGGCGTCCCGGAAGCTGTCCGGGGTGACCGTGCCGATCCGGCGGCCCTTCTCCTCGGCCGCCTCCGACGCCACCTTCACCCGCGGATCCGTGACCCAGGCATCCCGGGGCTCGGAACCTTCGGCGTAGTCGTCGTCGTAGTAACGCTCGTCATCGTTGTTGTTGTCGTCGACGAGGCCAAGCCAGGCACTCGCCTTGCGCACCGATCCCATGGACGCCTCCTCTCGCAGCGGTCTTATTCTCTTTCCGCCTCCCCATGGTCGTCCATGATGCGGATGTCGCGCCAAGGGGATAGACGCCGCGCGGGGGTTTCGTGACGGTACTGGTGCACAACGAATTAGTCGAGAGCCCGCGTTTCCCAAGGGCCCTGCCGTATACGGCTGCTGACTAAGAGTGAAATATGATTCTTCACGGCGTATGGGTGACGGTCGGAGCGTACGGGTGAACGAGGTGGTCGATCCGGCGCCGTAACTGGCCGTCTGACGGTGATTCAACGCCTGCCGAGGGTTGTCTGATGGTGTGTTCCGGGGAATACCCTGGGCATGTTGATTGCCACGGGGGGAGCGCAATCCGGCCTCTGACCTGAGCAACCTCCGCGGGGCGTACGCAAGTTGAACGCTGCACGGCCGAAAGGCGCCCTTGCGCAGGTCGGCCGGGCGGTCGAATATTCGTCCAGCGCCTGTCAGGGGCACAACGTGTTCGGAATCCGGATATGTGGCTTCTGGCTGCGCCTCACGGGCCCCGACCCCACGCGGGCCCCCGACTTCCCATGTGGAGGAACGAAAAAGTGAGGACCAAGCGCACCACCCCCCGCAGCGGCATAGCGAGACGCACCCGGCTGATCGCCATCGGTGCCGGACTCGTGGCCGCGGCCGCCGTCACCGTCCCCAACGCGAACGCGAGCGACGCACAGACCTTCAGCACGGCCCAGCTCAAGAAGGCCGGCGCCTCGGTGCTCCAGGCCGATGTGCCGGGCACAGCCTGGGCGGTCGACTCCAAGACCAACAAGGTCACGGTCACCGTCGACAGCACCGTCTCCGACGCGGAGATCGCGAAGATCAAGGAAGCGGCGGGCAGCAACGCCGACGCCCTTCAGATCAAGCACACCCCGGGCAAGTTCAACAAGCTCATCCAGGGCGGCGACGCCATCTATGCGAGTAGCTGGCGCTGCTCCCTCGGCTTCAACGTCCAGAACAGCAGCGGTACGCAGTTCTTCCTGACCGCCGGTCACTGCACCGACGGCGCCGGCACCTGGTACTCCAACTCCGGCCGCACCACGGTCATCGGCTCGACCACCGGCTCCAGCTTCCCGGGCAACGACTACGGCATCGTGCGGTACTCCGGGTCCGTCAGCAGGCCCGGCACGGCGAACGGCGTGGACATCACCCGCGCGGCCACGCCGAGCGTGGGCACCACCGCCATCCGTGACGGCTCCACCACCGGCACGCGCAGCGGCCGGGTCACCGCCCTGAACGCGACCGTCAACTACGGCGGCGGCGACGTCGTCTCCGGCCTGATCCAGACCAACATCTGCGCCGAGCCCGGCGACTCCGGCGGCTCGCTCTACGGCAGCAACGGCACCGCGTACGGCCTGACCTCAGGCGGCAGCGGCAACTGCTCCTCCGGCGGCACCACGTTCTTCCAGCCGGTCACCGAGGCCCTGAGCGCCTACGGAGTCAGCGTCTACTGATCGGCGCGCACGGCACGAAGCAAGGCACGAAGGAACACAGGCACGCAGCCAGCAGTGGACGAGCTTCCGCACCCCCGCGGGTGCGGGGGCTCGTCCTCCTCGTCCGGGCCGTTCAGGCGGACGCTCGCGGAGCCAGCCAGTCGAGTACGTCCGGAAGAGCCTCCAGAGCCGCGAAGTGACCCGCCTCCGGGTCCAGTACGGGCCGGACGCGCGGGATGCGCTCGGCCAGCCACTCGAAGTGGCTCACCGGGGAGAAGGTGTCCTGGGCGCCGTGCCACAGCAGTACGGGCCGGGTGATCGACGCCGGGTCGAAGCCCCAGTTGCTCAGCAGGGCGAGATCGTCGTCGATCCAGCCGTACGCCGAACTGCGCAGCGCCTCGCGGAAGGTGCGCAGCAGCATCTCGCTGATGGCCGGCTGGGCGATGATCCGCCGGTCGGAGTCGGTGAGGCCGTCACGGATCGACACGAGGAGCTGGGCCGGGTCCTTGCGGATCGCGGCGGCCCGCGCGGAGATGCGCTCGGCGAAGTCCAGTGGGTCGGTCAGCGCCTGGGCGAACTCCTCGACGTTGGACTCGGCCATCCCGTCGAACCAGCGCAGCCCCTCGGCGTCCGGCGGTGCGAGACTCATCATCGCCGCCGTGCGCCGTACCCGGTTCGGCAGCAGTGCCGCGCAGGCCAGCGCGTGCGGGGCACCGCCGGAGCGGCCGAGCACCGCGAACCGGCCGAGCTTCAGCGCGTCGGCCACCGCGGCCACGTCCCGCGCGGCGTGGGCCACCCTGCGGCCCGGGCCTCTGTCCGAATCCCCGTACCCCGGGCGGTCGTACGCGATGAACCGCACCCCGGGGCGCGCGGCCACCAGGTCCTGCGGCACCGCCCCGGACCGGCAGCCCGGTGTGCCGTGCAGCACCACCACCGGCGTACCGTCCGGGTCGCCCCACTCCTCGATCGCCAGCCACCGTCCGTCCCGCATCCTTACGCCGTTCGGCACCTGTGTCCTCCATCTCCCCTTCGTGTCCGCCCCGGAGTTACCTTCGAAGTACACACCTGATGCGCCCGACACGGACCCTGGGGGTCGCAATGATCGAGGAGCTGGTGGCGGCCGGAGTAGCTCTCGGATCCGTCGGAGCGGTGTACGTGATGGCGGCGGCGCGGGTCGTCAAACAGTACGAGCGGGGCGTGGTCCTCCGGCTCGGCAAGCTGCGATCCGAAGTGCGTGGGCCCGGATTCACCATGATCGTGCCCTTCGTGGACCGGCTCCAGAAGGTCAACATGCAGATCGTGACGATGCCGGTGCCCGGGCAGGAGGGGATCACCCGGGACAACGTCACGGTGCGCGTGGACGCCGTCGTCTACTTCAAGGTGGTGTCCGCCGCCGACGCGGTGATCCGGGTCGAGGACTACCGGTTCGCGGTCGCGCAGATGGCGCAGACGTCGCTGCGCTCGATCATCGGCAAGAGCGAGCTGGACGATCTGCTCTCCAACCGCGAAAAGCTCAACCAGGGCCTGGAGTTGATGATCGACAGTCCGGCCGTGGAGTGGGGTGTGTCCATCGACCGGGTCGAGATCAAGGACGTATCGCTGCCGGAGACGATGAAGCGGTCCATGGCGCGGCAGGCGGAGGCCGACCGGGAGCGGCGGGCCCGGGTCATCAACGCGGACGCCGAGCTGCAGGCCTCCAAGAAGCTGGCCGAGGCCGCCGGGGTGATGTCCGACCAGCCCGCCGCGCTCCAGCTGCGGCTGCTGCAGACCGTGGTGGCGGTCGCGGCCGAGAAGAACTCCACGCTCGTGCTGCCCTTCCCGGTGGAACTGCTGCGCTTCCTGGAGCGTGCGCAGCAGCCGGCGCCGCGCGCCCAGGAGCAGCCTTCGCTGCCCTCCCCGGAGTTGTTCGCCCAGCTTCAGAAGCTGTTGTCGCAGCCCCAACAGCAGTTGTCCGAGGCGAAGGAGCGCTCGGCCGAGCCTTCGTCCGAGTCGCCTTCAGAGTCTTCGCACGAGTCGTCGTCCGAGCCGGAGCGGTCGGTGCCGTCAGCGCCGTCGATGGCGGAGCAATCGCTGCGGGAGCAACTCCCGCCGGTTCCCGAGCCGTTCGATCTGGACACCGGAGAGTCGAAATCCGGACAGGTGTAGTCCTCACAGAGCGCCAATAGTTACTCGCCCGTAGTGCTTGTCGCGGCTATTGACGTGGTGTTTATTCCGGCAGTTCAACGCGCGTCAACCTGCGGGGGGCGCACGCTCGTTGCCGTATGCGCGTCCTGAAGTAGACCTTGTGTGCTCCCCGTAAGGATCGGAATAGTGGGCGCCGTCCGTTGGCGTGGACGTGGCTTTTACTGTTTGTCGTGTCCATGCCCGTACACCTTCCGGTCGCGACGGCCCCCACAGCCGCCGCGGCCGACCCCCCACAGGAGGACGTAAGTTGAAGCACCGACGCATACCCAAGCGGCGTGCCGCCGTGGCTGGTGCGGGCATCGCCGCACTCGTGGCCGCGGGAGTCACCTTCCAGTCCGCGAACGCGAGTGAGACCACGGCGGCACCCACGCCCGAAACTCTCTCGATCAAGGCGGCCGGAAAGCTCGCCTCGACGCTCGACAGGGACCTCGGCGCCGACGCGGCGGGAACGTACTACGACGCGAAGGCCAAGAACCTCGTCGTGAACGTCCTCGACAAGGCCGCTGCCGAAGCCGTCGAGTCGGCGGGAGCCAAGGCCAGAGTCGTCGAGAACTCCCTCGCCGAGCTGAAGAGCGCCCGTACGACGCTGAAGCAGGACGCGACGATCTCCGGCACCTCGTGGGCGACCGACCCGACGACCAACAAGATCGTCGTCACCGCGGACCGTACGGTCAAGGGCGCGAAGATGGCCCAGCTGACCAAGGTCGTCGAGAAGCTCGGCGCCAAGGCCGAACTCAAGACCACGAAGGGCGAGTTCAAGAAGTTCATCGCCGGCGGTGACGCCATCACCGGTGGCGGCAGCCGCTGCTCGCTCGGCTTCAACGTGGTCCAGGGCGGCGAGCCGGCCTTCCTGACCGCCGGTCACTGCACCGAGGCGATCACCAGCTGGTCGGACGCGGACGGCAACGTGATCGGTGAGAACGCCGACTCCAGCTTCCCGGGCGACGACTACGGCCTGGTCAAGTACACCGCGGACGTGGAGCACCCGAGCGAGGTGAACCTCTACGACGGCTCCGCCCAGGAGATCACGGGCGCCGCCGAGGCCACCGTCGGCATGGAGGTCGTCCGCAGCGGTTCCACGACCCAGGTGTCCGACGGCACGGTCACCGGCCTGGACGCCACCGTGAACTACGGCGGCGGCGACGTCGTCGAGGGGCTCATCCAGACCGACGTCTGCGCCGAGCCCGGTGACAGCGGCGGCTCGCTCTTCTCGGGCAGCAGTGCGATCGGCCTCACCTCCGGCGGCAGCGGCGACTGCACCTCCGGCGGCGAGACCTTCTTCCAGCCGGTCACCGAGGCCCTCGAGGCCACCGGTACCGAGATCGGCTGACAGCTCCACCAGCTCGCTCCATCGCCACGAAGGGTCCCGTCCCCGCGCAGCTTCTGCGGGGGCGGGACTCTTCGCGTTTCCCGCGCACTTCCCGGCGTTTGCGCTGGTGGGGCGGGGTAACTGGGCAAGTGGGAGGGGATTGGACGGCTCCCGGAAGGGGCCTGGGTCAATCTCAGACGGATATCGCACACTCGTTCGAGTAATTGGTCTATGGTGGGGGTGAGGGAGCAGGAACGAATGTTCGTGGGCTGGTGTGGGAGCCCCTGGAGAGTGGAGGTGCGCGTGCCGGACTTCACGCATCTGCACACCGTCTCCGGGTTCTCGCTGCGCTACGGGGCCTCCCACCCGGAACGGCTGGCAGAGCGCGCCTCCGAGCGCGGTATGGACGCCCTCGCGCTCACCGACCGGGACACCCTCGCGGGTACGGTCCGGTTCGCCAAGGCCTGCGCCGCCGCCGGTGTACGTCCGCTTTTCGGGGCGGAGCTCGCGGTGGCCCCGCCGGAGGGGAGCACGGGGCGGGCGCGGCGGCGCACTCCTGTACGCGGCGGTGCCTTCATCGACGAATCGACACCCCGCGTGACTTTCCTTGCCCGGGACGGCGCCCTCGGCTGGGCCGAGCTGTGCAGGATCGTCACGGCCTCGCATGCGGGCGACGGCGACACGGGCACGCCCCTGCTGCCCTGGGCGGACAACCACGCCGAGGGGCTGACCGTACTGCTCGGCCCCGCCTCCGACGTGGGCCGCGCGCTCGCCGCCGGCCGCCCCGACCGGGCCGCGAAGCTCCTCGCGCCCTGGCGGGAGATCTATGGTGACGCCCTGCGCCTCGAAGCCGTCTGCCACGGACGCGAAGGCACCGGAGCCGGTTCGCTGCGCCTGGCCGCCCGCACCGTCGGCTTCGCCGCCGAGCAGCGGGTGCGCCCGGTGCTCAGCAACGCCGTCCGGTACGCCGACCCGGGCATGGGCCCGGTCGCCGACGTACTGGACGCCGCCCGCCGCCTCGTACCCGTCGACCCCCGCAAGCTGGACAGCGGCGAGGCCTGGCTCAAGGACGCGGGCGCCATGCACGGCCTGGCCGAACGGATCGTGGAGGCTGCGGGCTACCGCCGCGACGCCGCGTACCACCTGCTGGAACAGACCCGGGCCACGGCCGACGAATGCCTCGTCGATCCCGAGGACGACCTCGGTATCGGCGCCGTCCACTTCCCCGAGCCGCATCTCGTCGGCGCCGACCGCCGCACCGCACAGCGCGTGCTGGCCTCGCGCGCGGCGGCGGGCATGGTGCTGCACGGCTATGACGCGCGGCCCGTGTACTGGGAGCGGATGCACCAGGAACTGGACATCATCGCCCACCACAACTTCGCCACCTACTTCCTGACGGTCGCTCAAGTAGTTGACGACGTACGGAAGATGGGCATCCGAGTGGCCGCGCGCGGCTCCGGTGCCGGATCCCTCGTCAACCACCTCCTCGGCATCGCGCACGCGGATCCCGTCGAACACGGGCTGCTGATGGAGCGGTTCCTGTCCAAGCGCCGTGCGGTCCTGCCCGACATCGACATCGACGTCGAGTCCGCGCGCCGGCTTGAGGTCTACCGCGCGATCATCGACCGGTTCGGCACCGAGCGCGTCGCGACCGTCGCCATGCCCGAGACCTATCGCGTACGGCACGCCATCCGTGATGTCGGCGCCGCCCTCTCCATGGACCCCGCCGACATCGACCGGATCGCCAAGTCCTTCCCGCACATTCGCGCCCGCGACGCCCGCGCGGCCCTGGACGAACTGCCCGAACTCCGTGAACTCGCGGGGGAGAAGGAGAAGTACGGCAGGCTGTGGGAGCTGGTCGAAGCGCTCGACGCACTCCCGCGCGGAGTCGCCATGCACCCGTGCGGGGTGCTGCTCTCCGATGCCTCACTCCTTTCCCGTACGCCGGTCATGCCGACCAGCGGCGAAGGGTTCCCGATGGCGCAGTTCGACAAGGACGACGTCGAGGATCTCGGGCTGCTCAAGCTCGATGTGCTGGGCGTGCGGATGCAGTCCGCGATGGCGCACGCGGTGGCGGAGGTGAAGCGGGCGACCGGTGTTCCCGTGGACCTGGACGCGGTGCCCGACGGCGACCCGGCGACGTATGAACTCATTCAATCCACCGAGACGTTGGGCTGCTTCCAGATCGAGTCGCCGGGCCAGCGGGACCTGGTCGGCAGGCTGCAGCCGGCGAACTTCCACGACCTCGTGGTCGACATCTCGCTGTTCCGTCCCGGGCCGGTCGCCGCCGACATGGTGCGGCCGTTCATCGCGGCGCGGCACGGCCGGGCGCCGGCCCGCTATCCGCACCCGGACCTGGAGAAACCGCTGCGGGAGACGTACGGAGTCGTGGTCTTCCATGAGCAGATCATCGACATCGTGCACCTCATGACCGGCTGTGGACGCGATGAGGCCGACCAGATCCGGCGCGGCCTTTCCGACCTCGAGTCGCAGGGACGGATCCGCCTGTGGTTCGCGCGGCACGCCGCCGCGAAGGGGTACTCCACGGAAACGATCGCGCACGCCTGGGAGATCCTCGAGGCCTTCGGCTCGTACGGCTTCTGCAAGGCGCACGCGGTCGCCTTCGCCGTACCGACGTACCAGTCGGCGTGGCTCAAGGCCCATCACCCGGCCGCGTTCTACGCGGGGTTGCTCACGCACGACCCCGGGATGTACCCGAAACGGCTGCTGCTCGCGGACGCGCGGCGGCGAGGGGTGCCGATCCTGCCGTTGGACGTGAACCGGTCGGCGGTCGCCCACCGTATCGAACTGGTGTGCGGTGAAGGGGGTTTGCCGGACCGGTGGGGCGTACGGCTGGCCCTCTCCGACGTGCACGGCATCAGTGAGGCCGAGGCGGCGCGGATCGCGGACGGGCAGCCGTACGCCTCCCTGCTCGACTTCTGGGAGCGGGCCCGGCCGAGCAAGCCGATCTCGGGGCGGCTCGCGCAGGTCGGAGCGTTGGACGCGTTCGGCGCCAACCGCCGTGATCTGCAACTGCACCTGGCCGAGCTGCACCGGGGCGTGCGCGGCGGGCGCGGGGCTCAACTCCCCTTGTCCGGTGGCCGGAACACCGCCTCCGCCGGGCTGCCCGACCTTGACGACGCGGAGAAGCTCAGTGCCGAGCTGGGGGTGCTCTCCATGGACGCCTCGCGCAATCTGATGGACGATCACCGGGAGTTCCTGGAGGAGCTGGGCGTGGTCACGGCGCGCCGGCTGCGGGAGGCGCGGCACGGCGAGACGGTCCTGGTCGCGGGCGCCAAGGCGGCCACCCAGACCCCGCCGATCCGCTCCGGCAAGCGGGTCATCTTCACCACCCTGGACGACGGCACAGGACTGGTCGACCTCGCCTTCTTCGACGACTCCCACGACGCCTGCGCCCACACCGTCTTCCACTCCTGGCTCCTGCTCGTACGCGGTGTGGTCCAGCGCCGCGGACCGCGCAGCCTCAGCGTGGTCGGTTCGGCGGCCTGGAACCTCGCCGATCTGGTGGAACTGCGGCACGAGGAGGGGCTGGACGGGGTGGCACTGCGGCTGGCCGAGCCGAGCGGGGATGCCGGGGGAGTGGGGGAAGCGGGGGTTTCCGATGGCTCTCGGGGCGAGGGAGATTCGACGGGCGACCGGCGAATCCATATGCCCACGGGATACGAAATGCATCCGTGGGCGGATCTGCGCCCGGCGGGCGAAGGGCCCGCGAGCGGGAGGAAGTTGTGGCACCAGAGTCCGGGGAGTGCGGGATGACCATCCTCTGCGTACGTTTTCAGCTGAGTCCGGTGTACGAGGCTGCCCTGCCCCAACTCCTCGGCATGATCGAGGAGTTCACCCCCGTCGTCGAGGCACTGCCACCCGACGGCGCGCTGCTGGACCTGCGGGGTGCCGAGCGGTACTTCGGGCGGGACGTGGTGGGACTGGCCTCGCTGATACGGGTGCGGGCGCTCGCCTGGTACGGGGTGGAGTGTGCGATCGGGGCCGGGCCCGGACCGATGCTCGCCCGTATGGCGCTGCGCGGCACCAGGCCGGGGGAAACCCGCGTGGTCCCCGAAGAGCCCGGCGCCCGCGCGGAGTTCCTGGACGAACAGCCGGTCGCCGCCCTCCCCGGAGTCGGCGCCGCCACCGCCCGCACCCTGGGCGAGTACGGCCTCGACACCGTCGGCAAGGTCGCCGCCGCGCCCCTGTCGACCCTGCAACGGCTCACCAGTGCCCGTACCGGCCGCGAACTGCGCGAGAAGGCGCAGGGCATTGACCGCGGCCGGGTCGTGCCGAATGCGGTCTCCCGCTCGCTCGCCGCCGAACGCCCCTTCTCTCGCGACGAGTTGGACCCCTCCCGGCACCGGCGCGCCCTGCTCTCCGCCGCCGAGGAACTGGGCGCCCGGCTGCGCGCCTTGGAAAAGGTGTGCCGCACGCTCACCCTCACCGTGCGCTACGCCGACCGCTCCATGACCACCCGCAGTCGTACGCTCCCCGAGCCGACCGCGCATTCCCCGGCGCTCACCGACGCCGCGTACCGCATGTACGAGGCGCTCGGCCTCCAGCGCGCCCGGGTTCGCGCGATCGCCCTGCGCGCAGAAGGCCTGGCCCCCGCCGACCAGGCCTCCCACCAGCTCACCTTCGACGCGCTGGACGAGAAGGCCCGCCGTATCGAGGAGGTGGCGGACCGGGCGCGGGCGAAGTTCGGGCCACGGGCCGTGATTCCGGGGTCGCTGGCCTTAGCGTAAGTCGCCCTGCGAGGCGGTTAGTTGGCCCAGGGCGGAGTGATCCGGCTACCGTCGGCCAGCTTCGCCTCCAGGCCGATCGAGGTGGTGACCCAGGAGATCGCGACCTCGGCGGTCGGATTCTCGACGCCCAGGGTCGCCCCTGGGTTGATGATCAAGGTGTCGCCCGCGGAGATGCGTTCGGTGCGGCCGTCAAGCGTGATCAGCAATTCGCCGTCGAGCAGATGGAAGATCTCCTCCCGGTTGACGGTGTGCAGAGGGGCTTTGGTCCCCGGGGGGATCTCGCCCCGCCAGGCGCAGAGTTCCTTGCTGCCGGTGCGGGGAGTGGCGTACGAGATGAATCGGGCGCCGTGGATCTCGTGGGTCACGGCTTCGGACGAGCGGACTACGGGCATGGCGGCCTCCGACCGGCAGATGGTCAAGCTGCTTGACTATACGACCTATGGTCAAGCAGCTTGACCAATTCGTCAAGGGTGTTTCAATGCATGCGTGCAGAACTCCGAGGCCATGGCCCTGTCCGCCGCCCTGCTCGCCGTCGCCGGCGAACTCACGCAGCGCATCCACGATGGGGTTGAAGCCCGCGGCTTCGAAGGGCTGCGGCCCGCGCACGGGTTCGCCTTCGCCCGGCTCGCCCCGGATGGTGCGACGGCCACCGAGCTCGCCGCCCATCTGGGAGTGACGAAGCAGGCCGCGAGTCAGCTCGTCGACGAGATCGTGCGCAAGGGGTACGCCGAGCGGCAGCCCCATCCCGAAGACGCGCGCGCTCGGCTGGTCGTGCTGACCGAGCAGGGGTGGGCCTGTACTCGGGCCGCGGAGGAAGCGGCGGCGGAGGCTGTGCGGCCGTGGGTCGAGCTGCTCGGCGAACGTGAAGTCCGGGCGCTGCGGGAGCGGTTGGTGCGCATCGCGCCCTCTGGGCCCATCAAGCCCGTTTGGTGACGGTTCATCAGTACGCGTCAGCGTAGTCGTCGGCTATCACTGGAAGTTTTTGCTGACGCGTACTTCACAGTTGCACTACTCGATCGTAACTTGACAAGTGAACAGCATCCTCGTGATCCGGATCACAGGGCGTACGTCGTCGCAACTCCCTTGAGCCGCAAGGAGATCACTCGATGCTGCCCTGGAAGCGAGTGGCCAGATCTCTGGCCGCGCTGCTGCTTACCGCCGCAGTCCTCGTCACCCCCGCCGCCACCGCACAGGCAAAGGCCGCCCCCAGCTCGGGCTGGAACAACTACTCCTGCAAGCCCTCCGCCGCCCACCCCCGCCCCGTCGTCCTCGTCCACGGCACCTTCGGGAACTCCGTCGACAACTGGCTGGCCCTCGCGCCGTATCTGAAGAAGCGCGGCTACTGCGTCTTCTCGCTTGACTACGGCCAACTCCCCGGCGTCCCCCTCTTTCACGGCCTCGGCCCGATCGACAAGTCGGCAGAGCAACTCCAGGCCTTCGTCGACAAGGTGCTCACCGCGACCGGCGCCGCCGAGACCGACCTCGTCGGCCACTCACAGGGCGGCCTGATGCCCCGCTACTACCTGAAGTTCCTCGGCGGAGCCGCCAAGGTGAAGGCTCTCGTCGGCCTCGGGCCCAGCAACCACGGGACCACCCTGAACGGCCTCGCCAACCTGCTGCCGTACTTCCCCGGCGCGGGCGACCTGCTGTCCAAAACCACGCCGTCCCTCGCCGAGCAGACGGCCGGATCCGCCTTCCTGGCCAAGCTCAACGCGGGCGGCGACACGGTGCCGGGCGTCGACTACACGGTCATCGCCACCAAGTACGACGAGGTGGTCACGCCGTACCGTTCGCAGTTCCTCGACGGCCCGAACGTACGCAATGTCCTGCTCCAGGACCTGTGCGCGGCCGACCTCTCCGAGCATGTGGCGATCGGTCTCTTCGACCGCATCGCCCATCACGAGGTGGCCAACGCCCTCGATCCGGCGCACGCCAAACCGACCACCTGCGCTTCTGTCTCCGGCTAGGCCTGCCACTGGTAGCGGCGCTCGGGCCGGCCTGCGTGCCCGTAGCGCAGCGACACCTCGGCCCGGTCCGTGACGGCGAGGTGCTCGAGGTAGCGGCGCGCGCTGACACGGGAGATGCCGACCCGGGTCGCGCACTCGGCCGCGGACAAGGTTCCTTCGGCTGTGCGCAGTGCGCGTTCGACCAGTTCCGCGGTCTCCACGCTCATCCCCTTCGGCAGCGTGGGTGTCCGAGCCGGCGCCGTCACCCGGCCCAGTGCCCGGTCCACGTCGGCCTGCCCGCTGACCACGGCGGCGTGCAGGTTGCCGCGCCGGGCGCTGTAGCGCTCCAGTCGCTCCTTGAGGTCGTCGGCGTCGAACGGTTTCAGCAGGTAGTCGACCACGCCTTGGCGGACGGCGCCCCTGACGGCCTCTGCCTCGCGGGCAGCGCTGATTACCAGCACATCGCAGTCATGGCCCGCCGTCCGCAGCCGGGGAATGACATCCAGACCGAACATGTCGGGCAGATAGAGGTCGAGCAGGACCAGGTCGGGCTGCAACTCGGCGACGGCGGCGAGCGCCTGCTCCCCGCAGTTCACCGTTCCGACCACACGGAAGCCCTCGACACCGTCGACGAATCCGCGGTGGATCCGCGCCACCATGAAATCGTCCTCGACAACCAGTACGTCGATCACCGGACTTCCTCCGTCTCGCGATCGGACAACTGCCCCACGGACATCCGGGCCGTGAACATGGCGCCCTGCTTTGTATTGGCCACCGACACCTCGCCACCTCTGCGCGTGCAGACCAGCCGGGTGAGCGCCAGGCCGATACCCCGGTCGCCGCCCTGTGCCGCCTTCGTGGTGAAGCCGTGGGAGAACACCTCCTGCGCGAGCTCGGGAGCCACGCCGGGGCCCGAGTCGCGTACCACGATCTCCACGCTCGAGGCGTCCTGGCGCAGCTCGACCTCCACCCAGGCGTCGTCCTCGTGGTCCGAGGCCGAGGCCCAGGCCGCAGCCGCGTCGAGGGCGTTGTCGACGAGATTGCCGAGCACCGTCGCCACGTCCGCGGCGTCCATCGGCTCCAGCCTCTCCAGCGCCGTGAGCTCCGAGATCCGCAGCCGGACCTTGCGCTCCGCCGCGAGCGCGGACTTGGCCATGAGCAGCGCGGCGACGGCCCGGTCGCGGACCCGGCTGGTGAGGGTCAGATCGAGCGACTCACGGTGTTTCCGCAGGGCCCGGACGTAGCGTACGACCTCGTCGTGCTCGCCGATCTGGATGAGTCCGGAGATGGTGTGCAGCTGGTTGGAGAACTCGTGGGCCTGCGCACGCAGTAGTTCGGTGCTGCTGCGGAACGAGCCCAGTTCGCGTTCGAGCTGGGCCAGCTCGGTACGGTCCCGCAGGGTTGTCACCGAGCCCAGCCGACGGCCGTCCTTGGTGACGTCCATCCGGTTCATCACCAGCACCCGGCCCCGGCGTACGACCACCTCGTCGCGCCGCTCAGTGCCGTGTTCGGCGGCGTGTTCCGCGCCGTGTTCGGCGCCTTGCTCACCGCCGGTCCCGGCCAGTACGTCGTACAGCCTGCCCGCGATCCCCAGGTCGCCCAGGCTCATTCCGACGCAGTCCTCGGGAAGCTCGAGCAGTCTGCGGCCGACCTCGTTGACCAGTGTGATCCGTAGCTGTGGGTCGAGCGCGACCACGCCCTCGGCGATGCCGAACAGCATCGCCTCGCGGTGCTCGGCGAGACCGGCGATCTCGCGGGGTTCGAGGCCGAGGGTCTGACGCTTGATCCGCCGGGCCAGCAGCCAGGACCCGGCCACCCCGAGCACGCTCGCGATGCCGAGGTAGGTGAGCAGATACGACGAGGCGCCGCTCAGCCGCTGCCAGACCGTCGGTGAGGCCCGCCCGACCATGACCGTGCCGAGATGCTCGCCGACGGGCTTCGTGTTCACACCGAGCACCGGGGCCTGGGCCACCAGCTCGCGGACCCCGTCCACGGGCAGCTCTCCCGACCAGCCGCGCGCCCGCGAGACGCTCGGCCCGTCGACCGGCAGCCGCGTCCCCACCAGCGTGGGATTGGTGGCCGCGACGATCCGGCCGCCGGCGTCGGCGACCGTGACGGAGGTGACGTTCTCCCGCGTCACCTTGGTCTGGAGCAGCGGTGCGAGGGTCTCGGCGGGTGCGGGACGGACGAGCTGGCTGCGCATGAGTGGGTTTCCGGCCAGTTCCTCGGCGAGGGCGGTCACCCGGCGGCCCTCGACCCGGTCGAACGTCGCCTTCGACTGCGACAGCGAGACGGCGGCGACCGCGACAAGCACGACCACCACGCCGGCGAGCTGCAATACCAGCAGCTCACCGGCGAGTGTATGGCGGCGGGACGTCACGACCACTATGAACTCAACCTTCAATGCTCACACAACGGAGACGGACTGTCCGAGGAACCGCACAATCATGGCGCCGGACCCGCCCAAGCGAAAGAGATGAGCCATGAGAACTCGCAGAGCCGCACTTCTCGGTGCTCTTGCCACCGTGTCGATGCTCGCTGCCAGTGCCTGCGGCGCCACCGCGGACAAGAAGGAATCGGAGAGCGCAGGCGCGGCCGACAAGCCCGTCACAGGTCTGCGCCTCATGGTGCCCAACACTCCGGGCAGTGGCTACGACGTCACCGCCCGCACCGTCTCCCAGGTGATGCAGGACTCCAAGGTGGCGTCCGGCATCCAGGTGTACAACCTGCCCGGCGCCGGCGGCACCGTGGGCCTGCAGCGCCTGGTGAACGAGAAGGGTAACGGCAAGCTGGCCATGCAGATGGGGCTGGGCGTCGTCGGTGCCGCGTACACCTCGAAGTCCGAGGCGGGGCTGACCGACACCACGCCGCTGGCCAGGCTGATCGAGGAGGCCGGCGCGATCGTCGTGTCGAAGGACTCCCCGTACAAGACGATCGACGACCTGGTCACCGCGTGGAAGAAGGACCCCAAGAAGGTGCCCGTGGGCGGCGGCTCCTCGCCGGGCGGCCCCGACCACCTGCTCCCGATGCAGCTGGCGAAGGCCGTCGGCATCGAGCCGAAGAAGGTCAACTACGTCGGGTACGACGGCGGCGGTGAGCTGCTGCCCGCCATCCTCGGCAACAAGGTCGCCTTCGGCGCCAGCGGATTCGGCGAGTTCCTCGACCAGATCGAGGCGGGACAGGTGCGCGTGCTGGCGGTGACCAGCGAGAAGCCGATCGACGCCGTGAAGGACGCCCCCACCCTCAAGGACTCCGGGATCGACCTGGTCTTCACCAACTGGCGCGGCATCGTCGCCCCTCCGGGGATCACCGACGAGCAGAAGAAGACCTGGATCGACGCCCTGACCAAGATGCACGACTCCCAGCAGTGGCAGGACGAGCTGACCAAGCGCGGCTGGACGGACGCCTTCGTCACAGGTGACGAGTTCGGCACCTACCTGAAGGAGCAGGACAAGGCCGTCGCCGACCTGCTGGCAGAGCTCGGTCTGGCATGAGCTCCGAGCTGAACGAACGGACGGTGGAGGACACCCGTCCGCCTGGGGGTGGGGACCGCGCACAGTACGGCGTGTGCGCGTTCCTCGCCCTGCTGGGCACGGCCGTCATCGTGGACGGGTTCGGGATAGCGCAGGTCACCAGCAGCACCGACCCGGTCGGGCCGCGCGCGGTGCCGCTGCTCCTGGGTGTGCTTCTCCTGGTGGTCGCGGTGCTGTACGCGCTCGACGTCGCCCGGGGCGGCCACGGCGAGCCGGAGGCCGGCGAGGACGTCGACCTTTCCACGGGCAGCGACTGGCGCACCGTACTGATGCTGATCGCCGCTTTCGTGGTGAACGCGGTGCTGATCGAACCGCTCGGCTGGGTGATCAGCGGCACGCTGCTCTTCTGGGGCACCGCCTTCGCCCTCGGGAACCGGCACTACGTCCGCAATCTGCTGATCGCGGTGACGCTGTCCCTCACCACGTTCTACGCCTTCGCGATCGGGCTCGGCGTCAACCTCCCGGCCGGTGTGCTGCAAGGAATCCTGTGATGGACAACCTGAACAATCTCATGCAGGGCTTCGCGGACGTCATGGATCCGATGAACCTGCTGCTGGCGCTGATCGGCGTCCTCGTCGGCACCGCTGTGGGTGTGCTGCCGGGCATCGGCCCGGCGATGACGGTGGCGCTGCTGCTGCCGATCACCTACGGCATGGAGCCGGAGCAGGCGTTCATCATGTTCGCGGGCATCTTCTACGGCGGCATGTACGGCGGCTCGACCACCTCCATCCTGCTGAACACGCCCGGGGAGTCGTCCTCGGTGGTGACGGCCATCGAGGGCAACAAGATGGCCAAGGCCGGACGGGCCGCGCAGGCGCTCGCCACCGCCGCGATCGGTTCCTTCGTGGCGGGCACGATCGGCACGCTGCTGCTGGTGCTGGTCACGCCGATCGTGGTGGAGTTCGCGGTCAGTCTGGGTTCGCCGGACTACTTCGCCCTGATGCTGCTCTCCTTCATCGCGGTCACGTCGGTGCTGGGCTCGTCACGCGTCCGGGGCCTGGTCTCGCTGCTGCTGGGCCTGACCATCGGCCTGGTCGGCATCGACGGGGTGTCCGGACAGCAACGGCTCACCCTGGGCGTCCCCCAGCTCGCCGACGGGATCGACGTGGTCGTCGTGGCCGTCGGTATCTTCGCCGTCGGCGAGGCGCTGTGGGTGGCCGCGCATCTGCGGCGCAGGCCCGCCGAGATCATCCCGGTCGGCAGGCCGTGGATGGGCAAGAAGGACTGGAAGCGGTCGTGGAAGCCCTGGCTGCGGGGCACGGCGTACGGTTTCCCGTTCGGTGCGCTCCCGGCAGGCGGTGCGGAGATCCCGACCTTCCTGTCGTACGCGACGGAGAAGCGGCTGACCAAGCACCCCGAGGATTTCGGCAAGGGCGCGATCGAGGGCGTGGCCGGTCCGGAGGCGGCGAACAACGCCTCCGCGGCGGGCACCCTGGTCCCGATGCTGGCCCTCGGCCTGCCGACGAACGCGACCGCCGCGGTCATGCTCGCGGCATTCCAGTCGTACGGCATCCAGCCCGGCCCGCTGCTGTTCGAGCGCGAGGCGAGCCTCGTCTGGGTGCTGATCGCCAGCCTGTTCGTCGGCAATCTGCTGCTGCTCCTGCTGAATCTGCCGCTCGCACCCGCCTGGGCCAAGCTGCTGCGGATCCCGCGCCCCTATCTGTATGCGGGAATCCTGTTCTTCGCGTCGATGGGTGCGTACGCCGTCAACGCACAACCCCTGGACCTGTTCGTGCTGCTGGCGCTGGGGCTCCTCGGATTCGCGATGCGGCGGTTCGGCCTGCCGGTGCTGCCGCTGATCGTCGGCGTCATCCTCGGTCCGCGAGCCGAGCTGCAGGGACGGCGCTCCCTGCAACTGTCCGGCGGCGAACTGTCCGGGCTGATGGGCGGGCCGGTGTCCTACGTGGTCTACACGGCGATCCTGCTGGTGCTCGCCTGGCCGCTGATCCGGCGGTTCGTCGTACGTCCCCTGCGTGAGCGAAGTGCCTGAGAGAAGGGAGAGCAGACATGACCGTACTGGTCGGATACGTACCCTCGCCCGAGGGTGAGGCCGCGCTGCGCGCGGGGATCGACGAGGCCCGCCTGCGCGGCGAGAAGATGCTGGTGGTGAACACCTCGCGCGGTGACTCCTACGCGGATCCGCGTTTCGCACAAGAGCCCGATCTGGCCCATGTCCGTGAGGACCTGGCCGCGCTGGAGATCGAGTTCGACATCCGCCAGGTGCTCGGCGGAGGCGACGCCGCCGAGGAGATCATCGAACTGGCGGAGCAGGCCGATGTGTCCCTGGTGGTGATCGGGCTCCGGCGCCGGAGCGCGGTCGGCAAGCTGATCATGGGCTCCGCCGCGCAGCAGATCCTGCTCGGGGTCGGCTGCCCGGTCCTCGCTGTGAAGGCCGCTTCCTGAGCCCGGGGCCCCTGCTCCGGAGCTTCCCGAGCCCGCGGCTTCCTGAGCCCAGGGCTCTGCCCCCTCTCGGTACCCACCCTCTCCGTATGGGACAAGGATGATCTTCAGAACATTCGGCTGGTCGTTCGCCGTCACGGCGCTCGGTCTCGCCTTCGCCGCGTGGCAGTGGGGCTGGGAGGCCTTCGGGATCGTACTGATCCTTTCGATCCTCGAGATCTCGCTGTCCTTCGACAACGCGGTCGTCAATGCCGGAATCCTGAAGAAGATGAATGCCTTCTGGCAGAGGATCTTCCTCAGCATCGGCATTCTGATCGCGGTGTTCGGTATGCGGCTGGTCTTCCCGGTCGTGATCGTCGCCATCAGTGCCGAAGTCGGCCCCATCGAGGCGGTGCAGCTCGCCCTCGAGGAACCAGGCCGGTACGAGGACCTGGTCACCGACGCCCACCCGGCGATCGCGGCCTTCGGCGGCATGTTCCTGCTGATGATCTTCCTTGACTTCATCTTCGAGGACCGGGACATCAAGTGGCTCGGGTGGCTGGAGCGCCCGCTCGCCAAGCTCGGCAAGGTCGACATGCTGTCGGTCTGCGTCGCGCTCATCGTGCTGCTGCTCTCGGCGCTGACCTTCGCCACCCACGCGCACATCAGCACGGGCCACGCGGACAAGTCGGCGACGGTACTGCTCGCCGGAGTCGCCGGTCTGATCACCTATCTCGTGGTCGGCGGTCTCTCCGGATACTTCGAGGACAGGCTGGAGGAAGAGGAGGAACACGAACACGAGGAGGAGGAGAAGGCAAAGGCCGAGGGCAAGCCGGTCTCAGCGGTTGCCCTCGCCGGCAAGGCTGCGTTCTTCCTCTTCCTGTACCTCGAGGTCCTGGACGCGTCCTTCTCCTTCGACGGTGTGATCGGAGCCTTCGCCATCACCAACCACATTTTCTGGATGGCGCTCGGCCTCGGCATCGGCGCCATGTACGTCCGGTCGCTCACGGTCTACCTGGTCCGCCAGGGCACCCTCGACGACTACGTCTACCTTGAGCACGGCGCCCACTACGCGATCGGTGCCCTCGCCGCGATCCTGCTCATCACCATCCAGTACCAGATCAGCGAGATCATCACCGGTCTGGTCGGTGTCTTCCTGATCGCGGCATCCTTCCTCTCGTCCGTCCGCCGCAACAGGTCGCTCGAGACGTCCGAAGTGAAAGTCCTGACCTCGGACGAGAAGACCGAGGCCTCGTCCGGGGTGTGACGGGCCGGCGACCAGGAGCCGCGAGCGACATCGCACGGTGCGCACGAATGGCTGCCGGCTGGCCACTCTTGAAGAAACTGGTCGTGCGCCGACGTAGCGTTCAGGCATGACCGCAGGTATGACTCCTGGCACGACCGAAGGCACGACTGACGACATCCGCCTCGCCGAAGCCGGCGACGAGCACGCCGTGAAGGCCGTGATCGACGCGGCGTTCCAGCCCTACATCGAGCGCATCGGGCTGATACCCGTGCCGATGGAGGCGGACCACGCGGCGAACATCGCGGCGGGGCGGGTGTACGTCACCGGGAATCCGATCGTGGGCCTCCTGGTTCTGGAGGCCCACGAGGACCATCTCTACCTCGACGTCATCGCCGTCGACCCGGACGCCCACGGGCAGGGCATCGGGCGGCGGCTGCTCGCATTCGCGGACGCACGCGCGCGTGCGCTCGGACTGGCCGAGGTCCGGCTCCTCACGAACGCGAAGATGTGGGAGAACCAAAAGCTCTATCCCAGATACGGGTACGAGCTCGTGGAGCGTCGCGTGGAGGGGCCGTACGACCGGCTCCACTACCGCAAGCGGCTGGCGCCCTGAGGGTTCTCATCGCTTCGGTGTTGGAGACCTGGTGGCCGGACGGGTCAGCCGTCCGGCCACCAGGTGCGTTGGATGTCTTTTCGGACTTCTGGGCGCTCGGCGGCGCGTTCGTCGGCCTCTTCCCGGACACGGCGGGAGTCCGACTTCCTGAGGGGCTTCTGCAGGGTCACACGACGCATGACTGCCTCCTTGGGCCTACCGGGTAGCGCGGTTGTATGGGTAGACCGTTCCCGGGAGCGTGACTCATCGATGGCCCCCTGTCTGTGGCGGCGGTCACGCTCTGGCCTGCGGCTTCAGTGGCGGTCGTCACGCTCGGGCCCGGCGCTGTCAGTGGCGGGTGTCACTCTGGGCACATGACGAGCAAAGGTGAGCGCGATACATGGGCCGACGTCGACTGGGACGCCGAGTCCGCCACCTTCGACGACGAACCGGACCACGGCCTGCGCGACCCCGCCGTGCGCGAGGCCTGGTCGGCCCGGCTTCGCGGCTGGCTGCCACGCGCCCCGTCCGACGTACTGGATCTGGGCTGCGGCACCGGCAGTCTGTCACTCCTCGCCTCCGAGCAGCGCCACCGGGTCACGGGCGTCGACCTCTCGCCCCGCATGGTCGACCTTGCCCGCGCCAAGCTGGCCGGCCGTGACGCGGTCTTCCTTGTCGGCGACGCGGCGGCTCCGCCGGTCGGAGAGCAGCGGTTCGACGTCGTGCTCGTACGTCATGTGCTGTGGGCGTTGCCCGATCCCGAGCGCGCGCTGCGGCACTGGCGCGGGTTGCTCCGTCCCGGCGGACGGCTCGTGTTGATAGAGGGTTTGTGGGGGACGGTGAGCCCGGTGGGGATATCCGCCGACCGGCTGACCGCACTGCTGACGCCGCTGATGCGGGACGTGCGCGTGGAGCGGCTGTCGGACGAGGCGTTGTTGTGGGGGCGGGAGGTGGAGGACGAACGGTTTGCGGTGGTGGCGGTGGTCTGAGCTGTGCGCCGGCGCGCTGCCTAGTCGAGGAGCGCCTCGAAGTCGCCCTCGCGGGCCAGGAGTTCCAGTTCGTCCAGGGCGGCCACGGCGGCAGATGCGGCGTCGGGGTCCGTCTCCGGCAGACCGCTCTCCGCGAATTCGTCCTCGTCCAGGCGCAGTACGGTCCTGCCGTCCGCGGAGCGCCAGAGGTCCAGATCGAGGTCCTCTACGACCAGTTCGGTGCCGGAGAGGACGGCCGGGCGGGTGATGTCGGTGTACCAGCCTTTGAGGGTGCCGGTGGAGTCGCGGACCTCCTTCACCGCGTACCAGCGGTCGCGCCAGTAGTACTCGGTGAAGATGTCGCCGGACTCGAACCGTACGAAGCCGAAGTCGCGGGCGACGTCTCCGGCCCAGGGGGCGCGGACGGTGATCCGAGTGCCGTCGTCGGCGAGCAGTTCGGCGGCGTAACGGATTTTCGTACGGCCGCCCTTGACGAGGACGACGTCCAAGTGCCCGGTGGATTCAGCCGAGTTCGCGGACATGGTGCACCTCCGTGGCGCAGATCTCGTAGCCGAACCACTTGTTGATGGCGAGCATCGGGCCGTTGCCGGCGTCGTTGCCCGTGAACGCCTCCGTGTAGCCGGCGGCACGGGCGCGGTGCAGGGAGTCGTTCTTGGCGAGCTTGGCCAGGCCGCGGCCGCGGTGGGCGCGGGCGGTGCCGGTCATCACGGTGCCGTACCGGGTGCCGCCGTCGGTGCGGGCCGCGCTGAAGGCGGCGGGGCGGCCGTCGGCGACCACGACCGACGTGAGTTCGTGGCTGAGAAGGGGGTGGTGCCAGGTTTCGCGGAGCCAGGCCTCGTAGTCGGTGAACTCGTGCGCGATGTCGCTCGGTTCGTCCGCCAGCGTCTCGGCGTCCAGGGCGAACAGGGGGCGTGGGTCGTCCGCGAAGTCCGCGCCCGTGCGGAGCTGGACGTCCTTCGGGAGGGGGCGGCGGGGCGGCAGCGTGGCGTGCGCCAGGTCGAGGCGGAGAAATTGTGCTGAGCGGCTTGCGTGATAGCCGTGCTTTTCTGCGAAGGCGCGGTTCGCGGGGGTGTCCGTGACGAAGGCGAAGAGCTTTGTCGCGCCGACGGCGGCCAGGTGCTCCTCTGCCGTGCGCACGAGCAGGGAGCCCGCGCCTCGGCGCTCCCGCTCCGGGTGCACGTACACGTTCAGGTAGCCCTGGCCGGGCTGGGGGCTGTCGTACGCGATCCCCACCTGGGCCGTGCCGATGAGTTCACCGTCCTCCTCGGCGACCAGGGGCCGGAAGTGGGCGTCCGGGTGGGCGTGCGCGACGTCGTAGGCGATGGACTCGGCCGTGCAGAGCATGAAGGGGAGGGCCAGCTGCCGGATCCGGGCGAAGCCCTCGGCGTCTGCCGGGCGGAAGTCGCGGACGATCACTGTCATGTCGTTGACGCTACGTGGAGGCGTTGTCGGGTGCCTCTGATTTTTGCGGGGGTGCGGGACAATCAATCCGTGACGTTGAAGATCGACATCGATGACGGTGCGGGGGTTGCGCCCTATGAGCAGGTGCGCGCCCAGATTTCCGAGCAGGCGCGGGCTGGTGTGCTGCCGGTGGGGTATCGGCTGCCGACCGTGCGGGGGCTGGCCGAGTCGCTGGGACTCGCTGCGAACACGGTTGCCAAGGCGTATCGGGCGTTGGAGTCGGACGGGGTGATTGAGACGCGGGGCCGTAACGGAACGTTTGTCGCGTCCGCGGGTTCGGCGGCTGAGCGTGAGGCGGCGTCCGCGGCTCGGGCCTATGCCGAGCGCGTCCGCCGCCTCGGGCTCGCCGATGGGGTGGCCCTTGACGCAGTGCGGGATGCGCTGCGCGCGGTTTACGGGGACCGGGGGTAGTCGCTCCGCGGGAGGCGGTTCGTTGTCGGGTGCAGGTTGAGTGTGGCTGGTCGCGCAGTTCCCCGCGCCCCTAAATGCAAAAGCCTGCGCCACGACGAACCCGCGCCCTCCCACCGGCGGGAGGGGACGTGGGCCGGTGCGTCGTATGCCCGTCGCGTAGGTTCTGTCTCGGCCCACCCGCGCCTTGTGTCAGCAAAGGGCCGTATGCCCTGTTGGCGACGGGCTGACGCACCGGCCCGCGGCCCCGCACCCACCACCCACCCAAGGGGCGCGGGGAACTGCGCGACCAGCCACAACGAACCGGCAGTCGCCCACAAACCGAACCCCACCCACCCGGTAGGCGCCCCGCCCAACCGCCGGAGGCACCCCGCGGGGAACTGCGCGACCAGCCACAACGAACCGGCAGTCGCCCACAAACGGAACCCCACCCACCCGGTAGGCGCCCCGCCCAACCGCCGGAGGCACCCCGCGGGGAACTGCGCGACCAGCCACGACGCACCCGCAGCCGCGACGCGACGTGTCACCCCCCGCCCCCTGGGCGCGCTCCTCACTGGGTGCTCAGCTGTCGCGGCGTTCGCGTCACCGTCAGGCCCGCTGCCCTTGCCAGGCGGGCGAAGAGCAGGGCGTCCTGGACCGCTGCTGCCTGTGGGTCGTTGTTGAAGTACGTGTAGATCTGCTGGTTGTCGGGCCAGGTGGCTGCGATGCGGTGTGTCCAGGTTGCCAGCGACTGGCGGCCGTAGTGGGGCCAGTGGTGGGCTCGGCCGACGTGGAAGCGCAGGTAGCCCCAGTCCGTGGTGCGCCACAGCGGGGTTACCGGGCGGGAGAGGACGTCGGCCCAGACGAGTGCGGCGTGCCGGGACTCCAGGATCTCGCGTACCTCGGGGGTCCACCAGGAGTCGTGGCGGGGTTCTACCGCTACCCGGGTGCCGGGTGGGAAGCAGGCCAGGCAGGTGTCGAGGAGGGCCGGGTCGGCGCGCAGTGTGGGTGGGAGCTGGAGGAGGATCGGGCCCAGGCGGTCGGAGAGGCCGGCGGCATGGGTCATCAGGCGGTGTACCGGTTCCTCGGGCTCCCGTAGGCGCTTGATGTGGGTCAGGAAGCGGCTCGCCTTGACGGCGATGACGAAGTCCGGCGGGGTGCGGTCCCGCCAGGACTCGAAGGTCTCCTGCGACGGCAGCCGGTAGAAGGCGTTGTTGATCTCAAGCGTGGCGAACCGCGTCGCGTACTCCTCCAGCCAGAGCCGCGTGGGCAGTCCGGCCGGGTAGAGGACTCCTCGCCAGTCCTTGTACTGCCAGCCGGACGTGCCCACGAAAAGGGTCATAAACCCATCAAAGCACCAGCCGGGAAGGCTCAGCGTGGCCTACAGATACAGCCCCGCGTCCGCGCTCTCCCGCGCCCCGGGCACCGACGTCGGCGACGTGCCCCGGCGCAGGGCGTACAGTTCGGCCAGCGTGGCGCCTTCGCGGCCGATCCCTTTCTCCGTGCCCAGCCAGGTCACCGACTCGCGGTGGGTCAGCGGGCCGACCTCGATACGGGCCAGGCAGCGGCCGGGGCGGACGACTGCGGGGTGGAGGCGCTCCAGGTCCTCGTTCGTCGTCACGCCCACCAGGACGTTGCGGCCCTGGCCGAGCAGGCCGTCCGTGAGGTTGAGCAGTCGCGACAGCGCCTGACCCGCCGTGTGCTTGGCCTCGCCGCGGATCAGCTCGTCGCAGTCCTCCAGCAACAGCAGCCGCCAGCGGCCCTTGCCCGTGCCGTCCTCCTCGCCGATCGCGATGTCCATCAGATAGCCGACGTCGGAGAAGAGGCGCTCCGGGTCGAGCACGCAGTCGACCTGGCACCAGTCGCGCCAGGAACGGGCCAGGGTGCGCAGCGCCGACGTCTTGCCCGTACCGGGCGGGCCGTGCAGCAGGAGCAGACGGCCCGCGATGTCCTCCGGCGTCGTCTTCATCAGGCGGTCCATCGCGTCCGCGACCGGTGCCGTGTAGTTCGGGCGGACCTCTTCCCACGTACCCGCCGAGATCTGCCGGGTCGTACGGTGCGGTCCGCGCCTCGGCGAGACGTACCAGAAGCCCATCGTCACGTTCTCCGGCTGCGGCTCGGGCTCGTCCTCCGCGCCGTCCGTGGCCTGGCCGAGCACCTTGGCGGCCAGCTCCTCGCTGGTCGCGGTGACCGTGACATCGGCACCGCGGTTCCAGCGCGAGATGAGCAGCGTCCAGCCGTCGCCCTCGGCGAGCGTCGCGCTGCGGTCGTCGTCGCGGGCGGACCGCAGCACCGTGGCCCCCGGTGGCAACAGCGTCGCCCCGGACCGTACGCGGTCGATGTTCGCCGCGTGCGAGTGCGGCTGCTCGCCCGTCGCGAAACGGCCGAGGAACAGCGCGTCGACGACGTCCGACGGGGAGTCGCTGTCGTCGACGTTGAGCCGGATCGGCAGTGCGTCGTGTGGGTTCGCAGACATGCCGCCATGATCCGTCACGCGCGCGTCCCATGCACGCGGATTCCGTGTTGGACCCCGAGTGTCCGATGTGCGCCGACCTCCCCGTGTATCCCCTCCGTCCTGTTACGAGGCTGTGCACCGGAACCCATCCCAACCGGCCACCCCCGCCACTACTGTTGTCCTTGATGGGACGTCATGGGTGGAATTCGGGGGCACGGCGGTGGCGGCTCACCGCGCTGCTCGGTGTGGGCGCGGCGGCTCTGGCCCTGGTGCTGACCTTGATCAACACGCTGCCCGGGGACGGCGGGAGCGCCGCCGGTACGACCCGTGACGGCGACAAGGTGCACGGCACGCCCGCTGTTCCTCCACAGGAGGCGGGACCGGACGTCGGCTGGGGCTTCACCCACACCCAGTTCAGCGCCGACGAGGGCAGCGGCGCCGCCACGCGGCGGGTGGCGGAGCGTCTCGGTGAGCAGCCGCTGCCGCAGATCCAGCACATCATGGGCTGGGGTGCGGACAATCCCGAGCCGGTCAAGGGGCGTTACGACTTCGAGGACCTGGACCGGCGTATCGACTTCGTCCGGGAGTCGGGCGGCACTCCGGTGGTCACCCTGTGCTGCGCCCCGGACTGGATGAAGGGCGGCAAGTCCGGGACGGACAACACCAATTGGAGCCAGGAGGCCCTGGAGACCGCCCCGCGGCCCGAGCACTTCGACGACTACGCCGCGCTTGCCGCGACCGTTGCCAAGCGCTATCCGGATGTACGCCACTTCATCGTCTGGAACGAGTTCAAGGGCTTCTGGAACGACGCCGAGGCCCGCTGGGACTACGAGGGCTACACCGAGCTCTACAACCAGGTGTACAAGGCACTCAAAGCTGTCGACGAAGACATCCAGGTCGGCGGCCCCTACCTGGTGATGGACAGCCTCGACCCGCGCCAGAAGGAAGATGCCTCGCCCACGGTGAAGGGCTCGTGGGGCGCCATGGACCAGCGGGTCCTCGACGCCTTCGACTACTGGAACAAGAACAAGGCGGGCGCGGACTTCGTCGTCGTGGACGGCTCCAGCTACACCAAGGACGACGAGCTGCTGCCCGACGAGTTCGCCGCCGCCGACAAGTTCACGGCCGTCAGCCGCTGGGTGCGCGAGCAAACCGGCGATCTGCCGCTGTGGTGGGCCGAGTACTACGTCGAACCCTCCGACGCCGACGACGAGCGGGACGACTGGTCCGAGGCCCGCCGCGGCGCCGTCCAGGCCTCCGGAATGATCGCGATGGCCCGCGGCGGCACCACCTCCGCCTTCTACTGGAACCCCGAGAACGAGAAGGGCTCCGACTGCGCCGGCTGCCTGTGGACGCCCACCGACAGTGCCGACGGCGGCAAGCCCCTGCCGATGCTCGACCTCATCTCCCGCTTCAACAGGGAGTTCCCGCCGGGCACGGAGTACGAGCAGGTGTCCATCGCCGCCGGCAGCGCCCCGAACGTACGGGTCCTCGCCGACGACAAGGCGGTTCTCGTGGTGAACACCCTGGACCGGAAGATCAGTACCGAGGTCGACGGCCGGCGGTTCGACCTGGGCCCGTACGAGGTGAAGTGGCTGGCCCGCTGAGCCACTTCGCGCACCAGCCCCCTATGCCCAACTCCCTACGCCATCGTCAAGAACCGCTGCACCAGCGAAGCCAGCAGCACCGCCAGCAGCGGCAGGGAGAACCAGAAGCTGCTCTGCAGCCACCGCAGTTGCCGCACGCTCGGCCGGACGGCCACCCGGATCACCTCGCGGGTCGTCAGCAGCACGAGCAGTGCTATCGCCGCGAGGCCGCCCACGACGGACCATGGTGTCCAGGTCACCTGAGGACCGATGGGCCCGGGGTCGGCCTTCGGGACGCTGCTGTCCGGCTGCTCGCGCAGCGCGTACACGGTCGCGTCCTTGTTGACGAAGACCTTTCGTAGTTCCTTGCGTTCGTCGAGGTTGCGGATGAGCCGGGAGTCCCAGCTCGCCGAGTAGCCCACGTCCATCTGGAGAGAGATCACCTGGCTGCGGTTGATCATGAGGAACGAGTTCGGGCCCGCGTCCTTGAGCGACTTGACCAGCCCGGACACCAGGACCGGGTCGGGCGGCGCGAGCGTCGGAACGTACTCCACCCGCTCCATGTCCCTCGAGCCCCAGGGCATCGCGGGCGTCACGGTGTTGACCGGGTCGTCACTCAGCCACAGCAGCCGCGCTGTCGGCTTGTCGTGCTCGTACACGTACTCCATGGCCGCGATCTCGCCCGGCCGGACCCGCTCGAAGGGCTCGTTGCCCCAGCGGGCCACCAGGAAGCCGCCGACCAGGACGAGGCCCGCCATCAGGGCGGCGAGGGGAGCGAGGCTGAACTGGTCGCGCTCGCGCTCCTTCGCGGTGACCCCGGTGCGCGGGAAGAGGGCGAGTGCGGCGAGCAGGGCCGCGCCCGGCAGGGCGAACATGAAGACCCGCAGCGCCATTTCGCCGCCGTACGACTGCATGCCGAAGCCCAGGAACGGCACGAAGGTGAGGACGAGCAGCGAGCGTTCGCGGTACTTGTGGTCGCGTCGACGCCACCAGCCCCAGCAGGCGAGGGCCATCACCGAGCCGGCGAGCGCCACGCGCGCGTACAGCACGAGTTTGTGGACCGAACTGCCGCCCTCGATACGGCCGGAGACCGACGACGACACATTGCCGCCGACGCCGCCGAGCCCGCCGAACAGCTCGTCGAAGTGCCCCCGCCAGTACGGCTCGGCGAGGAAGCCCACCCAGACGGCGACCATCACGGCGAACAGGATGGGCAGTCCGCGCAGTTCGGAGCGCCCGACCACGACGAGGATCGTGAGGACGCCGAGCATCACGAACGGGGTGAGCTGGTGGGACGGGACGGTCGCCGCGAACAGGCCGATCAACACCATGAGCAGCACGGCCCGTTGGCGCCGGTCCGTCGGCTCGACCTCCAGCTCGCCGGGCCGCCGCTTGGTCCACAGCACGCGCGGCGCCCGGAACCACACCAGCAGGATCGCCACGAAGACGATGTAGAGCAGGTACGTGAAGCCCTGCGGTGAGAAGTAGTCCTGGCCCACCCAGCCGCTGAGCACGAAGATCCACACGCCGGTCCACTTGGCGCGCCAGCTCGCCCGCATGTGGCGTACGAGCAGGAACATCGGGGCCAGGTAGAGGAGTTGCATGGCCGTCGGCCACCAGCGGATGACCTCGGTGAGGTCGTTCACCCCGCAGGCCTTCGCGACGAACGCGGCGGCCGCGAAGAAGCCCGGCCAGCTCCAGCGCGCGTCCAGGTCGGGCACGGCCGAGCCGGTCCGGTCGATGTACTCCAGGAACCCGAGGTGCTGCCAGGCCGTCGCGAACCGCGGCTCCGTCTCGATCACCGCGGGCAGCGCGTGCAGCGACACCACGGTGACCAGCAGGGTGACCAGGAGCAGCCCTCGGTACTCGCGGTTCCGCCAGAGCAGCGAGGCGAACACCGTGACCAGCAGGGCGGCCCCGGCCAGCGTGGGCACGGGCAGGACGGAGATCAGGCCGAGCCCGCCCATCCGGTCGAGATCCCGCTCGCCGAGGCCGAACACCGGCACCCAGTACAGGACGAGCGCGGCGATCAGCAGACAGCCGAGTACGACGCCTACGCGGGTGGGGCGCAGCCGCTCCCACGGGGACGGAGAAGGCGGGTAGGGGGAGGGGGAGGGGGCAGGTGGCGGTTCGGGCGGCGCACCGGTCCCGCGTTCCCGGAGTACGAGCGCGGAGGTGCCGGAGGACGGTGCCTCGGCCTCCGACTCTGCCCCCGACGTGGCCTCTGGCTCGGCCCCCGACTCGGCCTCGGGCTTTGCTTCGGAGGCGGCTTCGGACTTGGACTCGGTCTCGGCTTCAGCCGTGGCTTCGGACTTGGTCCCTGCTTCGGCTTCGGGTTTCGCTTCGGCCGGTCCCAGGGAGGCCTCGCTGCCCGGCTCGCTCCCCGACTCTCGACTTCGCTCGAGCGGGGGGACCCCCATCTCGACGGGCAGGCCCAACTCGGAGCGAGGCGCGGGGAGTTGGAGGGGTGCCTTGAGCGCCCAGGTCGGCCGGTGGTCCGGTTCGTGGTCCTGCCCGTGCTCCGGGCGTTGGTCCGGTGGGACGGGCCACTTCACCGCAGTCCCGGTGGGCGGCGTCCCCGGCCCGGGTCGTACGTCAGGCCGCCGCTCCTGGTGGTCGAAGTCGAGGTGCACGCCGAGCGCCAGGGTGTCCTGGTCGAGCCGCTGCGCCCAGGCCGGGCCGCGGCCCTTCTTCGGCCCGCCCGTGGCCGACGCGGGGACCTCGCGGGCGCCCAGGTCCGCCAGGTCGCCGTCCGGCGGCGCATCCTCGGGCACGGCGGCGGGCGGCGCCGTACTGACGATCCGGTACAGCCTGGGCGAGGCGATCGCCACGATCACCGCGAGGGCGGCGACCTCCGCGACGCCCGCACCGGTGAGGCCCATGGTCGGAAGCAGAATCACCGTGAGGCCGAGCACCAGCACGCACAACAGGCCTTGCAGCCATGCGAGTCCGGCGGTACGGCTCTGTGCGCGCAGCACCGCGAAGTAAGTCTCCATCACGACCCGCAGCACCCCGCCGACCGCGAACCAGCGCAGCAACGGGGTCGCCGCGTCCGCGTACCCCTGGCCGAACACCCCCAGGACGAACGGCGCCCCGAAGAACAGCACCCCGCCCACCGGCAGCATGATCCGCGCCATCCGGATCAGCGCGGCCCTGGTGTTCGCGGCGAGCCGAGCCGGGTCGTGCGAGCCCTCGACGGTGAGCGAGGCGCCCATGTTGATGGCCAGCAGGTTGACGGTGCCGCCGATGGTGATCGCGATGTAGAAATACGCGTTGTCGGCGGAGCTGACCTGCGCGGCGACGATCACCGGGACGAGGTAGACCACGGCGAGCGAGAACAGCGAGCCGGTGTAGTCGCCCGCGAGGAAGCGGCCGATCTCCTTCAGTGTCGGCGGCTCGGCGTGCTCCTCGGTCGCCTTCACATGCCGGGGCACCAGCCGCCGGAACACCAGCCAGCCCAGCGGCAGCACGGACACCGCGATGGCCGCGACCCAGGACACGAACACGCCCATGGTGGGGATCGCGGCGGCGAACAGCACCAGCAGCATCAGCTTGACCGCCGAGAACACCGTGTTGCCCACCGGCACCCATACCGCGCTGCGCAGCCCTGTCAGCACCCCGTCCTGGAGGGTGAGCACCGACCAGGCGACCACCGCCAGCACGAACACCAGCGCGTGCAGGGGATCGTGCAGGAAGCGGTAGGAGGGCCCCCACAGGCCCAGCGTCAGTAGGAACAGGCCTGCCGCCACCGCCACGACCAGTGAACTTCCCGCGTACGTACGGAAGATCAGGCGGCCGGTGCCACGTCCCGCGACCGGGATGAACCGGGCGAGGGCGCCCGTCAGCGTCACCGCCGTGAGGCCCGCGAGGAGCTTCATCGCGGCGATCGCGGCGGAGCCCTGGCCGACCGCGTCCTCGGTGTAATAGCGGGCGGCGGCCAGCCAGTAGCCGAGGCCGAGCACGGCGGAGATCCCGGTGTTGAGCATCAGGGCATAAGCGTTCCGGAACAGCGGGCTGCCTCCGGATCCCTTGGAGCCCCTGCTCAGTCCGGGCAGCCGCAGCCGGCGGCCGGACTGCTTCTCGGGCGCCTCGGTCGTGGGCGTGTCGGGCTGGGCTGTGGTCGTGTCAGACACGGGAACGGATGGCCTTCCGGCGGATCTGGCGTGCTCTGCGGACCATGGCGTACCCCTTGGTGAGGGCATGGTCCCTGGCGAAGGTGCGGGCGATCGCCTGGCCTTCGACCAGCCGCTCGAACTCCTCGATGCGGGTGGAGCAGCGCACGGTGACGCGTTGCAGGGCGTACGGGCCCTGGCGGCGGTTCGCCAGGCGGTTGCCGACGGCGAGGGACTGGGCGAAGCCCGCCTCGCGCACCGTGCGGCGCACCCGGCGGCTGGAGTAGCCGTAGGGATACGCGAACGAGGCGGGGCGGGTGCCGAGTTCGCCGGCGATGATCTCCTTGCAGCGCAGCACCTCGAACCACAGCGCCTCGTCCGTGAGCTGGTCGAGCTGTGGATGCGTATGGCTGTGGCCGCCGATCTCGACGTCCGCGCCGGCGAGTTCGCGCACCTGGTCCCAGTCGAGCATCGTGTCCAGGGCACCCCCGGTGTCGTACGAACCCCGCAGCCAGCCCGTCGACACGAACAGCGTGGCCGCGAAGCCGTGCTTGGCGAGCACGGGCAACGCATGCCGGTGCACGCCTTCGTAACCGTCGTCGAAGGTGACGAGGACGGGACGCCCGGGCAGCGGCCTCCCCGAGCGCCAACTGTCCGCCAACTGGGCGGTGCTGACCGGCGTGAACCCGAGATCGTCCAGCAGAGCCATCTGCTCGGCGAACGCCTCCGGCGTGACGGACAGGGCACGTGTGGCGTCGTTGGGCGAGGTGGAGACGGCGTGGTACATGAGGATGGGCACGGGGGTGTTCATGCCGAACCACCTCCGACCGCGGGGCCCCGCCCGGCGCGGGGCGTCGCCGCGCCGCGCGCCGTCATCGGCAAGCGTCCCTTTCTCATGCTGCTGCCCCCTCGCGCCCGGGACCTTCCTCTATCTCGACCACCGAGAAAGTAGCGCCACCCCTGCGTGCCCGAACGCTCCCGAGTACGTACCCGCCCGCTGCCGTCACCACTCCGGTGACGATGGCGGCGGCCCGGCCCGCGCCGCCGGGACGGGCGAGGAGGGCGTCGCGCAGGCCGCGGGCGACCCCTGCGGGGAGGACGCGTGTGGTGTAGCGGCGCTCGGACTCCAGGCCCTTGCCGGCGCCCACGCTTCGGGCGACCAGGGCCTTCGAGAGGCCTTCCGCGTACGTACGGGTGCGGAAGTAGGCGAAGTGCTCGCGCACCTCGGGCACCCGGTGGTGGATCACCGCGCGGTCGTCGATCAGCAGGATCGCGTCCGGCTGGGCGCGGGTGAGGCGGATGCACAGCTCCGTCTCCTCACAGCCCAGCGGACGCTTGTCGCCATCACGCCCGATACCGGTCGCGAAGCCGCCCGCCACGTCGAAGGCGCTGCGGCGGAACGAGGCGTTGCCGCCCAGCACGTTCCGCACCTGTACGCGCCCCGGCGGCAGCCCCTTGTACGTACAGCCGACGACCCAGTCGAACTCCTCCGGGAACCAGGCAGGCCGCCGGCCGGACGCCCAGATCGGAAAAGTCCGCCCGCCGACGGCCATCACCCGCGGATCCGTGTACGCCTCGGCGAAGTGATGAAGCCAGTCGCGCTCGGCGACGGCGTCGTCGTCGAGGAACGCGATGACCTCACCGCGGGAGACCGCGATGCCGGTGTTGCGGCCCGCGGACAGGCCGCGAGGGCCCGCGTTGGCGAGCACCCGCACCTCCCGCGTCTCCTTGTACTCCTTCGAAAGCCGGTCCAGGAGCGCCTCGTTGTGGTCCACGACCAGCAGCGTCTCCAGAGCGGGCCGGGACTGCGCCCGCACCGAGGAGACCGCCGCGAGGATGTCCTCCCAGCGGTCCTCGGTGTAGACGCAGATCACCACCGAGATGTCGCTCGTGCTCAAGACACCTCTCCTCGCGTGGTGCCCAGCGCCAACGCGTGCGCACGGCGCAGCGAACGGCGGTTGGAGCGCTCCTTGAGGATCACCCTGAGTACCCGCAGCCCGTCCCGTACGGCCCGGAGGTTGCTGGCGCCGTGGATCCGCAGATACTCGTGGCTCGGGATCTCCTGCACCTTCAGCCCGGCCTTGACCACCCGGATGTTCATCAGGGTCTCCACCTCGAAGCCGGTGCAGTCGAGGTCGATCTTGTCGAGGCAGTGCCGCCAGAACGCGTTGTACCCGTAGCAGAGGTCGGTGTAGCGGGCGCCGAACTTGCGGTTGACGACCGTGCACAGCGCCCAGTTGCCCAGCTTGCGGATGGGCGTCATGTCGTCCGTGCCGCCGCCGTTGGCGAACCGCGAACCCTTCGCGAAGTCCGCCCCGGAGACCAGCGCGGAGACATACGACACGATCTCGTTGCCGTCGGCCGAGCCGTCCGCGTCGACCATCACGATGATGTCGCCGGTGGAGGCCGCGAAGCCGGTGATCAGGGCATCTCCCTTGCCCTTTCCGATCTGCTTCACCACTTTGACGTCCGGCCACAGTTCGCGGGCCACTTCGACGGTGTTGTCGGTGGAATTTCCGTCGACGAGAACCACTTCGTGGATCCACGCCGGCAGTGTCTTGAATACGTAGGGAAGATTCTCCGCCTCGTTCATGGCGGGAATCACCACACTCACCGGTGGCGTGATCGCCAGGTGAGAAGAGATGGGCCGGTACTGACCGGCCTTGGACGGTTCCTGTCCCGAAACCGCCGGCTGCACAAAAGAACTCATGAGTCTGATCCCTCTCGTCCGGTGGACCGCCCGCCCCTGGGCGGTCCGGCTCTTAAGTCCGGTTCGAAAGGGGGGTTCTCACTTACGGCATGCCGAAATGTATCTCCGTACATGCCGGGTGAGCTGGCAAAGCTGGCCGACTGGATAAGCCGGTCGCGCGGCACGCGCCCCGGAACCACTTGTGGACAGAGCCACTTGTGGACACCGGGCACGGCACCCCCCTACCGCGCCCCGCGCCGGAACCATCGCGGTCCTTGAGCCCTCCCCTAGAGCCGCTTGGTGATGGACCGATGCGGGATTAAGACGTATGACTTTATTGACGATTGTGACGTTGTGGCAAGACCTGCAACGAGACCTCACATTTTATTTGGTTTGGTCGTTACCCGGCTCCCCGAACGGATTTTGCCTATCCGTTTGAGGAGCTTGTCGGCCGGCTCGAACAACTCCGGCCGTGCCAGCACCGCATTCCGCAGCGCCCGGACCGGAGCGCGTCGCGCCCGGTGCCCGAGCGCCACCGGATGGCGGCGCGTCACCAGCCCTTCGGACACGGAGATTTCCCGTGTCTTCAGGGAGTCCTTGTATTCCTTCTGCCCCCGGCCCAGATCCAGATAGGCGATACCGTCGGCGGCTGCCGCCTCGGCCATCCGCAGATGCAGGACAAGCCCGGGGGAGTATTTGGAGAATTCCGGATCGTACGCAGGGAACCAGCACGCCAGTACGCGCTCGGAACGAAGCCCGAAGTGCGCGGCGATCGGCTTGCCGTCGACGTAGAGCACCGACAGGATCCCGGCGAACGACTCGGAGCGGCTGTGGAACAGCTGCGACACCAGCCGGGTGATCCAGTCATGCGCGAAGCGGTCACTGCGTCCGGTCCTGCGGTACTGCGCCGACTTCCACGCCATCAGCGTGCGCAGCGCCTTGGGATCGCGCTCGTCGTGCACATAGCGCACCTCGCCGTGGTCCCGGCCGAGCTTGCGCTCCTTGGCGAGCGTCGACTTCGTGAACTTCGGTGACTGGGCGCGCAGTTGGCTCAGATACGCCTCGTATCCCTGGTCGACGTCCATGACCGGGGACGGGAAGCTGCCGGTGGCCGCCGCCTCGAACGGCGTCTGGCCCTCGGCCAGATGATCGAACTCCCACACCGCGAGCCCGCACGCCCGCAGCAACTCCCGCGCGTCCCAGCTGAAGCCGGGCCGGTGGACCACGCCCTGGCAGTCCGAGACGCCGAGACCTATCGCCCGGCCGACGCCACTCGCGCCCCGCTGGAACGGGAAGAAGGCCGCGGGCTCCCCACCCTCCCGGACGACCGCTATCCGTACGCCCCGCCGGCATCGCCCCACCGCGAGCGCGAACTCCGGTGACAGGAACGGGTTCGCCAGCTCGGGCGAGCCGTTGAGGTGGGCCTTCGACTGCAGGGCCGACCACGCCACCCTGTCGGCGGCGCTCAGTTCGCCGGGGCGGTACACGCGTATGTCCACGTCAGGAAGCCTGTCTACTCACCGTACGGCCGCGCAGGCGCCGTACCAGGACCAGCAGGAGCATGAAGGAGCTGAGCGCGGCAACGACCACGATTCCACCCCGGACCGACCACCGGTGCACCGCCAGCATGCCCTGGGCGACCAGGATGTTGACCGCTACCGCTGCGGACAAAGACGCCACGATGCGGCCGAACGGTTCCAGTCCGCGCAAAGCGGCTGCGACCGCGGTACCCGGCGCGGCGAGCAGGAAGAACAGCGTGAACGGCGCACGCAAAGGTGAGTCCCCGTCGGTGAGTGCCAGCACCGCACCGACCCCCGCGATCGCCGCGGCGGCCCCCGCGAGCAGCGGCAACAGGTCCCTCCCCGGATCCTGCCGCAACAGCTCGTCTCTGCCTGTGGCAGATGCTTCTGATGAAGATGACTTGTTGCGCAAGGTCTGCATTGGCGTCTTTGCCCCCCGAAGCGCCGGATGCCGGGCTTCAATGTCGCTCAGCGGGCAGCCGGACGTCAAGATGCGGAAGCGCCAAGTGCGAGTTCCACAGACGGAAGCGCATCCTCCGTTAACTGCCGGTCATCCGGGGCGAGTTGGGGGCTGCCGAATGGAGTCTCTGCAGGTTGCCCGCATGGTGTGACTCCCAGTAAGTCCGGGAAAGTATTGGCATGGACACTTCCCGTCAACTGTGTGCGGTGGTACGCAAGTTATGGCAGAGATCCTGCTAAAGGGAGGTTCCATGCGACGTTCCCGACTTACGACATACGCGACCTCACTCCTCCTCGCCGCCGCTTTCGCCCTCACCGGGGCCACGGCGGCGCAGGCGTCGGAACAGGCCGTGGCGACCGGCTATGTGGCCCTCGGCGACTCCTACTCCTCCGGAGTCGGCGCGGGCAGCTACATCGGCTCCAGCGGCGACTGCAAGCGCAGCACGAAGGCGTACCCGCACCTCTGGGCCGCCGCCAATTCACCCTCGTCGTTCCACTTCACGGCTTGCTCGGGCGCTCGTACGGGTGATGTTGTGGCGGGCCAGCTGGGCCCGCTCGGCTCCGGTACCGGTCTCGTCTCGATCACCATCGGCGGCAACGACGCCGGTTTCGCCGATGTCATGACGACCTGTGTGCTCCAGTCCGAGAGCGCATGCATCGCCCGCATCAACACGGCGAAGGCGTACGTCGACTCGACGCTGCCCGGCAGACTCGACTCCGTCTACTCGGCGATCAGCGCGAAGGCTCCGGCGGCCCATGTGGTCGTCCTGGGCTACCCCCGCTTCTACAAACTCAGCGGCAGCTGCGTGGCCGGCATGACCGAAGGCGAACGGTCCGCCATCAACAACGCCGCCGACTATCTGAACAGCGCCATCGCCAAGCGTGCCGCCGACCACGGCTTCACCTTCGGCGACGTCCGGCCCACCTTCACCGGACACGAGATCTGCTCCGGCAGCTCCTGGCTGCACAGCGTCAACTGGCTGAACATCGGCGAGTCGTACCACCCGAACGCAGCCGGACAGGTCGGCGGTTATCTGCCCGTGCTCAAGAGCGTGGCCTGACCGCCCAGTAGTGAGACGCGCCGCTCACGGCGTAGGGGAGGCCCCGCCCGTTGTCGGGGTCTCCGTCTCACACGTCACCGAGAACGCCACCGGGTCGGATGTCTTGTGCACGGGGCTACGGACCTCGATGCTCATCTCGTTCTCGTACGTCCCGGCGTCGTTAGACGTCGTCTCGACATGGTTGACCTGCTGGGACTTGTCGCCGCCGGAGAACGACAGCGTCTTCCAGCCCGGATCCGAGGGTTGGCCGCTCCGCGTCACCCAGCGGTAGTCGACCTCTGCCGGGACGCGGCCCACCGTGATCGTGGCGGTGAACGTGGGCGCCTCGGCCTCCGGCGGCGGACAGGCGCCGCTGTACTGCGTGTTGGAGCCCGACACCGACACCTCGACGGTCTGGGGAGGCGGAGAGCTCGTCCGGCCGCCGTCCGTCGAGCCACCGTTCGTGCCGTTCGTGCCGTTCGTGCCCGAAGTCTCGCTGGTGGTCGTACCGCCGTCGTCGCCTCCTCCGCTCGTACCGCCGTTGTCACCGCCGCCGTTGGTGGAGCCGCCATCGCCGGTTCCGCCCGTGGTGCCACCGGTGCTGCTGCTCTCTTCGCCCCCTCCGTTGTCATTGAGCAGGGCGTACGTCAGTCCCGCGAAGGCGAGCGCGAGGGCGACCAGGCCCGCGATCAGGACGACCATGGCGCGCCGGGGGTGCCCGGGCTCCGCTGTGGTGGTCGTGGCGGTCGGGGCGCGGGGCGCGATGGGGGCGGCGGGCGGGGTGTGTGGTGCGGGAGAGGCCGGCTGAGGCAGGGCCGCGACCGTCGGCGTGTAGGCGGCGGCTGTCGTACGAGGCGTGCCGCCCGCGGCGATCAGGCGCAGGTCCTCTTCGGCCGCCGCCCCGGAGAGCCGCTCGGCCGGATCCTTGCGCAACAGGCCCTCGATGACCGGGGTCAGCGGGCCCGCACGGTGCGGCGGCGGCAGCTCCTCGTCGACGACCGCACGCAGAGTGCTGAGCGGGGTGTCCTGGCGGAACGGCGAGTTGCCCTCGACCGCGGCGTACAGCATCACGCCCAGCGACCACAGGTCGGACTCGGGACCCGGCGTGCGCCCCAGCGCCCGCTCCGGGGCCAGGAACTCCGGCGAGCCGATCACCTCGCCCGTCATGGTGAGCGCGGAGCTTCCCTCGACCATGGCGATGCCGAAGTCGGTGAGGACGACCCGGCCGTCGTTCGACATCAGTACGTTGCCGGGCTTCACGTCCCGGTGCAGAACCCCGGCCTCGTGCGCGGCGCGCAGGGCGGCCAGCACCTCGGCGCCGATGTGCGCGGTGCGCTGCGGCGTCAACGGGCCCTCAGCGTCCAGGAGATCGTAGAGAGAGATGCCGCGGACCAGTTCCATCACGATCCAGGGGCGGCCCTCCTCCATGGCCACGTCGTACACCGTCACCACGTTCCGGTTCGCGACCCGGGCCGCGGCCCAGGCCTCGCGTTCCAGGCGCGCGTACATCCGCTCCACCTCGGGAGCGGGCAGGCCGGCCGGGGCGCGTACCTCCTTGACGGCGACCTCGCGGTGCAGCACTTCGTCACGGGCGCGCCAGACGGTCCCCATCCCGCCCTCGCCGAGCGGGGACAGCAGACGGTAGCGCCCCGCGATCACCCGTTCACTGCGTGCGTCTTCCGACACGGACGCCCCCCATTCGCAACCGCACCTTTCTGAACAAAAGTAGCTCAACCGAGCGCGGTTGCCGCCCCCTGGAGCACCAATCCAGCCCCAAGGGCCACGACGACGAACGCAGATCCGAGGGCGATGTTCCTGCGCACCAGTGCGGCCACCGGACCGCCGGTCCAGCGGGGGCCGTTTTCCAGCAGACGGCTGACCCCGCTGCCCAGCTTGACCACGGCGACCCCGGCCGCCGTCAGCGTCAGGGCGAGCCCGACGCCGTACGCGAGGACGAGCAGGAATCCGAACCAGGCCTTGCCGAGCGCCGCGGCGCCCACCAGGACGACGACGGCAGAGGGGCTCGGCACCAGCCCGCCGGCGAAGCCGAGCAGGATCGTGCCGCGCACGGTGGGCGCGATCTCGTGGGTGTGGGTGAAGCCGCCGTGGGTGTGCGTGTGGGTGTGGTCGGCGTGGCTGTGCTCGTGTCCGTGTGCGTGTCCGTGCTTGTGCCCGTGGGTGTGGCCGTGGCTATGGGCCTGATCATGCTGATCGGCGTGCGAGTGCTGGTGTCCGGTCGGGTGGGGTTCGCTGGGGGCGGGGGCTTCCAGGAGCGCCGACGCTCGGCCGTGCGCAGAGGTGCGGGCTTCGGCGTCCGCGTGGGCATGTGCGAGCACGAGAGGGCGCTCGTGCTGCTCGGCGTGTTCGTGGGCGTGCCCGTGGTGGCCGGCCTCGCCGTGCTCGTGCTCGTGCGCGTCGTGGTCGTGAGTGTGGCCGTCCTCGTGCCCATGGCTGTGCTCATGGTCAGGCCCGGGAGGATGCTCGTGCCTGTGGGCCCGGGCACGCCAGGCCTTTCGTACGAGTGTCAGGCCCGCCGCCGTCACCAGGACACCGCTCGCTATGCCCAGCCACGTCACCACCGAGGGCGCCGCCGCCGAGCCGGCCGCGACCAGCAGGCCCAGCGCCACCACGCCCAGGGTGTGGGTGACCGTGACCGACGCGGCCAGGGGCAGGACGTCGCGCAGGCCGGCCCGGCCGCCGCGTGCCGCGGCTGTCGCGGCCATCAGTGTCTTGCCGTGACCGGGCGCGAGCGCGTGCATGGCGCCGAGGCCCACCGCGATGACCAGAGCCAGCGCCGCGAAGCCCGTGCTCAGGTCGTGGCGGGCCACCAGGTCGTCCAGGGCGCGGGTGAACCGGTCGGCGCCGCGGGGCAGCACGGAGGAGGCGGGGGCGTCAGCGTTCTCCTCGTTCGCCTCGTCGAGGGCGGGGCCGCCGGGGCGGGCCGTCAGGGACGCGGCCGCCGTGTTCTCCGGCGACTGGAGCAACTCCTCGGGGTAGCTGGTCAGTTCGCGGGACACGGACTTCGTGGGGACGTCCGAGGAGGCGAGGGTCATGCGGTCGCCTCGAGCGGTGATCTCGCGCCAGCCGGGTCCGCTGTCGACCGAGGCACGGAAGCCGAGGGAGAACTCCCCCTCCGGCAGCGGCGCCGTCCAGCGGCACTCCACCCGGAGCGTATCGAGCCCGGCCTGCCCGGGCCGCACGCGTACACGGCTCTCGCCCGCCTTCAGCGCGACCTCGCGCCCGTCCACGGTCACCCGGCTCTTCCCGGCCGCCGTCGCGCACCGCTCCCGGACCCAGCCCTCCTTGCCCGCCTCCTTGATCTGAGGCTTGGCCTGGGTCGCCGGGATCTCCGCGAGGTCCTCCACATGGTCGATCCGCAGCTTCTCGGGACCGATGACGAGTCCGTCGTACCGGTTGACGGTGAAGTTCCCGAGCGGGTGCGCGGCCGCGGTCCCCGTGGGGACGAGCAGCAGTGCGAGGGTGCCCATGAGAACGGCCACACAGGCGGCGAACCGGCGACGGGTAAGGGAGTTGTTCCGGTTCTTGAGACTCTTCAGGCCTGCGGCTGTGCTCACTTGGCACCGCCCAGCTCGTTCAGGGCCGTGCGGGCCGCTTTCGCTCCCACCGGGGAGAAGCCCGGGTTGAGTTCGAGTGCCGACGACAGGCTGTCGCGGGCCTCCTTCTCGTTGCCGTTGGCGTGTTCGATCATGCCGCGGTGGTAGAGGAAGGTGGCGTCGCGGTAGCCGGTGGCTGTGGCGCGGCGGGCGTAGGGGAGGGCTTCCTCGTCGCGGCCGTTGACGTGGAGGGCCCAGGCGAGGGCGTCCGCGGTGTGCACGGTCTCGCGGCGGTCCCACTCCGCCTTCGCGGCGCGCAGGGCGGACTTGCGGTCGCCGTGGTCCGCTGCCGCGAGGGCCGTGTCGAGGTCGGCGTTGACGCCGTTCGCGCGGGCCAGCGCGGTCCACGCGTCGACCAGGGCGTACTGGTCGCGGGCCTTCGCCTTGTCGCCCTCGGCGCCGCGGGCCTCGTACAACTCGCCCAACGCGACCAGCGGGCCGGGCAGCGGAAAGCCGGCCACGACCTCCTCCATGCCGCGGATCGCCGCCGCCCGGTCGCCGTTCGCGGCCTGGGCGCGGGCGCGGCCCTCCAGGGCGGGGAGGTAGGTGCGGTCTGCTTGCAGCGCCCGCGCGTAGTGCTTCAGCGCGGTCTCGTACTCGCCCTCGCGCCAGGCGAGTTGGCCGAGGGAGGTCGCCACGTATGCCACGTCTCCGGGTGCCGTGGCACTGCTGAGCGCCTGCTCCAGGACGCGTCGCGCGGTGGGCACGTCGCCGCGCAGCTCGCGTACGTAGGCGTACCGGGTGAAGACGGGGACCCCCGGGCGACGGGCGTCGGCCTCGTCGGAGGCCTTCAACGCCTCGTCGTAGCGGCCGAGTTCGACCAGGGCGTCGATCCGCGACGACAACGCCCGCTCGTTGTACGGGTTCTGCTCCAGTGCGTCTTGCGCGTACCGCAGCGCCCCAGGGAAGTCGTGCCGCGCGGCGGCCAGCGCGGCCCGGCCCGCGAGCGCCGGGTCGTTGTCGGGCCGCAGCTTCAGCGAACGGCCGAGCGCGCGCTGCGCCTGCGGATAACGCGACGGGTCGCCGTTGGTGCGCGCCTGCTCGACGTACGCGACGCCGAGCGTGGCCCACCCGTTGAAGTCCTTGGGCTGCGCCTTCAGATGCCCCTGGAGCGCGGAGATGCTGTCATTCAGATTGCCCCCCGCCAACAACTCGGGCGCGGTCCCGGGGACGGAGGCCACGGCCCCCACCCCACCGTCATCCCGGGACCCCATCACCACGGCCCCCGCGGTCATCGCAACGGCGAGGGCAACAGCACAAGCGGCCAGCCGCAACACCCGAGCCCGCCGCGACTCCGGCGCCGCCTCGGGGCGGCCCGGGGCGGACCCCGGTGTGGGCTCGGTTGCTCGGGGCGTGTCCTCGCCCTCGGTGGGCGCCGGGGCGTCCGTGTGGGCCGTCTGCTGCTCGGCCTCGGTGGCGCCGTCCTCGTTCTCGCGCGGGGACATGCCCTCTCCTCAATGTCCTGAAGGTGCGGTGGTGCAGGTGCGGTTGTGTGACGTGAAAGGCGCGGCCCGCGCCGTGGGGGATGGGTGGTTACGGGCCGCGCCAGTTGGGGGGCGGCTAGTAGTAGCCGCGGATCCGGCGGCGGCTGCGCCACCACATGAGGCCGGTGCCGATCAGCAGGAAGCCGGCCGCGCCCGACACCGCCGAGACGGCGATCAGCGTGGTGTCCTCCATGCCGGTGGTGCCGCTCGTGCCGGCGGGCGTCAGCGCGTCGCCGAGCTGGTTGCGAACGTCACCCTTGGTGCCGTCCGTGCCCTTGGCCAGCGGACCGCGCGAGCCCGCCGTCGGCTGGGCCACGTACGGGAACGCCTTCTCGAACTCCTGGTCGTTCTTGTCGACCGCGTCGCCCAAGTCGTTCTTGGCGCCGAGCAGTTCACCCTCGACGACCTGAAGCGAGGCGTCGATCACGTCGTCGGTGAGACGGCGCCCGTTCGGGAAGCCCGCGTTGTCGCCGTCCAGCACACCCAGCCGCTTCGGCTTGGCCGCCGGCTTGATGGAGGTGTTGAGCCGCAGCATCTCCGAAGCCCGTACGTGCGGCGGCTGGTTGAGGTCGGGTACGCCCTTCAGGAAGACGTCCACGAGATCGTTCCTGGGCTCGTCCGGCGCCGGGATCTTGTAGATCGCCTCGATGAGTTTCGGCAGCTCCGGTTCGGTCACGTTCTTCAGGAACTGGGCGTCGTCCCACGGCGCGGACGCGTTGAACGTGTCCTTGTCCTTGATCGGGTTGACGACCTCGTTCACCAGCGGGTTCCCGAGCCGCGAGACCTGCCTGAACTTCCCGTCCGCGCCCTTGCGGTTCGTCGTCGACCAGATCCCGACGACCGGCTGCTCGGCCGACTCCTGGATCAGCTCGTTCGGCAGCTGCAGGGCGATGGAGTTGACGTTGTATTCCTTGAGGGTGTCGTTGCCGACCTCCGACAGGTTCCCGCCGTACAGCAGGTCGAAGACCCGCAGGTCCGCGAAGAACGGATCGTCCGCCTGACCCGCGAACGTCTTGGCCTCGTAATTCCCGAGCTCCTTGACCGCCTGGTCGCGCAGCTTGGCGTAGTCCGGCATCGATGCCTTGCCGACGTTCGACGGCGCGACCGGCACGTCGTCCGCGACGTACGTCCGCTTCACGAGCTTCTGGTCCTTCAGCTGCAGCAGCTGAAGGTCGTAGGTCTGCGTGATGTTCAGGTCGGGGTCGTCCAGGCTCTCGACCGGCCCCGTGTTGTACAGGAAGCTCTTGTCGTTCTTGACGTGCGTGTCGAACGTGTACCGGAACAGCAGATCGCCCTGCGCGTCCCCGTCCTTGTCGATGTGGATGTCGTACTGGGCGTCCTCCGCGAACGTGTAGAAGTTCGGTCCGCCCGCCGGCTCCTCGAACGGGATCACGTTCGCCACGATCGTCGTCGTGTCCGGGGTGTCGGGGCTCGCGAACGCGTACAGGTCCGTGTTGTCGAACTGCGGCGTCCCCGAGATCAGTGGGGCCTCCCGGTGGCTGGAGGCGCTCGCCGCTCCCGGTTCGAGCGCGGTCACGCCGGCGGCTGCTAGCCCCCCGGCAGCCAGCGCACCACAGACGAGGGTCGTGAGGCTCCTGCGTCCCACGATCCTGCGGGTGTTAGGTGTCATGCCGTCCGTCCTCTGTTACAAGCTGCGTTCCCGCGGTTCTGGCGAGAGACGACGGACGGTGTGGTCCGCTCGGCCCTGGCGCTCGTTGCCGCGTGTTTTGTTGCCTGACACACGCCATTCGGCGCCGTCGGGCGGGCGGATTGGTTCGAGTTTTCCCCGCGTTTTTCGACGAGTTGATCCGTAACCCCATCCGAAGGGGCGCCGGCGCCGAATGCTTGACTGTCGGCACAGGCCGATACGCGGCCAGGAGAGGGGGTTACGGGTGCAGGCGGACGAACTTCTGGTGCTCGTGGCCAAAGGCGACCAGAAGGCTTTCGAGGATCTGTACGGACTGGTGTCCGGACCGGTCTTCGGTCTGGTGCGCCGCGTGGTGCGGGACCCGGCCCAGTCGGAGGAGGTGGCCCAGGAGGTGCTGCTCGAACTCTGGCGCTCCGCCGCCCGCTACGACCCCGGCCGAGGCAGCGCGCTGTCCTGGGTCCTCACCCTCGCGCACCGCCGCGCCGTCGACCGGGTGCGCAGCGCCCGCGCGGCCGGCGAACGCGAGATGCGCGAGGCCCAGCGCGCGAACGGACCCGCCTTCGACCAGGTCGCCGAGGAAGTCGAGGCCGGCCTGGAACGCGAATGGGTACGCCGCTGCCTGGACCGGCTCACCGCACTGCAACGCCAGTCCGTCACCCTCGCCTACTACGACGGCTACACGTACCGTGAAGTGGCCGAGCGGCTCTCATTGCCGCTCGGCACGGTCAAGACGCGCATGCGCGACGGACTCACGCGGTTGCGCGAATGCCTGGGAGGTGCCGTATGACCGTCCTCTTCAGGCGCAGCGAACTGCACTCGCTGGCCGCCCCGTACGCCCTCGACGCCCTGGAGCCGCGCGAACACCAGCGTTTCGAGAAGCACTTGAAGCGCTGCGACCGCTGCGCCGCCGAGGTGCGCCTCCTGCGCGAGGACGCGGTCCGCCTCGCCTGGAACACGGCCGCACCGCCACCGGCCGCGATGCGCAACCGGGTCCTCATGGCCGTACGGACAACACCCCAGGAGACCGCCCCGGGCCCACAGCCGCACCCGCGCGCGGCACAGCAGCCGCTGCCCGGGATGCGTGCCGTGCGGCCGCGCCCCTCGCGTCTGCACGGCCTGCTGTCCCCGCTCGCCGCCACCACCGCCGCGGCGGCACTCGTCGTCGCCGCGCTGTTCGGCGTCCAGGCGTCCCGCACCCAGGACCAGCTCGACCAGGAGCGGACCCAGGCACGTGAGATCGCCAACATTCTCGCGGCTCCGGATGCCGCCGCGAGCGCCGGACGCATCTCAGGCGGACAGAGCATCAACGTCGTCGCGTCCGCCTCGGAGCGCGCCGCCGTGGTCACTCCAGCGGGCCTCGGCGCACCCACGAACGGAAGGGTTCACCAACTGTGGCTCATGCGACCAGAGGTCCAACCGCGCCCCCTGGGCCTGTTCGAGGGCGACACGCCCTTGCTCGCCACCGACTTGAATCCCGACGCGACCTCACTCGCCGTCACCGTCGAGCCGCAGGGCGGCTCTCCACAGCCCACATCCGCGCCAGTTGTCCAACTTGCCCTGAAATCGGTTGGATTCGGAGAGTGATCGTCAACTGCCTTACGGAGAAGGTGAATCCTGCGCCCGGGATACACGAGTGTCATGAGGGAGCGATAGGGTTAACCTGCCCGGGCCGGGTGCCCTCGTATGGGTGGGGAGTGACATGGAACAGATAACAGTGCGTGGCAGGGCGCGAGTCCCTGCGATCACCTGCGGGAGCAGCGCGACCAGTTCGCGCCTCGACCGCCATCTCTCGGTGTTGGGTGGCCCCGCCATCCCGCAGGGAGAGACGACCGAGGCGACCTCGCTGATGCGTGAACTCACCGCACGTGACCACACGCAGGAGCGCAACAGCAGGCGCGCACGAGTGCGGCGGGTCTCGCTCTTCGCGCCCCTGCGCCGACTGCGCCGGTCCCTGTTCGGCGGCCGCTGACCGGCGACCCCGGTCGCTGAGCTGACCGGCAACCGCCCCGAACACGTTCGCATCCCGCCTTCCCACCCGCGGTGCGAACTCGTCCGCAGGCACAGGAGTTGACGCTCAGCGTCCGCCGGTCGTGTACCGGCGGACGGCGAGCGGCAAGAACACCGCGATCAGCACCGCGCACCAGGCCAGCGACCCCGCCACCGGATGCGCCACGGGCCAGGCGGCACCCTCCGGCACCGGCGCATTCCCGAACAGGTCCCGCACCGCCGTCGTCACCGCACTGATGGGATTCCACTCGGCCACCGTGCGCAGCCAGCCCGGCAGATTGTCCGTCGGGATGTACGCATTGGACAGCAGCGGCAGGATGAAGGTCGCCCCGCCCAACTGCCCTGCTGCCTCCTCGCTGCGGGACGCGAGCCCGAGCAGGATCCCTAGCCACGTCATCGCGAACCGGAAGAGCATCAGCAACGCGACGGCCGCCAGAGCCTCAACCGCTGACCCCTCGATCCGCCAGCCCACCGCGAGCCCGACCAGCAGCAGCGGCACCATCCCCGCGGCGGTCAGTACCAGATCGGACGCCGCCTGGCCGAGCGGCACCGCGGCCCGGCTCATCGGCAGCGTACGGAAGCGGTCCATCACACCCCGGTGCGAGTCCCCGGCCGCCTGGAACATCCCCGTCATGATCCCGTTGGCCGCGGTCGCCACCAGCAGCCCCGGCACCAGGAACGAGCGGTACTCGGCGCCCGGCATGGCGAGCGCGCTGCCGAAGACATAGCCGAAGAACAGCAGCATCGTGATCGGCATCGTCTGAGTGAGGATCAGCAACCCGGGATTGTGCCGGACCCGCTGAAGCTGCCGGCCGAGCATGGCCGTCGTGTCGTACGCGAGGGCACTCATGCCACCAAGTCCTTACGGTCGGTCGGGCTGTCGGTCAGGCGCAGGAACACGTCGTCGAGGCTCGGCGGACGCAGGCTCGCGTCGAGCAACGGCACGCCCGCGGCGTCGAGTTCGCGTACGAGACGGGGGAGCGTGAGTGTCGGATCGGTGGTGACGGCGCCGACGGTGTGCCGCTCGCGGTCGAAGTGTGGTTCGGTGCCGGTGAGTTGGTCGAGCACGACCGCCGCCTGGGGCATGGCGTCCGCGTGGGCGACGACAACTTCCGCGTACGAGCCGATGAGTGCTTTGAGCGTGGCGGGCGAGCCGCTGTGGGCGACCCTGCCCTCGTCCACCAGCGCGATGTCGTCGGCCAGTTGATCGGCCTCCTCCAGGTACTGAGTGGTCAGCAGCACCGTCGTTCCGTCCGCGGCGAGGTCACGTACCGCTTGCCAGATCTGGTTGCGGCTGGCGGGGTCGAGCCCGGTCGTCGGCTCGTCGAGGAAGAGCACGGCGGGCCGCGTGATCAGGCTTGCGGCCAGGTCGAGGCGGCGCCGCATGCCGCCCGAGTAGGTGGACGTGGGCCGGTCCGCGGCTTCGGTGAGCTCGAAGCGGTCGAGGAGGTCGTCGGCGCGGGCGTGCGCCTTCGGGGCGCGGCGCAGCTTCGCGAAGAGCCGCAGGTTCTCCCGCCCCGTGAGGTCGCCGTCGACCGAGGCGTACTGGCCCGTCACGCCGATGGCGCGGCGGACCGCGTCCGGCTCCCGTACGAGGTCGTGCCCCGCGATCCGCGCGGACCCCGCGTCGGGTCGCAGCAGCGTGGTCAGGACCCGTACGGCTGTGGTCTTGCCCGCGCCGTTCGGCCCGAGCATCCCGCAGACCGTGCCCTCGGCGACCGCCAGATCGAGCCCGCGCAGGGCCTGTACCTCACGGAAACGCTTTTCGAGACCTTCACTAAGTACGGTGTACGTAGAAGTCATGGGTCGACCATAGCGCATTACGTACGCTGTACGTAACTAGGATGGTCACGAGGTGATCGACTCATGGCAGGGCGCAAGGCCGTACCCGAAGTGATCTGGACCCGCCCCGAGCGCACGGGGCGCGGCCCGCGGCCCGCGTACACCCGCGCGGACATCGCGGCGGCAGCGGTGCGGATCGCGGACGCTCAGGGGCTGGAGGCGGTGTCGATGCGGCATGTGGCGGCCGAGCTGGGCTGCGGCACGATGTCGCTCTACAACTACGTGCCGCGCAAGGAGGACCTGTACGAGCTGATGCTCGACGCCGTCGGCGCCGAGCACAACTTCGAGGATCCCTCGGGCGACTGGCGCGCCGACATGCTCCGCAACGCCCATCAGACCCGCGTCATCATGCACCGCCACCCCTGGGTGCCGCGCCTGATGGCGGGGGTCTACGGCTTCAGCCCCAACACCCTGCGCTACCTGGAGCACTGCCTGGCCTGCCTCGAACCGCTCGACCTCCCGTACAGCACGAAGATGGAGATGGTCGCGTTGCTCAACGGCGTCGTGACGACGTACACCGCGAACGAGCTGGCCACCGCCGAGCGCACTCGCTCCATGCCCTGGTCCGAGGAGGAGGAGAACGCGGTCCGTATCGCCTACCTCGGCAGTCAGGTGGCCACCGGCGCGTATCCACGGCTGGCCGAGGCCTTCATGGAGGACTCCGGGCCGATCGACCTGGAGGCGGTGTTCGAGCGGGCGCTCGGCAGGGTCCTGGACGGGTTCGACCCGAAGCGCTGAGCGCCAAGTGCCCGGTCAAAGCAGGGCGAACTGTCCTTCAGGACCCTCTTCGTGGTGGTCGAGTACGGAGGCGGGCCTGCGTGCCGCGTCCGGCACCGGCAGTACGCCGGCCTTGCGCAGCTCGCCCGCGGTCACCGGGGCCTGCAGGGTCAACTCCTCCTGCTGAGGACCCAGTTCCGCCAGCAATGCCAACACCGTTATCAGCTCGAGCAGTTCGGATGTCCAGGTCTGGGGCCACGTGGCAGGGCGGATCGCCTCAAGCGTGCCGGGCTCCGGGGGAGTGGTCCGGGCAGTGAACCACTGCTCCAGGACCCGGGCGCCGCCCACCTCGAAGTCCCAGGCGGCGGGCGGTACGGGGGAGATGCGGCCCTCGTCGAGGTGGAGAGTCTCCTCGTCGCGGTCGTAGTGGAGTTCAAGAGGGCGCGCGGGGAGCGGGGCGCGTACGTACGGGCGTCGCCCGCCGGGGAGTTTGGGGCGGTCGCCGTCGCGGCGCATCAGCCAGAGCATGCGGTGGCCCAACTCGGTGCCGTACGCCCAGAGTTCGGGAGCAGCGGTGAGCGGGACGGCGCAACCGTCCGGACCCGGGCGCGCCACAGCCACCGCCCAGGCGAGGACGTCGAGAGGGGCGGGGGAGTGGCCCAGGCGTTTGGCCAGGTGGTCCACGAGGCCGGGCGCGAGGTTCGGTTCGAGGCCGTCGGGGCGGCGGTACAGGGGGCGGATGCGGCCGGGGCGGGCCGTGGGGGCGTTCTTCGTCTGCCGCGGCTGCGGCGGGAGAACGGGCAGCACGGACGCGACGAGCAGCGCGGGCCCGTCCGGAGCAGGCGCCTGCTCGACGGCGAACACCTGCCGCTCGTCCGCCACCCGCCACAACTCCGGGCGGGCCGCGTCGATCAACCGGTGGTCCGGGATCAGCCACTGCTCGTCGAACGGCCCATGCAGCACGCGTACGGGCTCCGTGCAGGGCCCCGACGCACGGGCCAGCCGCCCCGTTCCGCCGGCCTGGCCCGGCAGCGCGGCGACCGCCGAGTGCAGGTTCCGCGCACGCGTGACGCCGAACAAGGCCTCCCGGTCGGCCCCTTCGGCCTTCACAAAAGCGTCCCAGCGCGCTTTCAGGGACGCCGCGTCGGGCGCCGTCGGCCACCCCCGGCCCAGCCGAGGCGGTGCGACGGACCACGGCATAAGGTCCGCGAGCAGCGGAGCGTCGTCGTGCGTCACGCTCGGCATCGTACGACGACGCTCCGCTGCTTGCGGGGGGCGCCTACCGGGAGGGTGGGTTCGTTCGTTGGCGACTGCGGGTCCGTCGTGGCTGGTCGCGCAGTTCCCCGCGCCCCTAAAAAGCCTGCGACTGCCCGCGGCCCGAAAAAGCAGGCGACCCGGAAGAGCCCGCGCCCGGGAAAGCCCGCACCCCCAACTACCCGCACTTTCCCACCGGCGGGAGGGGACGTGGGCCGGTGCGTCGTATGCCCGTCGCTTAGGTTCTGTCTCAGGTCACCCGCACTGTGTACCGACACCGGGTCGTATGCCCGGCCTGCGACGGGCTGACGCACCGGCCCACGGCCCCGACCCATCACGCACCCCAGGGGCGCGGGGCTGTGACATCAGCGGCTCCGCCGCGGGGCGCGAGCAACCACAACGCACCCGCACCCAAAACGAACCCCACCGCCCAACCCAGCGGAGCGCCTACGCCTCGAGCGTGACCGTGAACGAAAACCGGTCCCCCCGGTACTGGATAACCGCCACATCCAGTACCTGACCCGAGTCACCGCAGGCAACACCCGTGTACCGCAGAATCGGACTCAGCAACGGCACCTCGAGCAGCCGAGCCGTCTCCGGATCGGCCAGCCGAGCCTCGACCGTGTCGGTGATACGGCTGATCCGCATGCCAACGACATCCCGCAGCACCTTCGTCATAGGCCAGCGGGCCAGGTCGTCCAGGGAGATGCGCTCGGCCAGTTCGGGCCGCACGTAGTTGCGGGCGTGGTTCGTCGGCTCACCGGTCTTCTCGTCGCTGCGCAGCCGGTGATACATCGTCACCTCGGTCAGCTCCGGGAAGTACTCGGCGAGTTCGGCCGACACAGGCACCGTGCCATGGTTGAGCAGCTCCGTCGTCATGCCCGACTGCTGAGCCACGATCGCGTCCACCGAGCCCAGCAGCCGCACCGGCGCGCCCCGTTGCGCACTCGGCTCGATGAACGTGCCGCGCCGGCGATGGCGGGTGATCAGCCCCTCGTCCTCCAGTTCCTTGAGCGCCTGTCGCATGGTCAGCACGCTCACCCCGTAGTGCCCGGCCAGCTGTTCCTCGGTGGGCAGGCGCAGTGAGTCCTCCGGCGAACGCCCGAGTATCGAGGCACGCAGGGACTGCGACACCTGATACCAGAGCGGCAGTTTGCGGTTCAGGACGATCGAGTCCGGAGCGAATGAGGTCACGAAGGTATCCGTACCGGTCAACGGGTGTTCAGTGCAACGGGCCGAAGTGACGTTCGAGGCCCTGCCACACATCGTCGTATGCCCGTTGCAGGTGTTCCGCCCGTGTCGCCTGCGCCGTGAGAGCCACCGGCCAGCGCGTCTCGAACATGAAGGCCAGGCCGTCGTCGACCTTCTGCGGACGCAGCTCGGCGGCGCTCGCCCGGTCGAAGGTCTCCCTGTCGGGCCCGTGCGCCGACATCATGTTGTGCAGCGAACCCCCGCCCGGAACAAAACCTTCCGCCTTCGCGTCGTACGCGCCCTCGATGAGCCCCATGTACTCGCTCATCACGTTCCGGTGGAAGTACGGCGGCCGGAACGTGTCCTCGCCCACGAGCCAGCGCGGCGCGAAGACGACGAAGTCGACGCCCGCGAGGCCCGGGGTGTCCGTCGGCGAGGTCAGGACGGTGAAGATCGACGGGTCCGGGTGGTCGTAGCTGATGGAGCCGAGCACGTTGAATCGGCGCAGGTCGTAGACGTACGGCAGATGGCTGCCGTGCCAGGCGACGACATCCAGCGGCGAGTGGTCGTACGTCGCGGTCCACAGGTTCCCGCAGAACTTGTTCACCACCTCCACGGGGCCCTCGACGTCCTCGTACGCGGCGCCCGGCGCCCGGAAGTCCCGTGCGTTGGCGAGGCCGTTGGCGCCGATCGGGCCGAGCTCGGGGAGCTGGAAGGGCGCTCCGTAGTTCTCGCAGACGTAGCCACGTACTGACTCATCGAGCAGCTCCACACGGAAGCGCACCCCACGAGGAATCAGCGCCACGTCCCCGGGCTCCGCGTGCAGCAGTCCGAACTCGGTGCGCAGCAGAAGCCCGCCGCGTTCCGGCACGATCAGCAGCTCGCCGTCGGCGTCGCTGAACACGCGCCGCATCGAGGAGTTGGCGTGATAGAGGTGCACGGCCGTGCCGGTGCGCTGCGTGGCGTCGCCGTTGCCCCCGAGGGTCCACAGGCCCCGCACGAAATCCGTGTCCGGTTCGGGCTCCGGCAGGGGGTTCCAGCGCAGCCGGTTCGGGTCGGGCGCCGTCTCCGTGAAGGGCGCCGTGCGGAGGGTGCCGTTGTCGGTGCGGGCGAAGGCCGGGTGGGCGGCGGACGGGCGGATCCGGTACAGCCACGAGCGTCGGTTGAGCGCCCTCGGCTCCGTGAACGCCGAACCGCTCAGCTGCTCCGCGTACAGCCCGAGCGGTGCGCGCTGCGGCGAGTTGCGGCCGATCGGCAGCGCGCCCGGCACCGCTTCCGAACTGTGCTGATTGCCGAATCCCGAGAGGTACGTCAATGCCTCAGCGGTCTTCCGCGCATCCCCGTTCATGATCGCTCCCTCGCCCGTGACTCAAGGTCTCTGAGTCCTGATTCTTATTCCTATGCAGCACCATAGGATTCGGGATTTCCGTTCGCAAGACATGGGAGAGGTACGCGAGACGTGGGTGAGGGGCGAACGGCGTGATCGCGCCAAGACCCGTGTAGTACCCAGAACCAGACTTCAGGGGGATTCGCCTGTCAGAGCGGTGCCCTAATCTCGCCCACATGTCGTGGACGCGCGGATTCCTCGTTGCGCTCGCGGTCTGTGCCCTCTTCGGTGCCTTGCTCGCCGGAATCACAGCCTGCGATGCGGGCGCCGGCGAGGGCGACGGGGCCGAGCCGTCGCCGGTGGGCAAGGTGCTGGACGACACGGACGAAGAGGGGCGGAACTATCGCGAGGTCGACAAGAAGCGCGCACCCGAGGTCGGGATAGAAGTGCTGCCCGATGCCCGCGACGGCTGGAACGTCCGACTGACCCTCGGCGACTTCCGCTTCTCACCGGCCGGTACGAAGAAGTCGGCCGTTCAGGGGCGCGGCTACGCCCTCCTGCGGCTGGACGGCCGCCCCCTCGCCGAACTCCGCGACCCCACCCACCACTTGAGCGGCAGCCTCGTCGCCCGGGGCACGCACAAGATCACCGTGCGCCTCCACGCCGACGACGACACCGTGTGGGCCGTCGACGGCGAACCCGTCGAGAGCACCGCGGACATCACCGTCTCCGACCCCGTGCCGTCAGCACCCACGACCGCCCCCACGTCGACCCCGCAGGTGAGCGGGCGGGATCCCGGCCGGAGGACTGGGGGGCGCGGTTCCCCGAACCCCGGCGGAAAGGCATGATGATGCCCGTGCCCCAAGCGACCTCGCTGCGCCGCGCGCCCGTCCAGCGCCGGAGCGCGGAACGACTGACCAGGATCCTCGACGCCTGCGCCGACCTCCTCGACGAAGTCGGCTACGACGCCCTCAGCACCCGAGCCGTCGCCGTGCGCGCCGGCGTCCCCATCGGCTCCGTGTACCGCTTCTTCGGCAACAAGCGCGCCATGGCCGACGCGCTCGCCCAGCGCAACCTCGACCGCTACGCCGAACGCGTCACCCGCAGTCTCGAAGCCGCGGACGGGGAGGGTGGCTGGCGCTCGGCCATGGACGCCGTCCTCGACGAGTACCTCGTCATGAAGCGCACCGCGCCCGGCTTCGCCCTCGTCGACTTCGGCAACCAGATCCCCGTAGGCACCCGCGACGCCGAACCCAACACCCGCGTCGCCGACCGCCTGACCGACATGCTCTCCGCCTACCTCGACCGAAAGCCCGACGACGACCTCCGCCGCACCTTCCTGGTCGCCGTCGAGGCCGCCGACACCCTCGTCCAACTCGCCTTCCGTCTCGACCCGTCGGGCGACGAACGGATCATCCAGGAGACGCGGGAGCTGCTGCGGTCGTACCTGGCGCGAGTGCTCGACTGAAGCGTGATCGGCGGCAGGGTGGTGCGGAAGTGTCCGACCTGACCCTCGCCAGGCCTCCCCACCGTGCATACCGGTCGGTATGCTCGGCGGTAGTTCGTGTGCCGACGTCGCCACCCTTCCGGAGGACCCGTGTCCACCACCACCGACTCCCGCACCGCCCTGCGCATCTGCCCCCTGTGCGAAGCGACCTGCGGTCTGACGCTCACCATCGAGGGCACCCGGGTGACCGGCGCCCGAGGCGACCGCGCCGATGTGTTCAGCCAGGGGTTCATCTGCCCGAAGGGTGCCTCCTTCGGAGCCGTGGACGCGGACCCGGACCGGCTGCGCACCCCACTGGTGCGCAAGGACGGTGAGCTGCGCGAGGCCACCTGGGAGGAGGCGTTCGACGCGGTGGCGGCAGGGCTGCGGCCGGTCGTCGAGACGTACGGACCGCATGCCGTCGGTGTCGTCCTCGGCAACCCGAACGTTCACACCATGGCCGGTGCCCTCTATCCGCCCGTACTGCTCGGCGCCCTCGGCACGCGCAGCCTCTTCACGGCCTCCACGGTCGACCAGATGCCCAAGCACGTCTCCAGCGGTCTGCTCTACGGCGACGCCCACACCATCCCCGTACCCGACCTCGACCGCACCGACCACTTGCTGCTGATCGGCGCCAACCCTCTGGAGTCCAACGGCAGCCTGTGCACGGCACCCGACTTCCCCGGCAAGCTCAGGGCCCTCAAGGCGCGCGGCGGCACCCTCACCGTGATCGACCCACGGCGCACCCGCACCGCCAAACTCGCCGACCGGCACGTCGCCATCCGACCCGGCACCGATGCCCTGCTGCTCGCGGCCATGGCATACGTCCTCTTCGAGGAGAAGCTGACCGACCTCGGTGAACTCGCCGAGCTGGTCCAGGGGCTCGACGAACTCTCCCATGCCGTACGGGACTTCACTCCCGAAGCCGCCGCCGAGGCGTGCGACGTGGACGCCGGTACCATCCGTACGCTCGCCCGCGAACTCGCCGCCGCGTCCACCGCAGCCGTCTACGGCCGCATCGGCAGCTGCACCGTTCCGCACGGCACCCTGGCCAGCTGGCTCGTCGACGTGCTCAACATCCTCACCGGGAACCTCGACCGGCCCGGCGGCGCACTCTTCCCGCTGGCCGCCACCGACAAGACGCCCCGGCCCGCCGGACCCGGCCGCGGCTTCGCCCTCGGACGCTGGCACAGCAGGGTCGGCCGCCACCCGGAAGCCAAGGGCGAACTGCCCATCGCCGCGCTCGCCGAGGAGATCGACACGGCCACCGCCGAGGGCGAACCCGTCCGCGCCCTCATCGCCGTCGCCGCGAACCCCGTCCTGTCCGCACCCGACGGCGACCGCCTCGACAAGGCCCTCGACTCGCTCGACTTCATGGTCAGCGTCGACCCGTACCTGAACGAGACCTCACGTCACGCCGACGTCGTGCTGCCGCCGCCCCCGCCCTCGCAGAGCCCGCACCACGACTTCGCCTTCAACACCCTCGCCGTACGCAACCAGGTCCGCTACACCCGCGCCGCCGTCCCCCTCGAACCCGGCCGCATGGCCGAGACCGAGATCCTCGCCCGGCTCGTCCTCGCGGCCACCGGCATGCACGGCGCCGACCCCTCCGCCGTCGACGCCATGGTCATCGACCAGACCCTCGGCAAAGCCGTCAAGGAACCGCACTCGCCGGTGCACGGTCGTGACCCTCGCGAGCTCGCCGCCGCTCTCACCGGCGACAACGGCCCCGAGCGACGGCTCGACATGATGCTGCGCCTCGGCCCGTACGGCGACGGTTTCGGCGCCCGACGGGAAGGGCTGAACCTGGACAAGCTGCTGGACCAGCCGCACGGCATCGACCTCGGACCCCTCCAGCCGCGCCTGCCGCAGCCCCTCAAGACCCGCAGCGGACGCGTGGAACTGCTGCCGCAGCCGATCGCCGACGACCTGCCACGCCTCAGGGACGCCCTGCGCCGCCGCCCTGACGGCCTCGTCCTCATCGGTCGCCGTCATCTGCGCTCCAACAACAGCTGGATGCACAACATCCCCGCCCTCACCGGCGGCACCAACCGCTGCACCCTGCACCTCCACCCCGACGACGCCGAACGCCTCGGGATCGCGGACGGGGATGCCGTACGGATCAAGGGCGCCGGGGGAGAGGTGACGGCTCCTGCCGAGGTCACCGACGGCATCCGGCGCGGAGTCGTGAGCCTCCCGCACGGCTGGGGCCATGACCGGCCGGGCACCCGTATGAGCCACGCCGCCACCGACCCCGGAGTCAACGTCAACCAGCTTCTCGACGGCTCGCTGCTCGACCCGCTGTCGGGCAATGCGGTCCTCAATGGCGTACCCGTCGAGGTCGCGCCAACAGGGACAACGCTGTGACCAGGAGTTTTGCGCTTATTGCTCGCGTGTCAACATCTTGTTAACCCTTGTGGGCCCGCCCTAACGTCACTCGAACCGCCGGCCCTGGTGGCTGTTCAAAGGCGAACGTTAGGTATCCACTCATGCTGACCATCCTCGGCTTCGCCATGATCGCGACCTTCCTGGTCCTGATCATGATGAAGAAGATGTCGCCGATCGCGGCGCTCGTGCTGATCCCGGCACTCTTCTGCGTATTCGTCGGAAAGGGAGCCAAGCTCGGCGACTACGTCATCGAGGGGGTGGGTCAACTCGCGCCCACCGCCGCGATGCTGATGTTCGCCATCGTCTACTTCGGCGTCATGATCGACGTCGGCCTCTTCGACCCGATCGTTCGGGGCATCCTCAAGTTCTGCAAGGCCGACCCGCTGCGGATCGTCGTCGGTACGGCCGTCCTCGCCGCGATCGTCTCGCTCGACGGCGACGGCTCGACCACCTTCATGATCACTGTCTCGGCGATGTACCCGCTGTACAAGCGCCTGAAGATGAGCCTCGTGGTGATGACCGGTGTCGCCGCCACAGCCAACGGCGTCATGAACACCCTCCCCTGGGGCGGCCCCACCGCCCGCGCCGCCACCGCGCTCAAGCTCGACGCCGGCGACATCTTCGTCCCGATGATCCCGGCCCTCGGCGTCGGCCTGCTCTTCGTCTTCGCGCTCTCGTACGTCCTCGGCCGCCGCGAGCGCAAGCGGCTCGGCGTGCTGAGCCTCGCCGAGGTGCTGGAGGAGGAGAAGAAGCAGGAGACCGAGAAGACCGAGACCGAGACCGAGACCGAGACGGTGACCGAGACGGTGCTGGTCGGCGCCGGCGCTGGTGCCTCCGGCGGCTCCGGTGACGCGAAGGGGCGTACCACCAAGGCCACGGGCGGCGCGGGCTCCGGCACGGACGCCTCCGACGACGCGGCCGACGACGACGATGACGACGTACGCCTCCAGGGCCTGGACCCCAACCGCCCGACGCTGCGTCCCAAGCTGTACTGGTTCAACGCGCTGCTCACGGTGGCCCTCCTCACCGCGATGATCATGGAGTGGCTGCCGATTCCGGTCCTGTTCATCCTGGGTGCCGCGCTCGCCCTGACCGTGAACTTCCCGCACATGCCCGACCAGAAGGCCCGCCTGGGCGCCCACGCCGAGAACGTGCTCAACGTCTCCGGGATGGTCTTCGCCGCCGCCGTCTTCACGGGCGTCCTCCAGGGCACCGGCATGGTCGACTCCATGGCGAAGTGGCTCGTCGACAGCATCCCCGAGGGCATGGGCCCGCACATGGCGATCGTCACCGGCTTCCTGAGCCTGCCGCTCACGTACTTCATGTCGAACGACGGCTTCTACTTCGGAGTCCTGCCGGTGCTCGCCGAGGCCGGCGCCGCGCACGGAGTATCGCCGCTGGAGATCGCCCGCGCCTCGCTCGTCGGCCAGCCGCTGCACATGTCCAGCCCGCTGGTCCCGGCCGTATACGTCCTCGTGGGTATGGCGAAGGTGGAGTTCGGCGACCACACCAAGTTCGTGGTCAAGTGGGCTGCACTGACTTCCCTCGTGGTACTCGGTGCGGGGATCCTGTTCGGCATCATCTGATCCCTGCCGGTGATCTGTTCCTGGAGTCTGTGAACCCTTCTTGGAGGAGGACAACGTGAGGCCCGGTGGGAACCGCGGCTGGCTGCTCCGCCTCGTCATCGCCTTCAGCTTCGCGCAGGGGGCGGTGTCGATGGCCCGGCCTGCCGTCTCCTACCGGGCCCTCGCGCTGGGTGCGGACGAGCGTGCGGTCGGTGTGATCGCGGGCGTGTACGCGCTGCTGCCGCTGTTCGTCGCCGTGCCCCTGGGCCGCAGGACCGACCATGGCCGGTGCGCGCCCCTGCTGCCCATCGGCGTCGTACTGATCGCCGGCGGCTGCGCCCTCAGCGGTATCGCGGACTCCCTGCTCGCGATGGCGGCGTGGAGCGGAGTGATGGGCCTCGGTCACCTCTGCTTCGTGATCGGCGCCCAGTCGATCGTGGCCCGCCAGTCCGCCCCGCACGAACAGGACCGCAACTTCGGCCACTTCACCATCGGCGCCTCCCTCGGCCAGCTGGTCGGACCGATCGCCGCGGGCGTCCTGATCGGCGGCCCCGACATGGCGGGCACCAGCGCGCTGGCGCTGCTCGTCGCGGGCGCCGGAGCCGCGGTCGCGTTCACCTCACTGTGGCGCATCGAGCACCGTACGCCCGCCAAGTCCCGTACGCCCCAAGGGGAACGCGTCCCGGTACACCGCATCCTGCGCAGCCGGGGCGTACCCGCGGGCATCTTCATCAGCCTCGCCGTGCTCTCGGCGACGGACATCCTCACCGCGTACCTGCCGGTGGTCGGCGAGCACCGCGGCATCCCGCCGTCCGTCATCGGCCTGCTGCTGAGCCTGCGCGCGGCGGCGACGATCGCATGCCGCCTGGTGATCACGCCGATGCTGCGTCTGCTCGGCCGGGCCGCCCTGCTCACCTCGACCTGCCTGCTGGCAGCCGCCCTGTGCGCGGGCATCGCAGTGCCGGTCCCGGTCTGGGCGCTTGCCGTGATCCTCGCGGCACTCGGTTTCTGCCTGGGCGTCGGCCAGCCCCTCTCCATGACCACGGTCGTCCAGGCCGCCCCACCTGACGCCCGCTCCACCGCTCTCGCACTGCGCCTGACCGGCAACCGCCTGGGCCAGGTCGCGGCACCGGCCGCGGCGGGGCTGGTGGCGGGAGTCGCGGGGGTGGCGGCGCCGTTCGTGATGCTCGGCGCGCTGCTGGTGATCGCTTCGGGGCTGGGGCTGCGGCAGGGTCGTCCGGCCGTCGAGGACGAACCTGGGGAGCAGGCGGGGCGTACGTCCTCGGCGCCGCCGCAACGCGAGAGCCGCTGAGCCCGAAACCCCGACGGCCGGTGCCCGGCCACCACTTCAGCAGCTGCCCTCGGGCTCCCTCTCCCGTTGGTGCTTTCCGGAGTGCTTACGCTGCTGCTTCGCGGCGGGGCGACGCTCCACCATGAGGCGCGAACCGCTCTGCTCCTCACCGAACACGTCGTCCGGGTTGGAGAGCACGCAGGTCTCCAGGGACAGGCAGCCGCAGCCGATGCAGTCCGTGAGATGGTCGCGCAGGCGGCTCAACTGCTTGATGCGCTCGTCGAGTTCGGAACGCCAGGCCTCCGACAGGTGGGCCCAGTCCTCCCGCGTCGGTGTGCGCCCCTCGGGGAGCTCGGCGAGTGCGTCGCGGATCGTGGCCAGCGGGATGCCGACGCGCTGCGCGGCCCGTACGAAGGCGACGCGGCGCAGCGTGTCACGGGAGTAGCGGCGCTGGTTGCCCGCGGTGCGGCGGCTGCCGATGAGGCCCTTGGACTCGTAGAAGTGCAGGGCGGACACGGCGGCGCCGCTGCGGGCCGACAGCTGGCCCACCGTGAGTTCGTGGATCTTCTCTGGAATCTGGGGCATCCCTCGAAGCCTACCCACTCGTCACAGCCCGGTTACCTACGCTCCCGGTCCGTTGACACGGGCTCCGCACCCAAGGATGCTAAGCAGTCGCTTAGAGATGCGGTACGGAGTAACACGGGAGGCCAGGACACATGGCAGAGCCGAAGATCTTCACGTCCGCCGACGAACTGAAGGCGGCGGTGGGCGAGCAGTTGGGGTACAGCGACTGGCTGGAGGTCGACCAGAAGCGGATCGACCTGTTCGCGGACGCCACCGGCGACCACCAGTGGATCCACGTGGACCCTGAGAAGGCCGCCACAGGGCCGTTCGGTACGACCATCGCGCACGGCTATCTGACGCTGTCGCTGCTGCCCGCGCTCGTCCCGCAGGTCATGCGCGTCGAGGGCATGAAGATGGGCGTCAACTACGGCACCAACAAGGTGCGCTTCCCGTCCCCCGTCCCCGTGGGCTCGCGCCTGCGCGCCACGGCGGTGCTCAAGGAGGTCGCGGAGGCGGGCGGCGGAGTCCAGATCACGGCCGCGGTGACCGTGGAACGCGAGGGCGGCGACAAGCCGGTGTGCGTGGCGGAGTCGGTGTCGCGCTACTACTTCTAGACACTTCAGGGCGTACGAAGCTGCCTACGGCGGAGCTACTTGCCTGCCCCCACCATCCGCAACACGAGGTCGGCGTAGAGTGCGCCGACCTCGTCCGGCGTCCGAGGGCCGTTCAGGTTGAACCAGCGGGCGACGTCGATGCACAGCGAGAGCACGGCGAGCGTGGTGCCGCGCACGTCGGGCACATCGAACTCGCCGCCCGCGACGCCGTCCTCGATGATCCCGCGCACCTCGGCGTCGACCTGGCGGCGCAGTGCGAGGATCTCGGCGCGGGCGGCAGGGCCGAGCGAGTCCAGTTCGTACTGCACGACCCGCGCGGTGGTGCGCCCCCCGGCGTGCCAGCGCACGAAGGAGCTCACGGCATCCGCGAGCCGCTCGGTCGCGCTGCCCTCACCCTGAGCGGCCGTCCGCAGGATGTCGAGGGCCTTCTCGTGGCCGATCCTGCTGATCCGGTGGAGCAGCTCTTCCTTGGTCTTGTAGTGGATGTAGAGCGCGGCCGGGCTCATACCGGCGCGGCCCGCGATGTCCCGGGTCGTCGTCGCGTGGTACCCGCGCTCGGCGAAGGCCTCCACCGCGGCGACGAGCAGCCGCCGCGCCGCGTCCGGGGTGACCTCGGCCCAGGGCGGCATCTCGCCGCCGGCCGTCTCCTCCGCCGTACTCATCGCTGTTCGCCCCTTCTCGGCTGTCAGTTCTCCACTGGCAGGTCTTCACTGGCAGGACGAACCACGATACCTCGCAGCCTGAGCGAGCGCTTAGCGTGCGTGCTGCCCGCGGGCGCACGGATCGGGCGGCCGGCAGCGATCACAGCTTCTCGAAGGGGTCGTGTTCGGCGAGCAGTTTCTCCAGGCGGGCCTGGTCGACCCGGCTGACGATCTGCCCGGCCTCCTGCCGGTCCCGGATCACCTTGGCCAGCGTGAAGGCCGAGGTGACGAGATACAGGACGGCGATGGCCAGGAAGGCGCGCACCCATGCGTCGGCCTCGAGCCGGAAGATGCCGACGGTGGTCGCGGCCATGGCGACGCCGAACGAAGCGACCGCCTGGCCGTAGAAGGCGGCGGTGTTCTGCTGCTTGACAGGTGTCTCACTCATGCGGACAAGAGTCTGCGAGTGTGGCCGGGACCACATCCGCCGTGATACTCAGCCGGATCTCGGCCGGATACTCAGAAGACTCCTGTGTCAGACCCATGCGTGCACGACCGTTGACCTACATACCGTCCGGTCAGTACGTTCCCCCGAACGTCCCCGCACCCACCGGAGTGTGCACGCCATGGACACCGCACCTTCCGCGCTCCCCAGCGCGACCACCAGCCCCGACACCAGACACCGCCGCAAGGTGGCGACCGCCGCCGCCCTCGCCTCCGCCGTCGAGTGGTACGACTACTTCGTCTTCGGGATCGCCGCAGCCCTCGTGCTCGGAGACCTGTACTTCCCCGCGGGCAGCTCCTCCGCAGGAGTCCTCGCCGCGTTCGCCACCTTCGCCGTGGGCTTCCTCGCCCGTCCGCTCGGCGGAGTCATAGCGGGCCACCTCGGCGACAAACGAGGCCGCAAGCCCATGCTCGTCCTGGCCCTGACCCTGATGGGCGTGGCCACCACGGGCATCGGCCTCCTCCCCACATACGCCACGATCGGCATCGCCGCCCCCGTCCTCCTCGTCGTCCTGCGCGTGATGCAGGGCATCGCGATCGGCGCGCAGTGGGGCGGCGCGATGCTGCTCGCCACGGAGTACGCCCCCGAGGGCAAGCGCGGCCTCTACGGCAGTGTCGTCCAACTCGGCGTCCCCATCGGTGTGGTGACCGCCAACTCCGTCTTCCTGCTCGCCGGCGCCCTCACCAGCGATAGCGCGTTCGCCGCCTGGGGCTGGCGGGTGCCGTTCCTGGTCGGGCTGCTCGTCCTCGGGCTCGCCTGGTACATCCACACACGCGTCGAGGAGACCCCGGAGTTCCGCCAGGCCGAACGGGCCCTGGCCGAGAAGGAGAAGGGCGAGAAGAGCTCCCCGCTGCGCACGATCCTGCGCGGCCACCTCGGCACGGTGCTCCTCGCGGGCGGCTCGTTCGCCGTGAACACCGCCACCTTCTACATCCTCATCACCGGCGTCCTCGACTACACGACCCGCGAACTGGACATGGAACGCAGCGCCGTCCTCACCGTCTCGCTCTGCGTCAGCCTCACCCAGCTCGTCCTGATCCCCGCCTCGGCCGCGCTCTCCGACCGCGTCGGCCGCATCCGGATCTACGGGTTCGGTGCGGCCGGGATCGCCCTGTGGGCCGTACCGATGTTCCTGCTGATCGACACGGGTTCGCTGCTGTGGCTGGCCGTCGGCACATTCGTCGCCAGTTGCTTCCTCAGCATCATGTACGGGCCTCAAGCCGCCCTGTTCGCCGAGCTGTTCACACCCGAGATGCGCTACACGGGCGCCTCACTCGGCTACCAGATCGCGGCCGTGTTCGGCGGCGGGCTCGCACCCTTCGTGATGGTCCTCCTGCTGGAGGCCACGGACACGTCGATGTCGGTGTCCGCGTACATCATCGGGCTCGCCGTGATCGCGCTCATGTCCATCAAGGTCCTTGCGGACAGGGCGCGTTCGGCCTCGGACGAGTCAGAGGGCTGAGTCCGGGGCCCGCTCGGGTCGTGGCTCCGGAACCGCTCCCGGGGCCGCGACCCGGGCGGCCCGTGGCCGGGACCGCGACACGGCGACGCCCGCCAGACACACCAGCCCGCCGACGAGGGTGATCCAGCCCGGCACCTCGTCGAGCGCGAGCCACGACATCAGCACCACCAGGGCGGGCACCGCGTACGTCGTCGCGCCCATCCTCCCGGCCGTCGTACGAGCCAGCGCGAACGCCCAGGTCGTGAACGCGAGAGCGGTCGGGAAGACGCCCAGATACAGCATGTTGAGCGTCGCGGACAGCGGGGCGTCACCGGCCTCGGACACCAGCTGACCGGCGAACGGCAGACAGGCCACCGCGCCGATCACACAGCCGTACGTCGTCACCTGGAGCACCGAACCGTGCCGCAGGGCGGGCTTCTGGGCGACGACCCCGCCCGCGTACGCCACCGCCGCGAGCAGACAGAGCAGGACGCCGAGAACCGACGCGCTGCCCTCGCCCGACATCGACAGACCGACCACCGCCGCGCCCGCGAACGACACCGCCATCCCCGCCAGCAGCCGCGGCGGCAGCCCCTCCTTCAGCAGCCACCCCGCGAGCAGAGCCATGACCAGCGGCCCGACGTTCACCACCAGAGCGGCCGTGCCGGCGTCGACCTTCTGCTCACCCCAGTTGAGCACCACCATGTAGAGCCCGAACCAGAGCAGCCCGGAGACCACGATCCCCGGCCAGGCGGCACGCGGCGGCAGTCCCTCCCCGCGTACGAGACAGATGACCCCGAGCACCAGCGCCCCGGCCACGAGCCGCCCGAGCGCCAGGGCCCCGGGCGAGTACGCGGCTCCCGCACTACGGATCGACACGAACGCGGACGCCCACAACACAACGGTCACCGCGGCCGCACCGGCGGCCAGCAGGTCCGTACGACGGGCGGACAGGGGAGGCTTCATCACGCTCCAGAGGTTAGGTGGGGAAGGGGAGAAGGGCTCGCGAATTTCGGACGGGACGTCGGCGTGCTGAGCGAACAAGGTGCTGAGCGAACAAGGGGGAGCCGGGAGTCAGTGGAGCGTCGCGGGCTCGATCCCCAGCACCTCCGCGAAGGCCCGCTCGCCGTTGTCCGTGACCTTCACGGCCCGTACCGAGCCGATACGCACGCACCAGCCCGCGTCCAGCGCATGCCGGCACAGGGCGGCGCCCGCGACGCCGGCGAGGTGCGGACGCCGTTCGGTCCAGTCGAGACAGGCCCGGGCGAGGGGCCGCCGACCGGTGCGCACGAGGGGAATGCCCTGCTCGTCAAACCAGGCCAGCCCATCGTCCGTGAGCGCGAACCCCGTATCCGCCCGCAGCAGTTGGAGCCCGGTCAGGGCGTCGGTGACGGCGATGCCCAGGCGCCCGGCGAGGTGGTCGTAACAGGTACGTCCGCGCGCCATCGCGGAACCGGCGCCGGCCTCCCGCAGACTGCGTGGCCGCTCGCTGCCCGGCGCGACCTGCGCTGCGAGGTCCTCCACGAGCTGGGCGACCCGTGCGTCGGCCAGTCGTACATACCGGTGCCGGCCCTGCCGTTCCTCGGTGAGCAGCCCGCCCGCGACGAGCTTGCCGAGGTGTTCGCTCAGCGTGGACGCGGCGACACCGGCGTGCCGCGCCAGCTCACCCGCGGTCCACGCCCGCCCGTCGAGCAGGGCGAGCAGACAAGCGGCACGCGTCTCGTCGGCGATCAGCCGGGCGAAACGTGCCAGCCCCGGCGCCTGTGGGTCCCTCGTGCTCATGCCTCCCAGCATCGGGCACGGACACTTCGGCGACCACCGAAGTGTCGCTACGCAGTCCTCTGCACCTGCTCGTACTGCCGCGTCAGCCCGTCCAGCAGCGCAGTGAGCCCCGTTTCGAAGGCCCGCTCGTCGATCTTCTCCTGCTGCTCGGCGAGGAGGTGGGCCTGCCCGAGGTGGGGATAGTCGGCGGGGTCGTACGCGCTCTCGTCGTCCAGGAAGCCCCCGGCGAAGGAGCCGAGCGCGGAGCCCATGACGAAGTACCGCATCAGCGCGCCGATGGACGTGGCCTGCGCGGGCGGCCACCCCGCCTCGACCATCGCACCGAAGACCGCGTCCGCCAGGCGGAGACCGGCCGGCCGACGGCCGGGACCGCGCGCGAGGACGGGCACGATGTTCGGGTGGTCGCGCAGGGCCGCCCGATAGGAGACGGCCCAGTCGTGCAGCGCGGTCCGCCAGTCCCGCCCATCCTCGAACATCGACAGATCGACCTGCGCGCTCACCGAGTCGGCGACCGCCTCCAGAATCTGGTCCTTCGTACGAAAGTGGTTGTAGAGCGAGGGCCCACTCACCCCCAGCTCAGCAGCAAGCCGACGCGTGGAGACGGCGGCCAGCCCCTCCGCATCCACGAGCCCTCGCGCCGCCGCGACGATGCGGTCGGTGCTGAGGAGGGGCTTACGGGGGCGGGCCATGGCGCACATCGTAGGGCCGTGCCCTCACGCCCCGGGCTCCGGCGGGGGCCGCCTACCGGGCGGGTGGGTTCGGTTCGCAGGCGAGTGCGGGTTCGTCGGGGCTGGTCGCGCAGTTCCCCGCGCCCCTAAAAGACCGAAGCCTGCGACTCCCGGCGCCCCGGGAAAGCCCGTACCCCCAACTGCCCGCAGCCTTCCACCGGGGGAGGGGACGTGGGCCGGTGCGTCGTATGCCCGTCGCTTAGGTTCTGTCTCAGGTCACCCGCACTGTGTACCGACACCGGGTCGTATGCCCGGCCTGCGACGGGCTGACGCACCGGCCCGCGGCTCCGACCCACCACGCACCTAAGGGGCGCGGGGCTGTGACATTAGCGGCTCCGCCGCGGGGCGCGACCAGCCACACTAAACCCGCACCCAAAAACAAACCCACCCGCTCAACCGCCGGAGGCGAGAGCGCCCATGAGCGTCGCCGTCTGTTCCCTGATGTGGCAAGCCGCCCGCTCGGGGCCCCAGAGGATCACATACGACCCGGACGGCTACCACTTAGTGCGCTTCCCGTACGTGACCGGCGAGGAGCAGTACGACCCCTGGAACATGCACGACCCGGCGCACGGCGGAGACACCGCATCGAAGTTCCCCGACCCGCGCTCAGCACTGATCTGGCCCAGCCACGACGGCTGGGGTGTGCTGTCCGCGATGGTGTTCTGGCAGCCGGACGCCCGCGCGCACGAGTACCGGGCGCGCTTCGTCCGCGACCCGCTGAACGCCACGACGGGCTACAACTCCACGGCCACCACCGACATCCAGGCCACTCGCGGCGGCCAGTACCGCACCTACGTCTGGCAGATGTTCGTCCATCGGGAAACGCCGCTCGGCCTGAAGGTGTCCGCGCGCGGAACCGGCGACACGAAGGTCGCCGTGCCGATGTTCCTCGCAGAGTTCAAGCTCGCGATTCACACAGACGTCGTGCGGCCGTAGACCTCACCCGCACGAGCCGTCACCCGCAGGAGCCGTCACTTGAACGAGGGTTCAGTTGCACGAGGGTTCAGTTGCACGGGGGTGCGGTTCCACGGCGGCGCACCCCCGTCGTGCTCACACCGACACCAACAACCGCCCCCGCCTGGACCCCGCCAGGGCCTCGGGCGTCAGAACGGGACGCGGGACCACGATCCCGCAGTCCGTGCAGACCGGGCCCGAGGACGGTTCATGGGCCAGGTCGTACTTCCAGGTGAGGCGGTCGCCCGAGCACACCGGGCAGACCGAGCCGGGCTCGCGCTCCAGGGCCGCGATGAGCCGGCGCAGTACTTCCGCCAGGGGCTCATGGGGATGGACCCGGGGGTTGTCGCACCATGCGACGCCGCAACCGCCCCAGGTCAGCCGGTGCCAGTCGTCGACACTGCCCGGCCTGCGGAGCCCGTCGTGCTTCTCCTTCCTACGGCGCTCGGCGAACGCGTCCTCGTAGGCGAGCCACACCGAGCGCGCCTCTTCGAGTTCGTCGAGCGCGGCCACCAGCCGGGCCGGATCGGGGGAGCGGTCCTCGGGACCGAATCCGGCCCGGGAGCACAAATGATCCCAGGTGGCCCGATGTCCGTAAGGGGCAAACCTTTCAAGGCACTTGCGCAGTGAATAGCGCCGCAGTGCCAGATCGCACCTCGGATCGCGCACCTGTCTCGCCAGACTCCGGAAACCGGCCATCGCCCTGCACCTCCGTCACACCTGCACCTGAACTTCGGTCACTTCGGCGTCGTCGTACGAACGTTGCCGAATAGACGTATCGACAGCCGATTCGGCTCCATCCGATTTCCGATGACCGCCATCGACCCTCTGAGGAACGGCATTTCAGCCGCACACCGGACTCCTTTCAGCCAATGCCCCTCAGTTGCCCGGCCGCTGCGAAGCCAAAAGGTGACTCCTACTCATCTTCAACTTCTGTGCTACCGGCGGTAACCTCCAGCGCATCAATGTCGGGAGGAGCACTAATGCGACGGCGCACCCCACGCACCACCCCCCACGGCCTGAGAACTCCCCGCAGATTCGCGGGGTTCCTGAAGGCCGCATCAGTGTTCGTTCTCACCGTCGGCCTGCTGTCACCGCTGCAACAGTCGGCTGCCGCCGATCCGGAGCCGAAGGCGACCGACTACTGCGAGGGGCAGTGCGCGGACATCCTGCCGCCGGGTACCAACGGCAGTGCCACGCTCGCCGAGGTCCTCGGCAATCAGCTGTTCGGTACGCAGCCGCCGCACGCGGACGATCAACTCGGCCCGTACGACGCGCTGTCGTCCGGGTACCCGTCCCTGACCAACGACACCCTCAAGAATTTCTACGCCGACGCCTCCTTCGGAGTCGCCTCCGACCAGGTCGCCTCTGTCACGAATCCCCGTGACGACGTGACGATCACGCGCGACAAGAAGTACGGCATCCCTCACATCAAGGGCAGCACGCGCTACGGCACCGAGTTCGGCGCGGGCTACGCGGCCGGCCAGGACCGGATGTGGCTCATCGACCTCTTCCGGCACATCGGACGTGGCGAGTTGACCCCGTTCGCGGGCGGCGCGGAGTCCAACCAGGGCCTGGAGCAGCAGTTCTGGCCGCAGGCCCCGTACACGGAGGCGGACTTCCAGAAGCAGGTCGACTGGCTGCTCAACAACTCCGGAGAGCGCGGCAAGCAGGCCATGGAGGACGCGCAGGCCTATGTCGACGGCCTCAACGCCTACCGGGTGGCCGCCAAGAACGGCCGCTACTTCCCCGGCGAGTACGTCCTCACCGGCAAGATCGACTCGGTCACCAACGTGGGCGAGATCCAGCCCTTCAAGGTGACCGACATGATCGCGCTCGCCTCCGTCGTGGGCGCCCTCTTCGGCACCGGCGGCGGTGGAGAGGTCGAGTCCGCGATCTCCCTCCTCGAGGCCCAGCAGAAGTACGGCGTCGAGGAAGGCAGCAAGGTCTGGGAGTCGTTCCGCGGACGCAACGACCCCGAGACCGTACTGACCCTCCACGACGGCAGCAGCTTCCCGTACGGGACGAAGCCCGAGAACCCGAAGGGCACCGCCCTGCCGGATCCGGGCTCCGTCGAGAAGGAGCAGCTGATCCACGACCGCACGGGCGCCGCCCGCTCGGGCGCGCAGGCGACCACCACCTCGGTGAAGACGCCGAGCAAACTGAAGCCCCTGAAGGGAGCCTTCAACGAAGGAGTCCTCCCCGAGGACCTCTTCAGCGGCGGCGCGACCAAGAAGGGCATGTCCAACGCCCTGATGGTCTCCGGGAAGCACACGGCCAGCGGCAACCCGATCGCCGTCTTCGGTCCCCAGACCGGCTATTTCGCCCCGCAGTTGCTGATGATGCAGGAACTCCAGGGCCCCGGCATCAGCGCACGCGGCGTGTCCTTCGCGGGCGTCGGCATGTACGTACAGCTCGGTCGCGGCCAGGACTACTCCTGGTCGGCCACCTCGTCCCACCAGGACATCACCGATTCGTACGCCCTTCAGCTGTGCGAGCCGGGCGGCGGCACGCCGACCAAGCAGTCCACGTCGTACCTCTACCGCGGCGTCTGCACCCCCATGGAGAAGATGGAGAAGACCAACGCCTGGAAGCCGTCGGTCGCCGACTCCACAGCCGCCGGCTCATACCGGATGCAGGTCTTCAGAACGAACTACGGCGTCGTCACTCACCGCGCGACCATCGACGGCAAGCCCTACGCGTACACCTCACTGCGCTCCACCTACCGCCACGAGGCCGACTCCGTCATCGGCTTCCAGATGATGAACGACCCCTCGTACGTGAAGGACGCGAAGTCCTTCCAGAAGGCGGCACAGAACATCTCGTACGCCTTCAACTGGTTCTACGCGGACTCCCGTGACACCGCCTACTACATGAGCGGCAGTCACCCGGTGCGCGCGAAGGACGTCGACGGGTCCTTCCCGGTGAAGGCCGAGAAGGCGTACGAGTGGCGGGACTTCGACCCGGAGAACAACACCGCCGCGCTCGCGCCACCCGCCGAGCATCCGCAGTCGGTCAACCAGGACTACTACATCTCCTGGAACAACAAGCAGGTCAAGGACTTCAGCTCCGCCAACTTCAGCATGGGCGCGGTCCATCGTGGTGATCTCCTCGACGACCGGGTGAAGAAGCTCGTCGACAAGGGGGGCGTCACCAGGGTGTCCCTGACCAAGGCGATGGCTGAGGCCGCGGTCGTCGATCTGCGCGGCGAGCAGGTGCTGCCGGAACTCCTCAAGGTCCTGCGCAGCAAGCCGATCAGTGATCCGGCACAGGCCAAGGCGGTCGACCAGCTGGAGGCCTGGCTGAAGGCGGGTGCTCAGCGCAACCAGACGTCCGCGAACTCCAAGAAGTACGCGCACGCGGACGCGATCCGGGTCATGGACGCATGGTGGCCACTGCTCGTCGAGGCCGAGTTTAAGCCGGGGCTCGGACAGGAACTGTGGGACGCGCTGACCGCGCAGTTCACGGTCGACGAGTCACCGTCCGCCGGCCACGGCGCGACCGGCGCGCACGCGGGCTCGGCCTTCCAGTACGGCTGGTGGGGCTACGTCGACAAGGATCTCCGTACGGTCCTCGGTGACCCGGTGGAGGGCAAGCTGGGCCGCACCTACTGCGGCGACGGAGACCTCGACGCGTGCCGGACGGCTCTGCTGAACAGCCTGGGCCAGGCTGCGGCCAAGCCCGCCAAGGATGTCTACCCGGGCGACGACATCTGCTCGGCCGGCGACCAGTGGTGCTCGGACGCCATCGTCCAGCGAGCGGTGGGTGGCATCAAGCACCGGCCGATCCAGTGGCAGAACCGGCCTACGTATCAGCAGGTCGTGGAGTTCCCCGGGCATCGGTAGGCATCGGTAACCGTCCCTGCGGGGGCGTAATGGTTCCCTCCGGCGGCGGGGGCGGGGTTTCCTCGCCCCCGCCGCCGCTGTCCGATGCGTCGTCCTGTGCGGTCAGCGGTACAGCAGGTACTTCCGGCGCAAGCGCCGGAACGCCGTCAGTTCGTCCTGCCAGGCCGCCACGACCTCGTCGGCGCCTGCCCCTGCGTCGATCATCGTGCGCACCCGCGTGGAGCCCGTGAGCTTGTCGATCCAGTTGTCGGAGCGCCAACTGAAGCCGTCCCAGACCTTCTTGGCCGTGACGAGGAGCGCGATTCCGGTGCGTACGGGATCGTAGGCCGCCCGGTCGTGGACATGGATCTGCACGCCCCCGACCGTCTTGCCCTGGAACTTGGAGAACGTGGGGGCGAAGTACGCCTCCCTGAAGTGCACACCGGGCAGACCGAGTCGATCGGCTTCCAAGGCCCAACGCCGGTCGATGCCCTCCGCGCCGAGCAGTTCGAACGGGCGAGTCGTGCCGCGTCCCTCCGAGAGATTCGTGCCCTCGAAGAGACACGTGCCGGAGTAGACCAGGGCGGTGTCGGGTGTCGGCATGTTCGGACTCGGCGGGACCCAGGGCAGCCCCGAGGCGTCGTAGAACTCCGAGCGCCGCCACCCGCTCATCAGGACCGTGTCGAGTGGCACCGGGTCGGTCAGGAACTCCCCGTTGAACAGCCGCGCCAGCTCCGCGACCGTCATGCCGTGCGCCTGCGAGATCGGCTGCCGGCCGACGAACGTCGCGAATTCCTTGTGCAGCACGGGCCCTTGGGCCGCCCGCCCGGTCACCGGGTTCGGGCGGTCGAGCACCACGAAACGCTTGCCTGCGAGTGCCGCCGCCTCCATGCAGTCGTACAGGGTCCAGATGTACGTGTAGAAGCGTGCGCCCACGTCCTGGATGTCGAAGAGAATCGTGTCCACGCCGGAGGCCGTGAAGATGTCGGCCAGCGGGCGGCCGCTCTTCAAGTACGTGTCGTGGACGGGCAGTCCGGTTGCCGGGTCGTCGTACCGGCCCTCCGAGCCGCCTGCCTGGGCGGTGCCGCGGAAGCCGTGCTCGGGGCCGAAGACGGCGGTCAGGTTCACGCGGTCGTCGGCGTGCATGACGTCCACGATGTGGCTTGCGTCTCTGGTGATGCCTGTGGGGTTGGTGACGATGCCGATGCGCTGGCCGCTGAGCTGGGCGTAGGCGTTTGCGGTGAGGTTCTCGAATCCTGTGCGTAGGTGCTTGCGGCGCTCGGCGGCGGGGGCCTGGGAGGCCGTGGTGAGTGATGCCGCTGCCGTCGTCGCTGCGAGGAGAGCTCGTCTGGATAGGCGCATGGGGCGCACGGTATTGCTCCCGCAGGTTGTGGGGAAGGCGCGGATGGTCTGTGGCTCGGCGCGCCGTTCCCCGCGCCCCTGGGGTCCGTGGCGGGCAAGCGCGGGCACGTCGTGGCTGGTGGCTTGGGGGTCGCATCTTGCGAGGCTTCCGTTCCCTTCCCTCGTAACATACCGACCGGTTAGTCTGACCGCGTCAGCGTTGGTGCTGAGCCGATTCTCGTCGTGTCGTGGTGAGGAGACCGAGGGTGGAAGCCTTGCAGGATGCCGGAGTGGTCGTCACCGGGGCGGGGGGTGGCATCGGGGCGGCGTTGGCTCGGCGGTTCGCTGCTGAGGGGGCTCGGGTTGTCGTCAATGATCTCGACGGGGTGAAGGCCCAGGCCGTCGCCGAGGAGATCGGTGGTATCGCGGTGGCGGGGGATGCCTCCGCGATCGTGGCCGAGGCTCGGGACGTGCTCGGTGGCACGGTTGATGTCTACTGCGCCAACGCGGGGCTCGCTTCCGCGGGTACGGAAGCGGCTGATGAGAAGGTCTGGGCCCTGGCCTGGGATGTGAATGTCATGGCGCACGTGCGTGCGGCGCATGAGTTGATCCCCGGGTGGCTGGAGCGCGGCAGTGGCCGGTTCGTCTCGACGGTCTCGGCGGCCGGGCTGCTCACCATGGTCGGCGCCGCGCCCTACAGCGTCACCAAGCACGGTGCGTACGCCTTCGCCGAGTGGCTGTCGCTCACGTACCGCCATCGTGGGCTCAAGGTGCACGCGATCTGCCCTCAGGGCGTACGGACGGACATGCTCGCCAGCACGGGCAGCGCGGGCGATCTTGTGCTTCAGCCGACCGCTATCGAGCCCGACGAGGTCGCTGACGCGCTCTTCGTGGGCATGGAGGACGACCGTTTCCTGATTCTGCCGCACCCCGAAGTCGCCGGGTACTACCAGGCGCGGGCCGGCGACCCGGACCGGTGGCTGACGAATATGAACCACATTCAGCAGAAATGGGAGACGGACAGCGGGTGACGACTCGCTTGTACGCGGTCAAGTCGGACCCCGGCGCACCCTCTGAGAAGCGGAGGGAGAGACTGACCCCGTACAACGCCCTCGTCAGGTCGTGAACCTGCCCTCCTCGCCGAAATCGGGCAGTGGGAAGATCCTCCGGCGGGAGCTGCTGCCCGTAAGGTCATCGCGGGCAGCACGGAACAACGGTTGGTGACCTTCGGAAAGGCAGGTGGCGGCGGTGCCCAAGACGATGGACGGGGACGGTACGCCCGTCCCGAGGCGGCTCCTGGCGGCCGCCACCAGACTCTTCGCCGAGCAGGGATACGACCGCACCTCGGTGCAGGAGATCGTCGAGGCGGCGGGAGTCACCAAAGGCGCGCTGTACCACTACTTCGGCTCCAAGGACGATCTGCTGCACGAGGTGTACGCGCGCGTGCTGCGCCTGCAGCAGGAGCGACTGGACTCCTTCGCGGAGGCCGACGCACCCGTGGAGGAACGGCTGCGGGGTGCCGCGGCCGACGTGGTCGTCACGACGATCGACAACCTCGACGACGCGTCGATCTTCTGGCGCTCCATGCACCACCTCAGCCCCGAGAAGAACAAACAGGTGCGCGCCGAGCGCCGCCGCTACCACGAACGTTTCCGCGCCCTGATCGAGGAGGGCCAGGAGTCGGGCGTCTTCTCCAAGACGACGCCCGCCGACTTGGTGGTGGACTACCACTTCGGCTCAGTCCACCACCTGTCGACGTGGTACCGCCCCGACGGCCCGCTGAGCCCGCAGCAGGTGGCCGACCATCTCGCCGACCTGCTGCTGCGGGCTCTGCGCCCCTGAGGGACTCAGAGGTACTGCTTGATCTCCCGGCGCGCCAGCGACCGCTGGTGCACCTCGTCCGGACCGTCGGCGAGCTTCAGCGTGCGGGCGCTCGCCCACAGTTCGGCCAGCGGGAAGTCCTGGCTGACGCCGCCCGCGCCGTGCAGCTGAACGGCCTTGTCGAGGATGTCGACGACCGTCCGCGGAGTCGCGATCTTGATCGCCTGGATCTCGGTGTGCGCACCGCGATTGCCGACGGTGTCCATCATCCAGGCCGTCTTCAGGACCAGCAGCCGCAGCTGCTCGACGGCCACACGCGCGTCCGCGATCCAGTTCTGTACGACGCCCTGCTGGGCGAGCGGCTTGCCGAAGGCGGTGCGTGAGACGGCTCGCCGGCACATCAGCTCGATGGCCCGTTCCGCCATGCCGATCAGCCGCATGCAGTGGTGGATACGGCCCGGACCGAGCCTCGCCTGGGCGATGGCGAAGCCGCCGCCCTCCTCGCCGATCAGATTGCTCACGGGGACCCGCGCCTGGTCGAAGACGACCTCCGCGTGCCCGCCGTGTGAGTGGTCCTCGTATCCGTAGACCTGCATCGCGCGGCGGATCACGACGCCCGGGGTGTCGCGGGGCACCAGCACCATGGACTGCTGACGGCGGATGTCGGTCCCGTCCGGGTCCGTCTTGCCCATCACGATGAAGATCTTGCAGTCCGGGTTCATCGCCCCGGAGATGTACCACTTGCGGCCGGTGATGACGTACTCGTCACCATCCCGCTCGATGTGCGTGGTGATGTTCGTGGCATCGGAGGAGGCCACGTCGGGTTCCGTCATCGCGAACGCCGAGCGGATCTCGCCGGCCAGCAGCGGCTGAAGCCACTGCTTCTTCTGCTGCTCGTCGCCGAACTGGGCGAGCACCTCCATGTTCCCCGTGTCGGGCGCCGCGCAGTTCGTCGCCGTCGGCGCCAACTGCGGGGAACGGCCGGTGATTTCGGCGAGCGGAGCGTACTGGAGGTTCGTCAGCCCGGCACCGTGCTCGGTGTCCGGCAGGAAGAGATTCCACAGCCCCTGCCGTCGCGCCTCGGCCTTCAACTCCTCTACGACAGCGGGGGTGTCCCACGGCGAGGCGAGCTTGGCCCGCTGTTCATGGGCGACTGTCTCGGCCGGATAGACGTACTCGTCCATGAAGGCGAGCAGCTTGGCGCGCAGCTCCTCGGTGCGCGCGTCGAAAGCGAAGTCCATTGCTGGTCAGCCTTCCTGAAGGGTGGTCAGGCCGTGCTCGATGAACACGGGCACCAGCTCGCCGATGCGGTCGAAGCCCGCGCCGACCGTCTGGCCGAGCGTGTAGCGGTAGTGGATGCCTTCAAGGATCACGGCGAGCTTGAACCAGGCGAACGCCGTGTACCAGGCGACGGCGGACACGTCGCGCCCCGAGCGCGCGGCGTACCGTTCGATCAGTTCGGCGGGTTCCGGATGCCCGGCGGCCTCGGCGGTCGTGGACACGGGAGAGTCGGGCGCGCCGAGCGGCTTGCTGTACATCACCAGCAGCCCGAGATCCGTGAGCGGATCGCCGAGCGTCGACATCTCCCAGTCGAGGATGGCGGTGATCCGGTCGCCTTCCCCGATCAGAACGTTGTCCAGGCGGTAGTCGCCGTGCACGACCGTGGCCGTGGGGGAGTGCGGCAGCTCACGCCCCAGTGCGGCGTGCAGTTCGTCGATCCCGGCCAGCTCCCGATTGCGGGAGGCGTCCAACTGCTTGCCCCAGCGCCGCAGTTGCCGGTCCAGGAAGCCCTCAGGGCGCCCGAAGTCCGCCAGTCCCGCCTCGGCGGGGTCCACCGCGTGCAGTTCGACCAGCGTGTCGACGAGGCTCAGCACCGCGTCGCGGGTGCGCTCCGGGCCGAGCGGGGCGAGCTGCTCGGCCGTCCGGTACGGCGTGCCCTCCACGAAGTCCATGACGTAGAACGGTGCGCCCAGCACCTCCTCGTCCTCGCACAGCAGCACCGGACGCGGCACCGGCACGTCCGTCGGGTGCAGCGCGCTGATCACCCGGTGCTCGCGCTTCATATCGTGTGCGGTGGCCAGCACATGGCCCAGCGGAGGCCGTCGGACGACCCACTTCGCGCTGCCGTCGGTCACGGCGTACGTGAGGTTCGACCGTCCGCCCTCGATCAGCCGGCCCGTCAGCGGGCCGTGGACCAGACCGGGCCGCTCGGCATCGAGCAGGCCGCGCAGTCGGTCAAGATCAAGACCTGGCGGGTGGTCTGGGCTCATCGTGTTCCTCCGTACGCCGGTGTATGGGGTTCTCATCATGATGCCGACCGGTCGGTATGTCGTCCAGTGCGGCGGCGAAACGTGATCGGTCTCTCGTGGGTCTCGATCGCACGGGGTCTGTTGGCTACCCGGCCTGGGCGAATGTACGCGAACGGGTCTGCTCCCCGGCTGTTCACAGGACGAGCGCCGCCGCACAGACGGCCAGGGCCACGGTGTACAGGGCGGCGGCGGTCGCGTGCTTCGGGGTGAGCGCCGCGGGGCCGCTCCGCTCGGTCGTCGTCAGGGCGCGGATGCGGTGATGGGCGACGGTGAGGAAGCCCAGCCAGAGTGCTGCGCACAGGGCGCAGGTGAGGACCCTCGCGGCTGTCGGGCCGCTTTGGAGGGCGGTTCTGGCGGCCAGTACGGCGACGACGGTGCCGGCGAGGGTCGTACGGCGCCATGCCAGCCGCGTGCGTTCCGGTTGCAGGCCGGGGTCCCGGGTGTCCCGGTGGTCCCGGTCGGGGGCGGTCACGTCGCTGTCAGCCTTCCCAGCCGAAGAGCACGACCGCGACCATCGCGACGGCGACGATCGCGATCACGATGCTCAGCAGGGCCGGAAAGCGGGATACGGGCAGGTCCTCGCCCCTGCGCATCGCGCGCTCGCAGCGGACCCAGTGGTTCACCGCGCGCAGCGAGCACAGGACGCCTGCGGCGAGCAGTCCGAGTGCCAGGCCTACGCGCCAGCCCCATCGGAGATCCGGCAGGAACTGATCCACTGCGAAGCCTCCGCCGATCAGGGCGAGGGCGGTGCGCAGCCATGCCAGGAACGTGCGCTCGTTGGCGAGCGAGAACCGGTAGTCCGGCGTGCCGCCGTCCTCTCTGATTCGCTCGGGTGCGAACCACACCCGGACGTTCCGCACGAATTCGATCACGTTGGGACCCTATATGTGTTCGGGGAACCTGCGGGGGGTGGGGCCTCGGCTCTTGGGGCGGCTGCGCGTGCGTCGTGGCTGGTCGCTCCCCCACTCTCGGCTTAGGTCGAGCGGGGGACCCCCATCGCGGCGGAGCCGCATACGTCACAGCCCCGCGCCCCTGAAGAAAAGCCTGCGCCCCGACGAATCCTGAACTTGCCCACGGCCCTGACCCCCAACGAACCCACCCGCCCAACCGCCGGAGGCAACAGGTTGACGCGGTCACGCGCTTGCCCAAAGATCTGACCGACTAGTAACAAGCCGAGGAGGGCCTGCTGATGGCGTACGACGCAGATGTGATCGTGATCGGGGCCGGCCTCGCCGGCCTGGCGGCGACCGCGGAGCTCGTCGACGCGGGCCGCAAGGTGATCCTTCTCGACCAGGAGCCGGAGCAGTCGATCGGCGGTCAGGCGCACTGGTCGTTCGGCGGACTGTTCTTCGTGAACTCGCCTGAACAGCGTCGTATGCGGATCAAGGACAGCCATGCGCTGGCGCTCCAGGACTGGATGGGCACCGCTGCCTTCGACCGTCCCGAGGACCACTGGCCGCGGAAGTGGGCCGAGGCGTACGTCGACTTCGCGGCTGGTGAGAAGCGGTCCTGGCTGCATGGCCAGGGCGTACGGTTCTTCCCGGTCGTGGGCTGGGCCGAGCGCGGCGGCTACGACGCGAACGGGCACGGCAACTCCGTGCCGCGCTTCCACATCACGTGGGGGACCGGGCCGGGGCTCGTCGAGCCCTTCGAGCGGCGGGTGCGGGCAGGGGTGGCCGGCGGGCTCGTCCAGCTGAAGTTCCGGCACCGGGTGACGGGACTGTCGCGAAGCGCGGGAACGGTGGACACGGTCACCGGGGAGGTTCTCGAGCCCTCGGCCATCGAGCGGGGCCAGGAGAGCAGCCGCACGGTCACCGGTGCCTTCGAGTTGCGGGCGCAGGCGGTGATCGTCACCTCGGGGGGTATCGGCGGCAATCACGATCTCGTACGCGCCAACTGGCCGGAGCGGCTGGGCAGTCCACCGGAGCGGATGATCTCCGGCGTGCCCGCGCACGTCGACGGCAAGATGCTCGCCATCACCGAGGACGCGGGCGCGCGCCTCATCAACCGCGACCGCATGTGGCACTACACCGAGGGCATCCAGAACTGGAACCCCATCTGGGACAACCACGGCATCCGCATCCTGCCCGGCCCGTCGTCGTTGTGGCTGGACGCGCGGGGCAAGCGACTGCCCGTGCCGCTCTTCCCGGGCTTCGACACGCTCGGCACGCTGGAGCACATCATGAAGAGCGGGCACGACTACACGTGGTTCGTGCTCAACCAGCGGATCATCGGCAAGGAGTTCGCGCTCTCGGGTTCGGAGCAGAATCCTGATCTGACCGGGAAGTCCGTCAGGGACGTCTTCGTGCGGGCGCGGGCTGACGTACCCGGTCCGGTGAAGGCCTTCATGGACAACGGAGTCGACTTCGTCGTCGAGAAGGACCTGAGCGCGCTCGTCCGCGGCATGAACGCGCTCACGAAGGAGCCGCTCGTCGACGAGACCGTCCTGCGCCGCGAGATCACCGCGCGTGACCGGGAGATCGCGAATCCGTTCACCAAGGACCTCCAGGTGACGGCGATCCGAGGGGCCCGGAAGTTCCTCGGGGACAAGCTGATCCGTACGGCCTCCCCGCACCGCATCCTCGATCCCAAGGCCGGACCGCTGATCGCCGTACGCCTCAACATCCTCACCCGCAAGACCCTCGGCGGCCTGGAGACGGACCTCTCCTCACGTGTGCTGACGGAGGGCGGGGATCCGCTGCCCGGCGTGTACGCGGCGGGGGAGGCGGCCGGGTTCGGCGGCGGAGGAGTGCACGGATACCGGTCCCTGGAGGGCACGTTCCTCGGGGGCTGCCTGTTCTCGGGCCGGACGGCGGGCCGCGCGGCGGCGAAGGCGGTGAACTGAGGGGCGAGTTGAGGGGTGAGGTGAGGCCCGGGCGCCCAACTCCGGGCCCCTGATGCCCCCTTCCGGAGGCTTCGACACAAATAAGTAACCTGTCAGGCTTGACGTAAGCGTTGGGTGGAGGTTGGCTGTGCGTGATCAGTCGCGCATGTGACCGCCGTGTGAGGAAGTCGAGCGGTGTCCCCACCCCCACCCCCACCCCTCGGCCGCGGCCGCAAGCGCGCGGCCCATGCCTTCGACAGTGCTCTCGGTGACACCGAACTCATCACAGCCCGGGCCGCGTTGATGCAGGGCCGATGGACAGCCGTACGCGGGCTGCTCGTGGCGACCGGCGACGACTGGGACCGCCGCGCGCATCGCGTCACCGTGCTCGCGCAGGAGTCCAGTACGCAGGCCTGGGCCCGCGACTGGCTGCTCGCCGAACCCGAGTCCGCCGACGCCGCCGTGCTGCTCGCCGTCGCCTCCGTGCAACGCGCCCTGAACGGCAAGGAGAAGCCGGACCGGGCGCGCAAGGCCTGCCACAGCGCGGTGGCGCTCGCGCCCGCCGACCCTACGCCCTGGCTCGGCCTGCTGATGCTGGAGCGCACCCTGGGCAGCGACGAGGACGTGGTCCGGCTCTTCGACGAGGTACGCCACCGCCACCCCGACCACCACCACGCCCACCACCTGATGACCGCCCGGCTCGCCGAGCGCCGGCCGGGAGTGGGCCAGGATCCGCTGCACGAGGTGTACGACTTCGCCGGCTGGTCCGCGGAACAGGCGCCCGCCGACTCTCCGTTGGCGATCCTGCCGGTTGTCGCGCACGCCGAGCGCTATCGCGTGCTGGCCGCCGCCGGCTGGGAGCCCGCCGACCCGGTGGCCTCCGGGCACTGGGTCGGCCGCCGGGCCCGCCAGGTGATGAAGGCCGCCTTCGACTGGTGGCTCGAATGGGAGCGCGACGACCATCCGCGCAGCAACGTCGACCTCAACTTCCTTGCCCACGCCAAGTTCTGCGAGGGCCGGGGCGCCGAGGCCGCCGCCCTGTTCCACCGCATCGGACCGCACGCGACCCCTGCCCCGTGGGCGTACCCCGACCGAGATCCGTACACCGCCTTCCGTGCCGCACGCGGCAGCGTGCTCGGCGCGGCGTGAAAACCAGTGACAAGCGACCAATAACAAGCGACCTGTAAACGACCGCACTTGATATCCGAACTTGATATTCGAAAGGACAATCCCGCGATGACGACGGGCAGTTCGAACCCCTCGAGCACCTCGAGCGCGAGCAGACCGGCAGCCGACGGCAGTGGTATCAGCACCTTCAAGGGGCAGGAGCGCGCGCTGCGCGCCGACCGGCTCGGCACGGCGGGCCTGCTTCTGTCCATTCTCGCGGCCACCGCCCCGCTCATGGTGGTCGCGGGTGTCATGCCCACGGCATTCGCGGTGATGGGCATCGTCGGCCAGCCGCTGCTCTTCGTCATCCTCGGAGTGGTGCTCGTTCTCTTCAGCGTCGGATACGCGGAGATGAGCCGCCACGTCCACAACGCCGGCGCCTTCTACGCATACGTCGCCCGCGGCCTCGGCGGCACCGCGGGCGCGGGCGCCGCACTTGTCGCGCTCGCCGCCTACAGCGCGCTCCAGGTCGGCATCTACGGCATCTTCGGCTTCGAGGTGTCCGGGCTGTTCGCCACCTATCTCGAAGTCGAAGTCGCCTGGTGGATACCGGCGTTGGCAGCCGCGCTGGTCGTCGGCGTGCTCGGCTGGCTGAAGATCGACGTGAACGCGCTCGTGCTCGGCGTACTGCTGCTCATCGAGGTGGCGCTCGTCGTGATCTTCGACGTCGCGGCCGTCGCCGATCCCGCCGGGGAGGGTCTGTCGCTGCACGCCTTCAACCCCGACACGCTCACCGGGGTGGGCCTCGGCACGGCGCTGTGCTTCTGCATCGCGGCCTTCACCGGATTCGAGCAGGCGCCGGTGTACGCCGAGGAGACCAGCCGTCCGCAGATCCTGGTTCCTCGCGCGATGTTCCTTGCGATCGGCTTCGTCGCCGTCTTCTTCGCGTTCAGTTCCTGGGCGCTGACCGTCGCCGCCGGACCCAAAGCGATTGTGGGCACCGCGCAGGAGCAGAGTGCCGGGCTGCTGTTCTTCCTCACCGAGTCGCGGCTCGGCGGGACGTTCACGGATGTCCTCCATGTCCTGTTCGTGACCGGCATGTTCGCGGCACTGCTCAGCTTCCACAACGTCGTCGCGCGGTACGCCTTCGCCATGGGCCGGGAGGGGCTGCTGCCCGCCACCTTCGGCCGCACGGCGGGCACGAGCGGTGCCCCCGGCACGGGCTCGCTCCTGCAGACCGTCGTCGCCGTGGTCGTCGTGGCCGGCTTCGCGGTGGCCGACGACAAGCCGACCGGTGACCCGACCGCGCCCGTGCTGCAGCTGTTCACCTGGTTCGGCAACATCGGAGCGCTCGGCGTCATCCTGCTCATGGCGACGGCTTCGCTCTCGGTCATCGTGTTCTTCGTCCGCCGCGGCGCCGCCGGTGCGCAGGCCTGGCGGCTGGCCGCATCCGCGGTCGCGGGCATCGCGCTCCTGGTCATCGCGTTCTACACCGTCACGGACTTCGACGTACTCGTAGGCGCGGGCCCCGGTTCCGCGCTGGCCTGGGTGCTGCCGGGCATCATCGTGCTGGCCGCTGTCCTCGGCCTCCTCCAGGGCCTGCTGATGCGCGCCCGCAACCCCGCGGCGCACGCCCGCATCGGGCTCGGGAACGAGGCCTTCCAGCTGGACAAGGCGGCGGAGTCCGGCTCCTGAGGCCAGTGGTTACGGATTACTGACGGGCACCCCTGATCCCTGGCTTTCCGGGGGCCGGGGGTGCTCGAATCAATGGGTGAACTCGGAACAACCGATGGCATCGGAACCAGAGCCGGGCGGCACCCCCATAGGGCGGCGGCTCCTGCTCGGCACGCTCGGACTCGGCGCGCTGGGCGTGGCCGCCGCGCCCACGCTCCAGCGCGGCCTCGAGTCCTTCCTCGGCGGCGCCGCCGACAAGGACCCCACCGGACTGACCGGCCTCCTGCCCAACGGCGGCGGCTTCCGCTACTACTCGGTCACCTCGTCCGTCCCGAAGAAGGGCGAGAACGACTACCGCCTCACCATCGACGGGCTGGTGGACCGTCCCACCACGTACACGCTCGACGAGCTGCGCGCCCTGCCGCAGACCCGGATGGTCCGCGACGTCCAGTGCGTCACGGGCTGGCGGGTGCCGGACACGCCCTTCGAAGGCGTACGGCTGTCGCAGTTGCTGGACGCGGCCGGGGTGCGGTCCTCGGCCGGAGCGGTGCGCTTCACGTGTTTCGACGGTGCGTACTCGGAGAGCCTGACGCTGTCCCAGGCCCGCCGTGACGACGTCCTCGTAGCCCTCCGTATGCAGGACAAGGACCTGTCCCACTCCCACGGCGGCCCCGTCCGCCTTTATGTCGCCCCCATGTACTTCTACAAGTCCGCGAAGTGGCTCTCCGGCATCACCCTCACGTCGGACGTCCGTCCTGGCTACTGGGAGAAGCGCGGTTACGACGTGGACGCGTGGGTGGGACGCTCGAACGGACGTGACGATGAAGTCACCTGAGACTCCGTCGGCGGCTGAGTCGGCTCGCTCCGACGAGCCCGCCGGCTCTGCCGTCTCCGGGCGGGTGCGGCGGTTCAGTCGGGGTGAGCGGTGGGTGCACCGTGTGACGGCTGTGCTGATGGGGCTGTGCGTGGTGACTGCCGCCTGCCTGTACGTGCCTCAGCTGGCGGAACTGGTCGGTCGCCGTGCGCTGGTGGTCGTGGTGCATGAGTGGTCCGGACTGTTGCTGCCGGTTCCGGTGCTGGTGGGGCTCGCGTCCCGTGCGTTCCGCGCGGACCTGCGGTTGCTGAACCGGTTCGGGGCGCATGACCGCGTGTGGCTGCGGTCGGCTCTGCGGCGTGACGCCCGCGCCGCCTCGCGTCCGGCCGGCAAGTTCAACGCGGGTCAGAAGACGTACGCGGCGTGGATCGCCGGGGCGACGCTGGTGATGCTCGGTACGGGGCTGATGATGTGGTTCACGCACCTCACGCCGCTCGTCTGGCGCACGAGCGCGACGTTCGTCCACGACTGGCTGGCCCTGACGATCGGCATCGTCCTGGCCGGCCACATCGGCATGGCACTGGCGGATCCGGAGGCGCGGCGGGGGATGCGGACGGGGTCGGTGAGCGGGGAGTGGGCGAAGCGGGAGCATTCGCTTTGGCGCCCGTAGTGGGTTTCGCACTTCGGTGCGGGGCCGCGGTCCGGTGCGTCAGCCCGTCGCAGGCCGGGCTTTCCCGGGGCCAGGAAAGTCGCAGGCTGTTGCTTTTAGGGGCGCGGGGAACTGCGCGACCAGCCACGACGCACCCGGAGCCGCGACACGACGTGTCACCCCCCACCCCTTGGCGGGGGCCTGGGGCGCAGCCCCAGTTTCGGGAAGGGGCGGGATTGGGGAAAGAAAACCCTCCCCCACCCGAGGTGTCGAACCCCGCTAAATAACCAGCGACAGCAGCAGCACCACACCCCCGGCGACCACCGAGATGATGGTCTCCATCACTGACCACGTTTTGATCGTCTGGCCGACGTCGAGGCCGAAGTACTCCTTCACCAGCCAGAACCCGGCATCGTTCACATGGCTGAAGAACAGCGAACCCGCCCCGATGGCCAGCACCAGCAAAGACGCGTGCGCAGTCGACATGTCGGCCGCAAGCGGCGCGACAAGTCCGGCGGCCGAGATCGTGGCGACGGTGGCGGACCCGGTCGCCAGCCGAATCGCCACCGCGATCAGCCAGGCGAGGAGCAGGGCGGGTATCGACCAGTCCTCCGAGATGTCCAGGATCATCTGACCCACACCGGAGTCGATCAGCGTCTGCTTGAAACCGCCACCCGCGCCGACAATGAGCAGGATGCCCGCGATCGGGCCGAGGGACTTCTCGACCGTCGTGGATATCCGGTCCTTGGTGAAGCCGGCCGCCCGGCCAAGGGTGAAGATGCCGACGATCACGGCCGCGAGCAACGCGATCAGCGGGGAGCCGATCACGTCGAAGACGCGCTGCACCGTGTTCTCGGGATCGTCGATGACGATGTCCACCAGCGCCTTGGCCAGCATCAGCACGACCGGCAGCAGCACGGTGGCGATGGTGACGCCGAAGCCGGGACGCTTCTCCAGGTCGTCGGAGGTGCGCTGGGGGATCATCTTCTCGGGGGCGGGGACGTCCACCCAGCGGGCCGCGTACTTCGAGAACATCGGGCCCGCGATGACCACGGTCGGTATGGCGACGAGCAGGCCGAGTGCGAGGGTGACACCGAGGTCCGCCTTGACCGTGTCGATCGCGACCAGCGGGCCGGGGTGCGGCGGGATCAGACCGTGCATCACGGACAGACCCGCGAGAGCCGGGATGCCGATCCGCATCAGCGAGTAGTTGCCGCGCTTCGCCACCATCAGGACGACCGGAATCAGCAGCACGATGCCGACCTCGAAGAACAGCGGCAGCCCGATCACCGAGGCGATCAGCACCATCGCCCACGGCATCGAACGCCCTCCCGCCTTCGCGAGGATCGTGTCGACTATCTGGTCCGCGCCGCCGGAGTCCGCGAGCAGCTTGCCGAGGATGGCACCGAGGGCGATGAGGACACCGACGCCGGCGACGGTCGAGCCGAGGCCGGCGCTGAAGCTCTCGATGGCCTTGTCGAGCGGCGCCCCGGCGATGGCGCCCAGCGCCAGCGTCCCGATGGTCAGCGCGAGAAATGCGTGCAGCTTGAACTTGGTGATGAGCAGGACGATGACGGCGATGCCCGCCAGAACGGCGATGCCCAGCTGCGCATGACCCGCCGAGGTGATCGGCTCGGGGTCCGCTGCCAGCATCTCGACGCTGAGACTGGTCACGGTGCTATTCCTTGAGTGGCTTGGGGGGAGGGGGAGTTACTGCTGGGAGGAGTTCCCGGAGCGTTACTGGGCGAGGGAGTTACCGGTCGAGGCCCTGCAGAGCGGTCACAGCCCGCTCGGCGATCTCCTCCGGACTGCCGGCGACGTCCACGGCGACACCCGCCTCGTCCGCCTCGAGCGGCTGAAGCGTGGCGAACTGGGAGTCCAGCAGCGCCGTCGGCATGAAATGCCCCTTGCGGTGCGCCATCCGGTCCTCGATGAGCTTGCGGTCACCTGTGAGGTGGACGAAGACGACGCCGGGCGCGGAGGCCCGCAGGCGGTCGCGGTAACTCCGTTTCAGCGCCGAGCAGCTGACCACCCCGCCGAGACCGGCCCGCTCGTGCGCCCACCGGCCGATGGCGTCCAGCCAGGGCCGGCGGTCCTCGTCGGTGAGCGGCGTACCGGCCGACATCTTGGCGATGTTGGCCTCGGGGTGGAAGTCGTCGCCCTCGGCGTACGGCACGCCGAGCCGGTCGGCGATGGGGGGCCCGACGGTGGTCTTGCCGGTGCCTGCGACGCCCATGACCACGACGACATGGGGGAACCGCGGTTGATTCATCGTGTTCTCGCTGTCTTCTTCTTCGTCATCGGATGGCTGACATCGAGCAGTCGACATCGACGGGTGGACATCGAGGTTCGATGTCGGGTGCCGCATCCGTGCACGACACTGAAACCCATTGGTCATACGAATTCAAGAGCTGGCGGCATAAAAGTCTGACTTTTTCTCCGCGTGGGCCGCCTCGTAGGCTGAACCCCATGAGCACACCGGGCCGGGGGCTGCACGGCCATGTACTGGAGAGCCTCGGTCCTGCCATCACCGCGGGTGAGTACCCGCCAGGCAGCGTGCTGCGCACCGACGAACTGGCGCAGCGCTTCGAGGTGTCGCGGTCGGTTATGCGGGAGGCCGTACGGGTCCTGGAGTCGATGCACCTGGTCGAGTCCCGTCGCCGGGTCGGCGTGACGGTGCTCCCCACCTCCGAGTGGAACGTCTACGATCCGCAGGTCATCCGGTGGCGTCTCGCGGGCGCCGACCGCCCGCGCCAGCTGCGCTCGCTCACCGTGCTGCGCTCCGCCGTCGAACCGGTCGCCGCCGGCCTGGCCGCCCAGCACGCCACGGCCGAAGAGTGCGCGGAACTCACCGAGTGCGCCCTGGGCATGGTCGCCACCTCACGCGGCCACCAGCTCGAGAAGTACCTCTTCCACGACATCGCCTTCCACCGGGTCATCCTCAACGCGTCCCGCAACGAGATGTTCGCCCGTCTCGGCGACGTCGTCGCAGAGGTCCTGACGGGCCGCACCCACCACGAGGTCATGTTCTGGGATCCCGACCCGGCCGCCGTCACCCTGCACGTCAAGCTCGCCGAGGCGGTACGGGAGCGCGACGCGGCCCGCGCGGAGGAGTTGACCCGCGAGATCGCGGTGGGCGCCCTCCAGGAGCTGGACATACTGGCGCCCTGAGCCCGCCTATTCGAGGAACTCCCCGTCGACGTACACCCACGCCCCGTCGACCCGCTCGAACCGGCTCCGCTCGTGCAGCGAGCCACCGGCGTACGAGGCCCGGAAGGTCACGGTCCCGGTGCTGTGGAACGCCGACCCCTCACCCGTACCGAGAATCTCCAGCCCGGTCCACCGCATCCCAGGGTCGAACTCCACGCGCGCCGGCCGGGTCCGCGGATGCCAGGTCCGCAGCAGATACGCCTCGTCGCGTCGCACGAACGCGCAGTACCGCGACCGCATCAGCACCTCGGCGGTCGCCGCACCCTGAGCCCCCGAGTGGAAGCGACCACAACACTCCTCGTACGCCTCGCCAAGGCCGCAGGGGCACGCACCGGCATCCGCCGCACGAGCACGCGCCCGCTGCCGAGAACCACGTCGGGACATGGCCCCATTGTGCCGCGACCCCGCCGATCGTCCGGCGGGACCTCACCCCAGCCCCGCCCCTTCCCGAAACTGGGGGCTGCGCCCCCAGGCCCCCGCCAGGGCGTGGGGGGTGACAGTCATGTCGCGGCTGCGGGTGCGTCGTGGCTTGTCGCGTAGTTCCCCGCGCCCCTGACGGGGCGCTCCCGGAACCGTCAGCCATCATGTTCACCAGCCACGACGAAACCGGCTCCCTCCCACCGGCGGGAGGGGACGTGGGCCGGTGCGTCGTATGCCCGTCGCGTAGGTTCTGTCTCGGCCCACCCGCGCCCTGTATCAGCAAAGGGCCGTATGCCCTGTTGGCGACGGGCTGACGCACCGGCCCACGGCCCCGACCCACCACGAACCCAAGGGGCGCGGGGAACTGCGCGACCAGCCACAACGAACCCGCGGTCGACAACGAACCCAACCGTCCAACCGCCGGAGGCAACCGGTGCGCTCACGTAGTGGGCGGATAAGGCGGCCGAGCCGGAATCGCCACGCCGGAGGCGGACGGCAGCGGCGGCAGCGCCGTCTCGTGCAGCCAGGCGGAGAACAGATCGTCCAGCGAATCGGACGCATACCGCGCAACGTGCCGCGTGAACGCCTCCGTCGTCACCGCACCGCCCCGATGCAGCGCCGCCCACGCGCGCAGCATCCGGAAGAACGCCTCGTCACCCAGCGCGCAGCGCACCGCATGCAGCACCAGCCCGCCCCGCTCGTAAAGCCGGTCGTCGAACATCAACTTGCGCCCCGGGTCCGCCAGTTGAAGATCCTGCGGCAGAGAGGCCAGCTTCCGGTGCGCCAAAGCGGCCAGCGCCTGCGCACTGCGCCCGCCCGACCGCTCCGACCAGAGCCACTCCGCGTACTTCGCGAACCCTTCGTTCAGCCAGATGTGCCGCCAGTCGGCGATGCTCACACTGTTGCCGAACCACTGGTGGGCCAGCTCGTGCGCGACAAGACGCTCCGAACCCCGTGCCCCGTCCACGTGGTTGGCGCCGAACAGGGACAACCCCTGCGCCTCCACGGGGACGTCCAGTTCCTCCTCGGTGACGACGACCGCGTACTCACCGAACGGATACGGGCCGAAGACCTCCTCGAACAGCTCCATCATCGCGGGCTGCCGTGCGAAGTCCCGGGAGAACGGGGTGAGCAGATGAGCCGGGATGTGCCCGGCCTGCGGCACACCGCCGAGGCCGGGGTCGCCGAGCAGCACCGTCTGGTACTTGCCGATGGACAGCCCGACCAGGTAGCTGGAGGTGGGCGCCGACTGCTCGTAGACCCAGGTGGTCGTCGAGGCCTTGGTCGTCCGGGTCAGCAGCCGGCCGCCCGCCACGACCGAGTACGCGGACGGCGTGGTGATCGACAGCTGGTACGAGGCCTTGTCGGCGGGCCGGTCGTTGCACGGGTACCAGGACGGCGCCCCGACCGGCTGGCTGGCCACCAGCGCCCCGTCCTCCAGCTCCTCCCAGCCGAGCCCGCCCCAGGGGCTGCGTACCGGCTTGGGATTGCCCGACCAGTGCACCTCCACCGTGAAGGCGGCCCCGGCCCGGATCGGCTTCGCCGGGCGGATGCGGAGCCGGCCGCCGCGGTGCGTGTAGTGAGGCGCCCGGCCGTCGACCCGGACCCGGCCCACCTTGAAGTCGGCGAGGTTCAGCAGGAACTCGGCGAGCGGTGCCCGGCCGGCTATGGCGTTGAGCCGGGCGGTGCCGGACAGCCGGTTGGGGCCGGGTCGGTAGTCCAGGGCGAGTTCGTACCGGTGCACCCGGTAGCGGACGTCCCCGTTCGCCGGGAAGTACGGGTCCGCTCCCACTGTCCGCTGAACCACTGCTGTGTCCGCTCCCTGCCCTGTGCTCGTACGACATGCCGGTGCCCCCGCCCCGGGCGCCGTACGGGCCGCGCCTAGGAACGCCATGCTTCGATCGGGTTGCCCAGCCAACGGGTGTCGTCGGGAACGGATTCCGCCGCCATGACGAGGGATGCGGGTCCCAGTGTGCTGCGCGCCCCGACGGTGCTGCCGGGCAGAACGATTCCGCCCGGGCCCAGGGTGGCGCCCTCACGGAGGACCACAGTATCCGTCCGCAAGATCCGGTCGTGGAAGAGGTGGGTCTGCAGGACGCAGCCGCGGTTCACGGTGGCGGCGTCCTCAAGGGTCACCAGGTCCGTCTCGGGCAGCCAGTAGCTCTCCACCCACACGCCCTTGCCGATCCGGGCGCCGAGCCCGCGCAGCCACAGCGACATCACCGGCGTACCGGGCACGGAACCGGCCAGCCACGGCACGGCCACCACCTCGACGAAGGTGTCGGCCAGCTCGTTGCGCCACACGAAGCCGCTCCACAGCGGGTGCTCACCGGTCCGGTGCCGGCCCACGAGCAGCCACTTCGCGACGATCGACAGCACCGCGGCAACTGCACCGGCAGCCAGCAGCACCACACCGGCGAGAGCCCAGGCCCATGCCCCCAGCACGCTCAGCGCGGCCACCGTCAGCACGGCCAGCGCGGCCGAGCAGAACACCGGGACGATCCGGCACAGTTCGACGAGCGCGCGCGCCCACAGCAGCCGGGCGGGCGGGTCGTACGTACGGCTCTGATCGCCGTCACTCGTCGCCCGCGGCAGCTTCACCGGGGGCAGCCCCAGATACGAGCTGCCCTTCTTCGCCTTCTTCGGCGTCGCGGAAAGGACGCCGACCAGGCCGCCGTCCGGCACCGAGCGGCCCGGCGCGGTCATCCCGGAGTTGCCGAGGAAGGCGCGGCGGCCGATCTCCGCCCGCCCGATCCGCATCCAGCCGCCCCCGAGCTCGTACGGAGCGGTCAGTGTGTCGTCGGCGAGGAACGCGCCCTCGCCGACGGTCGTGAGGCTGGGCAGCGCGAGGACGGTGGACACTTCGGCGCCCCGCCCGATCTTCATCCCGAGCAGCCGCAGCCACACCGGCGTGACCAGCCCGGCGTACAGCGGGAACAGCGTCTCGCGGGAGCGGTCCATCAGCTGCGTGACCGTCCAGGCCTGCCAGCCGATCCTGCTGTGCGTGGGATGCGTGCCCGGACGCAGGCGCAGACTGAGCAGCCGTACGGAGATCAGCAGGAGCAGCGCGTATGCGAAGCCGAAGGTCAGCGTCGCCGGCACGAGCGCGAGCGCGGCGCCCCGCAGTGCCCCGCCGAGCCCGGCGTCCGGTGAGACGAAGAGGCTCGCCACGAGGAGAGCGGCAAGGCCCGCGACCAGCGGCAGGGCGTTCAGGGCGAATCCGGTCGCGCCGTACATGACGCGCCAGTACGTCCCCTTCTGCGGGCGCTCCTTGGGCCAGTCCCGCTTCGCCTTGCCGAGCTTGACGGCGGGAGCGCCCGCCCAGCGCTGACCGGTGGGGATGTGCCCCGAGACGGCGGAACCGGGGGCCACCTCGGCCCGCTTGCCGACGCGGGCGCCCGGGAAGAGCATGCCGCGGGTGCCGACCACCGCGCCGGCGCCCACCTTGACGGTGCCGATCTCCAGGCGGTCGCCGTCCAGCCAGTGCCCGGACAGGTCCACCTCGGACTCGACGGCGGCACCGCGGCCGAGCTTGAGCATGCCGGTCACCGGCGGCAGCGCGTGCAGATCCACATCGGGGCCGATCTTGGCGCCGAGCGCCCGCGCGTACCGCTCCAGCCAGGATCCGGTCAGCGCGGTCGCACCGCTGAACTCGGCGAGCCGCTCCGCCGTCCACAGCCGCAGATGCACGCTCCCGCCGCGGGGATACCGGCCGGGCTTCACTCCGCGCAGGAGCAGCCGGGCGCCGCCCGCGGCGATCGCGAGGCGCCCGGGCGGACTGAAGAACAGCGCCGCTCCGGCGGCGACGGCCCACCACGAAGTCTGAGGGGCCCAGGGGTACGCGCCGAACCAGTGCAGGACGTTGGCGAGCGCGGCCAGCGCCACCGTCCAGCGCAGCCCGAGGATCGTGAACAGAGGGATGAGCAGAAGCAGTTGAACGACCTTGGCCCGCAGCGGCACCGGCGCGATCTCGCGGGCGGCACCGTCGCCCTGCGCGGACTTCTCCAGATGCCGGGCCAGCTTGCGCAGCACGGGGTGCTGATAGAGGTCGACCACGGCGGCGCTGGGGTAGCGGGTACGCAGCCTGGTGGTGAGCTGGGCGGCGGCCAGGCTGCTTCCGCCGATCGCGAAGAAGTCGTCCCGCGCGCCGCCCACCGGGATGCCGAGCACCTCGCTCCACTGCTCGGCGAGCCAGGCCTCGGTGCCGTACAGCTGCTCGGTGGGACCACCGGTCTCCAGGCCTTCGAGCGGCCACGGCAGCGCGTTCCGGTCGACCTTGCCGGACGTACGCGTCGGCAGCTCGTCGACGGGCGCGAGCAACGGCACCAGGGCCGCGGGCAGTTCGGCACGCAGCTTCTTGACGGCACTCGCGTGGTCCCAGCCGTCCTGCGTCACCACATAGCCGACGAGTAGCTGGTTGCCGCTGCGCGCGCTGCGAACGGCGGCAGCCGCGCCCTGGACACCCGGGAGGGCCTGCAGCGCGGCGTCCACCTCGCCCAGCTCGATCCGCCGCCCGCCGAGCTTGATCTGTTCGTCGGCCCGCCCGAGGAAGACCAGCCCCTCCGGCTCGGCCTTGACCAGGTCACCGCTGCGGTACGCACGCTTCCAGCCCAACGACTCCAGCGGGGCGTACTTCTCCGCGTCCTTCTCCGGGTCGAGATAGCGGGCAAGGCCCACCCCGCCGATCACCAGCTCACCGCTGCCGCCCATCGGCACCGGCTCCCCGGCCTCGTCGACGACAGCCAGTTCCCAGCCGTTCAGCGGCAGCCCGATCCGGATCGGCTCCTCGCCGTTCATCAGCGAGGCGCAGGCGACGACGGTGGCCTCGGTCGGCCCGTACGTGTTCCAGACCTCGCGTCCCTCGGTCACGAGCCGCTGGACGAGCTCGGGCGGGCAGGCCTCGCCGCCGAAGATCAGCAGCCGGACGTCGTTGAGGGCCTCCGGCTCCCACAGGGCGGCCAGCGTCGGCACCGTGGACACCACGGTGATCTCCTGCTCCACCAGCCAGGGCCCGAGATCGGCACCGCTGCGCACCTGGGAACGCGGCACGGGTACCAGACAGGCCCCGTACCGCCAGGCCAGCCACATCTCCTCGCAGGAGGCGTCGAAGGCGACGGACAGCCCCGCCATGACCCGGTCGCCGGGCCCGATCGGCTCCTCGGTGAGGAACAGCCCGGCCTCGGCGTCCACGAAGGCGGTGGCGCTGCGGTGACTGACGGCGACGCCCTTGGGCTTCCCGGTCGAGCCGGAGGTGAAGATGATCCAGGCGTCGTGCTCGGTACCGGGCCGCGCGGCGGGCGTCTCGCTCTTCTCACCGACGGTCAGCTCGTGCCCGGCCCCGACGACTGCCCGCACTCCAGCCTCGCCGAACACCAACTCGGCGCGCTCGTCGGGGTCCTCGGCGTCCACGGGCACATAGGCGGCGCCTGCGGCCAGTACGGCGAGGATGGCGACGTACAGGTCATTGGTCCCGGAGGGGACGCGTACGCCGACCCGGTCGCCGAGGCCGACCCCGGCGGTGCTCAGGCGTTGCCGCAGGTTATCGACCTCGACGGCCAGCGCCCGGTACGTCAGAGGGCGGGTCCCGTCGTCCAGAGCCAGCTCGTCCGGATACGAGCGGACGGAGGCCTCGAAGACGTCGACAAGGGTGCGGGGAGAGGCCGCGGGACCCGCGGAGAAACGTGCCGTATCGCCGAACTGTTCGCGGATCTCTGCGTCGAGCACACCGAGAGCACTGCTCTCGTGTATGGCTGCCATCGCGTCCTCGCCTCTCGTTCCCGGAAACCTCCGGGGCGCTGGCGGGCCCGCAGGTCTGCCTGGGGTTGTCCGGCTCCAGCTCCGTAACAAGCCGGAAATCTTAGTACGACTCTGGACTCACCCCTTACGAGCGGCGATACGGGAGGTCCGTTCGGGGTTGCCCATCGAAGGTCCTCGCACGCCGTGACCTCGTGATCTGCCCCTCGGACGAGAGATCGACCACACATCGACCGGGGCCGGAGATCCGATGAGTAACTAAGCACATCAATATGGGTACATTGCTTTTAAATTGGGCGTATCCAGCTAATTTTCCCCTCGTTGGGGAGTGCATGGCGACGATGAGCCCGCAGGGCACGGTGACGGCATGAGCGGTTACTGGCCCCAGCCCGAGGACGGGTTGGACAGCACTGGATATCAGTCGGGCTCCTTCGGAGCGGACGTGCTCGACCCCACGGTCCCCGAAGGCCTGCACACCGAGTGGGACTTCGACCAGGACCTGACCAGGCTGCTCCAGACCGGTGCCCCCGCCGCACCCGTCTCCACGGCGCCCCCGATCCCGCGCAAGCGCGGTGCCCGCCGGCGGCCCAACAGGCTGGTGCGGTGCGCCCGTTGGTTCCAGAGGCCGTGGCTGAAGGTGCTGAGCCTGTCCATCGCGGCGCTGACCGCGGTGATCGTGGGCATGGTGAGCGTGCTGGGCGCGCTGGTCGCCTACGACCCGCTGCGCCGGGTGGCGGCCCCGGGGGCCCATGGGCTGGCCGCATGGTGGCCGCTGCTGGTCTACGGGCCGTGGCTGGTGGCCTCGTTGTCCATTCTGAGGGCCGCGCTGCACCGCCGCCGCGCCGCGCACTCCTGGGCCGTGGTGCTGCTCTTCTCCGCCGTCGCGATGTGCCTGTGCGTCGCCCACGCTCCCAAGGCGCCGATCGCGATGGCGGTGGCGGCCCTTCCACCGGTCACCGCCCTGCTCTCCTTCCAGCAGCTCGTCCGCCAGCTCACGCTCACCACCCCCGCCAAGCCGGTCGTGCCCCGCCAGCGGCGCGCCAGGCGGCACGCCACCGGCTGACCTGCGCAGCCGTGGCAGGGGAATTCATGGCAGCCTCGTCCTCGCCGTCGCCGGACTGCTGAGGGGGCGGCCTGCGACGACCTACTGGGCCTCCGCCGAGTACCTCCAGTCCACGTTCGACGTGGCCTGCCTGGGCAGAACGTTCGACGTGGCCTACCTGGGTAGAAGGGAGGCAGTACCCGAGGTGAGGATGGACGCGATGTACAGGATTCCTCGCTGGGTCGTCCAGGCGATCGGCCTGCTCGCCACGCTGGCGATACTGCTGTGGCTGGCGACCCTGTTGGTGGAGAACTTCTGAGGCAGCAGCTCGGGCTGCGAGTGACGCAGACCCAAGCAACGCGACGGTGCCGGCCGAGAGTCGGCCGACACCAGGGGACGTACTGTGCGCGTCCGAGGACCGACACGACCACTACGCCTGCGCTCTGGCGCGGCGGACTCGGCTGCTGGTTTTCTCCAGCGTGATGACCGTGGCGCTGAACGTGACAGATCCGCCGCTCGCCGGCCAGATGGGCATGGCGTCCTTTGGCGCGGTCGGACCGCTGTTGCTGGTCGGCTGGTCCGAGTTCGGACCGGGTCTGCTGCAGTCCATCCCGTATGGCGGCTTCGGGCCGATCGCCCGACCGTTCCACACCCCTCACCGCGGCTCGGCGCCTCGGCGCGTGTGCGACGATCCTTCGGTGACCACCACGGGACACGGGCGTGTCGGGCGGCCGCGCGCCGCCAAACGGGCGGACAGCGGGCTTTCCGCCCGCGATGAGCTTCTTGCAGCGGCAGCCGAACTCTTCATCGCCCTTGGCTACGCGGCGACGACCACCCGTGCGGTGGCCGAAAGGGCCGGCATGCGGCAGGCGTCCATGTACCACCACTTCGGCGGCAAGGAGGACCTCCTCGCCGAGTTGCTGGAAGCCACCGTCCGGCCGTCCCTCGACGTCGCCCGCATGCTCGCCGCCCCCGACGAAGGGCCCGGCGAGGTCCGTCTGTGGGCGCTGTGCCGCGCGGACGTCGCCCTCCTGTGCGGCGGCCCGCACAACCTCGGTGCCCTCTACTTCCTCCCGGAGGTGGGCGCCGAGCGCTTCGCGGACTTCCGGGCCTTGCGCTGCGAGCTCAAGGCCGCCTACGGGCGGTTGCTCGCGGCGACCGGCCCCGGCGCCGAACTCCCGCCCGAGGAGCTGGAGATCCGCGCCGACCTGGTCTTCGGTCTCATCGAGGGCGTCATCCTCATCCGCCGTGAGGCGCCGCACCGTGACGTCGTCACCTTCGCTGCCGCCACAGCCGACGCGGCCCTGCGGGTGGCCGGCTGCCCTGAGCACGTCCTGCCCAAACTCCGGCGGGAAGGCGAAGCGCTTCTGTCCCTCTGACCGTGAGGGGCCGCCCGAACTGCCGGTTCGCGCCGTAAGTGCGGTGCTCGAAGTACTCCGGCCCGGGGTGTCCTCGACTGCGGCAGGAGAAAGAGGGCTGCGACCGTCGTCGGTGTGTTCTCTAGCACGGCCCTCTCGCCGCGAGGAGAGACCCCGGCCCCTCACAAGCGGCGATCTCCCAGACCAGTGGGACGACAGTGCCGCCGGCGTCGACGTCCTGCACACACAGACAGTCCTTTCCGTCCGTGGTGGGCAGCATCGGAAAGGGGCGCCCCTCGCGATGCGGCAGCGTGGAGCGCAGGACCTGCCAACGCCCGTCCGCCACCCGGCCCAGCGAGACCTCACAGTCGAGCAGCTCTCGCGCCCTGGCGAGCGAGGCGGCTCCGAGTACTCGGTCCGCAAGGCTCTCGGTGCCGGTCAAAGGCTCGCGGCGGTCGCGGGCGTACAGGAACCACGAACCCACCCGGACGAGTATTCCGGCCAGGCCATCGAGCCGTCCGTGCAGCCGGGCGGCCGCGGTGTCGGTGCGGTCTCGTTCCTCCGCCTGCCAGTGCTCACGGTAGGCCACGTACCGCCCCTCCTCGACGATGACGCCGTCGGCCGGGTGCGGACTCGCTCGATCCACAAGGGCGCCGTCCGCCGTGTTGAGACTCCCCACGTCGGGAAAAGGGCCGGGGGGTTGGAAGTCGATCTCGCGATGCCAGGTGAACAAGCCGTCGCCGTACTGCAACTCGCCGGCGAACGCCTCCTGGGCGGCGAGCGAGAGAAGGTGATCCTGACCCAGGTGGTGCAGACCCAGCACCCCGCGGTGGCGGGGATACCCCGGGGGCTGGCGCAGGTCGCCGTAGAGCGAGGATCCCTGGACCCAGGTGACGTTGGTCTCCGCGTCGCGGGTTCCGTCCGGCCGGACGAGCAGTGCACGCTGCCACACGCCGACCAGGGCGTCGGCGGCGGGGCGGTACTCGGGCATGGGTCCTCCTGTCATGCGGGGCACCAATGCCGGGGCGGGGACCGGACGTGCGGGGGGTGCGGGGGCGGGCACGGCGTACACAGTGCCCGGCCGCGCGGCGGGGGCGGTGAGGATGCGCGCGTGAAGCCCCGCGAGCCGCGGTCGGCAGGCGTCAGAGAGCAAACAGCCTGGATGTTGCGCTCACGGCAACGCAGGGTTACGGATCTGCCGGCCACGTGCCCCCACAACTGCGAGCCGCGCCCCCTCAGTCCCTCAAAGGCCGACATCAGGCACCGAAACGTGAGCTTCACACCGCACAGGTACTATGCCGGACGTAGGGGCGTTGAGATCACCGTCGGAGCCGGGGACAGCACAGATGTCCTCCTCCGGAGCTCCGCCTCCGACCCGAGCTGTACGTGATCTCGGTGCGCTGGTGTGTCGCGGACCGACCTGCTGGGAGAGGCGTAATTGAAGCCGGAGAGTGACGACGGGGCAGGTGCGGCGGCCGGTGGTGGACGCCGCGTCGGGCGGCCACGAACCTCCGGTCCGTCGCCGGACGCTCCGCCCCGCGATGTGATCGTCGCCGTCGCGGCGCGGTTGTTCGCCGAGAAGGGGTACTCCGGAACGACCATGACGGCGATCGCGCGGGCAGCGGGGCTGAAGCAGCAGTCGCTCTACTACTGGTTCCCGCGCAAGGAGCAGGTCCTTCAGGCCACTCTCGCCGTCAACCGGGTGTCTCTCGACTTCATCGACCGCCTGCAATCCGTCCCGGACTCTCCGGCGCTCAAGCTGTACCGCCTGGTGCGATACGACACGCTGCAGCTCTGTCTGTCCCCGGTGGATTTCAACGAGATCGAACAGCTCGCTGCGAAGCAGCCCGACGACTTCGCCGGCTTCTGGCGTGACTACGATCGCCTCGTGCGGTGGGTGGTGGCATTCATCGAGGACGGTGTCGCACAGGGGCAGTTGCTGCCCGTCGATGTAGAGCTCACCGCACTCGGTCTGCTGACTTTCGACGAAGGCATGCAGAAGCGCTTTCGGCATCGCGCCCAGCACCGTCTCGACTCGGAGATCCCCTTCCGCTACGGGGACTACAGCGCCGTCGACTATGCGGACTTCGTCGCCGTGACATCAATCCGGTCGCTGCTTGCGCAACCTGGTGAAGTCCGGACCATTCAGCAGCAGGCGGCACGGTACGAGGACTCCCCTCCGCCGGACGGCCGCCGCGCCGAAGCCTGACAGCAGGCAGGGGTTACAGGAGCCACCTGTCACAGGGAGCGCGACGCCGCGGCCCTGCGAGGCGGTCGCGTCTTCTCAGCACTGTTTGCCCAACACGCCCAGAAGTGCGCAGAACCGCACTCATGACGGTGTGCCCTGCCCTGGCACCCATGTCCGCTGCCGACGGCTGCCGACTCAGCGGAAAATCGATACGCCACAGAAACTCACCGGAAACCGCCTGTCCGTACGTTTCCGGCCACGAGATGAACGATCGGCCATTTCGGATTCCTCCTCTCCCCCCCGCAGGTCACCGTGCACAGCTGCGACCCGTGACCCGCTACCGAAGGGCATCAGGCAGACGTGGACATCACTCTCACCACCAAGCGCCAACCCTTGGCGTACGGCGATCAGCCGGTTGACGTCAGCACAGTGCGCTCGGAGCTGGCCGGGGCGGGCGTCCGATACGCCGCCATCAGCTTCGTGGACATGCACGGGAAGCCGAAGGCGAAGGTCGTCCCGCTCGGCCATCTGGACGGTGCCGCGTCCGGCTCCGAACTCTTCACCGGGGCAGCGCTTGACGGGGTGCCTCAGGAGGTCAACGACGACGAGGTCGCTGCGGTGCCCGACCTGGCGCGCGGTATCGCCGTGCCTTGGCAGCAGGACATCACATGGTTCCCGAGCGATCTGTGGTTGAACGGCGCGACGTTCGAGGCGTGCAGCCGCCAGATCCTGAAGCGGTCACAGGCGCGGGCCGCCGAACTCGGCTTCGTGTGCAACCTGGGAATAGAGACCGAGTTCTTCATCCTGCGAGACGGCGAGAACGGTCCGGAACCCATCGAGGAGTCCGATTCCCTTGCCAAGCCCTGCTATGACCTGCGAACCCTGTTGCGGTCCTTCCCGGTCGTCGACGAACTCGTCACCGCCATGAACGCCCTCGGCTGGGGCGTGTACTCCTTCGATCACGAGGACGGCAACGGCCAGTTCGAGATCGACTTCGCCTACACCGACGCACTCGGCATGGCCGATCGCCTCACCTTCTTCAAGCTCATGCTGGGCGAGATCACGCGCCGCCACGGTGTCTACGGGACGTTCATGCCGAAGCCGTTCGCCAATCAGACCGGCAGCGGCGCCCACATGAACATGTCGCTGGCAGACGGAGAGGGAACGAACCTCTTCGAGGAACCCGCCGATCCTCGCGGCTGCGGACTCTCCACGCTCGGATACCAGTTCATCGCCGGCGTCCTTCGCCATGCCAGAAGCATCAGCGCCGTGATCGCTCCCACCGTCAACAGCTACAAGCGCCTGGTCAAGTCGGGCAGTCTGTCCGGATTCACCTGGGCCCCGGTGTTCGCCGCCTACGGCGACAACAACCGTACGAACATGCTGCGGATCCCCATGGGCGGCGGGAGGGTCGAGTGCCGGGCCGCGGACGCGGCGATGAATCCGTATCTGGCCACCGCCCTGGTACTCGCAGCCGGGCTGGAGGGCATCCGGGAGGAACTCGACCCCGGCCTGCCCAACACGGACAACCTGTACCTGCTGTCCGAGACGGAACTGTCGGCACGCGGCATCTCCTCGCTTCCGCGCAACCTGCTGGAAGCCATGGAGGCCTTTCAGGAGGACCCACTGTGCCAGGAGGTGATGGGCCCTCAGATGCATGCGGCATTCGTCCAGGAGAAGCTTCGGGAGTGGGAGGAGTATCACGCCCACATATCCCAGTGGGAACGCGACCGCTACCTGAAGTTCTTCTGACGGCGCCGGGCCAATGGAGACATCGGACGACGCCATGGACGCCGTGACATCGTGGGAGAACCTGACAGGTCCGGCCATCGGCGACCTGCTCGCTGCGGACCCCGACCATGTCGCGTTGATACCGGTCGGCGCGACCGAGCAGCACGGGCCCCATCTGCCGACCGCAACCGACACGATCATCGCGCAGGCCATCTGCGACCGGGTGAGCGCGGCCACCGGCGCGCTCGTGCTGCCCGCCATCAGCATCGGAGTCAGCAGGTGGCACGGCACGCAGTTTCCGGGAACGCTGTCACTCACCCCGGACACGCTGCGCGCGATCGTCGAGGCCTACGCCGAGTGGGCGAGTCATTCCGGGATCCGGCGAATCCTCCTGGTCAACGGCCACGTGGGCAACACCGCGGTACTGCGAGTGGCCATCGACGACATCCGTTGCAGTCGACCGGACCTGTACATCGGGCTGCGCGAATGGTGGACGACCGATCCGACCGTGGCCGCGGAGGTCAGTGCCGATGCGGCGGACTGGCACGGAAACCGGGCCGAGACCTCGCTGATGTACGTACTCGCCCCGCACCTCGTGGACCAGGAGGCAGCGAGCGGTGCCGACGACCCCGACCGCACCGCGGACCTGGTCTTCAGCCACCCCGCCGGACACGTCACCCGTAACGGCGTGACGGGCCGTCCCTCGGAGGCGTCGGCCGCGCTCGGCCGGACGCTCCTGGCAAGGGTGGTCGGCGCGCTCGTCCAGACCGTCGAACGTGGCCGGTTGGAGTCGCCGCCGCTGGCCGGAGCGACAGCCCCACCATCCACTTCGTCTCCCGCACAGCCGCCCCCGCCACGGCCGGTCCGAGCGGTTCATCCATCCGGCACACCGTAATTCGGTCCGCTCAGGTCCACACAGCACCACAACGCGAAGCTAAGAAAGGAACAGCGCGATGAAGAGAAGAACGCTCATCCAGGCGGCTCTGGGCCTCGGCCTTGCCGCCGCCTCACCTACCCTGGCGGCCTGCGGCTCGGCCGAATCGGACACGTCCGACGACAGCGGCGGCAAGAAGATCACCCTCGGATTCAGCGCCTGGCCGGGGTGGTTCCCCTGGCAGGTGGCCGACGAAAAGGGGCTGTTCGCCAAGAACGGCATCCAGGTGGAACTGAAGTACTTCGACAGCTACACCGACAGCCTCAACGCGATGGCCACCGGCAGCATCAACGCCAACAGCCAGACCCTCAACGACACCCTCGCCTCGGTGGCCGGCGGGTCTCAGCAGACCATCGTGCTGACCAATGACAACTCCACCGGCAACGACGCGATCATCGCCCGTGAGGGTATCGACACCGTCGCTGATCTCAAGGGCAAGACGGTCGCCGCGGAACAGGGCACCGTCGACCACTTCCTGCTGCTCCTGGCGCTGGAGAAGGCCGGACTGTCCGAGAAGGACGTGAACTTCAAACCCCTTCCCACCGACGCCGCCGCGGCGGCGTTCGCCGCGGGGAAGGTCGACGCCGTGGGAGTGTTCGCGCCGTTCACCACGACGGCGCTGAAGCTCAAGGGCAGCAAGGTGATCGCCTCGTCCAAGGACTTCCCCGGTTCCATCCCCGACCACACCGTCGTCTCACCCGAACTGGCCAAGAACAGCCCCAAGACGGTCCAGGCGCTGGTGGACACATGGTTCGAGACGCTCGGCTGGATCACGGCTCACCACGACGAGGCCGTGGCCATCATGGCCAAGCGAGGCGGGGTGAGTGTCGCCGACTACGAGGCCTACGACGAGGGCACGACGCTGTTCGACACCAAGGCCAACATCGAGGCATTCACCCCCGGCAGCGCCGACGCCAACCTCGATTACCAGGCCAAGAAGATCGCCGACTTCCTGGTCAGCAGCAAGCTGGTCGACACGGCGCCGAAGCTGGACGGGCTGCTCGACCCGACCTTCATCAAGAAGGCGAGCGCCGCAGGATGAGCCCTGCCGAAGGACTCACCTCCACCGCACGGACCCGGAATCTCACCCAGGAAACGCGCGGCCGCTCCGACTGGCCTGAACTGCCCATCCGTCCCGCACCATCGGCTCGCAGATGGCTGGCACCGGGCCGCGAGATCTCCTCGGCGGCTCGGTGGGTGCTGCGGACCGTCTCCGTCCTGGCCCCCCTGGGGGCATGGGTGGCGTTGAGCGCGACCAAGGCGGTGGATCCCACCTTCCTGCCCTCTCCCGTCGCGGTGTGGCAGGCCGGCGTGGAGATGGCCCGCTCCGGCGAACTGCTCACCGACACCATGGCCAGCCTCCGGCGGGTGCTGTTCGGCTTCGGCCTGGCCCTGGCGATCTCGGTTCCGCTGGGCTTCGCCATGGGCGTTTGGCGATGGGCCCTCGCGCTGCTGGAGCCGGCCGTCGGGCTCGTGCGCTATTGGCCGGCCAGCGCCTTCGTCCCCCTCCTGATCATTTGGCTGGGACTGGGCGAACCGTCCAAGCTGATGGTCCTCGTCCTCGGCGTGGTGTTCTTCAACATCCTGATGGTCGCCGACGTGGTACGGCAGGTGCCGCGTCGGCTGCTGGAGGTGTCGAGCACGCTCGGTGCGGGTCCGGGCGTGCTGATCCGCAAGGTGATCCTGCCGCACGCGCTGCCCGGCATCATCGACGCTGCCCGGGTCAACGCCGCGGCAGCTTGGAACTTTCTGGTGATCGCCGAGCTCTTCGCGGCGACTTCGGGGCTCGGATACCGGATCATCCGGTCCCAGCGTTTCCTGCAGACCGACCGTATCTTCGCGGTCCTGGTCGTGATCGGAGTGATCGGCATCGTGATGGACGTGGGATTGCGGCTGCTGCGCGACAGAGTCGGGAGGTGGACGGTTTGACCTCGGGGTTGCTGCTGACCGGCGTGGTGAAGGACTTTCCGGTCACCGGCGGTACGCAGCGGGTGCTGGAGGGCATCGACATCTCCGTCACACCCGGTGAGTTCGTGTGTGTGGTGGGCGCGAGCGGGTCGGGCAAGTCCACGCTGCTTTCTCTGATCGCCGGCCTCGCGGCGCCGACGGAAGGTTCGATCACCTTGGACGAGGAGCCGGTCACAGGGCCGGGACCGGACCGGGGGCTGGTTTTCCAGACGGGAGAGCTGTTTCCCTGGCGCACGGTTGCGGGCAACGTCGGGTTCGGGCTGGAACTGCTGCGGATTCCCCGAGCCGAGCGCGCCGCACGGGTCGCCTGGTATCTGGAGGAGGTCGGTCTCACCGCCTACGCCGACACTCTGCCCGGCAAGCTGTCTGGCGGGCAGCGGCAACGGGTGGCCATCGCCCGCGCCTTGGCCTGCGAACCGCATGTCCTGCTGCTGGACGAGCCGTTCGGAGCGCTGGACGTGCAGACCAAGGAGGACATGCAGATCTTCCTCCGTAAGGTCTGGCAGGACACCGGTACAACCGTGGTCATGGTCACGCACGACGTCGAAGAAGCCGTCTTCCTGGCGCAGCGGGTGCTCGTACTCGCCAGCAACCCGGGGCGGGTGGCCTCCGAGATGGCCGTCGACCTGCCCGCGGAGCGCTCGCTCACGGACCGGCGCACCGCGGAGTTCCTCGGGATGCGCACCGTGATCGAGGACCTCGTCCGCGACCAGCACTCCTCCGTCGTGGGTGGCTGACTCCGACGTCGTGTCGTCGCTCCCGGCCGGCGGGACAGCCCGATATCGGCCATGGACCGACTCCGGGACAACTTGGCCGGCGGTGCTCCGGTGGCGAACGTGATCCCGGTCGGCGCAGGGCCGTCGGCCCCACCGCCGGGTTCATCGACCGGTGTGTACGGTCAGGTCGGCCGTGCCGAACGCCAGTCGGTGCAAGAGAAGGAGACAGAGACATGTCGAGTGGCGTACGGGAGATCGTGCTGCTCACCCTGGGCTGGGAAGATCTGCCGAAGTCGGTATCGGTGCACGGGGCGTCGCCCGAGCAGCGTCTACGCGAACCGGTTCCCGGCGTGCTGCTGCACTGCGACGGCGGCTGGCTGCTGCTGGACACCGGCTTCAACACGGCGCTGATCAACGATCCGGCGCTACGACGGCGGTTCCACGGCCGGCCGGACTTCCGGGCGATTCTGCCCGGGCCGGGAGAGCCGTTGGAGGAGGCACTGGCCAGGGCGGGCATCGGCATCGACGAGATCCATGCTGTCGGCCTGAGCCATCTGCACTACGACCACGCAGGCGGGCTGAAGCACTTCGCCGGCCGCGTACCGGTCCACGTACAGCGCAGGGAACTGGACTACGGGCTGTCCGGCTCACCCGCACCCGAGCAGCACGCGATATACCGGGTCGATTTCGACGACCCCTCGATCGACTGGCGTACCGCTGATGGTGACGCCGAGATCGCGCCGGGAGTGACTGCGGTACTCACGGCCGGGCACACTCCGGGACATCAGAGCTTCGTGGTGGATCTGGACGCGTCGGTGGGCGGTGGCGGGTTCGTCTTCGCTTTCGACGCGGCGGACTTGACGGAGAACATCGAACAGGAACTGCCTGTCGGTGGCACAGTGGACGTCGATCCGGAAGCCACCGTGGAACCGATTCGTCGGCTCAAGCGAATCGCTGCCGAGCGCGGATACCGCCTGGTCCCGGGACACGACCCGGTGGTTTGGCCGACGCTCACTTCGGAACTCGCCGCCTACTTCGCAGGAGTGCGCCGTCGCTGAGACCGGACGAGCCAAGACACCCGGGTGCGGGTATGTCGGTCACTGTCCTGGATCTTGGTCAGTTCGTCGCGTCGGCCGGTGATGTACGGGTCGCCGTCGCTGCAGCCGAGGTCACCGGACTGGGCGACGGGTTCGCGCAGCGGCGGGCGCAGCCCGGTATGCGGCTTGAAGTTGCGCGAGGCGGCTGACCAACCCCCGCAACCCCGGAAACAGCTCGTGCGGGCCGAGGCTCAGCTCGACCCGCACAAGTTGGGGATGCGGTCAGTGTCCGAGGGGGGACTTGAACCCCCACGCCCGATAAAGGGCACTAGCACCTCAAGCTAGCGCGTCTGCCATTCCGCCACCCGGACAAGGTGTAGGTCGTGCGAGGATGACCCCGCGGCGACAGAGAAAACATTACCAGGCTTCCGATGGCTCCCGATCACAGGCCCGCGGGGTGTGAACCCCGTGTGACGGGCCGGTCCTGGCCTTGGGGCGGGGAGGGTCGGAGAGGGAGGATGAGGGGGAGAGGCAGCAGTGACCGTGGGAGGCAGCAGCGTGAGTGAGTCGGATACGGCCAGGAGCATCACCGGTGAGGACGAGGTCGTCGACCTCTGCCGCGAGCTGATCCAGATCGACACCAGCAATTACGGCGACCACTCGGGCCCGGGTGAACGCAGGGCCGCCGAGTACGTCGCCGAGAAGCTCGCCGAGGTGGGGCTCGAACCGCAGATCTTCGAGTCGCACAAGGGCCGCGCCTCCACAGTCGTCCGGATCGAGGGCGAGGACCGATCGCGGCCCGGACTGCTCATCCACGGCCACACCGACGTCGTACCCGCCAACGCCTCGGACTGGACCCACCACCCGTTCTCCGGCGAGATCGCGGACGGCTGTGTGTGGGGCCGGGGCGCCGTCGACATGAAGGACATGGACGCGATGACCCTCGCGGTCGTACGCGACCGGCTGCGCAGCGGACGCAAGCCGCCCCGTGACCTCGTGCTGGCCTTCCTGGCGGACGAGGAGGCCGGCGGCAAGTTCGGCGCGAAGCACCTCGTCGCCAAGCACCCGGACCTCTTCGAGGGCGTGACCGAGGGGATCGGCGAGGTCGGCGGATTCTCCTTCACCGTCAACGAGAAACTGCGGCTGTATCTCGTCGAGACCGCCCAGAAGGGCATGCACTGGATGAAGCTGACCGTGGACGGCACCGCCGGACACGGTTCGATGATCCACCGGGACAACGCCATCACCGAACTCTCCGAAGCCGTCGGGCGGCTCGGCCGGCACAAGTTCCCGGTGCGCGTGACCAAGACACTGCGGCACTTCCTCGACGAGCTGGGCGACGCCCTCGGCACCGAGCTCGATCCGGAGAACATGGACGAGACGCTCGCCAAGCTCGGCGGCATCGCCAAGCTCATCGGCGCCTCGCTGCAGAACACCGCCAACCCGACCCAGCTGGGCGCCGGTTACAAGGTGAACGTGATCCCGGGCCAGGCCACCGCGCACGTCGACGGCCGCTATCTGCCGGGCTACGAGGAGGAGTTCCTCACCGACCTGGACCGGATCCTCGGCCCGCGGGTGAAGCGGGAGGACGTGCACGCCGACAAGGCGCTGGAGACCACCTTCGACGGGGCCATCGTCGACGCCATGCAGACCGCGCTGTCCGCCGAGGATCCGATCGCGCGCGCCGTGCCGTACATGCTGTCGGCGGGCACGGACGCCAAGTCCTTCGACGACCTCGGCATCCGCTGCTTCGGTTTCGCCCCGCTGAAGCTGCCGCCGGAGCTGGACTTCGCGGGCATGTTCCACGGTGTCGACGAGCGGGTGCCGGTCGATGCGCTGAAGTTCGGCGTGCGGGTGCTGGACCGCTTCATCGAGGCGTCCTGAACAACAACGTGTCCGGAATTAACACGCTGAAACGAAACTCCAATAATCGCCAGCGCGTGCGGAGTTGACTGAGAAGGGTGAATGCGCTCATAGGCTCGTAGCCCTATTACTCCCTCCTCGTTACAGGTGATGCGATCCGTGACCAGGGTCGCATTGCCTACAAGGAGGAATAATGATCAAGAAGGTCGTCGCTGCTGCGGCTGCCACTGGTGGCCTCGTTCTCGCTGGTGCGGGAGTTGCGGCTGCCGACGCGGGTGCTCAGGGGGCTGCAATGCACTCGCCCGGCGTGCTTTCGGGCAACGTCGTTCAGGCGCCGGTTCACGTGCAGTCGAACGTGTGCGGCAACACGGTCTCCGTGATCGGGCTGCTGAACCCCGCCTTCGGCAACACCTGCATCAACGCGTGACGTTGCGCTTCACACCCAAGAGGGTCTGAGTCCGCGGCCCCGGAGTGCGCGCCACGCACTCCGGGGCCGCCGGCTTTCTGTATTCCGCATTCCGCGTACGTGCACTGGGCGCGTGCGCATTCCTGAAGCAACAAGGCAGGGAAAAGCTATGCGACAGGTCACCCGCAAGGGCCTGATGACCGTGGCGGCAGCCACCGGCGTCCTGGCCGTCACCGGCGGCTACGCACACGCCGACTCGGGCGCGAACGGCTCCTCCTCCGACTCCTCGGGCGTGCTCTCGGGGAACTCGGTGGAGGCACCGGTCGACGTGCAGGCGAACGTCTGCGGCAACACCGTGAACGTGGTCGGGCTGCTCAACCCGGCGGTCGGCAACAGCTGCGCCAACGAGGGCGGCGGTTCCGGCAACTCCTCCGGCGGCGGCTCGCAGGCCGACGGACCCACCGGTGACTCATCCGGCATCGGCTCCGGCAACCATGTGCGGGTCCCGGTGGACGTACCGCTCAACGTCTGCGGCAACGGCGTCAACGTCGGCGGCATCGGCAACGAGGCCGCGGGCAACGGCTGCGCCAACATCGAGGGCGATCACGAGACGTCGCCTCCCGGCCACGGGGAGCAGACGCCTCCGGGCAACCCCGGCGACCAGGAGCAGCCGGGCACGCCGCAGCAGCCGCCGTCCGCGGACGCGGAGCAGGTGGACGCCTCGAAGCCGAACAACCCGGACACCCAGGCCGTCGCGCAGCCCAAGGGCTCCGCGCAGCTCGCGGCGACCGGCAGCGAGCTGCCGATCGGCCTCGTGCTGCCGGTGGGCGCGGGCGCGCTGCTGATGGGCGCCGTGCTCTACCGCAAGGCTCGGGCCGCGGCGTAACACGGCACGGAAGGCACCGACCACCTGCTGAAACGGAGCGGGCCCCGCGACCGCGGGGCCCGCTCCGTTTCAGCCACTCAGTGTCACCACGTGGCTCGCACCTGGCGGATGATCCGCCGGCGCAACCGCACCCTGCGGCTGCCGTCGGGGTGCAGGCTGAGGCGGTCCAACTCCCAGTGTCCGTACTCCGCATGGTCCGTCAGCAAACGCGTCGTTTCCTTGCGGGAGACCCCGCGCGGCACGTACACGTCGACAAATTCGTATTCCGGCATCGCATCTATTGTGCGGGCAGAGGCCCGGTACGGATAGCGTCTGCACTATGTCTGATGCTGCGCAGCCCACCGCTGCCGAGGTACGCGCCGCCGCCGAGGCGATCAAGGCTGCGCTCGACCGCCACCTTGCGGCGGTCGAGCGCAGGTCGGGGGAGGACGACCCGGCCGTCTACGAGGCGTTCAACGAGCTGGCTTCGGCCGCCGAGGAGTACGACGAGCTCCTCTACGACCTCTATGACGAGGTCACGCCCTTCGAGATCCCCGGTACGGAAGACACCCTGCCGCCGTACACCGGGCCCGAGGAGCCGAACGCGCTGAGCGTGCTGATCCGCCGCGACTACGCAGTCGTGGAGCCGCAGCGGCTGCTGGCGCAGGCCCAGCGGGTGGAGGCCGTGGAGGAGTCGGGGGCGGCAGCCGCGGGCTTCGACGCGGCGGCCGGCACCGTGCACGGTGCGCTGGGCGTGCTGTTCGGCGAGTTCGAGCCGGACGAAATCGCTTCCCGGCACAAGGAGTTCGGCCTGGAGGAGGGTGACTCCACGCTGTGGGTCACCGCCGCGGACGAACCGGCCGAGCCCGGCGAATGGCTGGACGCCCCCTTCGAGGGGGCCGATCCCCAGCGGATCGTCTGCCGCTTCGACGTCAGCGCGGTCTTCGACGAGGAGCCCGAAGACGACCTGGACGACCTCGACGACAGCAGCGCGAACGGCCGCGGTCCGGCTCACGGTGCAGGGCTGGACGACGACGACCTGGAGCCGCTGGACGCGGATCGCTGAGCAGTTCGCGGAGGGTTCGCACGGGTGGCGGTCACGGGCTGTTGGGCCTGTGACCGCCACCGGTGTTTGGTGACTGAGGTGCGGGTCGGGAGGCACACTCACACCCCTGGCACGGCTCGGCCGCTCGGGCAGGAGTCCGGGCGCGGTCGGGACCGTCGGCGCCCGGCCGTCAGCCATCTCGCCGCCCGGTCGGCCCGGGGCGGTGGGCCCCGGCCGGTATCGCGTGCGGTGCCGACGGCACTGCGAGCGCCGCGGCCACCACCCTTGCGGGATCAGCCTGCCGTCGGGACCTGGGCCTTGAGCAAGGTGGGCAGCCGGGTCGTGCGGGGCTTGGCCGGGATGTCCGCCACCGCCTGGGGCAGGGCCTGTTCGACGCCGTGGACCACGGAGAGGTGGCTTTCGGCGCGACCGAAGGCCGTGTAGATCCAGGGTCTGGTCAGGGTCTGGGCTGCGTCGCCGGGCAGGACCACGATCACGGCGGGCCAGCGCCGGCCGACCGCCTGATGGGCGGTGAGCGCCCAGCCGTGGCGTACGGTCTGCTCGACCCGCTCCTTCGGTACGACCACGGGGGCACCCGCGCACTCCAGGTGCAGGCCCTCGGCGTCGGCCTTCACCACGTGGCCGGGCGCCGTACGGCCCGGAGCGGGCGTGTAGGCGATCCGGTCGCCGGGGTCGAATCCGCCGAAGCGGCCCGGGCCCGGGTTGAGCCGCTCCTTCAGCGCGGCGTTCAGCACCCGGGTGCCTGCCGCGCCGCCATGGCCCGGCGTGATCACCTGGGTCTGCTCCGCCGGGATCCCGATCGCCCGTGGCACCGAGTCCGCGACCAGCTGCACGGTGCGGTGCACCGCCTCGCCGGCGTCGCGCACCGGGACGATCACCACCTCCTTGCCGGGGGCCTCCACCTGGTTCAGCTCGCCCACGCCGATGCCCGAGACCAGCTCACCGATCGGGCCGGGGTCCGGTGTGCGCGAGGCGACCTGCGGGCACACCCGCGCCGCGAGCAGATCGGCGAAGACCCGCCCGGGCCCCACCGACCACAGGACACCCGGGTCACCGCTCAGCACAAGCCGCGCCCCGTCGGGCAGCGACTCGGCCAGTATCGCCGCGCTCTCCACGTCCAGCTGGGGCGCGTCGAGCACGACCAGCAGATCGGTCCGCAGCAGGCCGTCCGCGTCCCGGCCCGGTCCCTCGGCCCCGGACAGCAGACCCGCGACGGTGGCCACGGTTTCCTGGGGCTCGGCTGCCGGCTCCCGCTGCTCGGCTCGTGCGAACAGTGCCGCGAACCGCTGCCGACCGTCCACGCTGTGCGTGGCCGCGCACACTCGCAGACCCATCGCCCGGGCAGCGGCGACCAGGGCCGCGGGTTCCGCGCGAGACGCCTCGCCGCCGGTGTGGAGCACGAGGCTGTGGCCCGCGACGGCACGGATCAGTTCGGCGGCGGAGCCGGTCGCGGCCGACTCCCAGTCGCCGGCCGAACCGTCCTCCTTGGGCAGCGAGTTGACCACGCGCGCGAGCCCGTCGGCGAGGCTCTCCTCGGCGAGCGCGTACCGCTCCAGGCCGACGAGGACGCGTACCGGCCGTTCCTGCTCACCTTCCTCGGCGTCGTCACCGGACTGCCCGGACGCCGCCGGCGCGCCGGGCTCGTCCAGCGCGTCCTGGAACACCAGCGCGTCACCTTCGGCGATGGCGCTCTGCACGGCTGCGTCCGGATCCGGCACGGCGCGCTGCGCGAGGGCGGTGCTGAGGGCCGGGGCTTCCAGGGCGGTGTGCCCGACGAGGGCCGCCTGTTCCAGGAGCCATACGGCGACCGCCCGGCCCCGTCGCTCGTCTCCGGGCCCGCACTCCGCGCCCAGCAGCGCCCGGGCGAACCCGTCCGCCTGCTCCGGCCGCACCCCCGCCACACGCAGCAACTGCCAGGGATCCTCGCGCAGTTGTCCGTCCGCTCCCTCCCCGAGGGCCGCGGCGACCTGCGGCGCGAGTGCTTCGGGTGCGCCGCCTTCGAGGAGTACGGCCCGTACGGCGTCGACGGCTTCGGCCGGCACCGGTGCGGCGGCGGACGAGGTCACGGGCTGCGGCCGTCGAACCGGCTCGGGCACGACCCTGCGCGGCGCCGACTCCGCCTCGCTGAAGACGCTGCCCCCGGGCTTCTCCCCGCTCTCCACCGCACGCACGGCCGCGAGCAGATCGGCCGCCGCCCCGCTCAGCTTCGTCCCGCTCTCAACGGCCCCCTTCTTCTCGGCCTTCCGCCGCTCGATCCGCTCCCGCAACTCCCGCTGCGCGGCCAACTCGGCCTCGGCTTCGGACGGTTCACCGCCCGCGGCGGCTTCCCCCGCAGCGCCTGAGGACCCCTCCTCCGAGCCCTCACTGCGGGCCGCGGCGGCTTGGCTGCCAGCAGCCGCGCCGCTTTCGGCGACCCGGCTGTCGGCCCCGGCACCGCCCTCACCGGCCGCGCTTTGGGGGGCGGCGCTGCCCTCAACGTCCCCGCGCTCGGCCGCGGCATCGCCCTCACCGGCCGAGCCTTCCGGGGCAGCGCTGCCCTCGACGTCCCCTCGGCCGCCCCCGGCACCGGCCGGATCAACGGCGCCCGCCGCCCCCTCGCCCGAGGCACCCTTCTCCGGCTCAGGCCCCCCAACCTCGGGCGCCCCCGCTCCGGCGCCCGATTCGGCCCCCGGGCCGACGTTCGGCGCCCCCGGCTCGGCTTCCTCCGCGGGAACGGATTGCGCGGCAGCGGGATCCGTGGTCACAGCGTGCTCCAGTCGTGATCGGGATAGCGGTGCACGGGCGCCGACACATCGTCGAGCGCTCGGCAGATCTCGTCAGGAAGACTAAGGGCCTCCACTGACAACGCAGCCGTGAGCTGCAGTGCGTTGCGCGCCCCGATGATGGGGGCGGCGACGCCGGGCCGGTCGCGGACCCACGCGAGGGCCACCTGGAGCGGTGTCACCGCGAGCCCGTCCGCGGCGGTCGTCACCGCATCCACGATGCTGCTCGCCGCTGCGTCCAGATACGGCGCGACGAACGGCGCCAGATGCTCCGACGCACCCCGGGAGTCCGCGGGCGTGCCGCTGCGGTACTTGCCCGTCAGCACGCCCCGGCCCAGGGGCGAGGAGGGGAGCAGCCCGATGCCCAGGTCCATGGCCGCGGGCAGCACTTCGCGTTCGACGCCGCGCTGCAGCAGGGAGTACTCCATCTGCGTACTGGACAGCCGGGTCCGTATCCCGGGCGCCGCGAGCTGCCAGGTCGCCGCCTTGGCGAGCTGCCAGCCACAGAAGTTGGACACCCCGGCATACCGGGCGCGACCGCTGCTGACCGCGAGGTCGATGGCCTGCAGGGTCTCCTCCAGCGGCGTCTCGGGATCGAAGGCGTGGACCTGCCAAAGGTCCACATAGTCCGTGCCGAGCCGCGCCAGCGAGGCGTCGAGCGCGGAGAGCAGATGCCCGCGCGAACCGTCGAAGCGCCGGTCCGGGTCCGGCACGCTCCCCGCCTTCGTCGAGATCACCAGGTCCCGGCGTGGCACCAGCTGCTCCATGAGCTGCCCGAGCAGATACTCGGCCTCCCCGTCGCCGTACACATCCGCCGTGTCGACGAGGGTGCCGCCCGCCTCCCAGAACGCCTTCAACAGGTCCGCGGCGTCGTGCTCGTCGGTGTCCCGGCCCCAGGTGAGGGTGCCGAGTCCGATCCTGGACACACGCAGGCCGGTACGGCCGAGATGCCTCTGCTCCATGTCGGCTGAGATTACTGGCCCGAAGTCAGTGCGGGGGGACCCTGTGGACAACCAGGATCACCCGAGCCCGAAGCCGTCCCAGAACCCGTCCCCGAACCCGTCCTCGTCAGTCCTCCCTGCCGCCGGGCCCGAGGGCGCGCTAGGGTGCCGCCCAAGGGACGTTACTGATCAGTAAGGGGATCGGCCATGCAGCTCGGGATCAACCTCGGCTACTGGGGCGCCGGAATGGACGCAGACAATCTCGCCGTGGCCAAGGAGGCCGACCGCCTGGGCTACGCGGTCTGCTGGGCCGCCGAGGCGTACGGCTCGGACGCGGCCACCGTGCTCGCCTGGGTCGCCGCCAAGACCGAGCGCATCGACGTCGGCTCGGCCATCTTCCAGATCCCGGCCCGTCAGCCCGCGATGACCGCGATGACCGCCGCGACCCTCGACTCGCTCTCCGGCGGCCGCTTCCGCCTCGGCCTCGGCGTCTCCGGACCCCAGGTCTCCGAGGGCTGGTACGGCGTCAAGTTCGACAAGCCGCTGGCCCGCACCCGCGAGTACGTCGAGATCGTCCGCAAGGCGATGACCCGCGAACGTCTGTCGTACGAGGGCGAGCACTGGACGCTGCCGCTGCCGGACGGCCCGGGCAAGCCCCTCAAGCTGACCGTGCACCCGCAGCGCGAGCACATCCCGCTCTACATCGCGGCGATCGGCCCCAAGAACCTGGAACAGACCGGCGAGATCGCCGACGGCGCCCTGGTGATCTTCCCCTCCGCCGAGCACCTGGAGGAGACCACACTGCGGCACCTGCGCGCGGGGCGCGAGAAGGCCGGCCGGACCATGGACGGCTTCGACGTCTGCCCGACGCTGCCGCTCGCCGTCGGGGACGACAAGGACGTGACCACGCTCGCCGACACCTTCCGCCCGTACACCGCGCTGTACGTCGGCGGCATGGGCAGCCCCAAGCAGAACTTCTACAACCAGCTCGCCCGGCGCATGGGTTACGAGAAGGAGGCCGCCGAGATCCAGGACAAGTACCTGTCCGGCGACAAGCAGGGCGCCGCGTCCGCCGTACCGCACGAGCTGATCGACCAGACCACGCTGCTCGGCTCCGTGGACCGGATCGCCGACCGCATGAAGGCCTACGCCGAGGCGGGAGTCACCACGCTCAGCCTGGCCCCCGCGGGTTTCACTCTGGACGAGCGGCTCGCCTCCCTCCGCGCCGGTACGGAGGCCCTCGAACGCGCCGGGCTGTGAGACCGGCCGGAGTGTGACGTCGGTGTGACACCGGATCGGCAACCGGGAGTTTCTGCGGCCGTGGTGGGGGCTCGGGGGTCGACCCCGCCACGGCCGTCGCGGGGAACAACGCGCCGACGGTGGCCGTGGTTACGCGTCGCAGAGGCTCTGGGTGTCCACCGTTCGGCGGATTTGTCCGACACAGGTGTTGCCGCGCCCCTGGCAGCGCATTTGACTCGTTCTTTGCGGAGTTCTGCATGGAAGGGGCAGTGATGCTTTCGGCCAAGAGTCTGTTCCAGGAGATCCTCGACCACGACGAGTCGTTCCAGCTCTTCTGTTCCATCGCCGCCAGCGGGGAGTCGCAGGGCGGCTGGGAGAACGCGCGCATCGCGGCACTCGTACCGGAGAGCGAGCGCGCGCTCGCACCCAAGATCACCCGCCACGGCGCCGACGAGGACAAGCACGGGCGCATCTTCAACGCCCTCATGAAGAAGCGCGGCCTCGAACCCGTCGAGGTCCCGCCCGCCACCGACTACACCATGCTCCTGGAGAACAACGGCATCGGCCTCGCCCACGAGAAGCTCAAGGGCGACCAGGCGCTCACCGTCCAGGACATCGTCACCTACCTCGCGCACAGCAGGGTCACCGAACAGCGTGCCTCCGAGGAGATGGATCTCCTCCGCAAGTACTTCGCCGACCACCCCGACATCGGTCGGGCGGTCAAGATGATCTCCGATGACGAGGACAACCACCTGGCGTACTGCCACGAGGAACTGCTGCGCTTCGCGGCAGCGGGCCACGGCCGGATGATCCAGCGCACCCTGCGCGAGTGCGCGCTCGCCGAGATCCGCATCTACCGGGACGTCAGCCTCGCCGTGATGGCCAACATGGGGCGCATCCTCGGCTGGTCGAAGGCCAAGTCCGGCGTCCTCGCCGCGGCTATCCACGCCGTCTACCTGTACGAGCGGCTCGGCGGCTGGCGCCGCATGGTCTCCCTGAAGATGCCCGAGCGCCGCGACGCCCTGAGCGGGCCGGCATCGGCGGCACCCGAGTTCGCGTAACGGCGTGAGCCACGCGTGCGTGCCGCTCGTGCACAACGCGAGTTCAGGACGCGAGTACGGGGCACGCGCGCGTGGAGCCCGACAAGTGACCCCGCGGAACTCCGGTACCTCCCGAACCGTGGCGCATCCCGGCGGCGGCTTACGCTGGGCCGCATGCCCACGTTGATCCTTGTCCGGCACGGACGTTCCACCGCCAACACCGCGGGTCTGCTCGCCGGGTGGACGCCCGGCGTCTCCCTCGACGAGCGCGGCGCCGAACAGGCCGCCGCGCTGCCCGGGCGGCTCGCCGGGCTGCCGATATCCGAGGTCGTCACCAGCCCCCTGCAGCGCTGCCAGGAGACCCTGCGGCCCCTGCTCGACGCCCGGCCCGAACTGCGCGCGCACACCGACGAGCGCATCGGGGAGTGCCACTACGGCGACTGGTCGGGGCGCAAGCTCGCCGAGCTGAAGGACGAGCCGCTGATGGAGGTCGTACAGGCGCATCCGTCCGCCGCGGCGTTCCCCGGCGGCGAGTCCATGCGGGCGATGCAGACCCGGGCCGCCGAAGCCGTACGCGAGTGGAACGCGCGCGTGGAGCGCGATCACGGCTCCGACGCCGTCTACCTCATGTGCTCCCACGGCGACATCATCAAGTCCCTCGTCGCGGACGCACTGGGGCTTCATCTGGATCTCTTCCAGCGGATTTCCGTAGAACCGTGTTCCATCACCGCGATCCGCTACACACGGCTGCGGCCGTTTCTCGTACGCCTCGGGGACACCGGCGATTTCGCCTCCCTCGCACCGCACGAGGAGCCTCCGGGCGGTGACGCCACGGTCGGTGGCAGTGCGGGCGCACCGTGATCGTCGGCCGCAGTAGGGTGAAGCGGTCGAAGCAGCGCAGCAGTTGCCGGCAGCACACGCAGTCGATGGCAGAAGCACTCGATCCAATGGAGACAGGACGTGTCGCGTCAGGTGTTCCTCTATGACCCACCGGACCGTTTCGTGGCCGGTACGGTCGGGCTGCCCGGGCGCCGTACCTTCTTCCTGCAGGCCACGGCCGGACCCCGGGTGACCAGCGTGGCTCTGGAGAAAACGCAGGTGGCGGCGCTCGCCGAGCGGATGGACGAGCTTCTCGACGAGGTCGTACGACGTACGGGAGGCAGTGCGGCCGTCCCGGCGGTGGCCCCGACGGAGGTCTCCGACACCGCCCCTCTGGAGGCTCCCGTGGAGGAGGAGTTCCGGGTCGGCACCATGGCGCTGGCCTGGGACGGTGACGAACAGCGCATGATCGTCGAGGCGCAGGCACTCGTCGAGCTGGACGCCGACTCCGAGGAGGACCTGGCCGCCGCCGAGGAGAGGCTCCTGCAGGACGAGGAGAACGGCCCGCCGATGCTCCGGGTCCGCCTCACCGGCGCACAGGCCAGGGCCTTCGCCAAGCGAGCCCTCGACGTCGTCAACGCGGGCCGGCCGCCCTGCCCGCTGTGCAGTCTCCCGCTCGATCCGGAAGGACACGTATGTCCGCGCCAGAACGGATACCGCCGCGAGGCGTGAGCACGGCCGAGCTGCTCGCCGAGGGCGAGCTGACGGTGCGCGGCCAGGTGCGTGAGGCCTCCAACGCGGTCCTCCTGTGCGATGTGACGTACGAGGACCGCACCGAGCCCTGCGTCTACAAGCCGGTCGCCGGCGAGCGCCCGCTGTGGGACTTCCCCGACGGCACCCTCGCCCAGCGGGAGGTCGCCGCCTACGAGGTGTCCGAGGCGAGCGGCTGGGGGCTCGTCCCCGCCACCGTGCTGCGCGACGGGCCGTACGGCGAGGGCATGTGCCAGCAGTGGGTCGAGCCGGTGCCCGGAGCCGAGCTGCTCGCGCTGGTCGACGGCGAGGAGCCCGGCGAGGGCTGGAAGGCCATCGGGTTCGCCGAGGTCGGTCAGGGGCGTACGGCGCTGCTCGTGCACGCCGACGACGAGCGACTGCGCAGGCTCGCCGTACTCGACGCCGTGATCAACAACGCCGACCGCAAGGGCGGGCATCTGCTGCCCACCAGTGAGGGGCGGCTGTACGGCATCGACCACGGAGTGACTTTCAACACCGAGAACAAGCTGCGCACGCTGCTTTGGGGCTGGGCGGGGGAGAAGCTCACCCCTGAGGCCGTCGACGTTCTCGGGGGACTCAAGGACGCCCTCGAGGGGGCGCTGGGCCTGCGGCTGGCCGAGCTCATCACTCCGGCCGAACTGGACGCCACGCGCGCGCGTGTCACCGATCTGCTCACCACGGGACGGCACCCGGAGCCCTCGGGGGAGTGGCCCGCGATCCCGTGGCCGCCCGTGTAGCACGCCGACGCACAGGGCAGCCGCGTACGCAAGAAGGCCTTCCCGGCCGCCGGTGCCCGATGCGGTTCGTATACGGAAGATGCGTCCGGTTAGGCTCAAGACATGTATGCCTGGCCCGCTTCTGAGGTCCCCGCCCTGCCCGGACAGGGCCGCGACCTCCGGATCCACGACACCGCGACCGGGGGGCTGATCGCCCTCGATCCCGGACCCGTCGCCCGTATCTACGTCTGCGGCATCACTCCGTACGACGCGACCCACCTCGGTCACGCGGCGACCTACAACGCGTTCGACCTCGTTCAGCGCGTGTGGCTCGACACCAAGCGGCAGGTTCACTACGTCCAGAACGTGACGGACATCGACGATCCGCTTCTCGAGCGCGCCGCCCGGGACGACGTCGACTGGGTGGCGCTCGCCGAGAAGGAGACCGCCCTCTTCCGCGAGGACATGACCGCCCTGCGGATGCTGCCCCCGAAGCAGTACATCGGCGCCGTCGAGGCGATACCCGGGATCGTCCCGCTCGTCGAGCGGCTGCGTGACGCGGGAGCCGCGTACGAACTCGAGGGCGACGTCTATTTCTCCGTGGAGGCGGACACGCACTTCGGGAAGGTGTCCGGGCTGGACGCCGCCGCGATGCGGCTGCTGTCCGCCGAGCGCGGCGGTGACCCGGAGCGGGCGGGCAAGAAGAATCCGCTCGACCCGATGCTGTGGATGGCCGCCCGGGAGGGCGAGCCCAGCTGGGACGGCGCCTCGCTCGGCCGGGGCCGGCCCGGCTGGCACATCGAGTGCGTCGCGATCGCCCTCGACCACCTGGGCATGGGCTTCGACGTCCAGGGCGGCGGATCCGATCTGGCCTTCCCGCACCATGAGATGGGCGCCTCACACGCGCAGGCGCTGACCGGGGAGTTCCCCTTCGCGCAGGCGTATGTGCACGCCGGCATGGTCGGGCTCGACGGCGAGAAGATGTCGAAGTCCAAGGGCAACCTGGTCTTCGTGTCGAAGCTGCGGCGCGACGGAGTCGACCCGGCGGCCATCCGGCTCGCCCTGCTCTCGCACCACTACCGGGCCGACTGGGAGTGGACCGACCAGGTCCTCCAGGACGCCCTCGCGCGTCTGGAGCGCTGGCGGGCCGCCGTGTCGCGGCCCGACGGACCGGCCGCCGACGCGCTCGTCGAGGAGATCCGCGAGGCCCTCGCGAACGACCTGGACGCTCCCGCCGCGCTCACCGCGGTCGACCGCTGGGCCGCCCTCCAGCAGGAACAGGGCGGCATCGACGAGGGCGCCCCCGGTGTCGTATCGCGTGCCGTGGACGCGCTCCTAGGGGTGGCCCTGTAAGGCTGCCGAGCAGGTTCAGAAGCAACCGAGGGCGGTGCGTCGCGTACGCACCGCCCTTGTGGTCTCTCGCTCTTACGGTTCAGTCCTCCGACGAGTCGTCAACTGAACCCTCGTCATCGGCCTCCGGACGCTGCGGCTTCGACGGCCGGGGACGGCCGCCCGGGTTGTCCCTCAGGAACGGGGCGGGGTCGCCGCTCTCCGTGGCATGACCGCCGGCCTGGCCCGTCGCCGGGCCGCTGCCGTCCCGCCGCCGCAGATAGCGCTCGAACTCGCGGGCGATCGCGTCGCCCGAGGCCTCGGGAAGCTCGGCGGTGTCCCGGGCCTCCTCCAGCGACTGAACGTACTCGGCGACCTCGCTGTCCTCCGCGGCCAACTGGTCCACGCCCAACTGCCAGGCCCGGGCGTCCTCGGGCAGCTCGCCGAGCGGGATACGCAGGTCGATGAGGTCTTCCAGGCGGTTGAGGAGGGCCAGCGTCGCTTTCGGGTTCGGCGGCTGGGAGACGTAGTGCGGCACAGCCGCCCACAACGAGACCGCCGGTACGCCCGCGTGCGTGCACGCCTCCTGGAGGATGCCGACGATGCCCGTCGGCCCCTCGTACTTGGTCTCCTCAAGGTCCATGGTGCGGGCCAGGTCCGCGTCGGACGTGACGCCGCTGACCGGGACCGGACGCGTGTGCGGGGTGTCGCCGAGCAGGGCGCCCATGATCACGACCAGCTCCACGCCCAGCTCATGGGCGAAGCCCAGGATCTCGTTGCAGAACGAGCGCCAGCGCATGGACGGTTCGATACCGCGGACCAGGACCAGGTCACGCGGCTTTTCTCCGCCGACCCGGACCACGGAGAGCCGGGTTGTCGGCCAGGTGACCTTGCGTACGCCGCCGTCCAGCCACACCGTGGGCCGGTTGACCTGGAAGTCGTAGTAGTCCTCGGCGTCGAGCGCGGCGAAGACCTCGCCCTTCCACTCCCTGTCGAGATGCGCGACCGCGGTGGAAGCGGCGTCGCCGGCGTCGTTCCAGCCCTCGAACGCGGCCACCATGACCGGGTCGACCAGCTCGGGAACCCCCTCGAGCTCGATCACCCAGCGCCTCCTTCCGACGTGCCCTCACGTACGCCCCAACCTTACGGCGTGCGTGCGGGGCGCCCGCAGCCCCCTTGCATGGGGGAGTGAACGCATCACTGCCCCGTTCGCCACCCCGGAACACCCCCCACTCATCGGAGCTGTGATCGCCCGCTCCTCACAGGGTGCTGCGCAGCCACTGCTCCACGCTCGCGATGTGCACCGTCGCCCAGGAGCGGGCCGCCTCCGCGTCGCGGTCGCGCAGGGCCGCGAGGATCGCGCGGTGCTCGTGCAGGGTGCGGCTGACCGCGTCCTCCTGGGTCAGCCCGCGCCAGATGCGGGCCCGCGTGGTGGGCCCGGACAGACCGTCGAGGAGCGAGCAGAGCACGGAGTTGCCGGAGCTCTGCACGATGCCGCGGTGGAACTCCAGGTCGCAGGCGACGAGTTCCTCCACCGAGGGGGCGGCGCCCAGCGCGTCCAGCTGGGCCGTGAGCGCGTCGACTTGCTGCTCGCTGATGCGCAGGGCGGCCATCGAGGTCGCGGCCGGCTCCAGGATGCGGCGTACGGCCAGGAACTCCAGGACCGTGTCGTCGCGGTGGAAGTCGACGACGAAGCTCAGCGCCTCCAGGAGAAGTTGCGGGTCCAGGCTGGTGACGTAGGTGCCGTCGCCCTGCCGTACGTCCAGGATGCGGATCAGGGAGAGCGCCCGTACGGCCTCCCGCAGGGAGTTGCGGGACAGGCCCAGATCGGCGGCGAGTTCGCTCTCCTTGGGGAGCCGGTCGCCGGGGCGCAGCGCGCCGGAGACGATCATTCCCTTGATCTTTTCGATCGCCTCATCGGTGACTGCCATGGCGGGCCTCCCTGTCGATCAGATATGTCGCTCAGACATCCGATGTCTCATTATGGGGCTTCGGCGGTCCTGGTGAGGCCTGTGCGGGGACGAGCATCCACGACATGTACGACACGGGGGAGGGGCGGCTCCATTGAATGGAAGCCGCCCCTCGAAGGGGAGTGCGTGCCTCCTACTTCCTGTCGAACAGCTCCTGCACGTGGTGGCGGACCTCGTCCGTCGCGAGCCCGCGGATCGTCAGCGTCGTACGGCGGCGCAGCACGTCGTCCGCCGTCTCGGCCCACTCGTTGTCCCGGGCGTAGACGACCTGCGCCCAGATCTCAGGGGCGTCCGGGTGGACCCGCTCGGCGAGCTCCGGGTTCTCGTTCGCGAGGCGGGCGATGTCGAAGGCCAGCGAGCCGTAGTGCGTGGCCAGGTGCCTGGCGGTGTCCGGCGCCATGCGCGGCCCCGGTGCCGGGTGGTCGACGAGCAGACGGTGCGCGACCGCGCGCGGGTTGGCGACGCCCGGCAGCGGCAGCTTCTTCGGCAGCTCGGAGACCGGCTCGAAGTCCTCGCCGAGCGGACGGCCCGGCAGCGACTCCAGCTTCTTCATGACCGTACGGCCGATGTGGCGGAAGGTCGTCCACTTGCCGCCCGCGACGGACAGCATGCCGCCCGCGCCCTCGGTGACGACCGTCTCCCGCTTGGCCTTCGAGGTGTCGCCGGGCCCGCCGGGCAGGACGCGCAGACCCGCGAAGGAGTACGTGATCAGGTCACGGGACAGCTGCTGGTCACGGATCGAGAACGCGGCCTCGTCCAGGATCTGCGCGATGTCCTTCTCGTTGACCGCGACGTCCGCGGGGTCGCCCTCGTACGCCTCGTCGGTCGTGCCGAGCAGCAGCATGTCCTCCCAGGGGAGGGCGAAGGTGATGCGGTACTTGTCGATCGGGGTGGCCAGCGCGGCCTTCCACGGCGAGGTCCGCTTGAGCACGAGGTGTGCGCCCTTCGACAGACGTATGGAAGGCGCCGCGTTCGCGTTCTCCATCCGGCGCAGGTGGTCGACCCACGGCCCTGTCGCGTTGAGAACAAGGCGGGCCGACACTCCGAACTCGCTGCCGTCGAGGCGGTCGCGCAGCTCTGCGCCGCTCACCCGGCCCTTGGTGAAGCGCAGCCCGGTGACCTCGGCGTGGTTCAGTACGACGGCACCCGACTCGACGGCCGCGCGGACCGTCATCAGCGCCATCCGGGAGTCGTTCATCTGGTCGTCGCCGTACACGGCCACGGCCTTGAGGTTGTCCGTACGCAGTTCGGGCACGTCCTGCGCGGCCTTCGACGGCGAGAGCAGGTGCCCGACACCATCACCGAACGCCGACAGCGCGGAGTAGGCGAAGACGCCCGCTCCGAGCTTCGCCGCGCCGTGCGGCCCGCCCTTGTACACGGGGAGGTAGAACGTGAGCGGGTTCGCCAGGTGGGGGGCCACCTGACGGGAGACCGCACGGCGCTCGAAGTGGTTCTCCGCGACCAGCTTCACCGCGCCGGTCTGCAGATAGCGCAGACCGCCGTGGAGCAGCTTGGAGGAGGCGGAGGAGGTGGCACCGGCGAAGTCGCCGGCGTCGACCAGCGCCACCCGCAGCCCGGACTGCGCGGCATGCCAGGCGGTGGAGATGCCCAGGATGCCGCCGCCGATGACGAGGAGGTCGTACGTCGCCTTGGAGAGCCGCTCCCGGGTCTCGGCGCGGCTCGGGTGAAAGCCGGAGGCCGGGCGCGTACCGAGGGCAGGTACGGACTGCAGGGTGGACTGACTGGTCATGCGGATTCTTACTCCTTGTCAGAGCTTCTCGGAGCGCTCGTCAGCTCTCGTCAGCTCTCGTCCTCGAGCCAGCCCATGGTCCGCTCCACGGCCTTGAGCCAGCTCTTGTACTCGCGGTCGCGGGTCTCCGCGGCCATGTTGGGGGTCCACTCGGCGGCCCGGCGCCAGTTGGCGCGCAGGTCGTCGGTGCTGTTCCAGAAGCCGACGGCGAGGCCGGCGGCGTAGGCGGCGCCGAGGCAGGTGGTCTCGGCGACCATCGGGCGCACCACGGGGGCGTCCAGGAAGTCCGAGAGGGTCTGCATCAGCAGGTTGTTGGAGGTCATGCCGCCGTCGACCTTGAGGGCGGCGAGCTCGACGCCGGAGTCCTTGGTCATGGCGTCGCTGATCTCACGGGTCTGCCAGGCGGTGGCCTCCAGCACGGCACGGGCGATGTGCGCCTTGGTGACGTAGCGGGTCAGGCCGGCGATCACACCGCGGGCGTCGGGGCGCCAGTACGGGGCGAACAGGCCGGAGAACGCGGGGACGAAGTAGGCGCCGCCGTTGTCCTCGACCGACGAGGCCAGGGTCTCGATCTCTGCGGCCGTGCTGATCAGGCCCATCTGGTCGCGCATCCACTGCACCAGCGCGCCGGTGACGGCGATGGAGCCCTCCAGGGCGTAGACCGGCGCCTGGTCGCCGATCCGGTAGCCGACCGTGGTCAGCAGGCCCGAGTAGGAGTTGATGATCTTGTCACCGGTGTTCATCAGCATGAAGGTGCCGGTGCCGTACGTCGACTTGGCCTCGCCCTCGGAGAAGCAGGTCTGGCCGAACAGGGCCGCCTGCTGGTCGCCGAGCGCGGAGGCGACCGCGATGCCCCCGAGCAGGTCGCCCAGCTTGCCGCCGGTGATCTCGCCGTACACCTCGGCGGAGGACCGGATCTCGGGCAGCATCTGCATCGGCACGCCGATGGATTCGCAGATCTTCTCGTCCCACTGCATCGTGTGCAGGTTCATGAGGAGGGTGCGGGAGGCGTTGGTGACGTCGGTGACGTGGCGGCCGCCGTCGACACCGCCGGTGAGGTTCCAGATGACCCAGGAGTCCATGGTGCCGAAGAGGATGTCGCCGGCCTCGGCGCGCTCCCGCAGGCCCTCGACGTTGTCGAGCAGCCAGCGGGCCTTCGGACCTGCGAAGTACGACGCGAGCGGCAGGCCCGTCTCGCGGCGGAAGCGGTCCTGGCCGACGTTGCGGCCGAGTTCCCTGCAGAGGGCGTCGGTGCGGGTGTCCTGCCAGACGATGGCGTTGTGGACGGGCTCACCGGTGTTCTTGTCCCACAGCAGCGTGGTCTCGCGCTGGTTGGTGATGCCGATGGCCTTGATGTCGTCGCGGGTGATGCCGGCCTTCTCGATGGCACTGGCCACGACTTCCTGGACGTTGGTCCAGATCTCGGCGGCGTTGTGCTCGACCCAGCCGGGCTTGGGGAAGATCTGCTCGTGCTCCTTCTGGTCGACGGAGACGATCCGGCCGTCCCGGTCGAAGACGATGCAGCGGCTGGAGGTGGTGCCCTGGTCGATGGCGGCGATGAAGGGACCTGCGGTGTGGGCGTCGGTCACGGTGTGCTCCTGAAATTCCGTGGTCAAAGGTGCGGTCTGAGGGGCTGGCTTACTGCGCTGGTTTACGGCTCGCTCGCGTCTACAAGTGAACGTACGACCGTCGGGGACCTACGGCTCTAAGCAAAAGCGACGTTGTAGATACCTGCGGCGATCGCTCCGCCGATCAGCGGACCGACGACCGGTATCCAGGCGTAGCCCCAGTCGGAACCGCCCTTGTTCGGCAGGGGCAGCAGGGCGTGGACGATTCGCGGGCCGAGGTCACGCGCCGGGTTGATGGCATACCCGGTCGGACCGCCCAGCGAGAGGCCGATGCTGACGACCACGAGCGCGGTGATCAGCGCGCCGAGGGTGCCGAGGCCCTTGCCGCTGTCGTTCAGGCCCTGGGTGAGGACCGCGAGCACCAGCACGACCGTGCCGATGATCTCCGTGGCGAGGTTCTGCGCGGCGATGCGGATCTCGGGACCGGTGGAGAAGATGCCGAGCACCGGGCCGGCCGCAGCCTCCCGCGCCTCGACGGACTTGGTGTCCTGAGCGCCGGGACCGCCGACGATCTCTCGGTCGGTGAGGTGGGCGTGGAACTGTCCGTAATACGCGACCCAGACCAGCGCCGCGCCGATCATGGCGCCGAGGAGCTGTCCCGCCCAGTAGGTGGGGACGTCGCCCCATTCGCCGTCCTTGATGGCGATGCCGAGCGTGACGGCGGGGTTCAGGTGGGCACCGGAGAGGGGTGCCGACGTGTAGACGGCGGTGAGTACCGCGAAGCCCCACCCGAAGGCGATGGCGAGCCATCCGGCGTTACGCGCCTTGGAGGCCTTCAGTGTGACGGCGGCGCAGACCCCGCCGCCGAGGAGGATGAGTATGGCGGTACCGATGGTCTCGCCGATGAAGATGTCGGAGCTGGACACCCGCGACTCCTTTGTCCTTCGTCCAGGGGGAAAGCCGAACCCCGGGTCCCTCCGGTGGTTCGCGCTCTCGAGGATGAGAGCGATGCCGGCCCTTGGCGTTGCCACACTCTAGCGCTTATTGCCGGTAGGTGTTCGACAATGCCGACCGATGGACGCGAGTCTTGTCCCAGGCTCGGCGGCACGTCAAGAGTCCTGTTGCCGAATCTCTCGCAGACCTCGTGATCGTTACTGATCGACAGAGGGCCGGGGCATCGACGAATCCACCGTCGATGCCCCGGCCCTCTGTCCTGCTGGTCTTCTACGGACGCTCAGAACCGCCCGGCGCCCAGGTCCCGCGACACGGCGCGGGCGCAGTCCCGTACCGCCGCGATCAGCCCGGGACGCAGCTCCCCGTTCGCGCAGAACCGCTCCACGGCTCCGGTGACGCCCACAGCGCCGACCGGCATCCGCCGCCGGTCGTGGATGGGCGCGGCGACGGACGCTATGCCCTCCCAGGTCTCCTCCACGTCGGCCGCGAAGCCACGCGCGCGCGTGAGGTCCAGGACCTCCTCCAGGGCATCCAACTCGCATACGGTGCGCGCCGTGAACTCCTTGCGCTCGGCCTCCACGACCTCGGTGTGCGCCACCGGGTCGTACGCCGACAGCACCTTGCCCAGTGCCGTGGAGTGCAGCGGCTGCATGGCACCGACCTCCAGGACCTGACGGCTGTCGTCGGGCCTGAAGACGTGGTGCACGATCAGCACTCCGTGCTGGTGCAGGACTCCCAGGTAGACGCTCTCGCCGCTGGAGCGGGCCAGATCGTCGGTCCAGACGAGGGCACGCGCCCGCAGCTCGTGGACGTCCAGATACGTGGTGCCGAGCCGCAGCAGTTCCGCGCCCAGCTGATAGCGCCCGGAGGCGGCGTCCTGCTCGACGAAGCCCTCCTGCTGGAGCGTGCGGAGTATGCCGTGGGCGGTGCCCTTGGCGAGACCGAGCGAGGAGGCGATGTCCGACAGGCCGAGCCGTCGCTCACCGCCCGCGAGGAGCCGCAGCATCGCGGCCGCCCGTTCGAGCGACTGGATGTTCCGTGCCATCGCAGTCCTGCCTCCGTCCCCTTCGACCGTCGACATGCGGGCTCCGGTGCCGCCGTTCGACAATGCTGAACACTATCGGTCGTTGCCGACCTCCCGCCAATGGGTGGCCGTCAGTTGTCGTCACGATTCCGGCCGGAGCCTGACCGGAGCCTGGCTCGCAACGCCCGTCCGTCCCGTGGACTCGCCTGACCGTCGCACCCGCTCCCGGCTACGCTGGCTGAGTGCGTCTTCCGCCGGAAGCCGCATAGCCGACAGCCGTCGCACCACAGGGAGCTCTTTCATGGCCTCGTCGCCAACCCCTTCCGCCGACAGCCGGACCCGCATCACCGCCCTTCGTGAGGCGCTCGCCACCCGTGTGGTGGTGGCCGACGGCGCCATGGGCACGATGCTGCAGGCCCAGGACCCGACGCTCGAGGATTTCGAGAACCTCGAGGGCTGTAACGAGATTCTGAACGTCACGCGCCCCGACATCGTGCGTTCCGTCCACGAGGAGTACTTCTCCGTCGGCGTCGACTGCGTCGAGACGAACACCTTCGGTTCGAACCACTCAGCTGCCAGCGAGTACGAGATCGCCGACCGGATCTTCGAGCTGTCCGAGGCGGGCGCCCGGATCGCCCGCGAGGTCGCCGACGAGTTCGGCGCCAGGGACGGTCGCCAGCGCTGGGTCCTCGGCTCGATCGGCCCGGGCACCAAGCTGCCGTCGCTCGGCCACATCGCGTACGACGTACTGCGTGACGGCTACCAGCAGAACGCCGAGGGCCTGCTCGCCGGCGGCGCGGACGCCCTGATCGTGGAGACCACGCAGGACCTGCTGCAGACCAAGTCGAGCCTGATCGGTGCGCGCCGCGCGATGGATGCCGTGGGCGTGAACGTGCCGCTGATCTGCTCGCTCGCCTTCGAGACCACGGGCGTCATGCTGCTCGGTTCGGAGATCGGTGCGGCGCTGACCGCCCTGGAGCCGCTCGGCATCGACCTGATCGGCCTGAACTGCTCGACCGGCCCGGCCGAGATGAGTGAGCACCTGCGGTATCTGGCCCGCCACTCGCGTACGCCGCTGATGTGCATGCCGAACGCCGGGCTGCCCATCCTCACGAAGGACGGCGCGTACTTCCCGCTGACGGCGCCCGAGATGGCCGACGCCCAGGAGAACTTCGTACGCGATTACGGCCTCTCACTGGTCGGCGGCTGCTGCGGCTCGACGCCCGAGCACCTGCGCCAAGTCGTCGAGCGTGTACGCGATCTGGCCCCGGCCGAGCGCCACCCGCAGCCCGAGCCCGGCGCCGCCTCCCTCTACCAGACCGTGCCGTTCCGTCAGGACACCGCGTACATGGCGATCGGTGAGCGCACCAACGCCAACGGTTCGAAGAAGTTCCGCGAGGCCATGCTGGAGGGCCGCTGGGACGACTGCGTGGAGATGGCCCGCGAGCAGATCCGCGAGGGCGCCCACATGCTGGACCTGTGCGTGGACTACGTGGGCCGTGACGGCGTCGCCGACATGGAGGAACTGGCCGGCCGCTTCGCCACCGCCTCCACGCTGCCGATCGTCCTGGACTCCACCGAAGTCGACGTGATCCGGGCCGGGTTGGAGAAGCTCGGCGGCCGTGCGGTCATCAACTCGGTCAACTACGAGGACGGCGACGGCCCCGAGTCCCGGTTCGCGAAGGTCACCAAGCTCGCGCAGGAGCACGGTGCCGCGCTCATCGCGCTGACCATCGACGAGGAGGGGCAGGCCCGTACGCCGGAGCACAAGGTCGCGATCGCCGAGCGGCTGATCGCCGACCTGACCGGCAACTGGGGCATCCACGAGTCGGACATCCTCATCGACACCCTGACCTTCACCATCTGCACCGGCCAGGAGGAGTCCCGCAAGGACGGCATCGCCACCATCGAGGCGATCCGCGAACTCAAGCGCCGCCACCCGGATGTGCAGACCACGCTGGGCCTGTCGAACATCTCCTTCGGCCTCAACCCGGCCGCCCGCGTCCTGCTCAACTCGGTCTTCCTGGACGAGTGCGTCAAGGCGGGCCTGGACTCGGCGATCGTCCACGCGTCGAAGATCCTCCCGATCGCCCGCTTCACCGAGGAAGAGGTCCAGACGGCCCTCGACCTGATCTACGACCGCCGCGCCGAGGGATACGACCCGCTCCAGAAGCTCATGGCCCTGTTCGAGGGCGCCACCACCAAGTCCCTGAAGGCGGGCCGCGCCGAGGAACTGGCCGCACTGCCGCTGGACGAGCGCCTCAAGCGCCGCATCATCGACGGCGAGAAGAACGGTCTCGAACAGGACCTGGACGACGCGCTCCAGGAGCGCCCTGCCCTGGACATCGTCAACGAGACCCTCCTTGACGGCATGAAGGTGGTCGGCGAACTGTTCGGCTCCGGCCAGATGCAGCTGCCGTTCGTGCTCCAGTCCGCCGAGGTGATGAAGACCGCGGTCGCCTACCTCGAACCGCACATGGAGAAGGTCGAGGGCGACGAGGCCGGCAAGGGCACCATCGTGCTCGCCACCGTGCGCGGCGACGTGCACGACATCGGCAAGAACCTGGTCGACATCATCCTGTCCAACAACGGCTACAACGTGGTCAACCTGGGCATCAAGCAGCCCGTCTCCGCGATCCTGGAGGCCGCCGAGGAGCACAAGGCCGATGTCATCGGCATGTCCGGCCTCCTGGTCAAGTCCACGGTGATCATGAAGGAGAACCTGCAGGAGCTCAACCAGCGCAAGATGGCCGCCGACTACCCCGTCATCCTCGGCGGGGCGGCACTGACCCGGGCGTACGTCGAACAGGACCTGCACGAGATCTACGAGGGCGAAGTCCGCTACGCCCGCGACGCGTTCGAGGGTCTGCGGCTGATGGACGCGCTGATCGGCGTCAAGCGGGGTGTGCCGGGGGCATCCCTGCCCGAGCTGAAGCAGCGCCGGGTCAGGGCCACCGCCCAGACCGTCGTCGAGGAACGCCCCGAGGAGGGCGCCGTCCGCTCCGACGTGGCCATCGACAACCCCATCCCGGAGCCGCCGTTCTGGGGCACCCGCGTCATCAAGGGCATCCAGCTCAAGGAGTACGCCTCCTGGCTGGACGAGGGCGCGCTGTTCAAGGGCCAGTGGGGCCTGAAGCAGGCGCGTACGGGCGATGGCCCCACGTACGAGGAGCTGGTGGAGACCGAGGGCAGGCCCCGGCTGCGCGGCTGGCTGGACCAGTTGCAGCGGGACAATCTGCTGGAAGCGGCCGTGGTCTACGGCTACTTCCCGTGCGTGTCCAAGGACGACGACCTGATCCTGCTGGACGAGGCGGGCAACGAGCGCACCCGCTTCACCTTCCCGCGTCAGCGCCGTGGCCGCCGGCTGTGCCTGGCCGACTTCTTCCGCCCCGAGGAGTCAGGCGAGACGGACGTGGTCGGCCTCCAGGTCGTCACCGTCGGTTCCCGGATCGGCGAGGAGACGGCGAAGCTGTTCGCCTCCGACGCCTACCGCGACTACCTCGAACTGCACGGGTTGTCCGTGCAGTTGGCGGAGGCCCTGGCGGAGTACTGGCACGCGCGCGTGCGTTCCGAACTCGGCTTCGCTGGTGAGGACCCGGCCGGCATCGAGGACATGTTCGCGCTGAAGTACCGCGGCGCCCGCTTCTCGCTGGGCTACGGCGCCTGCCCGGACCTGGAGGACCGCGCCAAGATCGCCGAACTGCTGGAGCCTGAGCGGATCGGCGTCCAGCTGTCCGAGGAGTTCCAGCTCCACCCGGAGCAGTCCACGGACGCGATCGTCATTCACCACCCCGAGGCAAAATACTTCAACGCTCGCTGAGCTGAGACTGAGGCGGGGCCCGCGAGGGCACGCTGAGATGGCCCCACGGCGGGCCTAGAGTGTGCCCTCGCACACCTCGGTTAAACGCAGCGTTTCCGCTGCGAGAGTCGTACACTGGTCGGTCCAGCGCAGGCCGGTTCCTCACAAGGAGCCGGCCTTCTCGTCCCTCTCGGAGGTGTGCCCGGATGACCAGTACGGTTCCCGCACTCGGTACCCGTACGGCCGAAGGCTCCGCCTTGCAGGCCGTGCTCCTCGACATGGACGGAACCCTGGTGGACACCGAGGGCTTCTGGTGGGACGCCGAGGTCGAGGTGTTCGCGCGCCTCGGCCACAGGCTCGACGACTCCTGGCGTCATGTCGTGGTCGGCGGTCCCATGACCCGCAGCGCGGGTTTCCTCATCGAGGCCACCGGAGCCGACATCACCCTCGCCGAGCTCACGGTGCTGCTGAACGACGGGTTCGAGGACCGTATCGGCCGCGCCCTGCCGCTGATGCCGGGCGCCGCGAGGCTGCTCGCCGAACTGGCCGCGCACGAGATCCCCACGGCTCTGGTCTCCGCCTCGCACCGTCGCATCATCGACCGCGTACTGACCTCGCTCGGCGCGGGAAACTTCGGGCTGACCGTCGCGGGGGACGAGGTCGAGCGCACCAAGCCGCACCCCGACCCGTATCTGCTCGCGGCAGGCGGCCTCGGCGCGGACCCGGCCAGGTGCGTGGTCATCGAGGACACCGCGACGGGGATCGCGTCCGCCGAGGCCGCGGGCTGCCATGTGGTGGTCGTACCCTCCGTGGCACCGATCACCCCGGCCGCCCGGCGCACCGTCGTGCCCTCGCTGGAAGAGGTCGACCTGTCCTTCCTGCGCGGTCTGCTGACGGTCTGAGGACTGCTTGTGGACTGCTCGCGGACGGGAATGTGACGGGCTCTCACCTTGGGTGAAAGTTGAATGCGGGATAAAACCACAATCAACTACGTGTGCAGGCCATCTGAGTAATTCAATCTTCGCCAAAATGGCTGAATCGCTGCGCCGCTCAACCCAGTTGATCCTGTGATGTTCACCACCCGCTAACAGGTCGACATGGGGCCGGCGATATGCCGTAAGCCTCTTACCGGCAGTACGGGACGTGACCTTGTGTCCTGTTTGATGGAGGCGTGCGCGAATCTTCCGGTCTCGGGTTTTCAGTGCGTCCACGCCCGGTTTCGCAGCGTGATGGGGAGTCAACTCCGGTAACGGTGAGATGTCCTGGTGGTGCGGACTAATCTCATGGCGAGAACCTCGCCGTAACACCCGTGACCCGCCTGCAACACCCCGGCCTGCCGGTTCACGGATCGAAAGCTCTGGAGAACGTCGAGCATGAACCGTAAGACCTTGGTGCTGCCGGCCGTGATCGGCCTGCTCGCCCCGGTCCTCGCCGCATGTGGCGGGTCCGGCAACGGGGGCGGTAGCGACGACGCCATCGTCGTGGGCACCACCGACCGGTTCGCCGCCTCGAAGGAGGCCCCCGCGCCACTGGACCCGGCCTACGCGTACGACGTCGGCACCTGGAACGTGCTGAGGCAGACCCTCCAGACGCTGATGACCCTGCCCGATGGCGGCGGCGACCCCCAGCCCGAGGCCGCCCAGCGCTGTGGCTTCAGCGACTCCGGCAACGAGCGGTACGCGTGCACCCTGCGCGAAGGTCTCAAGTTCGCGAACGGCCAGCCCATCACCGCGGACGATGTGAAGTTCTCCGTCGAACGCGCGCTGCGGATCCAGGCCGACAGCGGAGTCTTCGCCCTTCTGTCGAACATCGACACCATCGAGACCAAGGGCGACCGCGAGGTGATCTTCCACCTCAAGACCTCCGACGCCACATTCCCGTTCAAGCTGTCGACGCCGGTCGCGGGCATCGTCAACCCCGACGACTACGACGAGAACAAGCTGCGCGACGGCTTCGCGGTGGACGGCTCCGGCCCGTACACCCTCAAGGCCGAGGTCAAGAACGACGAACTCGTGAACGCCGTCTTCACCAAGAACCCCGACTACAAGGGGCACTTGAAGGTGAAGAACGAAAAGGTCGAGCTGCGCTCCTTCGACAGCGCCGACGCCATGGGTACCGCGCTCGACAAGGGCGACATCAGCGTCATGACCCGCACCATGACGCCCGCGCAGATCAGGAAGCTCCAGAACGCCAAGTCCACGAGCATCGACCTGATCGAGCAACCCGGCCTGGAAATCCGCTACCTGGGCTTCAACACCAACGACCCGTCGGTGAAGTCCAAGGCCGTCCGCCAGGCGATGGCGCAGGTCATCAACCGCGGTGAACTCGTCTCCGATGTGTACGGCACCGGCGCCGAACCGCTGTACTCCATGGTGCCGACCACCGTCACCGGCCATGCCAACTCGTTCTTCAACAAGTACGGCGAGCCCGACACCGCCAAGGCCAAGGTCCTGCTGTCCGAGGCGAACGTCACCACGCCGGTGAAGCTGACCCTGCACTACACGGACGACCACTACGGGCCCGCCACCAAAGAGGAGTTCGAGCTGCTGAAGAAGCAGCTGAACGACAGCGGACTGTTCGAGGTCGCCGTCAAGGGCGAGACGTGGGCGACGTACCAGCCGAACGAGCGGAGGGGCAAGTACGAGGTCTACGGCATGGGCTGGTTCCCGGACTTCCCCGACGCCGACAACTACCTCGCGCCGTTCCTCGACAAGAACAACACCATCGGCTCGCCCTACGCGAACCCCGAGATCCGTAACGCCCTGATCCCGGAGTCCCGTCGGCAGGCCGACCGGCTCACCGCGTCGCGGAGCATCGAGGAGATCCAGAACATCGTCGCCGAGGACGTCCCCATGCTCCCCCTGTGGCAGGGCAAGCAGTACATCGCCGCCCGGAACGATGTCACCGGCGCCGAACGGACCCTCAACTCCACCTCCTCGCTTCAGCTTTGGGAGCTGGGCCGCGGCGCCGGCAGCTGACCCACCGCGCCGTCAGCAGCCCGCCCCGCGCGACGAAAGCGGCTGACCGGACTTCTCTCGATCTCGCAAACCCTGGGATTTCTCAGACCGACGACAAGGCACACGTACGTGAACATGCGCACCACATGGCCGGTTCTGTCCATAGCGACAGCGCTGACCGGCACTCTGCTGACAGGCTGCGGCTCCCAGTCGGGTGACTCCGGCGGCACCGGCTCGTCCGTCGTCATCGGGATGACCGACGAGGTCCTGGCCACCGACCCCGCCTCGGGCTACGACCCGGGTTCCTGGCTGTTGTTCAACAACGTCTTCCAGTCCCTGCTGAGCTTCCCCAAGGGCGGCACGGAACCGGAGCCGGAAGCCGCGAAGTCGTGCTCCTTCACGGACGGGGACACCAGGGTCTACGAGTGCACCCTGCGCGACGGTCTGAAGTTCAGCAACGGTGATGAACTCACCTCCGAGGACGTCAAGTTCTCCTTCGACCGCATGATGAAGATCAACGACGCCGACGGCCCCGCGATCATGTTCCCCATGCTCGACAAGGTCGAGACGCCGGACGAGAAGACGGTCGTCTTCCAGCTGAAGGTCCCCGACGCCACCTTCCCCAGCAAGATCGCCTCCGGCGCCGGCTCGATCGTGAACCACCAGGAGTACGACGCGGACGGGCTGCGCGAGGACGGCGAGGCCGTCGGCTCGGGCCCGTACCAACTCGACTCCTTCAGCGAGGACGAGGCCGTGTTCTCGGTCAACGAGAACTACGAAGGCAACGCCGACGTGCAGAACTCCGGCGTGACCCTCAAGTTCTTCCATGGCGACCGCTCCCGCCTGCGCAAGGCCCTCACCGACACCAAGGTCGACGTCGCCTACCGCGGGCTCGCGGCCCAGGACGTCGCGGACATCGAGACCGACACGTCCACCAGCCAGGGCATCGACGTCATCGAGGGCTCCAGCGCAGAGGTGCAGCACCTGGTCTTCAACACCCAGGACCCGGTCGCGGGCAAGCTGAGCGTCCGCAAGGCGATCGCCCACCTCCTCGACCGTGAGGCCCTCGTCGAGGAGGTCTACGACTCCACGGCGACACCGCTGTACTCGATCATCCCGGCCGGCATCACCGGCCACAACACGGCCTTCTTCGACACCTACGGCGCCCGCCCCTCGCGCACCAAGGCCGAGGACGAGCTGCGCGCCGACGGCATCACCGAGAAAGTGAAGCTGACCCTCTGGTCGACGCCGACCCGCTACGGCCCGTCGACGGACCAGGAGTTCGAGGCGATCGCCGAGCAGCTCAACGCCAGCGGCCTGTTCGACGCGAGCGTGAAATCGGTCGCCTACGACCAGTACGAGAAGGACATCGAGGCCGGCAAGTACGGCGTGTACGTGAAGGGCTGGGTGCCGGACTACCCCGACCCGGACAACTTCACGGCCCCGTTCTTCGGCGAGGGCAACGTGCTCGGCAACGGCTACACGAACTCCACGGTCACCGGGCAGCTCATCCCCGAGACCGCCGCCCTGAGCGACCGCTCCTCGACCGCGCAGCAGTACGGGAAGCTCCAGGACATCGTCGCCGAGGAGGTCCCGGTCCTCCCGATCTGGCAGGCCAAGCAGTACGCGGTCGTCCGCGACAACGTGTACGGCCTGGAGTACTGCCTCGACGCGTCGACCGTGTTCCGGTTCTGGGAGATCAGCAAGGACTGACGGTCTGCCGGTTGTGCGCATACGGCGATGGCCGCCCCCTGTTCTTCGGAAAGGGGGCGGCCATCGCCGTATACGGGTGCGCGGTCGGTCACTGCGCGCCGGGGCGCACCAGTCCGCTCTCGTACGCGTACACCGCCGCCTGTACGCGGTCACGCAGGCCCAGCTTGGTGAGGACGTGGCCCACGTGTGTCTTGACCGTGGTCTCGCTGACGAAGAGGTCCGCGGCGATCTCCGCGTTCGACAAGCCGCGGGCCACCAGCTTCAGCACCTCGACCTCCCGCTCGGTCAGCGTGTGCAGGGTGTCCGGCACCGGCTCGTCACCCGAGGGCAGATGCCCCGCGTACTTGTCGAGCAGCCGGCGTGTGATGCTCGGCGCGAGCATCGCCTCGCCCGCGGCGACCACGCGGATCGCCTGCACCAGCTCGTTGGCCGGGGCGTCCTTGAGCAGGAAGCCGCTGGCGCCCGCACGCAGTGCTTCCACCACGTACTCGTCGAGGTCGAAGGTGGTCAGCACCAGGACCTTCGCGGGCCCGTCCCGGCCGGGGCCGGTGATCTGCCGGGTCGCCTCGACACCGTCCATCCGCGGCATACGGATGTCCATCAGAACCACATCGGGCTGCAGGGCACGTACCTGGTCGAGTGCCTGGAGGCCGTCTCCGGCCTCGCCGACGACCGCGATGTCCTGCTCCGCCTCCAGGATCATCCGGAAGCCGGTTCGCAGCAGCGGCTGGTCGTCGACCAGTAGGACACGGATGGCCACGTAAGTCTCCTTCGCTAGTCCGGCCCCATTCTGCCCTGTTGGGCTCCGCCCGGGTCGGGCGCCCTGACCGGCAGCGGCTGCGTCTCGTGGGGGGCGGCCCCCGGACCCCCGGCCGAGTCCGGGTCCGGTGCCCTGACGGGGAGCGGATACGGCGGGGGAGTGCCGCCGAATTCCGGGCATACCGCCTGGTGGTCGCACCAGCCGCACAGTTTGGTGGGCCGCGGTCGCCAGTCGCCGGTCTCCGTGGCCAGCCGGATCGCGTCCCACAGTGCGTGCAGCTTGCGCTCGACCCGCTCCAGGTCGGCGACCAGCGGGTCGTACGTCAGGACGTCACCGCTGCCGAGATAGACGAGCTGGAGGCGGCGCGGGACGACCTTCTTCAGGCGCCAGACCACCAGGGCGTAGAACTTCATCTGGAACAGCGCGCCCTCGGCGTACTCCGGTCTTGGCGCCTTGCCCGTCTTGTAGTCGACGATCCGCACCTCGCCCGTCGGCGCCACATCGACCCGGTCGATGATGCCGCGCAACTTCAGGCCCGAGTCGAGCTGGGCCTCCACGAACAGCTCGCGCTCGGCGGGTTCGAGGCGGGTCGGGTCCTCCAGCGTGAACCAGCGCTCGACAAGCTGCTCGGCCTCGGCGAGCCAGCGCGCCAGCCGCTCGCCCGCCGCCTGCTCGTCGGCGTCGGTGAACAGCTCGGCCAGCTCCGGCTTCGCCGTACGCAGCCGGTCCCACTGACCTGGGATCAGCGACTTCGCGCGCGGCACCGTGCGCTCGGTGGCCGGGGCGTCGAAGAGCCGCTCCAGGACCGAGTGAACCAGCGTGCCGCGCGTGGCCGCCTCGCTCGGCTTCTCGGGCAGCTTGTCGATCACCCGGAACCGGTACAGCAGCGGACACTGCATGAAGTCACCCGCACGCGAGGGCGACAACGAGGCCGGGGGCACGGCCACAGCGGCCGTGGACGAGGTGCCGGAGCCCGTGCCGCTGTCCGGTCGCGCGACACCGTCGTCGGTACTGGTTTCCATGACGACAGACCTTACGGCCCGCCACTGACAACGCCACACACAGTGACCTGCAGGATGGGCACAACGGGCGGGAAACAGTGGGGGTGCCGGGGCGAAACACACCGCGACGGCCGCATACCATCGACGGCAGAACCTCTCGCCCTGCATGATCGTGAGCGGGAGACGCGTCGAACGAGGGGACATCGTGGACGAGAGCGGCGGGAGCGGGCAGCCGCGATCCGGAACGGACGGAGCGACCGAGCACCCCGCGGTGCCGGACGCAACCACCGCACACCCGCGCCCCGATGGGGACTCGGCCAACGACGACAGCCGCCCGGACTCCACCGACACCACCGCCCCCAACAACCCGACGGACACGATGGCTTGGGAGAAGCAGCCCTCATCCACCCGCCGCTCCGGCAGGACGGGGGACGCCGCAGGCCCCTCGGCTGCGGGCGCCCCGGCCGGAGAGCGGGACGGCTCGATGGAGTCGGCTGTGGCCCGCCGGGGTGGCGAGGGCACGGACGGTTCCGGCCCCGGCGGTGGTGGCCCGGACACGCGGCCCCCTGCGGGAAGCGGCGGCTCCGGACCCCAGCCGCCACCGCGCCGCAAGGGGCCCGGTGGCGGGCTGCTCATGGGCCGCCCGTTCGGGGTGCCCGTGTACGTCGCGCCCAGCTGGTTCCTCGTCGCGGCACTCATCACCTGGGTCTTCGGCGGCCAGCTCGAGCGCGTACTGCCCGAACTCGGCGGCGCCCGCTACCTCGTGTCCCTCTTCTTCGCGGTCGCCTTCTACGCCTCCGTACTCGTCCACGAACTGGCCCACACGGTGGCCGCCCTGCGCTTCAAACTGCCGGTGCGCCGCATCCAGCTGCAGTTCTTCGGCGGCGTCTCCGAGATCGAGAAGGAGTCCGAGACTCCGGGCCGCGAGTTCATCCTCGCCTTCGTCGGCCCCTTGCTCTCCCTCGTCCTCGCCGGCCTCTTCTACCTCGCCCTGCTGACCGTCGAGCCGGGCACCGTGCCCGGCGTACTGCTGGCCGGCCTGATGATCTCCAACCTGATCGTCGCCGCGTTCAACCTGCTCCCCGGCCTGCCCCTCGACGGCGGCCGTATGCTCCGCGCCGTCGTCTGGAAGATCACCGGCAAGCCGATGAGCGGCACCATCGCCGCCGCCTGGGTCGGCCGCGCACTCGCGATCTCCGTACTGATCGGACTGCCCCTGCTCACCCAGTCCGGCGCGCTCGGCGCCGAAGCCGAGGACATCGGCGGCATGGACACCGTCATGGACGCCCTGCTCGCCGCGATCCTCGCCGCGATCATCTGGACCGGCGCCGGAAACAGTCTCCGCATGGCCCGTCTCAGGGAACACCTTCCGGAGCTGCGCGCCCGCTCCCTTACCCGCCGCGCCGTCCCCGTAGAGACCGACACCCCGCTCTCCGAAGCGCTGCGCCGCGCCAACGACGCCGGTGCCCGCGCCCTGGTCGTGGTCGACGCCCACGGGGAACCCCTCTCCCTCGTCCGCGAGGCCGCCATCGTCGGCGTACCGGAGCACCGCCGCCCCTGGGTCGCCGTCAGCGGCCTCGCCCAGGACCTCACCGACGGCATGCGGATCTCCGCCGAACTCGCGGGCGAGGAACTCCTCGACGTCCTGCGGGCCACCCCCGCCACCGAGTACCTGGTGGTGGAGGAGTCCGGCGAGATCTACGGTGTCCTGTCCGCGGCCGACGTCGAGCGCGCTTTCGTGAAGGCCATGGCCAGGCCCAGCTGAACTCAGGCGCACGCGCGCGTGGTCTGCGGCCCGCGCCCAGGCCGGTAGGCTGGTCACATGTCCGAACCGACCGGTGCCGCCCGCCGACGCGGGCCCTTCAAGGTCGGGGACCAGGTCCAGCTCACTGACCCCAAGGGACGCCACTACACGTTCACGCTCGAAGCCGGGAAGAACTTCCACACCCACAAGGGGTCCTTCCCGCACGACGAGCTGATCGGCGCCCCCGAGGGCAGCGTTGTCCGCACCACGGGGAACGTCGCCTATCTCGCGCTGCGCCCCCTGCTCCCCGACTACGTCCTGTCCATGCCCCGCGGCGCCGCCGTGGTCTACCCCAAGGACGCGGGGCAGATCCTGTCCTTCGCCGACATCTTCCCCGGCGCCCGCGTCGTGGAGGCCGGCGTCGGCTCCGGCTCGCTCAGCAGCTTCCTGCTGCGCGCCATCGGCGACCACGGCATGCTGCACAGCTACGAGCGCCGCGCCGACTTCGCCGAGATCGCCCAAGCCAACGTGGAGCGCTACTTCGGCGGTCCGCACCCCGCCTGGCAGCTCACCGTCGGCGACCTCCAGGACAACCTGTCGGACACCGACGTCGACCGTGTGATCCTCGACATGCTCGCCCCCTGGGAGTGCCTGGAAGCCGTCTCCAAGGCACTCGTCCCCGGCGGCATCCTGTGCAGCTACGTCGCGACCACCACCCAGCTTGCCCGGACCGTCGAGTCCATCCGCGAGATCGGCTGCTTCAACGAGCCGACCGCCTGGGAGACGATGATCCGCAACTGGCACATCGAGGGCCTCGCCGTCCGCCCCGACCACCGCATGATCGGGCACACCGGCTTCTTGCTCACCGCCCGCCGCCTCGCCGACGGCGTCGAACCTCCCATGCGCCGCCGCCGTCCCGCCAAGGGCGCATACGGCGAGGACTACGCCGGTCCGAACGCTGACGGAGGCACCGGCCGCTGAGGCGGCCCCGTGCCGTATACAACGCGCAAGTGCCGTGGGGGGGGGGGGGGGGCCCCCCCCCCCCCCGCCCCCCCCCCCCGGGGGGCGGCCCCCCCCCCCCCCCCCCCCCCCCCCCCCCCCCCCCGCCACTTTTCTGTTGACACCGTGCCAGAACCGCCGACCCCGCCGTTCCCCCTCGCTGTGACGTATGGCACCATGCTGGCCACCCCCACCGGCACAGCCCTCACAGGAGACACATCTCTCGTGCAGCAATCCGCCGTCCCGGAACTGGCACACACGCATGCCCGCCCGATCCACTGGGTCGCGACAGCCACCGCCCTGGCCGGAGTCGTCGCGGCCTCCGCATTCCTCCAGCCCGACGCGGCCACCGCCGCCCAGCCCGGCCGCGGCGCCCAGTCCGCCCCCGCCGCCACGGCGCCCCCCGATCCCACCGGCGTCGACTTCCCCGTGGAGTGCGGCCCCACCAAGGTCATCGTGCAGAAGAAGGCCTCCGGAGACCTCGACGGCGACGGCCGCCCCGAAACAGTCGCCGTGGTCCGCTGCGATGCGATCGCGGGCGCCCCGCCCAACGGCGTTTACGTACTCACCCAAGCCGCCGACGCCACCGAACCCCGCATCGTCGCCACCCTCGTCGACCCGAAAGACCGCCTAACCGTCAAGGACTTCGCCGTAGGTGACGCCTCCGTCACCGCCACCCTGCTCGGCTACTCCTCGTCCGACGTCCCGCGTTGCTGCCCGGACGTGGACGAACGCGCCAAGTGGCAGTGGAAAAACGGCACATTCGTCCGCTCCGTCCCCGCCGGCGCCCAGAGCGTGTGACCAAACAGACATACCGGAACGGCCCGGAACGCAAAGTGACTTGACGTGACCGTCGAACTACTCCGCGTCCGGGCCGTACACCTCGGCCTTGTCCGAAACCCGACGCACGTGGATGCACTCGCCCGGACACTCCTTCGCGGAGTCGGCAACATCACGCAGAAGCGTCAGGGGGACGGGTGTTGAAGCCCCCGGGGCCTGCAACAACTCCTCGTCGGAGCCCTTCACATAGGCCAGTCCGTCGATGTCCAGCTCAAAGACCTCGGGTGCATACTGGGCGCAGATGCCGTCGCCGGTGCAGAGGTCCTGATCGATCCACACCTCCAGGTCCTCGCCGCCGACGCCGGCCTCTTGCTGAACGCTCATGACTCCTGCCGATCCTGTGCCGAGCGAACCGGAATAAAACGCAAGTCGGCCCAGCTCTGACGGGTGTTGAACACTTAGACCCTACCTGTGCCCGCTTTCCCATCCCGTTCAGTGGGTATTTCCCTGGCGTGAGGGAGAGCGCAAGGGTGAAGATCGGACACACCCCGACCGTCTTTGTGATCTAGGGGTTTCAATCGACACCCACCCAGGTAGGGTCTGGAAGCGTCCAGCTCCCCTTGGAGGAGGTGAGGACCGTGGCAGCCCACGACGACGACATGAACCGCGGCATCCGCCCGGGACGAGGGTCCGAGGACCCGGCCGGGCAGATCGCCTATCTTGAGCAGGAGATCGCCGTCCTGCGACGCAAGCTCGCCGACTCTCCGCGACACACGAGAATTCTCGAAGAGCGGATCGTCGAGCTGCAGACCAATCTGGCCGGCGTGTCCGCGCAGAACGAGCGGCTCGCCAACACCCTCCGAGAGGCCCGCGACCAGATCGTGGCTCTCAAGGAGGAAGTCGACCGGCTCGCACAGCCGCCGGCCGGCTTCGGTGTCTTCCTCATGGCGAACGAGGACGGCACGGCCGACATCTTCACCGGGGGCCGCAAGCTCCGGGTGAACGTCAGCCCCAGCGTCGAGCTCGAAGAGCTCCGGCGCGGCCAGGAAGTGATGCTCAACGAAGCGCTCAATGTGGTCGAGGCCATGGAGTACGAGCGAGTCGGGGACATCGTCACCCTCAAGGAAATCCTCGAGGACGGCGAGCGCGCCCTGGTACTCGGGCACACCGACGAGGAGCGGGTGGTACGGCTCGCCGAGCCGCTGCTGGACGTCACCATCCGTGCCGGCGACGCCCTCCTGCTCGAACCCCGATCCGGCTACGTCTACGAGGTCGTACCCAAGAGCGAGGTCGAAGAACTCGTCCTCGAAGAGGTCCCCGACATCGGCTACGACCAGATCGGCGGTCTCGGCGGCCAGATCGAGGCGATCCGCGACGCGGTCGAGCTCCCGTACCTCTACCCCGACCTCTTCAAGGAGCATGAACTGCGGCCGCCCAAGGGCGTGCTGCTGTACGGGCCTCCCGGATGCGGTAAGACACTCATCGCCAAGGCCGTGGCCAACTCACTGGCCAAGAAGGTCGCCGAAGTGACCGGCCAGGCCGCCGGCAAGAGCTTCTTCCTCAACATCAAGGGCCCCGAGCTCCTCAACAAGTACGTCGGAGAGACCGAGCGGCAGATCCGCCTCGTCTTCCAGCGTGCCCGTGAAAAGGCCAGCGAGGGCACACCCGTCATCGTCTTCTTCGACGAGATGGAATCCCTCTTCCGCACCCGCGGCTCCGGCGTCAGCTCGGACGTGGAAAACACGATCGTCCCGCAGCTGCTCGCCGAGATCGACGGCGTGGAAGGCCTGCAGAACGTGGTCGTGATCGGCGCCTCCAACCGCGAGGACATGATCGACCCCGCCATCCTGCGCCCCGGACGCCTCGATGTGAAGATCAAGATCGAGCGCCCCGACGCCGAGGCGGCGAAGGACATCTTCGGGAAGTACCTCACCGAGCGGCTACCGCTGCACGCCGACGACCTCGGCGAGCACAGCGGCAGCAAGGCGACCACGGTCCAGAGCATGATCCAGACGGCCGTCGAGCACATGTACGCCGAGACCGAAGAGAACCGCTTCCTCGAGGTCACCTACGCCAACGGCGACAAGGAAGTTCTCTACTTCAAGGACTTCAACTCCGGCGCCATGATCGAAAACATCGTCGGCCGCGCCAAGAAGATGGCCATCAAGGACTTCCTGGAACACAACCAGAAGGGCCTCAGGGTCTCCCATCTGCTCCAGGCCTGCGTGGACGAGTTCAAGGAGAACGAAGACCTGCCCAACACCACAAACCCGGACGACTGGGCCCGCATCTCCGGAAAGAAGGGCGAACGGATCGTCTACATCCGCACCCTCATCACCGGAAAGCAGGGCGCAGACACCGGACGCTCCATCGACACGGTGGCGAACACCGGTCAGTACCTGTAAAAGACAGGGCGACTGCGGGTGCCCTCAACGGGTACCCGCAGTCGACTGTTTTCCAGGGCACCACCGGAGCAGAGCAATGACGCAAATGATCTCCCCACCAGCGCAAAGGCGTTCTAGGCTCTTCCATACCGCCGAGTTGCGCAGTGCGGGGACGGGCACCGCACACGCACCGGAGAACCAGCGGTACTTGAGCGGCGCCCCCGACCGAGGGTGCCGCCGGGCAAGGAGGGCCGCATGACCGTACGGCGAGTAATGGGCATCGAGACGGAGTACGGAATCTCCGTCCCCGGCCACCCCAACGCCAATGCCATGCTCACCTCGTCCCAGATCGTCAACGCCTACGCGGCGGCGATGCACCGGGCGCGCCGCGCCCGGTGGGACTTTGAGGAGGAAAATCCGCTGCGGGACGCCCGAGGCTTCGACCTCGCCCGCGAGGCCGCCGACGCCAGCCAGCTCACCGACGAGGACATTGGTCTCGCCAATGTCATCCTCACCAACGGGGCACGGCTCTACGTCGACCACGCACACCCCGAATACAGCTCACCAGAGGTAACCAACCCGCGGGACGCCGTCCTGTGGGACAAGGCCGGCGAACGCATCATGGCCGAGGCCGCCGAACGCGCGGCCCAGCTCCCCGGCGCCCAGCCGATCCACCTCTACAAAAACAACACCGACAACAAAGGCGCTTCCTACGGCACCCACGAGAACTACCTGATGAAGCGGGAAACCCCCTTCTCAGACATCGTGCGCCACCTCACCCCCTTCTTCGTCTCGCGCCAGGTCATCACCGGCGCAGGCCGCGTAGGCATCGGCCAGGACGGCCACGAACACGGCTTCCAGCTCAGCCAGCGCGCCGACTACTTCGAAGTCGAGGTGGGCCTCGAGACGACTCTGAAGCGCCCCATCATCAACACGCGTGACGAGCCGCACGCGGACGCCGAGAAGTACCGCCGCCTGCACGTGATCATCGGGGACGCGAACCTCTCGGAGATCTCCACGTACCTGAAACTGGGTACGACGGCACTCGTCCTGTCCATGATCGAGGACGGCTTCATCGCCGTCGACCTGGCCGTCGACCAGCCCGTACGCACCCTCCACCAGGTCTCGCACGACCCCTCGCTGCAGCGCCTGATCACCCTCCGCAGCGGCCGGACGCTCACCGCAGTACAACTCCAGATGGAGTACTTCGAACTCGCACGCAAATATGTCGAGGAGCGGTACGGCGCCGACGCGGACGCACAGACCAAGGACGTACTCACCCGTTGGGAAGACGTCCTCGGCCGCCTCGAAAGCGATCCCATGAGCCTCGCCGGCGAACTGGACTGGGTCGCCAAGCGAGAGCTCATGGAAGGCTACCGACGCCGCGACAACCTCGAATGGGACGCTGCACGACTCCACCTCGTCGACCTCCAGTACGCCGACGTACGCCCCGAGAAGGGCCTCTACAACCGCCTGGCGGCACGCGGCAAGATGAAGCGCCTTCTGGACGACACAGACGTGGAACGGGCCCGCACCAAGCCGCCTGAGGACACCCGCGCCTACTTCCGAGGACGCTGCCTCGAGCAGTACGCCGACGACGTCGCGGCCGCCTCCTGGGACTCGGTGATCTTCGACCTCCCCGGCCGCGACTCACTCCAACGCGTACCAACCCTCGAGCCGCTTCGCGGAACGCGTAATCACGTCAAGGAACTCCTTGACCGCTGCCGCACAGCAGAAGACCTGGTCAAGGTCCTCTCCGGCGGCTGAATGAGCCCAGCCGGACCCACCAGCAGCAGGTCACAGGCAGGGTGGAAAACAGCGGCGTCCGGGAATCATGAAGGTGGTGCCCGGACGTTGTAGCAACTGCGGGGCCGATGTCGGACCCTGCTTGTAGGGTCTGATCAAGAACGTCGAACCGAGCGGGGTGAGGGTTATGGCGACCAAGGACACCGGCGGCGGACAGCAGAAGGCGACGCGGTCCACCGAAGAGGTCGAGGAGACTGCGCAGGACGCGCAGGCATCGGAAGACCTCAAGGAACGCCAGGAGAAGCTGAGCGACGACGTGGACTCCGTCCTGGACGAGATTGACGATGTCCTCGAGGAGAACGCCGAGGACTTCGTTCGGTCATTTGTTCAAAAGGGTGGGGAATAGGGGTTAATGTCCGATTCTCTCGGGCGGGAGAGGTGCTCTCGCTGTCAGAGGGGCCAGTCACGGGACGCCTGCGCGTAACAAGGCGTCTCGTGACGGGCTCCAGACGTACTGCAGAGAGTGCTGGGCGGAGAGTCGGCCAAGGCATCAGCGCGCACGTGGGAAGAACGTCCGACACCTGGTAAGGCGACCCAGGGGCGAGGGTCCACCTGAAGCGCCAGTACGGCACGACCGACGCCCAGCGCGCCGAGATGATCGCCTCCCGGACGGGCTCTGCGTGATCAATCCAAAGGCTCCGGTCATTCATGTGGATCACCGCCACGAGACGGGTAGGGTCCGAGGCGTACTGTGCTTCAGCTGCAACGCTGCACTGGGGCAGTTCAAGGATCGGCCCGACGTGATATGGCGGGCTGCGACATACGTGGAAGGAAACGCGTGGAAGCCAACACTCGTAGCACCGGGCGTCTACCGGCTGCCTTCCTGACGCCCGGGTCGTCGTCCTTCATGGACTTCCTGTCCGATCACCAGCCTGAAATCCTGCCGGGGAACCGGCAGTTGCCTCCCGTTCAGGGCGTGATCGAGGCGCCGCACGGCACCACCATCGTGGCCACGACCTTCCCCGGCGGCGTCGTACTCGCCGGTGACCGGCGGGCCACCATGGGCAATGTCATCGCGCAGCGGGACATCGAGAAGGTGTTCCCGGCTGATGAGTACTCGGCGGTGGGGATCGCCGGCACGGCGGGTCTGGCTGTCGAGATGGTGAAGCTCTTCCAGCTGGAGCTGGAGCACTTCGAGAAGGTCGAGGGTGCGCAGCTCTCCTTGGAGGGCAAGGCGAACCGTCTGTCGACGATGATCCGGTCGAACCTCGGCATGGCCATGCAGGGTCTCGCCGTGGTGCCGATCTTCGCGGGGTTTGACGTGGACCGCGGGAAGGGGCGCATCTTCTCGTACGACGTCACGGGTGGTCGTTCCGAGGAGCATGGTTTTGCGGCGACGGGTTCGGGTTCGATCTTCGCGCGCGGTGCCATGAAGAAGCTGTACAGCGAGGATCTGACCGAGGAGCAGGCGACGACGCTTGTCGTGCAGGCCTTGTATGACGCGGCCGACGACGACTCGGCGACCGGTGGCCCTGATGTTGCCCGCCGGATCTATCCGCTCGTCACCGTGATCACCGAGGACGGGTTCCGCCGTCTTACCGACGAGGAGTCCTCCGAGATCGCCCGCTTGATCCTGGAGCGGCGCCTGGAGCAGCCCGACGGCCCGCGTGCGGCGTTGCTCTGACTGCTGCGGCCCTCCAGAAGGCCAAGGCCCCTGTTTTTCAGGTGATCCAGTGACTTCCACAGAAAGGGACGGATAGCCGGTGTCGACGCCGTTCTATGTCTCACCCCAGCAGCAGATGGCCGACCGGGCTGAGTATGCCCGCAAGGGCATCGCCCGTGGTCGCAGTCTGGTTGTGCTGCAGTTTGCCGACGGCATTGTCTTCGTCGGCGAGAACCCGTCCCGTGCGCTGCACAAGTTCAGCGAGATCTATGACCGGATCGGCTTTGCGGCCGCCGGCAAGTACAACGAGTACGAGAATCTCCGCATCGGTGGTGTCCGCTACGCCGACCTGCGGGGTTATACCTACGACCGTGACGATGTGACCGCTCGCGGTCTTGCCAATGTGTATGCCCAGACGCTCGGCACGATCTTCTCCAGTGGGGCGGAGAAGCCGTATGAGGTGGAGTTGGTGGTCGCGGAGGTCGGGGTGACGCCCGACGGTGACCAGCTCTACCGGCTGCCGCACGATGGATCGATCGTGGACGAGCACGGCTCGGTCGCGGTGGGTGGTAACGCCGAGCAGATCAGCAGCTATCTCGATCAGCGTCACCGGGACGGCATGACGCTGGCCGAGGCGCTGAAGCTGGCCGTTCAGGCCCTGTCCCGGGATACCGACGGCAGCGAGCGGGAGATTCCCGCGGAGCGCCTTGAGGTGGCGGTTCTGGACCGTACACGTCCGCAGAAGCGCAAATTCAAGCGCATTGTGGGCGGCCAGTTGTCCCGTCTGCTGGAGGCAGGCAGTTCGGACAGGGCTGCGGACACCGCCGAGTCCGATGGTTCTGACGATGCCGATGGGTCGGATGCGTCCGAGGAGAAGTAAGCCCGCCAGTCATCACCCGATGCGCCCCGGTCCCGCCTTGCAGCGGGGCCGGGGCGCATCGGCGTTCAGGACGGGCGTGGTGGCGCTGTGGAGCCCCGTACGACCAGTTCGACGGGGATGTTGCCTTCCGGTGGTGCTGCACCCTCCAGAACCGCGAGGAGGGCTGTCATGCCGCGTTCGCCGAAGAGTTCGGCGTCGAGGTGGACGGTGGTGAGTTCGGGTTCGATCGCTGTGGCGAGGGCCAGGTCGTCGAAGCCGGTCACCGACAGGTCTTCGGGGATGCGCAGCCCGAGGCGGCGGGCGGCCTTGTAGGCGCCGACGGCGAGTTTGTCGTCGTCGCAGATGAGGGCGGTGGGCCGGGGGCCCGGGCCGTGCAGGGCGTTCTCGGCCGCGGCCAGTGCGCCCTCGATGGTGATCGGGGCCTTTGCCGTGCGTACCTCGGTGTCGGCTGTCTGTGCCACGCGGGTGGCGAGTTCCCGGGCGCGTACGTGGAAGGTCCAGGAGTCGATGTCGGCGGCCAGGTGCAGGAACCGGCGGTGGCCCAGTGCCAGCAGGTGTTCGGTGATCTGGCGCATGCCGTCTGTGATGTCGAGGTTGACGGTCGCGGCGCCGAGGCTGCCCGCCGGGTCGCTGTCCAGCATGACGAGGGGGAGGTCGTCGCCGCGGATTTCCGTGAGGGCTTCGGAGGCCATGGAGGAGGCGATGACGCCGTCCAGGGCGGCTCGTGCGGAGGCGAACGGGTCCGGGGCTGGGCCGATGCCTTCGGGTGAGGGGTACAGGACGACGCCGAAGCCGTGTTTCGCGGCGATGCGGGCGGCTCCTTCGTAGACGGCGGCGAAGAACTCGTTGGTGAGTGCGGGCACCACCAGGAGGGCCGTGCGTGCCTGGCCGAGCCGTAGGTTGCGGGCGGCGAGGTTGGGCCGGTAGCCGAGGTCCTGCGCCGCCTGGCGTACGCGCGCGGCTGTTGCCTCGGAGACCCGTCCGCGCCACTTGTCGCCCAGTACGAGGGAGACGGCGGCCTGGGAGACTCCGGCGGCCCGGGCGACGTCGCGGCTCGTGGGGCGCGTGCTTCCTCGTGCCACCGTCGACCTGCTCTTTCTGCTGGACTCGCGGACTGGGCACATGGTACGTATGACCGCGGGAGTTATACGTACAACTTGAGCTGCCACGGGCTACGAGAAGGGCGGGACATGGCCGCGCGCTACCTGGAGATCCTCAGAACGAGACATGCAGCCCGGCTGCTGGTCGGCACTCTTGTGGGGCGGCTGCCGAACGCCGTGGCCGCGATAGCCGTCCTGCTGTTCGTCCGCGCCGAGGGCGGCAGCTACAGCCTCGCCGGCGCGCTGGCCGCGGCGTACGGGGTGTCGAATGCCGTGGGGCAGCCGTTGCTCGGACGCCTTGTGGACCTCCACGGGCAGCCGCGTGTCCAGCTGCCCGCCGCGCTGGTCTCCGCCCTCGGCATGACGGTGTTCGCCTTCACGGGCATCGGGGCGCTTCCGCTGGCGTACGTCCTGATGGTCGTCGCCGGGTTCTTCACGCCGCCTCTGGAGGGCGGTCTGCGGGCGCTGTGGCCCGCGGTTCTGCGTAGGGAGGACCAGGTGCACACGGCGTATGCGATGGATGCCGTGGCGCAGGAAGTCATGTTCACCGTGGGGCCATTGCTCATCACGCTGTGCGTGTCGCTGTGGTCGGCGCAGGCAGCGCTCCTCGTGCTGAATGTCATAGGGGTGCTGGGGGCGCTCTCCGTGGTGGTGTCGCAGCCTTCGCGCGCGTGGCGTTCGGCGCCGCGTGAGGCGCACTGGCTCGGTGCCTTGCGATCGGCCGGTCTGCTCGTCCTGCTCGGCGCGTTCCTTTTCGTGGGGATCGCGCTGGGCTCGATCAACGTCGCGGCGATGTCGTACGCGGATGACAACGGCGGCGACGTGACGTACGGCTGGCTGATGGCCGCCATCGGGCTCGGCGCGCTCGTCGGGGGCACCGTGTACGGCGCGCGGCAGTGGAGTGGTGCACCGGGGCGGCGGCTGCGTGTGCTTGTCGCGCTTCTGGCGGTGTTCTACGTACCGCTGACGCTGACGCCGGGCGCGGTCGCCATGACGGCGCTGATCGCGCTCTCGGGGTTGTTTCTCGCGCCCTGTATCGCCTGTGCCTTCGTTCTGGTCGACCGGCACGCGCCGAAGGGCACCGTCACCGAGGCGTTCTCCTGGCTTGTGACGACGTTCACGGTGGGGATGTCGGTCGGGACGGGTCTCGCGGGGCCGGTCGTCGAGTGGGGCGGAGCGGTGTGGGGTTTCGCACTGCCGGGTGTCGCGGGAGCCGTGGCGCTGCTGGTTCTGCTGGCCACGGGGCGGGTCCTCGCAGCTGCGGGCAGCGGTGGGGTGGTTGAAGTCGCATCGGAAAATGATCGAAACGGTGCAGGCGAACCTCGTTTCAGCGCAGGGCATCAGGCGTAATGTTCAGTCATGGACCGCCGCATTTTCGGGCTGGAGAACGAGTACGGCGTCACGTGTACGTTCAGGGGACAGCGACGGCTGTCTCCCGACGAGGTGGCGCGGTACCTCTTCCGCCGTGTCGTGTCATGGGGCCGCAGCAGCAATGTCTTTCTGCGAAACGGCGCCCGCCTCTATCTCGACGTGGGGTCACATCCGGAATACGCCACACCGGAATGTGACAACGTGACAGAACTCGTCACCCACGACAAGGCCGGCGAGCGCATTCTGGAAGGACTCCTGGTAGACGCCGAACGACGCCTGCACGAGGAAGGAATCGCGGGCGACGTCTACCTCTTCAAGAACAACACCGACTCGGCGGGCAACTCCTACGGCTGCCACGAGAACTATCTGGTGGCCCGCCACGGGGAGTTCTCCCGGCTCGCGGACATCCTCATCCCGTTCCTCGTCACCAGGCAGCTTCTCTGCGGTGCCGGCAAGGTGCTGCAGACCCCGCGTGGCGCGGTGTACTGCGTCAGCCAGCGCGCCGAGCACATCTGGGAGGGCGTCTCGTCGGCGACGACCCGTTCCCGGCCGATCATCAACACGCGTGACGAACCCCACGCCGACGCCGAGCGCTACCGTCGCCTGCATGTCATCGTGGGTGACTCGAACATGTCCGAGACGACCATGCTGCTCAAGGTCGGCGCCACCGATCTCGTCCTGCGCATGATCGAGGCGGGCACGGTGATGCGCGATCTGACCCTGGAGAACCCGATCCGGGCGATCCGCGAGGTCAGCCATGACATCACGGGCCGCCGCAAGGTGCGCCTGGCCAGCGGCCGGGAGGCCTCCGCTCTGGAGGTGCAGCGTGAGTACTACGAGAAGGCCGTGGACTTCTGCGAGCGCCGCGGCATCCGCACCGGCACCGTCGAGCAGGTCCTCGAGCTGTGGGGCCGCACGCTGGACTCGATCGAGTCCGAGGACCTCGACCGGATCGGCACCGAGATCGACTGGGTGATGAAGTACAAGCTCATCGAGCGGTACCGCGCCAAGCACAACATGACGATGTCGCATCCGCGGGTCGCGCAGATAGACCTCGCGTATCACGACATCCACCGTCGTCGAGGGCTGTACTACCTGCTGGAGAAGAAGGGGCAGGCCGCCCGGATCTGCAATGACCTGAAGATCTTCGAGGGCAAGTCCGTGCCGCCGCAGACCACCCGGGCGCGGTTGCGCGGCGACTTCATCCGGCGGGCGCAGGAGCAGCGGCGGGACTTCACCGTCGACTGGGTCCATCTCAAGCTGAACGACCAGGCGCAGCGCACGGTGTTGTGCAAGGACCCGTTCCGTTCCGTCGACGATCGAGTGGAGAAGCTCATCGCCGGAATGTGAGCTGTCAGTTCCGGACGTTTTTGCGGAACGCAACACAGGGCGCCGTACGTTCTTCGTACGGCGCCCTGCTCACGCCGTAGAGTTGCGCGCACGCCAACCGCAAGATCGACCGATACGAGGCCCCCACCGTGCGCCGACGCTCACTTCTGATTGCCGCTCCTGCCGGACTGCTCACGCTCGCCGGCTGCGGTGGCGACGACACGGCCGACAAGGACAAGGCCAGCAGCAGTACGTCCCCCTCGGCGTCTCCGTCGGCCAGTGCGCCCCCACCGCCGAAGCTCGTCGACGGGCCGCTGCCGGCCGTCACCGCCGGTGCCAAGTTCGGCGAGAAGCCGACCGTGGCCAAGGGCAGCGGTGATCCTTCGAAGGACCTCGCGGTCAAGACGGTCGTCGCGGGCAACGGCAAGACGCTGGCCGAGGGCGACTTTGTCAAGGTGAACTATCTGGCTCAGGTCTGGACGACGGCGAAGGTCTTCGACAACTCCTACGACCGTAAGACGCCCATCGTCATCCAGCTCGCCCAGGGCCAGGTCATGGACGGCTGGCGCTACGCCCTGATGGGCAAGAAGGCCGGCAGCCGCGTTCTGATGGCCGTGCCGCCGGCCTGGGGCTTCGGTGAGCAGGGGAACGCCCAGGCGGGCGTCAAGGGCACCGACACGCTGGTCTGTGTCCTCGACGCCGAGGACACGTTCAACGCGAAGAGCTCCGCCAAGGGCTCCGAGGTCGCGCAGGACAACATCGATCTGCCCAAGGTCGGCACCAACACCGACGGCAAGGCTCCCTCCATCGAGGTGCCGAAGGGGGACCCGCCGACGAAGCTCGTCGCGAACTACATCCTGGAGGGGGACGGCGAGGAGGTCGCGGCGAGCGACAGCGTCCTCGTGCAGTACAAGGGGGTGCTCTGGGCCGACGGCAAGGAGTTCGACTCCACGTACAGCAGGCAGCAGCTCACCTCGTTCTCGCTGCAGCAGGTCGTCAAGGGCTGGGCGCAGGGCCTGACCGGGAAGAAGGTCGGCAGCCGCGTACTCATCGTCGTCCCGCCGAAGCTCGGGTACGGCGACAGCCCGCCGCAGGGCAGCACCATCAAGAAGGACTCGGTGCTGGTGTTCACGGTCGACATCCTCGCGAAGATGTGAGGCGTGCGGGGATGTAAGACTGTCGGGGTTGTCCCAGTTGCCTTTCGCACACAGCAGGAGCCGAACGTGAGCATCGAGAAGCCGGAGATCGACTTCCCCGAAGGCCCGCCGCCCGCGGACCTCGAGATCAAGGAGATCTGGGAGGGCGAGGGGCCGGTCGCGAAGGCCGGCGACTTCGTGAAGGTCCACTATGTGGGCGTGGCCTACTCCAGCGGCGAGGAGTTCGACGCCTCCTGGAACCGTGGTACGCCGCTGGAGTTCCAGCTCGGCGTCGGCCAGGTCATCTCCGGCTGGGACCAGGGTGTGCAGGGCATGAAGGTCGGCGGGCGCCGTCAGCTGACGATCCCCGCCCACCTCGCGTACGGCGACCGCGGTGCCGGCGGTGGCCGTATCGCGCCGGGCGAGACGCTGATCTTCGTCTGCGACCTGGTCGCGGTCTGATCTTCGCGGGGTCCGTCCGCGAGTGACTCGCGACCCGGTCTTCGTACGCCGTGTGATCTGGTCCGACCGGACCCGATCAGCTGGGGCCCATGCCTGTCGGGCATGGGCCCTCGGCTTTTGCCACGACACTGCGGAGCGGTACGGTCATCGATCGGAAGCACCATAGGGAAGGGCGTCGATGGCCATTGCCAAGGCCGAGCGGCTGATGAACCTGGCGCTGTGTCTGCTCGGGACGCGGCGGCCGCTCAGCAAGCGCGAGCTGCGCGACTCCATCGAGGCTTACGTCGAGGCCTTCAGGCCGGGAAGTGGTGCAGTCGGCTCGGACGATTCCTTCAACCGGATGTTCGAGCGCGACAAGGACGATCTGCGCGAGCTCGGCCTGGTCATCGAGACGGTGGAGAGTCTGGACGGCGAGGTCGGCTATCTCGCCCGCCGGGACAGCAACCGTCTACCGCCCATCGCGCTCGACGCCGAGGAGGCCGCCGCCCTGGGCCTGGTCGCCAAGGTCTGGCAGCAGGCCCGCCTCGCGGGCGCGGCGAGCGGCGCCCTGCAGAAGCTGCGCGCGGCCGGACTGCCCGAGGACGTCGACCCGTACGAGGCCCATGGCGCCCTGGAGCCGCACATCCCCGTGCACGAGGCGGCCTTCGAACCGCTGATGCTCGCCTGCCGTGACCGCCGCCCCGTCGCCTTCGACTACCGCAAGGCCACCGCCGCCCACCCCGAGCCCCGCATCGTGGAGCCCTGGGCGCTGGAGTGCTGGCGCGGCCACTGGTACCTGGCCGGCTGGGACCGCGACCGGGGCGCCGAGCGGGTGTTCAGGCTGTCGCGGATCACCGGCAAGGTCCGTACCCGGAGCGGGAAGTTCACGGCCGAGGTGCCCGATGTCGTCACCGTGCGGGAGACCGTCGCGAGCTGGGCCGGAGAGACCGCCGACCGCTCCGCGCTGATACGGCTGCGCACCGGGGCGGGCTATCCACTGCGCGCCAAGGCCGTGTCCGTACAGGAACTGGGCGACGGTTGGGACGAGTTGGAGATTCCGTACGGACATGGCCTGGACGCCTGGCTCGTCGAGTTCGGGCCCGATGTGGTGGTCCTGGAGCCCGCCGAGCTGCGGGCCGATGTCGTGGACCGGCTGCGCGCCGTGGCCAAGGGCTGAGGGGGCGTAGGAGAAGTGGCGGGAAAACCGGTCAGGCCCGTGAGTGCCATCGACCAGACGCGGCGGATGCTGTCCCTGGTGACGTATCTGCGGGAGCGCCCCGGTGCGCGCGTCAGTGATGTCGCGCGGGCCTTCGGGATCACCGAGGACGAGCTGATCTCCGACCTCGATGTGCTGCCGCTGTGCGGGACCAGTTTCCGCGGCGGCGATCTGCTGGACATCGACACCGACGGCGACCGGATCTGGTGGCGCAACCCGGGCGCCCTTGGTGCGGAGGCGGCCGAGCCGCTGCGGATCGCCGCCGACGAGGCGACCGCGCTGCTGGTGGCAGCCAGGGCCGTGGCGACGCTGCCGGGGCTGCGTGAGGGCGACCGGCAGGCGCTTCTGCGGGCCACCGCCAAGGTGGAGGCCGCGGCGGGCGAGGCGGCGGGTGCCAGTGCCCGGCTGTCGGTGACGTTCGAGTCGGAGGGCGGGGTCTTCGCGGACGTCGACCGGGCGATCTCCGAGCGGCGCCGACTGTGGATCCGCTACTACTCGCCCGGCCGTGACGAGCTCACCGAGCGCGAGATCGACCCGATCCGCCTGGTCAGCGTCGGCCACACCTACGTGGAGGCCTGGTGCCGCCGCTCCGAGGCGCGGCGCACCTTCCGGCTCGACCGGGTCGCGGAGATCCGCATCCTGGACGAGCCGTCCGCGCCGCCCGAGGTCGAACTGCGCGACCTCTCCGAAGGGCTGGTGCAGCCCGCCGCCGAGGATCCCGAGGTGGTCGTCGAGGTCGCCCCGGGCGGGCGCTGGGTCGCCGAGTACTACCCGCACGACAGCGCCGATGAACTGCCCGACGGCGGGCTGCGTATCACCCTGCGTGCCCCCGATCCCGCCTCGCTGCGCCGCCTCGCGCTGCGGCTCGGGCGGGACGGCCGGATCGTCTCACCGCGGGAGGTCGCGGACAGCGCCCGGCAGGCGGCACGCGAGGCGCTCGCGGCGTACGACGTGCCACAGGGCGATGGGGGTCCCCCCGCTCGAGCGGAGCCGAGAGTGGGGGAGGGTCTCCCCGAGGAGCCGCGCGGAGTTCAGGACGGGCTGTACGGCAGGCAGGAGCAAGGGCTGTGAGCAGGTCGGCGATGTCTGGTACGCAGGGAATGTCCGTGACATCCGCTTTCTCGGGCATGACGAGAGTGGATCCCGTGGTTTTCAAGGCCGCCTGCCCCGACTGCCGCGCCCACTTCGAACTCTCCGCGAACGCCCTCCGCCTGGCGATCGGCGCCACCCCGCGGACGACCTTCTATTCCTTCACCTGCCCGGAGTGCGAGGCGGCGGTGCGCAAGCCGGCCGGTGAGCGGATCGTGGAGCTTCTCACCGGCGGGGGAGTGCGGACCCTGCGGCTGCACTCCACCGTCTAGGGGCGGCGCATGTTCTGGCCGATGCTCGCGATCGCTGTGGGTTTCCTGGGAATCGCCGTGCTCGGCGTCCTCGCCGTCAGGGTCTTCCTCGAAGCCGAGCGCCTGGGCAGGCAGGTCACGGACTCCGCACGTCGGATCAGTCGCGCGGCAGAAGACCTGGAGCGGGCCTCCGAGGCCGCGGCGCGCTCTGTGGATGTGCTGTGAGCCGTCCCCGCCGGGCGGTTTGAGTCACTCTGACCTGTCAGCTTCCCAGCATCGCCAGGTACGCTGCTGGACGCGGCCCCGAGAACGAGGCGCGGGCCGCAGACCGGGAGTACGCACAGGGATTGCCTCGCGTTCACCCCTGCGCGTTACGATCGCTGTCAGCACGATCCTCGGACAGGTGTCCGACGGGTCGGACGGCAACCCCGCCCCAGCCGCCTCGGTGAGAAGGTAAAGACATATGTTCGGAAGGCTCGGAGCTCCCGAGATCATTCTCATCCTCGTCGTCATCATCCTGCTGTTCGGCGCGAAGAAGCTTCCGGACATGGCTCGCTCCCTGGGCAAGTCCGCCCGCATCCTCAAGAGCGAGGCCAAGGCGATGAAGACCGAGGGCAAGGACGACAGCGCCACTCCGGCAGGTCCGCCGCACGACGACCAGCAGCCCCCGGCCCAGCGCACCATCCAGGCCGCGCCCGGCGATGTGACCAGCTCCCGCCCGGTCACCGAGCCGACGGACACGACCAAGCGCTGACGCAGGGCCGGTGACCTCCGGCCCGCTGCACGAGATGGGAACGTGGGTTGCTCAAGTCTGCCCGCAAGAAGGAAGAGAAGGATCCCGAGGGGCGGATGCCCCTCGCGGAGCACCTTCGTGAGCTCCGCAACCGGCTCGCGAAGGCGATGCTGGCCATCGTCCTCGTCACGGTCGTCGCCGCCTTCTTCTACAACGACATCATCAACTTTTTCACCGAGCCCATCCTCAAAGAGGTCGGCTGCTCGAAGTCCTTCGAGGAACTGGCGCAGGCGTCCGACGACAGCAACCCCTGCGCGCGGATCACCATCAACGGCCTGATCACGCCCTTCACCCTGGCGCTGAAGGTGTCCCTCATGGCCGGCGTCGTCCTCGCCTCGCCGGTCTGGCTCTACCAGCTCTGGGCGTTCATCGCGCCCGGCCTGCACAAGGGTGAGAAGAAGTACGCCTACGCGTTCGTCGGCTCCGGTGTCCCGCTGTTCCTCATCGGCGCCTTCTTCGCGTACAAGGTGCTCCCCACCACGGCGAAGGTCCTGATCGAGTTCACGCCCTTCGGTGTGGACAACCTGCTGCCGCTGGACGATCTGCTCGACCTCGTCACGCGCATGGTGGTCGTCTTCGGGCTCTCCTTCGAGCTGCCGCTGCTCCTGGTGATGCTCAACATGACCGGGGCGATCTCCGGCAAGCGCATGGCCGGCTGGTGGCGCGGCATGATCATGGGCATCACGCTGTTCGCCGCGATCGCAACGCCCAGCACGGACCCGCTGACGATGATGGCGCTGGCCGCCCCGATCTGGATCCTGTACTTCTTGGCGACCGGATTCTCGCTGCTGAACGACCGTCGCAGGGCCCGCCGCGAGGCCATGGGCCCGGACGACGACGAGGCCTCCGAACTCGACCTGACGCCCGAGGACATCGGCGAGATCGAATCCGTCTCGGCCAGCCGCGCGCTGCCGGCGCAGACGGACACCGACCGCCAGCGCGATCCCGACCGGGTCAACGGCTACGACGACGTGACCTGACAGACGCGCACCGGGACCGGCCCCGCATACCTGAGCTGGGTGGATTCCCGGTGTGCGGGGCCGGATCCGGATATTGATCGTCCTGTTGTCAGTGGCTGACGGTACGCTCGAAAGCACGATGACAGAGGATCTCTCACCGGCCGAGCGGTACGAGGCAGCGCGGCGGCGCGCTGCCGAGCAGGCCACCGCGCTCGCGTCCTTCCGCGAGATGTACGACTTCGGCCTCGACCCCTTCCAGATCGAGGCCTGCCAGGCACTCGAAGCGGGCAAGGGTGTGCTGGTGGCCGCGCCCACCGGCTCGGGCAAGACGATCGTGGGCGAGTTCGCCGTCCACCTCGCCCTCCAGCAGGGCAAGAAGTGCTTCTACACCACGCCCATCAAGGCGCTGTCGAACCAGAAGTACACCGATCTGGCACGGCGTTACGGCGCTGAGAAGGTCGGCCTGCTCACCGGCGACAACAGCGTCAACGCCGATGCCCCGGTGGTCGTGATGACCACTGAGGTCCTGCGCAACATGCTCTACGCGGGCTCGCAGACCCTCCTCGGCCTCGGTTACGTCGTCATGGACGAGGTGCACTACCTCTCCGACCGCTTCCGCGGCGCCGTCTGGGAGGAAGTGATCATCCACCTCCCCGAGTCGGTGACCCTGGTGTCGCTCTCGGCGACGGTGTCGAACGCCGAGGAGTTCGGCGACTGGCTCGACACCGTCCGCGGCGACACCGAAGTGATCGTCGCCGAGCACCGGCCTGTCCCGCTGTTCCAGCACGTACTGGCCGGACGCCGCATCTACGACCTCTTCGAGGAGGGCGAGGGCCACAAGAAGGCCGTCAACCCCGACCTCACCCGCCTGGCCCGTATGGAGGCGACCCGGCCCTCGTACCAGGACCGCAGACGGGGCCGCAATATGCGAGAGGCCGACCGCGAGCGCGAGCGGCGGCAGAGATCGCGCGTGTGGACACCGGGCCGTCCCGAAGTCATCGAACGGCTCGACGCCGAGGGACTGCTGCCCGCCATCACGTTCATCTTCAGCCGCGCCGCCTGCGAGGCCGCCGTCCAGCAGTGCCTGTACGCGGGCCTGAGACTGAACGACGACGAGGCACGCCACAAGGTCCGCGCCCTCGTCGAGGGACGTACGTCCTCGATCCCGGCCGAGGACCTGCACGTCCTGGGCTACTACGAGTGGCTGGAAGGCCTGGAGCGCGGCATCGCGGCCCACCACGCGGGCATGCTGCCGACATTCAAGGAGGTCGTCGAGGAGCTGTTCGTACGCGGCCTGGTCAAGGCTGTGTTCGCCACCGAGACCCTCGCCCTCGGCATCAACATGCCTGCCCGCTCGGTGGTGTTGGAGAAGCTCGTCAAGTGGAACGGCGAGCAGCACGCCGACATCACCCCCGGCGAGTACACGCAGCTGACCGGCCGCGCAGGGCGACGCGGCATCGATGTCGAGGGTCACGCCGTCGTGCTGTGGCAGCGCGGCATGAGCCCGGAGCACCTCGCGGGCCTCGCGGGTACGCGCACGTACCCGCTGCGCTCCAGCTTCAAGCCGTCGTACAACATGGCGGTGAACCTCGTCGAGCAGTTCGGCCGGCACCGCTCGCGCGAACTCCTGGAGACGTCCTTCGCACAGTTCCAGGCCGACAAGTCGGTCGTCGGGATCTCCCGCCAGGTGCAGCGCAACGAAGAGGGCCTTGAGGGCTACAAGGCCTCCATGACCTGCCACCTGGGCGACTTCGAGGAGTACGCGCGACTGCGTCGCGAACTCAAGGACCGCGAGACCGAGCTGGCCAAGCAGGGCGCGGCGCAGCGGCGTGCGGAAGCGGCCGTGGCGCTGGAGAAGCTCAAGCCCGGCGATGTGATCCACGTGCCGACGGGCAAGTTCGCGGGACTTGCTCTGGTGCTGGACCCCGGGCTGCCCGCCGGGCGGTCCAACGGCCACCGCGGCTTCGAGCACCACGACGGGCCGCGGCCCCTCGTCCTCACCGCCGAGCGGCAGGTCAAGCGCCTCGCGTCGATCGACTTCCCGGTGCCCGTCGAGGCGCTGGAACGGATGCGCATCCCGAAGTCGTTCAACGCGCGCTCGCCGCAGTCGCGCCGCGATCTCGCGTCCGCGCTGCGGACGAAGGCCGGGCACATCGTTCCCGACCGGCACCGCAAGCGGCGCTCCGATGCCGTCGACGACCGGGAGATCGCCCGGCTGCGCACCGCCCTGCGCGCCCACCCCTGCCATGGGTGCAACGACCGCGAGGACCACGCCCGTTGGGCCGAGCGCTACCACCGGCTGGTGCGCGACACCTCGCAGCTGGAGCGGCGCATCGAAGGGCGGACGAACACCATCGCCCGTACCTTCGACCGCATCGTCAAGCTCCTGACCGAGCTCGACTATCTGCGCGGCGACGAGGTCACCGAGCACGGCAAGCGGCTTGCCCGGCTCTACGGAGAGCTGGACCTGCTCGCCAGCGAATGCCTGCGCGCCGGCGTCTGGGAGGGCCTCGCCCCGGCCGAACTGGCCGCATGCGTCTCGGCGTTGGTGTACGAGGCCCGCGTCGGCGACGACGCGCTGGCACCGAAGCTGCCGTCCGGCAAGGCCAAGGCCGCACTCGGTGAGATGGTCCGCATCTGGGGCCGCCTGGACGCCCTGGAGGAGGAGTTCCGGATCAGCCAGACCGAGGGCGTCGGCCAGCGCGAGCCGGACCTGGGCTTCGCCTGGGCCGCGTACGAATGGGCCTCCGGCAAGGGACTCGACGAGGTCCTCCGCGAGGCGGAGATGCCCGCCGGTGACTTTGTGCGCTGGTGCAAGCAGGTCATCGACGTACTCGGCCAGATATCGGCGGCGGCGCCGGTGTCCGGCACCAAGGACTCCACCGTGGCGAAGAACGCGCGGAAGGCTGTGGACGGGCTGCTGAGGGGGGTCGTCGCCTACTCGTCGGTGGGGTGAGCGGGCGTTCGTCTGAGGGCGCCGGCCTCTCTCGTGTCAGTCACTGAGCGACTTCAGGTACGCGCGCCAGCCCCCGTACTCCGTGATGTCCCGTGCATCGTCGAGCGCGCCCGGCTCGCACAGGAATCCCGGTACGTCGCTGCCGTCGGCCAGCGTCACCCGGCCCAGCGTCATCGGCCGGGGCAGCTCGGCGATGAGGCGGCCGAGACCCTCGGCGGGCAGTCGCCAGACCTCGGCCTCGATCGCGGCTCCGTTCGCGCCGACGTGGACCAGGCCCGGCTTGGGCGGGTCGGTGGTCAGGGCATGCAGCCGGTAGACGGGGGCGGTTCGGGTCGTACGCTCCAACCGGGCGCCCAACGCGAGAAGTTGGCCGTTCAGGGGCTGGTCCGACAGGTGCGCGCCGAGCACGGCGAGCCGGACGGGCGGCACTTCCAGGGTTCTGGCGATGCGAGCGAGACGTTCGTCGGTGAACGCGGGGCCGATCAGCATGACGCCGAAGGGAAGCCCCGCCACCTCGCCCGCCGGGACGGCGACTGCCGCAAGGTCGAAGAGGTTGGTGGAGTTGGTGAAGCGCCCGAGGCGGGCGTTCGTGCCCAGTGGGTCGGCGGCTACCTCGGCGAGGGTGGGATGGCCGGGCGTGGTCGGCAGAAGCAGGGCGTCCGCGTCGCCGAGTGACTCCAGCGCGCGGGTGCGCAGGGCTGCCAGGCGGTCCTGGTCGGCGAAGAGCTGGTGCGCCGGGAGGTCCCGGGCCCGGGTGATGATTCCGGCGACCGTGGGATCGAGGCCGTCGCCGCCCTCGGAGAGCAACTTGTCGACGAAGCTCCCCACGGCTGTGTAGCGCTCGGCCACGAAGGCGCCTTCGTACAGCATCGTGGCGGCCTCCGTGAAGGCGGCGAGGTCCATGGTGCGCAACTCGGCGCCTGCGGCACTCAGTCGGGTCACGGCTGCCTCGTATGCCCTGAGCCAGCCCTCGTCCATTTCGCCGAGCTGGTCCCGGGGAGGGACGGCTATGCGCCAGGGGCCCGGGGCGCGCTGGGGGAGTGCGGGGAGTTCTCGGGCGGGTGGAGAGGTCATGTGGGTGAGGGCCTCCTCCGCCTCCGGGAGGGTGCGGGCGAAGACCGTTACGCAGTCCAGGGAGGCGCAGGCCGGGACCACGCCTTGCGCGGGGACGAGGCCTCGGGTGGGTTTCAGGCCGACGATTCCGTTGAATGCGGCGGGGACGCGTCCGCTGCCCGCGGTGTCCGTGCCCAGCGCGAAGTCGACGATGCCGCACGCCACCGCTACGGCTGAGCCGGAGCTGGAGCCGCCGCTGATTCTCTGCGGATCGATGGCGTTACGCACGGCGCCGTGGGGAGAGCGGGTGCCGACGAGGCCTGTGGCGAACTGGTCCAGGTTCGTGGTGCCGAGGGCGATCGCGCCTGCCGCGCGGAGGCGGGCGACTGCCGGGGCGTCGGCCTCCGGCCGGTACGCGTAGGAAGGGCAGCCGGCGGTTGTGGGCAGGCCCGCTACGTCGATGTTGCCCTTCGCTGCGAACAGTCGCCCTGCGAGGGGGAGGTGTTCGCCTGCGGCCACCCGTGCGTCGATCGCGCGGGCCTCCGTCTCGACCTCCGCCTTTGGGCGCAGGTCGATCCAGACCTCGGGGCGGTCCACGGCCTCTATGCGGGCGTAGGCCATCTGGACTCGGGTCAGGGTCAGGGTCTGGGACCGGGGCGACATCGGTGCTCCTTGCGCTGGGGTTTCGTAGTCGGGTGCGGCCTGGTGGCCGTCTGTGCCCACCCGTTCCGCCCTGCGGAACGCCTGCCCACAGACGGGCGGGACGCCTGCCCGCAGACAGCTGGCCGGAGTCAGCTCGGCGGTGCGAGCACCATCAGCGCCGTGCCCGGTTCCACCTGGGCGCCCGGTCTGGTGAGGATCTGCGCCACGACGCCGTTCATCGGTGCGTGCACCCTTGACTCCATCTTCATGGCTTCCAGGGCGAGGAGGGGCTGGCCGGTGGTGACCTCGTCGCCCTGGGCGACGTTCAGCTGCCAGACCGACGCGGCGAATTCGGCCTCGACCAGGTGGCCGCCCGGTGGGACCGTCGCCGCCGGTGCTGCTGGTGCCGGAGCCGAGGCCGTCTCCGCCCTGGTGAACTCGCCCGATGCCTCCCAGGCGTCCCGTTCCGCCGCGAAGGCGGCGCCCTGGCGGGTCCTGAACTCGGCGATCGAGTCGGCGTTCTCGGTCAGGAACGCCTCATGCTCTGCGAATGAGAAGACGCCCTCCTCGATCTGGGGAACGAAACGGCCCGAGATGATGTCGGCCCGTAGCTCCAGCAGTTCGTCCGGGGTCACCGGATACCACTTGATGCGGTCGAAGAAGCGCAGCAGCCAGGGGGAGCCGGGTTCGAAGGCGCCGCGTTGCTGCCAGCCGGACCAGACCTGGGTCGTGCGGCCGACGAACTGGTATCCGCCGGGGCCCTCCATGCCGTAGACGCAGAGGTACGCGCCGCCGATGCCGACCGAGTTCTCGGCGGTCCAGGTGCGGGCCGGGTTGTACTTCGTCGTGACCAGGCGGTGGCGGGGGTCCAGGGGTGTGGCCACCGGGGCGCCCAGGTACACATCGCCCAGGCCGAGGACCAGGTACTCGGCGTCGAAGACCGTCCGGTACACGTCCTCCACCGAGTCCAGGCCGTTGACCCGGCGGATGAACTCGATGTTCCAGGGGCACCAGGGCGCGTCGTCCCGGACACCCGCCATATAGCGGGCGATCGCCTCGCGGGTCGCCGGGTCGTCCCAGGAGAGGGGGAGGTGGACGGTGCGGGACGGCACGACCAGCTGGTCCGTCGAGGGCAGCGTGGCCACCAACGACCGTACCGCCGTGAGGAGTTGGTGCTGGGGGAGGCGGCCCGGATCCGTCTGGATCTGGAGGGAACGGATGCCCGGCGTGAGGTCGGTGACTCCGTCGAGGCAGGCCTTTGCCACCGCCTCCATCAGGGCGTGCACCCGCATACGCAGCGCCAGGTCCAGCTGCATGGGACCGAATTCGACCAGCAGATGGTCGTCGCCGCTGCGCCGGTACGTCACGTCACCGTCCCGCGCCAGCACGCCACCGTCCACGATCGCGGGGCGTGCCACACCCTCCCCCACTCTCGGCTTCGCTCGAGCGGGGGGACCCCCATGAGCGGGGGGACCCCCATCGGCCACCGGCATGAAGCGCACCGTATCCCCGGGACGGAGCTGGCCGAGCTTCCAGCGCTCCGCGCTGAGGACGGTCGCCGGGCACACGAACCCGCCGAGCGAGGGGCCGTCGGGACCGAGCAGGACCGGCATGTCGCCCGTGTAGTCGACGGCGCCGACCGAGTACGGGGTGTCGTGGATGTTGGAGGGGTGCAGTCCCGCCTCGCCGCCGTCGGTGCGGGCCCAGCGGGGCTTCGGACCGACCAGCCGTACGCCCGTGCGTGCCGAGTTGAAGTGCACCTTCCAGTCGGCCGCGTAGAAGTCGTGGATGTCCTCCTCGGTGAAGAACTCCGGTGCGGCGTGCGGGCCTTCGAGCGCGCCCACATGCCATACGGCGCCGAACACCGGCCGCTCGCCCTCCGGCACCGCCGCCCCCGAGGACGCGACCGCGCCCCCGTGCAGCACATCCCCCGTCCGCAGCGCCCGCCCGCCGTGCCCGCCGAACCGGCCCAGCGTGAAGGTCGCCGCGCTGCCCAGGAACTCGGGTATGTCCAGACCGCCCATGAAGAGCACGTAGGTGCGCAGGCCGTGCTCACGCGGTGCCCCGATCTCCAGTACGCCCCCTGCCGGAACTGTCACCGGCTCCCACTGCGAGACCGCCCCGCCGTCGACCGTCACCGCCGCCGGAGCACCCGTGACACACACCGTCGTCGCGTGCGTGAACCTCAACGACGGTCCACGCAAGGTGCATTCGAGGCCGGGCGCCCCCTCGTCGTTGCCCAGCGCCCGGTTGGCGAGCCGGAACGACAGGTCGTCCATCGGCCCGCACGGCGGCACACCCACCTGCCAGTAGCCGGTACGCCCCGGCCAGTCCTGGACCGTCGTCAGCGTCCCGCCGGAGACGACCTCGATACGCGGCGTGGGATCGCTCACGCCCGCGAGCGTCGCCGTCGAGTGCGAGGCTGTCCGGAAGTCGTCCGACGCGAGCGCCGCCCGCACCAGCCCCAGATTCGTCTCGATGCCGTCGACGCGGGTCCCGGCCAGCGCCTCGTCCAGCCGTGCCAGCGCCCGAGCACGGTCGGAGCCGTACGCGACGATCTTCGCGAGCATGGGGTCGTACGACGTGGTGACCTCGGTGCCCGTCTCGACCCAGCCGTCCACGCGTACGCCCGGCGGGAATTCGACCCGCGTCAACAGGCCCGCGCTGGGCCGGTGTTCACGCGAGGGATCCTCGGCATACACGCGGGCCTCGACGGCATGACCGCGCGGCGCCCCAGGGTCTCGTACGACATCGAAGTCCCCGCGCGCCAGACGCAGCATCCACGCGACGAGGTCGACGCCATAGATCTCCTCGGTGACCGGATGCTCCACCTGGAGCCGGGTGTTGACCTCCAGGAAGTACGCCTCCTCGTGCACCGCGTCGTACACGAACTCGACGGTTCCGGCGGAGCGGTAGTCGACAGAGGCGCACAAGTTGCGGGCAGTGGTGGCCAGTTGCTCGCGTATGTGCGCGGGGAGCCCGGGTGCGGGTGCCTCCTCCACCACCTTCTGGTTGCGGCGCTGGAGCGAGCAGTCGCGGTCGCCGAAGGTGACGACGCGGCCCGCGCCGTCGCCGAAGATCTGCACCTCGACATGACGGGCGTGCTCGACGAGCCGCTCCAGGAACACCCCGGCCAAGGAGAACGAGGCCGCGGCGACGCGCTGCACCCGGTCCCAGGCCTCGGTCAACTCATCGGCGGAGCGACATGCCGACATACCGATACCGCCCCCGCCCCCCGTCGCCTTGAGCATCACCGGATAGCCGATGCGGTCCGCGGCCACCAGAGCCTCGTCCACCGAGGCAAGCAGGCCCGTGCCCGGAGCGAGCGGCACCCCGGCCGCCTCCGCCGCCGCCCGGGCCGTGTGCTTCGCCCCGAACAACTCCAGCTGCTCCGGCGTCGGGCCCACGAACGCGATTCCGGCGTCCTCGCAGCGTCGCGCGAACGCCGCGTCCTCGGAGAGAAAGCCGTAGCCCGGGTGGATCGCTCCGGCACCCGTGTCCTTCGCCGCCTTCAGGACGAGATCGGCGTCGAGATATGACTCCTTGGCGGGCGCCGGGCCCAGACGGACCGCTTTGTCGGCCAGGCGCACATGGGGTGCCGATCGATCGGCGTCGGAGTACACCGCGACCGTACGCAGGCCCAACTCCCGTGCCGTACGCAGGATCCGGACCGCGATCTCGCCCCGGTTGGCGACGAGGAGCGTGTCGAAGGCCGTTCCCCCGTCACTCATCGATCGCCCGCCTCGGCGATGGTCATCTCCACGGCCGTCGGCTCGAAGCCGTTGCAAGGGTTGTTGATCTGCGGGCAGTTGGAGACCAGGACGAGTACGTCCCGCTCGGCGCGCAGCGTCAGCTTCAGGCCCGGGGCGGAGAGACCGTCGACGATGCCGAGGGTGCCGTCCTTCTCGACCGGCACGTTCATGTACCAGTTGATGTTCGAGACGAGATCGCGCTTGCCGAGGCCGTACTTGGCGCCCTCCGCGAGGAAGTTGTCCACGCACGCGTGCTGGGACCAGGTGTGGTGGCCGTAGCGCAGGGTGTTCGACTCCTTGGAGCAGGCGCCGCCCACCGTGTCGTGCCGGCCGACCTCGTCCTCGACCACGGTCATCAGCGGGGTGTGCTCGTTGGACATGAGCACGCTGCCGGTGGTCAGGAAGATGTTGCCCTGGGCGTGGATCGTGTCGGGCGCGCTGTAGCGGACGGCCGTGTCATGGGCGTCGTACGCGAGGAAGTCGACGGCCTGGTTGCCGTGCAGGTCGGTGATGGTGAGCGTCTCGCCCGTCCGCACCAGGGCGGACCAGGCGGAGCGGGCCGGGACCACGGTCGTGGTGACGGTCATGCGAGCCCCCTCGCGGCAAGGAATTCGGCGGTGTTGAGGAAGGCGCGGCGGCCCTCGGGGGAGGCCTCCCACAGCGGGGCGCCGGGTGGGGTGGCCTCGGCGCGCCAGGCCAGCACCTCCAGCGGGGTGCTCGTGTAGTCGGCGCGCGGGTCGGCCGGGTGGGGCACGTTGGCGAGCAGCACCGTGACGTCCTGCTCGGCCCGGAGCGTCACGCTCGCGCCCGGTCCGGCCGAGCCGGTGAATTCGAGGGCGCCGTCGTCGCGTACCTCCACGCCCTGGAAGAAGGACAGGGACGGAGGGAGATCCCGGGGCGCGAGACCGTTCTTCGCGGCGGCCAGCTTGAACAGCTCGCGGCCGGCCGGGGACGCGGACTGCGGCGTTCCGTCTCCGTACCGCTGCGTGTTCCGTACGAGGGTGGAGGTGCCGCACAGCGCGTCGTGCCGACCGGAGGTGTCGGCGATCACCGAGGCGAGGACCCGGCCCTGGTCGGAGAGGAGCAGCCGGTCCTCGCCGACGTAGGCGTTCCACTGGATCTTGACCGTGTCCGCCACGTTCAGGCGCTCCCACGGGCGGTCGGCGGCGAACAGGAGCAGATGCGCGCAGGCGTCGCCCCTGAGGTCGGTCAGCCGCAGTTCCGTGCCGCGGGCCAGCACCCTGTGCGTGTAGTTGCCGCCCGCCACCGTCTCCGCCCACACCAGATGCCCCGCCGCGCAGGGCGGCGAGGGCCAGGCGCTCGCCGGGACGACCGGCATCGCCTCGGCGCGGGCGCCTTCTTGTGCACGGGCGTGCGCCCGGGCTCCGTACGTGGTCGCTGTCGCCATCGCGGGACCTCCGGCTCGGCAGGGGCGGTCATGTCCGTACGTCATGTACGAACGTCATTTCTGTCGCCCGACAGAAATTAGGAGCCGGGCGGGTCGGCGCCGTTGCCCGCGCGTTGCCGCCCGGTTACCGATGTCTCACCGAGATCGCCGTACGGCCCCGTGTGCGACGATCGAAGGCATGGGCACCAGCGGACGACGAGTGGGCAGGCCACGGGCCGAGCGGCGACCGGACAGCGGTCTCTCGGCGCGTGACGAACTGCTCGCCGCCGCCGCGGAGTTGTTCACGACGCGTGGGTACGCGGCCACGACCACCCGGGCCGTCGCCGAGCGGGCGGGTATGCGCCAGGCGTCCATGTACCACTACGTCTCCGGCAAGGAGGAACTGCTCGCCGAGCTCCTGGAGTCCACCGTCACGCCGTCGCTGGCCTTCGCCCGGGAGCTCCTCGCCGAGGACATGACTCCGGCCCAGGACCGGCTGTGGGACCTGTGCCGCACGGATGTCCAGCTGCTCTGCGGCGGTCCGCACAACCTCGGCGGGCTCTATCTGCTGCCCGAGGTGCGCGCCGAACGCTTTGCCGGCTTCCATGCCGTACGGGCCGAACTCAAGGACACCTACCGGCAGTTGATCGCCGCGACCGAGGCGGGCGGCGCGCTCGCCAAGAGTGAGCTGGATCTGCGCACGGATCTGGTGTTCGGGCTGATCGAGGGCGTCATTCTGGTCCACTGCTCCGACCCCGACCGGCCCGCCTCGGCCTTCGCCGAAGCCACCGCGGATGCGGCGCTGCGAATCGTGGGAATCTGAGCCGGAATTCGCCTCGGCGGGCTGGGTCTCACCCCTTCTGATGGGGGCTTTCGTGCACCCGTGCGCAGTGACACTTGGTGTTCGAATGGTGTCCGAGCGTATAAATGGGGCCGAGCGTACTCCTGCCGCGCGGGCGATTTCAGGCGCTTGCCGAATATGACTTGGCGATGATCCGGTCGGACTAAGCTCGCCCGCGGCGCACCGAGTTGCGGTGTATTCGTGCGCTTGTTCCCCAATGTTCTGAAGATCCCGAGAATTCCCCCCCCAGATCCCCAGCCGATTTGTCTTAGAGGGCATACATGGTGAGTGTTCAATCGCCTCTCGCTGGCCGTGAACTTCCTTACGCCCGCGTGCTGTTGCTGCCGGCCATACTGATGGCCGCGGCATCCGGAGCCGCCGTCGCCGTTGTCACGGAACCGGCCCGGGTCGCCGTCGGCTGGTGCGGAGGCGTCGCGACGCTCCTGGTGATCGCGACCGTGGCCGAAGCCGTCCGCCGCGGGCGCCTCGTTCGAGCCGGCCGCGCCGAACTCGCACGCCGTACGGCCTACTTGGAACAGCGCATCGCCGCCCAGGACGACGAGATCTTCCACCTCGGCAAGGAGCTGCTGCCCGCCGCGCTGTACCGGCTGCGCAGTGGAGATTCCCCCGATGTGGCGATTCGCAAAACCGCCGAGGCGGACCCGGCCGTCCGGGAACTCCCCGAATCCCAGCGCGAGTTGCTGCGGATCCTGCTGCGCATCGTGGACCACGAGGAAGCGATGCGCGACTCCTCGCAGCGCGCCTTCGTCAATATCGCCCGGCGCGTCCAGGCGATCGTCCACCAGCAGAACAAGGAACTGCGCGAGATGGAGGAGGACCACGGGCGCAACCCCGAGGTCTTCGACGACCTGCTGCGCATCGACCACGGCACCGCGCTGATCGGCCGCCTCGCCGACTCCATCGCCGTACTCGGCGGCTCCCGCCCGGGCCGCGTATGGCCCAAGCCCGTACCGCTCTACAGCGTGCTGCGCGGTGCCATGTCCAGGATTCTGGAGTACCGGCGCATCGAGCTGCACTCCATCGCCAAGGTCAACGTCAACGGCCCGTCGGTGGAACCGGTCATCCACGCCGCCGCCGAACTCCTCGACAACGCCACGCGCTACTCGCCGCCGCAGACCAAGGTGCACGTCACCGCCGTCGAGGTGCAGACCGGTGTCGCCATCGAGATCGAGGACGCCGGCGTCAGCCTCAGTGAGGAGGCGCGCCGCCGGGCCGAGGGCATGCTCGAGAAGGCCCAGGTCGGCATCGACCTCAACGACCTCGGCGAGAGCCCGCGGCTCGGCATGGCCGTCGTGGGCCGCCTCACGCAGATGTACAAGATGCAGGTCTCGCTGCGGCAGTCCGCGTACGGCGGTGTCCGCGCCGTGATCGTCGTACCCCGCGACATGCTCACCGAGGAATCCGCCCCCGGCCTCGCCCACGGCATCGGCGCCTCCTCCGTGCCCAAGGTGGACTTCGGCGGTGTCGAGGGACCGGAGCGCAAGCCCAAGCGGCGCCGTCCCACCACCGGCCCCCGCATCCCCGACTCGGTGGCCGCCATGGAGGACGACGTCCCAGAGGTGACCGAGTGGACGGCGAACGGCCTGCCGCAGCGCCGCAGCCGCGTCAAGATCCCGTACAGCCAGCGGATCGCCGAGGCCCGGGCGGCCGAGGCGGAGGCGGAGGCCGCGCGCAAGGAAGGCCGCCCCGTCATCGACTGGTCCCGTTCCTCCACCGCGGCGCAGCCCGAGCCGAAGAAGGACGAACCCGAACCCGGCCTGTGGGTCGAGGCGTTCATGGCCGGACTCAAGGGCGGGCCCGCTGACCAGGACGGCCAGGACAAGACACCAGGTGCGACGAACATTCCGGCCACTGCCGAGGCCGACGACGAGGGGGACCTCAAGTGATCCAGCAGCGAGCCAACTTCGACTGGATGCTCAAGGAGCTGTCCGACGGGGTGCACGGGACCCGGCAGGTCGTCGTGCTCTCTGCCGACGGCCTGCGCATCGCCCGGTACGGGGGTGATCCCGACGCCGCCGACCGCATCGCCGCGGCCTGCGCCGGACTGCAGAGTCTCGCCGCGGCCGTCGCCACCGAGATCCCGGACACCGACGGCCGGATGCGGATGGTGATCATCGAGATCCACGGCGGCTACTTCTACATGATGGCCGCGGGCCCGGGCGCCTATCTCGCCGTCCTCGCCGACGAGACCGTTGACGCCGGGCTCATGAGCAACCGCATGCGCGACCTCGTCGTACGGATCGGTGCCCACCTGACGAGTCCGCCCCGGCGGAACGGGACGGCCGTATGATTCCTCCGCAACGACGACGGCGCTTCCCCAAGGAGCCGCCGGAGCACAGTCCCGAGAAGATCCCGGAGCCGGCAGCAGGAGACGGGCAGGGCGAGGCGAACCCGGGGAGGCTGTACATCCTCACCGGCCAGGTCGAGGACGGCGATCGTGCCGCGCTCGACCTGGTGACCCTGATCGTGGCGAGTGACGACGCGCCGCCGCCCACCGCCCAGCCGGAGCAGTCGGCCCTGCTGCGGCTCTGCAGGACCCCTCTGTCCGTGGCCGAGCTCTCGGCCTATCTCAATCTGCCGTTCAGCGTGGTGACCGTACTGCTGACGGAGTTGCTGACGGCAGAACTGGTACAGGCGCGCGCCCCGATCGTCCGCTCGGAGCTGCCCGACCGTTCCCTTCTCGAAGCGGTGATGCATGGACTTCAAAAGCTCTGACACCATCACGGGCCCTCGCGCCGAGGATCATCTCCCGCACACGGCGCAGGCAGCCGTGAAGATCGTGATCGTGGGTGGTTTCGGCGTCGGCAAGACGACCATGGTGGGCTCCGTCAGCGAGATCAGGCCGCTGACCACGGAAGAGACCATGACGCAGGCCGGCGTCGGAGTCGACGACAACTACGGCTCGGACAGCAAGACGGCCACCACCGTGGCCATGGACTTCGGCCGCATCAGCATCACCGAACAGCTGGTGCTGTACCTGTTCGGCACCCCCGGCCAGGAGCGCTTCTGGTTCCTGTGGAACGGGCTGTTCGAGGGCGCCCTGGGAGCGGTCGTACTGATCGACACCCGGCGCCTGGAAGTCAGCTTCGACGTCATCGGCCGCCTGGAGGAGCGCGGGGTCCCGTTCGTCGTCGCCGTCAACGACTTCCCGGACGCGCCCCGTTACCCCATGGAGGACCTGCGCGCCGCGCTCGACCTTCCCGAGGAGATCCCCATCGTGAAGTGCGACGCGCGCCGCAGGGCGTCCAGCCGTGACGTGCTGATGACTCTGATGCGCTTCCTGCACTCGATCGCCATGGCCTCCGCGTCCGCCTGACGTCCCGTCAACTGACGTGGCAACGGCCCCGCTTCAGCTTGACCCACAGCTTCGAATCGACCCCGGCCTCGAATTCGACCCCAGCTTCGAAAGCGACCACCGTGACGCCTGAATTCCACTCCCGAACCGGTATGGACGACCCCGGTATGCACGACCCCACGCCTGGCCCGCCGCCGGGCTGCCCGGCCCACGGCATGAGCCCCGGCGGACTGCGCCGCCTGTACGGCCCCGAGGCGGAGGACCTGGGAGCCCTGTACGAGAAACTCCGCGCCGAACACGGCAACGTCGCCCCCGCGCTGCTCCACAACGACGTGCCGATCTGGGTGGTGCTCGGCCACACCGAGAACCTGCACATGATCCGCACCCCCTCGCAGTACACCCGCGACACCCGCATCTGGAACCCCCTCCGGGACGGCACAGCAGGCCCGGACCACCCGCTCATGCCCCTCTTCGCCTGGCAGCCCATCTGCGCCATGGCCGAGGGCGACGAACACCTGCGGCTGCGCGGGGCGGTCGTTGGCGCCATGTCGACGATCGACCACCGCGGCATCCGCCGCTACATCAACCGCTCGACGCAGCGTCTGGTCAACCGCTTCTGCGAGGAGGGCAGCGCCGACCTGGTCAGCCAGTTCGCCGAGCACCTCCCGATGGCCGTGCTGTGCGAGATCCTCGGCATGCCCGAGGAGTACAACGACCGCATGGTGCACGCCGCCCGCGACATGATCAGGGGCACTGAGACCGCGATCGCCAGCAACGAGTACGTCATGGGCGCGTTGAACCGGCTCACCATCCGCCGTCGTGCCCAGCCCCAGGACGACTTCACCAGCCACCTCATCAGGCACCCGGCAGGGCTCACCGACGACGAGGTGGCGCAGCACCTGCGCCTCGTACTGATCGCCGCGTACGAGGCGACCACCAACCTCATCGCCAACGTGCTGCGCATGGTGCTCACCGACCCGCGTTTCCGCGCCCAGCTCAACGGCGGCCAGATGACGGTGCCCGAGGCGGTCGAGCAGTCCCTGTGGGACGAGCCGCCGTTCAGCGCCGTCCTGGGCTACTTCGCCAAGCAGGAAACCGAGTTGGGCGGTCAGCGCATCCGCAAGGGCGACGGGCTGCTGCTCGGGATCGCACCGGGCAACGTCGACCCGCGCGTCCGCCCCGACCTCACGGCGAACATGCAGGGCAACCGCTCACACCTCGCCTTCGGCGGCGGCCCGCACGAATGCCCCGGCCAGGACATCGGCCGCGCCATCGCCGACGTCGGCGTCGACGCGCTCCTGATGCGGCTGCCGGACATCCAACTCGCCTGCGAGGAACACGAGTTGCGCTGGACGGCGTCCATCTCCTCCCGGCACCTGGTGGAGCTCCCGGTGACGTTCATGGCGAAGCTGCCGCAGCACGACATGGAACAGCCCGACGCACATTCCGCCGAGCAGCAGCCGAGTGCGGACTGGCAGGTCACCACGCCCGCCCCGACGCCCGAACCCGCCCCGGCAGCGCAGCCCGCGACTCCCCGGCCCGAGTCCGTGACTCCGCCCGCGGAACCCGAGCGCCGCCTCGGCGCCTGGCAGCGCTTCGTCCGTTGGTGGCGCGGCTACTGACGGGGCGTCACTGCGCCGCCCAGTTCTCGTACGCGGACCACGCCCCCAACGTCCGGCCGCTCATGAACGAGTGGCTGTGCCCCGTGACCGGATCGGTGAACTCCAGCACCCGCGCCAGCAGTTGGAGCGGGCGCCGGAAGTCACCGGTCGGCACGGGGCCGGTCACCACCGGGTAGAGCGGGTCGCCGAGGATCGGCACGCCCAGCGCGTTCATATGCACCCGCAGCTGGTGGGTCTGCCCGGTGCGGGGCAGCAGCCGGTAGCGCGCGCGTCCGTCCCGGTGCTCGACCAGCTCGACCCGGGTCTCGGCGTTCGGCTCGCCCGGCACCTCGCGGGCGGCCATCACCCCGCGCTCCTTCTCGATCCGGCTGCGCACGGTCAGGGGCAGCACGAGGGACTCCCGGTACGGCGCCACCGCCTCGTACTCCTTGCGTACGAGGCGGTCGCGGAACAGCGACTGATAGGCGCCGCGTTCACCGGGCCGCACAGTGAACAGCACCAAGCCGGCCGTGAGCCGGTCGAGCCGGTGCGCCGCCGTGAGCGGCGCAATGCCCAACTCCCGCCTCAGCCGCGCGAGAGCCGTTTCGGCGACATGGCTGCCGCGCGGCGTCGTGGCCAGGAAGTGCGGCTTGTCGGCCACGACGATGTGCTCGTCGCGATACACCACATCGAGATCGAACGGCACCGGCACCTCGTCGGGCAGCTCCCGGTGGAACCACACGAACATCCCCGGCACATACGCCGCGTCTGCCGACACCGGCCGCCCGTCCGCCCCGACGATCAGCCCCGCGTCGAGCATCCCGTCGATCACCCCGGCCCCCGCCGCGAGCCGCTCCACCAGATGCTCCCGCACGGTGCGCCACGCCCCCTCGACCGGCAACCGCACCCGCACCGGATCCACCCCCGCACGCTGCGGCAGGGGAGCAGACGGAATCCGTTTCCTACGTCTCACCTGGTCAAGCGTACGCAGCGGCCTCCGCGACCGTCGTACGCGCCCTGTACACGCGATACGCGCCACCGAGGACGAGCGTCACGCCGAGGAACAGCACGGTGAACCACTGGAAGTACCAGTGCCCGCCCGCCGGGTCGTACACCTCCGCGCGGGGCCAGGCGAGGTTGACCGTCATGAACAGGCCGTAGAGCAGGGCGAGTGCGTTGACGGGGACGCCCCAGCGGCCGAGGGAGAAGTACGGGCGGCCCGTCTCGTCGGTGCCTGCGGCTCCTTCGGCGGCGAAGTTGCCACGCAGGCGTTGCCAGAGCAGCGGTCCGGTCACCATCGCGTACGCGAGGTAGAGCATCACGATGCAGGTGGTGCCGATGGCGAGGAACGCCTCCGGCGAGGCGAAGTTGAGGAGAAGGAGGGCCGCGGCGAGGACACCGACGACCAGGGCGGGCGCGCTCGGCATTCCGGTGCGCGGGTTGACCTTCGCGAGCCATCGAGAGAACGGCAGCTGGCCGTCGCGGGCCATCGAGAAGAGCATGCGGCAGGCCGCCGTCTGGATCGCGAGGGTCGCCACCGCGATGGCCACCACCACGTCGGCGAGCAGCAGACGGCCCACCCCGTCGCCCAGGCTGCTGGTCAGGACGTAACTCAGGCCCTCGACGCCGAGCCGGCCGTCGGTCAGGCTGGGCGCGGCCAGCAGACCGCCGAGGATGATCAGGCCGCCGAGCAGGCCTGCCGCACCGAGCGCGGTGAGGATCGTACGGGGTGCGGTACGTCGCGGATGGTGTGTCTCCTCGCTCATCTCGCCCGCGCTGTCGAAGCCGATCATCACGTACGCCGCCGCGAACGAACCCACCAGCAGCGCCCCGAACAGGCCCGACTCGGCGGCCGTTCCGGTGTGGAAGGTGATGCCGGGGGAGCGCTCGGAGTGGGTGAGCAGGAGCACGATGATCAGGACGGCGCCGATGATCTCGGCGGTGACGCCTACGCGGTTGATGAGGGACATCACGCGGATGTCGATGACGTTCACGAAGGTCGTCAGGACCAGCAGGAGCACCCCGAACAGCGCCGCGTTGGCCGCGCCGCTCGCGGAGGTCGGCGCCGGGTCGTCGCCGATCAGCTGGAAGCCGGACCAGATCGCGGGCAGCACCATCTGCAGGGCGAGTGCGGCTGCGGCGACCACCACGATCTGCCCGATCACCATGATCCAGCCGGCGAACCAGCCGAAGGTGAGGTTGGAGAGGCGGGACGACCACTGGTAGATGGCGCCGGAGATCGGATAGCGCGCGGCGAGTTCCGCGAAGCAGGCGGCGACCAGCAACTGGCCGATCAGCACGGCCGGCCAGGCCCAGAAGAACACCGGGCCGCCGAAGGTGTAGCCGAAGGCGAAGAACTGGAAGACGGTCGTCAGCACCGAGATGAAGGAGAACCCGGCGGCGAACGAGGCATAGCGGCCCAGGCTGCGATGCAGTTCCTGGCGGTAGCCGAACTCGGCGAGAGAGCCGTCGTCGGGGGAGTCCGGTGGCTCGGAGTGGACGTCGGACGGGGCGGTTGTCGTCACGGTGGCACCTGCCTTCGGCACAGGGGAGCGGAATGGGGGCGGAAGGGGCGGACGGAACGGGGCTGCGGAATTCCTGTCGAGCGACAGAAATTAGGGAGCGGCTGTTTCGCTCGCATGACGCGGCCATGTCTGCCACGAGCCGAAGTCCTCACGCCCTTGCGGATGGCGGCGAATCGCGATACATCGTGTGTGTTGACGCTCGCCCTGACTCGCGATATGTTCGGTTGCGGATATTCGGTGACGAGGTGGGTTGGGTGAGTCGGGTGGCGACCAAGCGCAGGAAGCTCGGCAATCCGCTGGCGCTCGCCGTGCTGGCGACGCTCTGGCAGAAGCCGATGCATCCGTACGAGATCGCCCAGACCCTGCGCCGCCAGGGCAAGGACACCAGTACGAAGATCAACTACGGCTCGCTCTACACGGTCGTGCAGAACCTGCAGAAGCACGGCTTCGTCGAGGTCACCGATGTGCAGCGGCAGGGCAACCGCCCCGAGCGCACCATCTACGGGCTCACCGAGGCCGGGCGCGAGGAGATGACCGAGTGGATGTCGGACCTGGTGGCGGTCCCGGCGCGCGAGTACCCGATCTTCGAGACCGCGCTCTCACTGATGGGGGTGCTGCACCCCGACGAAGTGACGCGGCTGCTGGAGGAGCGGCTCAAGTCGCTCGAGGTGCAGGCCGCCAGCGGTCGGGGAGCGCTGGAGAAGCTCTACGAGTCCCTGCCGCGGATCTTCCTGGTGGAGACCGAGTACCAACTGCACATGGTCGAGGCGCAGGCCGAGTGGGTCCGTGGCTTCCTCGCGGAGCTGAAGGACGGCTCCCTGCCCGGGGTGAAGGAGTGGCGGACCCTCCACGAGACGGGGGAGATACCGCCGGAATTCCAGGACATTCCGCAGGAATTGGATGACCGCGAGGACCTGGCTGACCGCGACGACTTGGAGGACCGCGACCTCGACAAGTGATCCAGACGTGAAACAGACCCCGGCAGGACTGTTGCAGCAGCCCCGCCAGGGTCTCCAACCCCGAACTGACTCCGCCGTGAGGCACGCCAGGTGATCGAGGTGCGGCACACCCAGGATAGCCCGGCGCTCTTCACGCGGATCAGTCGTCATCCGCTCATGCGGATCCGTCCGCATCCGCTCATTCAGGAGAGCAGTCGTCATGAACACGCATGCGCCCGCAGTGGAGGCGCGCCAACTCATCAAGAACTACCCCGGTGAGGTCACCGCCCTGAGCGGCATGGACATCACCGTCGAGCCGGGCACGGTCTTCGGCCTTCTCGGCCCGAACGGTGCCGGCAAGTCGACCACCGTCAAGATCCTCACCACGCTGGCGCGCCCCGACTCGGGCACCGCCACCGTCGCGGGCCACGACGTGCTTCGCCACCCGGACCGGGTGCGCCGCGCGATCGGTGTGGTCGCGCAGAAGTCCGGCGCCGACCCGGTGGCCACCGGCCGCGAGAACCTCCAACTCCAGGGCAGGCTCTACGGATTGCGGGGCCGTTCGCTGAACAACCGCGTCGACGAACTGCTGGCCCGCTTCCACCTCGCGGGTGCGGCGGGCCGCCGGGTCAAGGGCTACTCCGGAGGTATGCAGCGCCGGCTCGACGTGGCGCTCGGTCTGGTCCACCGGCCCGAGGTGCTGTTCCTCGACGAGCCGACGACCGGCCTCGACCCCGAGGCACGTACGGCGATGTGGGACGAGATCGCCCGCCTCGCCGGTGACGAGGGCCTGACCATCCTGCTCACCACGCACTACCTCGAAGAGGCCGACCGGCTCGCCGAGCGCATCGCCATCGTCGACCGCGGCCGTGTCGTCGTCGAGGGCACCCCGGACGTCCTCAAGGGCGAACTCCGCGGCGATGCCGTCCACTTGGAGGTGCGCGAAGCGGTCGGCGAAGCCGGTCGTACGCTCCTGACGGGCGCCCTGACCGCACTGCCCGGTGTGCACGAGGTGCTGTTCGACGGCCGCCGGATCAGCGTCCGCGCCGCCGATGGGGCGGCCGCCGTACCTGCCCTGCTCGCCACCCTGGAGCGCATCGGAGTCGGCGTCGCCGCCGCCACCGTGGCCCGCCCCTCGCTCGACGACGTCTACCTGCGCTACGCGGGCCGCCGTTACGCGGAGGCCGAAGCCGCCGCGGACACCACCGACCGCCTCGTCCTCACCGGAGGTGCCCGATGAGCACCGAAGCCCTCACTCAGACGTGGTATATGACGCAGCGTCAGCTGATGTCGGTGCTCCGCCAGCCCGCGTACGTCGTCTTCATGCTGATCCAGCCGGCGATCTGGCTGTTCCTGTTCGGAAATCTCTTCAAGAAGGTCGTCGAACTCGGCGGCTTCGGCACGACCACGTATCTCGACTATCTCGTGCCGGGCATCGTCGTGATGAGCGCGCTCAGCTCCAACATGTGGGCGGGCATGGGCACGTTGGAGGAGATCGAGCGCGGCACGCTCAACCGGTTCCTGACCACTCCGGTGAGCCGCGGCGCCCTGATGAACGCCAACGTCGTACAGCAGGGGCTGACCACGGCCGTGCAGTCCGTGCTGATCATCCTCCTCGGGAAGCTCGGCGGCGCAGACTATCCGGGCGGCGCCGCGGGCCTGGTCGTGCTCGTGGTCGCGGCCTCGCTACTGGGCACGGTCTTCGGCGCGCTCTCCAACGCCGTGGGCATGCTGGTGCGCGAGCGGGAGTCGATCATCGGCATCAACACGTTCCTGCTGCTACCGCTGACGTTCCTTTCCTCGGCCTTCATGGCGCCCTCGCAGATGCCCGGCTGGATGCGACGCATCGCAGACTTCAATCCGCTCGACTGGGCGATGGTGGCGGGCCGTTCGGCCATGGCGGAGAACCCGGACTGGGGCGATGTACTCACCCGGGGCGGGGCGCTCCTCGCACTGGCGGTGGCGACGGTGTGGCTGTCGACCCGAACGTTCCGGGCGTATCAGCGCTCGGTCTAGCGGGTCTCGAGTTCAGGAGCCATGCGCTCAGCGGGTCACGTATGCGGGAAACTCAGGAGGCTGCCGACGCGGCAGTCTCCTGCTCCGCCTCCACCCGTGCGTTCCAGTCCCTCTTTGCCGCCTGCCAGCCGTCCTCGTTGTGGCCGAGGCGCCAGTAGCCGGAGATCGACAGGTGCTCGCGCGGGATCTGGTGCTCGACGCGCAGCAGCCGGCGCAGTTCCTTCACGAAGCCGGCCTCGCCGTGCACGAACGCGCACACCCGGCCCTCCGGGAACTCCAGCGCCCGTACGGCTTCGACGAGCGCCTCGCCGATCGGCCGGTCGCCGCGGTGCAGCCAGACGACCTCCACGTCGGAGGCGATCTTCTGCTCCTCCTCTGGGCCCTCGACCTCGACGAAGGCGTACACCTTGGCGCCGTCGGGCATCGCCTCCACGGAGGCGGCGATCGCGGGCAGCGCGCTCTCGTCCCCGGCCAGCAGATGCCAGTCGGCCTCGGCATCGGGCGCGTACGCCCCGCCGGGACCCAGGAACCGTACGATCTCGCCCTGCTGCACCCGCGTGGCCCACGGCCCGGCCAGGCCCTCGTCGCCATGGATGACGAAGTCGAGCGTCAGCTCGCGCAGTTCGGGGTCCCAGGCGCGCACCGTGTACGTACGCGTCACGGGCCACTGCTCGCGCGGGAACTCCTCGCGGATCCGGGCGATGTCGAAGGGCTCCGGATAGGTCACGCCCTCCGCTCCGAACAGCAGCTTGACGTAATGGTCGGTGCTGCTGCCCGCGGAGAATTCGGCGAGGCCCTCACCGCCGAGAACCACGCGCTGCATATGCGGGGTGAGCCGCTCCGTGCGGATCACCCGCGCGGAGTGGGGCTTCGGAGCCCTGCGTGCCGGACGCTCTGCCATGACGGCCTCCCGAAATGTTACTAAGGCTTACCTAAGTTAGCACCTCTCTCTAGTTAACACCTCTTGCTCGATAAGTCGATGACCACGCTTGGGGTGTTGATGACCACATCTTTGAACTGACGAAAGATCCGGCCGGGGTGTGAAGTGCGGGGTGTGACGGATCAGGATCCGAGTGTCACCAACAGCCGCTGCAGTGAGCCGCCCAGACCCCAGCGCGCCGCCAGCTCCTCCAGGGCCGCCGGGTCGCGCGGCGCGCTCGGCAGCGCCGTGTCCACCACCGGCAGCGGCACGTCGTCGGCCACCTTGATGACCTTGGGGGCGACAGCCACGTACGGCCGCGCCTCGTCGAGGCGCCTGCGCTGCGAGGGCGTGAGCTTCGCCTTCGGGTCGTCGACCGCCGCCATGATCCCGGCCAGGTCGCCGAACTCGGCCAGCAACTTGGCGGCCGTCTTCTCGCCGATGCCGGGCACCCCCGGCAGCCCGTCGCTCGGGTCGCCGCGCAGCAGCGCCAGGTCCGCGTACCCCGGACCGTCCACCCCGTACTTCTCGCGCAGCAGTGCCTCGTCCGTGAGCTGCATGCTGCCCACGCCCTTGAGCGGATACAGCACCCGCACCTGCCGCTTGTCGTCGACCAGTTGGAACAGGTCGCGGTCGCCGGTGACGATGTCGACCGGTCCGGTGGCGCGGGCCGTGAACGTGCCGATCACATCGTCCGCCTCGTACTGCTCGACCCCCACGCGCGCGATGCCCAGTGCGTCCAGCACCTCCTCGATGACCGGCACCTGGGGCGAGAGCTTGTCGGGCACCTCCTCCTCGTCCGGGCCGGTCTCGCGCTCCTCCGCGACGCGGTGCGCCTTGTAGGAGGGGATCAGATCGACGCGCCACTGGGGCCGCCAGTCCGCGTCCATGCACGCGACGAGATCGTCCGGGTGGCGGTCCCGCACGAGGCGGTCGATGAATTCGAGCAGGCCCCGCACCGCGTTCACCGGTGTGCCGTCCGGAGCCTTCACGGAATCCGGGACCCCGAAATAGGCGCGGAAGTACAGCGAGGCGGTGTCAAGCAGAAGAAGTTTTCTCGTGCTGATCGGCATGCGGACAGCATGCCACTGAGGGGCCCGACGCCCCAGCTCGACGGTGACCCCGTGGGCACGCCGCTCGAGCGGGGGGGGAGGAGCCCGAGAGTGGGGGAGCGACCAGCTACAACGAACCCGCACACCCCCTCAACGGCCGGAGGCAACCGTCAGCGACAAAAGGTCCCGCGCCGGCCCCGCAGGCCGATGCCCCACCGGCCACACCGCACGAAGCGCCCGGCTGAGGCGCACGTCCGCCACAGGGATCGAGACGAGGCGGTGAGCCGACAACTCCTCGCCGAGAGCCAGCTCGCTCAGAACCGCCGGCCCCGCTCCACTGACCACGGAGGCCTTCACCGCCGTCGTGGACGACAGCTCGATCAACGGCCTGGCCAGCCCGCCGAGGGCCGCGTCCAGGACCTGACGCGTACCGGAACCCTTCTCTCGAAGGATCAGCGGAGTCGCCGCGAGCTCCGTCGCCTCGAGCGGCCGACGCCGTCGCGCCCACGGATGCCCGGGCGCCGTCACCACGATCAGCCGGTCGTGGGCGATGACCGCCGAGTCGAGCCCGGTCGGTACGGACAGCCCCTCCACGAAGCCGAGGTCGGCCTCGTCGGCGAGGAGCCGCTCGGCCACGGCAGCGGAGTTCCCGGCGAGCAGCGACACGGCCGTGTCCGGACGCTGGGCGCGCAGCGCGATCAGCCACCCCGGCAGCAGATACTCGGCGATCGTCATGCTCGCGGCGACCCGCAACCTGGAGTCACGCCGGTCGCGCAAGGCCTGCGCCCCGGCATCGAAGGCTTCCGCCGCTTCCACGATCCGCTGCGCCCAGTCCGTCACCAGCGCACCGGCGTCCGTGAGCCGCGACCCCGTCGGCGAACGGTCCACCAGAGCCACCCCCAACTGCCGCTCCATCGACCGAATCCGGCTGCTGGCCGCCGGCTGCGTGATCCCCAATTCCCGAGCCGCCCGCCCCAGACTCCCCAGCCGCGCCACAGCTAGCAGCAACTCCAACGCTCCAAGCTCGGGCACCCGCCGCCCAAGCCCTCCGGAGAACCCGGGAAACTCTTGTTCAGCCACGCTCATAAGCCCACTCTATGTGGGAGCGCCAAGCCCCTGGGGCTCGCACCTGGCCTCCGGCGGTTGGGCGGGGCTCGTGGGGGTTTCGGGTTCGCTGCCGGGTGCGGGTTCGTTGTGGCTGGTCGCGCAGTTCCCCGCGCCCCTGGGGTCCGTGGGTGGGTCGGGGCCGTGGGCCGGTGCGTCAGCCCGTCGCAGGGTGGGCATACGGCCCTGGCCTTACACAGGGTGCGGGTGACCTGAGACAGAACCTACGCGACGGGCATACGACGCACCGGCCCACGTCCCCTCCCGCCGGTGGGAGGCTGCGGGTGCGTGGGGGTGCGGGCTCCTCGGGAACCTGCTCAACCGACGGAGTCGCCAAGCACACCCGGCGCCTCCACCAACGAAGGCCCGTACCAAGTGAGATGCCGCCCGCTGACCAATGCGCAGGGCCGGCCCTCGAACGCCTCAGGGCCGTCCTCGGCCGTGAACCGGTATGGCTCGTCCGGCAGTACGACGTACTCCGCGGACCTCAACTCCTCGATGGGCACACGCGGATAGCGTTCCGTATGCGTCGCGTACACGTTGTCCACGCCCAGCCGCGCCAGTACGTCACCCGCGAAGGTGTCCCGCCCGAGCACCATCCACGGCCGCCGCCAGATCGGCACGACGGCACGGCGGCGACGCGACGGCACCGGCAGGTCCGCCCACACCGCCTCCGCCTCGTCCAGCCACCGTGGCCGGCCCCGGACCCCACAGGCCCCAAGGACCCGCTCCAGCTCCCGAAACGCCTGCGGCACGGTCCGCACCTCGGTCACCAGCACCTCGAGCCCCGCTTCCCGCAGGGCGGTCAGATCCGGCTCCCGGTTCTCCTCCTCGTTGGCGATCACCAGGTCGGGCGCGAGCCGCACGATCCGCTCGACGTCCGGGTTCTTCGTGCCACCGATCCGTACGACATCGAGACCGGCGGGATGGCTGCACCAGTCCGTCGCTCCGGCCAGCGCGCCCGGCGCCGAGGCGGCCACCGCCTCCGTGAGGGACGGCACCAGGGACACCACCCTCATCGCGGTGCGTCCTCCGCCGCCTCGATGTGGTCCGCGACCGCCACGACCAGTACGCGGGTGTCCGGCACGGTCGCCCGCCAGCGGTGCCGTACGCCACCAGTCATGTACAGCGTGTCGCCGCGCCCCAGCCGGTACGCGCGGCCTTCCGCCTCGACCTCGACGGCGCCGTCCGCGACGTACATCAACTCGTCGTTGCGGTGCTGGAATTCGCGGCCCGCGTCGTGGTCCCCGCTGAACTCCATGGCGTGCAGCTGGTGGTGACCGCGCACCAGGGGGCGCACGAGGGGCTCGTGGGTGAACTCGGAGTCGTGGGAGCGCACGACGTCGACGCTGCGCGCCGGGTCGGCGGCGGCGAAGAGTTCGACGCAGGTCGTCCCCAGGGCGTCGGCGACGCGCTGGAGGGAGCGCATGCTCGGCCGGGCGCGTTCGTTCTCGACCTGGCTCAGGAAGGGCACCGACAGTCCGCTGCGCTCGGCGACGACGGCGAGGGTGAGCTCCAGTGCCCGGCGCCGCCGCCGGACGGCCGCGCCCACCCGAAGGGCATCTTTGTTGTCGTCCATCGCTTCGGCTCCCTCCTGTGCGTCGTCGGTGCGGGGTCGGTGCGGGGTCGGTGCGGGCGGCTCGGTGACGGCCCGGTCTTCGTACGTATGGGGTACTACATACGAAGGACGTACGAGCCAATGTCTCCCGATGTTTTGTTTGCACCCTACGCACGTTCGGCAAACCGTTTCATGCGCCCGTCACAACGCCGTAAACACGAGGGGCAGGCTCCGCCCCACCGGAACCGCACGGTCCCGCGGGCGAAGCCCACCCCTCAGCGGACTGCTCGAGCCCGCTAGGGAGTCATCCGGCTCACCATGTCCGGGTGCTCCTCGAGCCACGCTTCGACGGCTTCCTCCTCGTTGCCCTGGCCGCGGTCCTTGATCTCTGCCTCCAGGGTGCCGAGTTCCTCCTCACTCATCCTGAAGTTCTTGATCCACTTCGTGAGCTGCGGGTACTGGCCCGGGAACGCCTTGTTGGTGATCGTGCGGATCGTGTTCCCCTCGCCGAACAGCTTCTTCTCGTCCGACAGCTTGGTGAGCTCGTACTCGCTGTAGGCCCAGTGCGGGGACCACAGGACGGCGATGATCGGCTCCTTCTTGGCGTACGCGCGCTTCAGCTCGGCCAGCATGGCGGGCGTGGAGCCGTCGACGACCTCGTACTCCTTGTCCAGGCCATAGCCCGGCAGGACGTCCTTCTTGAGCAGGTTCATCTCGCCGGTGCCCGGCTCAATGCCGATGATCTTGCCGCCGAAGGTGTCCGCCTTGCCCTTGAGGTCCGCGAGGGACTTGACGTCCTTCACGTACGAAGGCACGGCGAGTTCCAGCGAGGTCGGCTGGTACCAGGTGCCCAGGTCTCTCAGGTTGGCCTTGTTCTTCTCCCAGTAGTTGGACTGGGCGTACGGCAGCCACGCGTCGAAGTTGACGTCGATGTCGCCGGTGGCCAGGCCCGTGTAGACGGGGCCGACGTCCATCTGCTTGAGGTTCAGCGTGTAGCCGCGGCGGGCCAGGACGTTCTTCCACAGGTAGGTGACGGCTACGTTCTCGTCCCAGGGGAAGAAGGCGACGTCCACCGGACGCTTGGCCTCCGCCAGGTCTCCGCCCGTGGACTTCTCGACCGGGGCCAGCTTGTCGACGACGCCGGGGTTCGACTTGAGCCAGGCCTTCACGGCCTGCGGCTGCTTGCCGTCGCCCGCCTTGTTGATCTCGGCCTCGAGGCTGGTGAGCTGCTTCTCGGTCATCTTGAAGTTCTTGAGCCACTGGCCGACGGCCGGGTTGTCCTCGGCGAAGCCCTTGCGCGAGACGGTGTGGACGTCGTCGCCCTTGCCCCAGGCGCCCTTCGGGTCCTTGAGCTTGGTGAGCTTGTAGTCGTTGTACGCCCAGTGCGGCGACCACAGCGTGACGACGATGGGCTCCTGCTTGGCGTACGCGCGCTTCAGCTCGGCCAGCATGGCGGGCGTGGAGCTGTCGACGACCTTGTACTCCTTGTCGAGGCCGTACTCCGCCAGGACCTTGTCCTTGAGCAGGCTCATCATGCCGGCGCTCGACTCGATACCGGTGACCTTGCCGCCGAACTCGGAGGCCTTGCCCTTGAGGTCCTCCAGGGAGTCGATGCCCTTCATGTAGGAGGGCACGCTCAGCTCCAGGGACGTCGGTCCGTACCAGGAACCCAGGTCCTCGATCTGCTTGCCGTACTTCTTCCAGTACTGCTCGTGGGTGGTCGGCAGCCAGGCGTCCGTCTGGAAGTCGATGTCGCCGGCGGCGAGAGAGGTGTACATCGGGCCGGCCTCGAGCTGCTTCGTCTCGACCTCGTAGCCGCGCTCCTGAAGGATCTCCTTCCACAGGAAGGTGGAGGCGACGCCCTCGTCCCACGGGATGTAGCCGATGGTGATCTTCTTGCCCTGGCCGACGTTCGAGGAGTCGGCGGCGGTGGTCTCGGAGTTCGTACCGCCGAAGACGCCCATGCCACCTGCGACCAGCGCGAGCACGACCACACCGATCATGGCCACGGCGGGCCGGGGGCGGTAGGACCAGATATTCAGGCCCTGCGCGGCGCGCAGCCGGGCGAGGGCGCGGCGGCCGAGCGGCGAGACCTGGGTGCCGAGCGAGCTGGTCATACGGTCCAGGTAGATCGCCAGGATGACGATGGCGACGCCGGCCTCGGAGCCCAGGCCCACGTTCAGCTGGCCGAGGGCCTCGTTCACGTCGCCGCCGAGTCCGCCGGCGCCGACCATGCCCGCGATGGCGGCCATGGACAGGCCCAGCATGATGACCTGGTTGACGCCGGCCATGACCGTGGGCAGCGCCAGCGGCAGCTGGATGCGCAGCAGGGTGTTCCCGGGGGTGGTGCCGAACGCGTCGGCGGCCTCGACGAGTTCCTTGTCGACCTGGCGGATGCCCAGTTCCGTCATGCGGACACCGGGTGCCAGCGCGAAGATCATGGTGGCCACGATGCCGGCGGGGGCGCCGGTGCCGAAGAACAGGATCGCCGGGATGAGGTAGATCATCGCGGGCAGCGTCTGCATGAAGTCGAGCACCGGCCGGACCGTGTTGCTCACCCGGTCGGAGCGCGCCGCCCAGATGCCCACGGGTACCGCGACGGCGAGCGCGATGATCGTCGCCACGAGGACGAGCGACAGGGTCACCATCGCGTCTTCCCACAGTTCGACGGAGTCGATGAAGGCGAACCCGAGGAAGGTGAGGACGCCGGCGGACGTGCCGCGCAGCCAGAACGCGATCACGGCGAAGATGCCCGCGAGGAGCAGCGGCTCCGGAGCCTGGAGGACGGCGTTGATTCCGTCGTACGTGCCCTCGAAGATCGCCTTGAAGAAGTCGAAGAGCCACGCCATGTGTTCGAGCAGCCAGTCGACCGTGTCGTTGACCCAGTCGCCGAACGGGATCCTAGGCATCGGCCTTCACCGCCTTGACAACCTTGTCACGCGGCGCGTCGCAGGGCCTGGGCTCGCCCTCTTCGTCCCCGAGGAAGCCGATCAGGCGCTGGCGCGGTACGACTCCGACGAGTTTCTGCGCCTTGTCGAGCACCGCGACCGAGTGCGGCACGCGGGCGCTGATCGCGCAGAGGTCCACGAAGGAGCTGTCGGGCCGCGCGGTCTCGCAGCCGCAGTCCGCCTCGTCGCCCCGTACGTCCGTGTCCATGACAGCGTCGGCCGTAAGCACCCGGGAGCGGTCGACGTCCTTGGTGAAGGAGGCGACGTAATCGTTTGCGGGGCGGATCAGGATGTCCTCGGCGGTGCCGATCTGGACGATGCGGCCGTCGCGCATCACGGCGATACGGTCGCCCAGGCGCATGGCCTCGTTGAGGTCGTGCGTGATGAAGACGATGGTCTTCTGGAGCTTCTTCTGGAGCTCGATCAGCTGGTCCTGCATATCACGGCGGATCAGCGGGTCGAGTGCGCTGAAGGACTCGTCCATCAGGAGCAGATCGGCGTCGGTGGCCAGAGCACGGGCCAGGCCCACGCGCTGCTGCATACCGCCGGACAGCTCGTCGGGCCAGGACTTCTCCCAGCCGGCCAGGCCGCACATCGCGAGGGCGTCGGTGGCGCGCGTCTCGCGCTCGGCGCGCGGCACGCCCTGCACCTCCAGGCCGTACGCGGCGTTCTCGAGGACGCTGCGGTGCGGAAAGAGCGCGAAGTGCTGGAAGACCATGCTGATCTTCTTCGAGCGGACCTGGCGCAGTTCGTGGTCGCTCAGGGCGGTCAGGTCCTGGCCGTCGAAGAGCACTTGTCCCGCGGTGGGCTCCAGCAGTCCGTTGAGCATGCGCAGCAGGGTGGACTTGCCGGATCCGGACAGGCCCATGACCACGAAGGTCTGGCCGGGTTCGACCGTGAAGGACGCGTCGATCACCGCGGCGGTGGAGCCGTCGGCGCGCAGTGCCTCACGGTCACGTCCTTCGCGTAGTTGCTCCACCGCTTTCTCGGGTCGTCTGCCGAACATCTTGTAAAGGTGTTCGGCTTGCAGCCTGGATGACACTTGCACCTCTCAGGTCGAACGAAGACGGCCCGCCTCCCCGCCGACGGGCCGTGGAGCGACGCGGGGTCCGCCCGCACGTCCGGTCTCCCCTACTCCCCATTTGTCAGGTGTAGTTGAAAACGGGACCGGCTTCACTCCGGATCGGCGCCTGCCCTCACTTGTCTGGACCAAACGCAGGAGTGCCCCAGTTCACAGGCTGTTTACGTTTAGCGAGTAGCGCCGTTCCATTTCGCCGACAGTGTCAGGCGCTGGCGTGGACAAGTCCGCGCATCACCCGCACGTCGTCCCCCATCTCCGGATGCCACTGAACGCCCAGCACCCACCCCGGACCCGAGAGTTCCAGCGCCTCCACCGTCCCGTCCGCCGCGTGGGCCGAAGCCGTGAGGCCGGAGCCGAGGTGGTCCACGGACTGGTGGTGGTAGGTGGGGACGGAGGTCTCCTCGGGTACCAGGCCGGCGTAGAGAGAGCCGGGTACCGGCTTCACGGTGTGGTGGCCGAAGACGCCCACCACCTCGGCATGCCCCTCGATGTGCTGCACGAGCGTCCCCCCGAGGGCGACGTTCAGGAGCTGCATCCCCCGGCAGATCCCGAGCAGGGGAGTGCCGGAGGCCAACGCGGCGTCGATCAGGGCGAGTTCCCAACTGTCCCGCTCACGGGCCTCGGGCCCCGTACGGGGCTCGCGCACGGCGCCGTACCGTGCCGGATCCACATCCGGGCCGCCCGCGATCACGAGCCCGTCGAGCCGGGCCACGGCCGCGGCGGCGTGCGCGGGATCGTCAGGGGGCAGCATCGCGGCGAGCCCGCCCGCGTTCCGCACAAGCCGCGGATACCCGAAGGGCAGCAGCGCCGCCTCCAGCTCCCACACACCCCAGCGCGCGGACTCCAGATACGTACTGACTCCGATCAGCGGCCTGCCGCCCACCATGAACCCCTTTTCGTGGTCTCCTGGATCAGTTCCGCTCCAACTCTGCCTCGGCGGCCGCCAGCGCCGCGAATTCCTCCTCCGGTGCCTTCGCCACCAGGTGCTTGCGGCTGTAGAGGCCGAAGTAGGCCACCGCCACCACGTAGACCGCGAGCGCGATGACCGCCGCCGTCACGTCCACCAGGAACGTCGCCACCAGCGCGGAGCACGCCAGCACCAGTGCCACCGAGGACGTCAGCACACCGCCCGGCGTACGGTACGGCCGCTCAAGGCCCGGCTCGCGGCGGCGCAGCACGATGTGCGAGAGCGACATCAACGCGTACGAGATGGTGGCGCCGAAGACCGCCACGTTGAGCATGCGCGCGCCATTGCCCGTGGCCGCGGCCAGTGCGAAGCCGATCGCGCCCGGCACCAGCAGGCCCAGGTAGGGGGCCTTGCGGCTGCTCGTCAGGGACAGGAAGCGGGGCAGGTAGCCGGCCCGCGAGAGCGCGAAGAGCTGACGCGAGCCGGCGTAGATCAGGGAGAAGAATGACGCGACCAGGCCCGCGAGACCCGCGTAGTTGACGATCCGGCTCAGCGTCGTCGCCTCACCGTCGGGCTGGAGCGCCTCGACGAGGGGGTTGCCCGCTTCCTGGATGGCATCCGAGCCTCGCGCCCCTGCGGAGGCGAAGAAGGTGAGCAGCGCCAGGACCACCAGGATGCCCATCGACCAGCGGATCGCCTTCGGCAGCGTACGTGCCGGGTCCTTGGTCTCCTCGGCCGCGAGCGGCACGCCCTCGACCCCGAGGAAGAACCACATGCCGAACGGGAAGGCGGCCCAGATGCCCAGCAGCCCCATGGGCAGCCAGGAGCTGGACCCGAAGGCACTCTCGTCCACCGCGATGTCGTCGAGGTTCGAGGCGTCGAAGTCCGGGAACGCGCCGACCGCGAACACCAGCAGTGCCACCACCGCGATCCCCGTGACGACGAAGCTGAAGCGCAGCGCCTCACCGACACCCCACAGGTGGATGCCGATGAAGATCACGAAGCAGGCCAGGTACACCGGCCAGCCGGAGGTGAGCCCGAACAGGCCCAGCGACTCGACGTAGTCGCCGATGAAGATGGAGATGGCGGCGGGCGCGAGGACGTACTCGATGAGGATCGCCGTGCCGGTCAGGAAGCCGCCCCAGGGCCCGAGCGCCCGGCGCGCGAAGCCGTAGCCGCCGCCCGCCGTCGGCAGGATGGAGGACAGCTCGGCGAGTGCGAAGACCATGCATATGTACATCAGGCCCATGAGGACCATGGCGATCGCGAGGCCGCCGAAGCCGCCCTCGGCGAGTCCGAAGTTCCAGCCGGAGTAGTCGCCGGAGACGACGTACGCGACACCGAGTCCGGTGAGCAGCAGCCAGCCGGCGCTGCCCCGGCGCAGGCTCCTGCGCTCCAGATAGTCGTCCGCCTCCGGGGCGGCGGGTGGCTTGGTGGAATCGATGGACATGGGCGGGCTCCCCAAAGGGCGGTGGACGCTCGGGTGAAAGGGGCCCCGAGGCACATGAGGGGACCCCCGCGGCGCAGCGAAGCGCAATGGAACGGATCCATACCTTTGCGGGCCACGCGGCCAGAAAGCAAGAGGCGTGCGTTACGTGCCCGTTAATCGGGTCTCGTGTGGGAAGCCGCGGCACGTCATGTGAGGAAGCCGCGCAGCAGGGCGGCGGTTCCCGCGCAGTGCTCGCGCATCATCTCCCGCGCCCCGTCGGCGTCCCCGTCGAGCACGGCCTCCACCAGGGCGGTGTGCTGCTGCTGTGAGTGCTCCAGGTTCCGGACCAGCAGGGGAATGCAGTCCAGCAGGTCGTTCACGGTTGCTCGTACGGCCGCGTACTGGGCGGTGAGGGTCGGCGAACCGCACAGTTCGGCAAGCGTGAGGTGCAGCAGCGTATCCAGGCGGCGGTATTCGGTGAGCGGCGCGTCGTGGGTGCGTGCGAGGGCGTCCCGCAGTCGTGCCGCCTGCTTCTCGTCCAGCCCGTGCTGGGCGCACAGGCCGGCCGCGCCCACCTCCAGGACTTCTCGGAAACGCAGGACGTCCTCGATGTCGGTCCCCTCGATCCGGCGGCGCAGCTCGTCCTGGCCGGGCGCTTCGGTTCTGGGCCGGACGAACGTGCCTCCGTACCGCCCACGCCGCGACTCGACCAGACCCTGGTCCTGGAGCACCTTCAGCACCTCGCGCAGCGTCACCCGGCTGATCCCGAGCCGGTCCGCCAACTCCCGTTCGGCGGGCAGCCGTTCACCACCGGGCACCAGACCGAGGCGTACCACCTGGAGGATCTGCTCCAGTGCCTCCTCGAAGCCGTTGCCCGCGCGGACCGGGCGCAGGACGGGTGCCAGCTGATCGCCCGGCCGCTCGTTCACGCCGTGCGAATCCTGTTGCGTCATATGGCCGTGCCCCCTTCCCAAGCAATGGTTCTCGGCAATACCTTATGGCTCTCGGCTGACCGAAGGAGGCCTTTCCCGTGGCCCACCGCACACCACCGCTCAGCGTGGAGGAGCTGCACGCTCTCGTCGCGAGCGGCGAGATCGACACCGTCGTCCTGGCCTTCCCCGACATGCAGGGGCGGCTTCAGGGCAAGCGGTTCGCCGCGCGCTTCTTCCTGGATGAGGTCCTCCACCACGGTACGGAGGGCTGCAACTACCTCCTCGCGGTCGACACCGACATGAACACGGTCGACGGCTACGAGATGTCCTCCTGGGACCGCGGCTACGGCGACTTCGCCATGCGCCCGGACCTCAGCACCCTCCGCAAGGTCCCCTGGAACGCCGGGACGGCCATGCTCATCGCCGACCTGGCCTGGAACAACGACGCGCCCGTCGTCGCCGCGCCCCGCCAGATACTCCGCCGCCAACTGGAGCGCCTCGCCGAGCACGGCTACACCGCGCAGGTCGGCACCGAGCTGGAGTTCATCGTCTTCAAGGACACGTACGAGCAGGCCTGGGACGCCAACTACCGAGGGCTGACCCCGGCGAACCAGTACAACATCGACTACTCCGTACTGGGCACGGGCCGTATCGAGCCCCTGCTGCGGCGCATCCGGAACGAGATGCAGGCCGCCGGGCTGACCGTCGAGTCCGCCAAGGGCGAGTGCAATCCCGGGCAGCACGAGATCGCGTTCAAGTACGACGAGGCCCTGGTCACCTGTGATCAGCACGCCATCTACAAGACCGGCGCCAAGGAGATCGCCTCCCAGGAGGGCGTCTCGCTCACCTTCATGGCGAAGTACAACGAGCGCGAGGGCAACTCCTGTCACATCCACCTCTCGCTCGCCGACAAGGACGGCCGGAACGCCATGGCCGGGGACGGGCCCGGCGGCATGTCCGACGTCATGCGGCACTTCCTCGCCGGACAGCTGGCCGCACTCAGGGACTTCTCCCTGCTGTACGCGCCCAACATCAACTCGTACAAGAGATTCCAGCCCGGCTCCTTCGCGCCGACCGCCGTCGCCTGGGGCTACGACAACCGCACCTGCTCTCTGCGCGTGGTCGGCCACGGCCGCTCGATGCGCTTCGAGAACCGGCTCCCCGGCGGCGACGTCAATCCGTACCTGGCCGTCGCGGGACTCGTCGCGGCCGGTCTGTACGGCATCGAGCAGAAACTGGAGCTGCCGGAGGCGTGCGCGGGCAACGCGTACACCGCCGAGTACGAGCACGTCCCCACCACCCTGCGCGAGGCCGCCGAACTCTGGGAGAACAGCCCAATCGCCAAAGCCGCCTTCGGGGACGAGGTCGTCGCCCACTACCGCAACATGGCGCGCGTCGAGCTCGACGCCTTCGACGCCGCGGTGACCGACTGGGAGCTGCGCCGCTCCTTCGAACGCATGTGAAAGGTCCGTCCGTGTCGTACGAGCATCAGCTCCAAGTCCTCAATCCGGCGACGGAGGAGGTCATCGCCACCGTCCCGGCCGCCGGCGCCGAGGACGTCGACTCCGCCGTCGTACGGGCGGCGAAGGCGCAGTCCCGGTGGGCTGCTCTGACGCCCGGCGAGCGGGCCCGGCTGCTGCGCCGCTTCGCCGTCATCGTCGACGAACACGTCGAGGAACTGGCCCAGTTGGAGGTGCGGGAGGCCGGGCACACCATCGGCAACGCCCGCTGGGAAGCGGGCAACGTACGCGATCTGCTCGACTACGCGGCCGGGGGAGTGGAGCGGCTGACCGGGCGGCAGATCCCGGTGCCGGGCGGTCTCGACGTGACGATCCTCGAACCGCTCGGCGTCGTGGGCGTGATCGCGCCCTGGAACTTCCCGATGCCCATCGCCGCCTGGGGCACCGCTCCTGCACTCGCGGCAGGCAACGCCGTCATCCTCAAGCCCGCCGAGACGACACCCCTGACGGCGCTGCGGCTGGCCGAACTCGCCCTGGAGGCCGGGCTGCCGGAAGGGCTCTTCCAGGTGCTGCCGGGCGAAGGGCCCGTCGCGGGCAACGCACTCGTCGAGCACCCCGGCGTCGCGAAGATCGTGTTCACCGGGTCCACGCCCGTGGGCAAACAGGTGCTGGCGAAAGGCTCGTCGCTCCTCAAGCCCGTCACCCTCGAACTCGGCGGCAAGAGCCCGAACATCGTCTTCGCCGACGCCGACATCGAAGCCGCCGCCGCGGCCACCCCCATGTCCTTCCTCGACAACTCCGGCCAGGACTGCTGCGCCCGCACCCGCATCCTCGTCCAGCGCACGGCGTACGACCGCTTCCTCGAAGTCCTCGCCCCCGCCGTCGAGTCCGTCCTCGTCGGCGACCCGGCCGACGAGAAGACCGCGATGGGCCCGCTGATCTCCAAGGTCCAGCTGGAGCGCGTACGTTCGTACGTCACCGACGATCTGCAAGGCATCCGCGGCACCGCCCCCGAAGGCCCCGGCTTCTGGTTCCCGCCCACCGTCCTGACCGGAATCGAGCCCCACGCGCGCGTGGCCGTCGAGGAGATCTTCGGCCCGGTCGCCGTCGTGCTGCCCTTCGAGGACGAGGCGGACGCGATCCGGCTCGCCAACGACACCGAGTACGGACTGTCCGGATCCATCTGGACCCGCGACGTCGGCCGGGCGCTGCGCGTGTCCCAGGCCGTGCGTGCCGGGAACCTGTCCGTCAACTCCCATGCCAGCGTCCGCTATTGGACCCCGTTCGGCGGTTACAAGCAGTCCGGGCTCGGCCGTGAACTCGGCCCGGACGCGCTCACCGCTTTCACCGAGACCAAGAACGTCTTCATCAGCACGGAGGGTCCCGCACAGTGACCGAAGAGAGCATCTGCCGCCGCCTCGTCGGCCGCACCGCCGTCATCACCGGTGCCGGCAGCGGCATCGGCCTCGCCGCCGCGCGCCGCCTCGCCTCCGAGGGCGCCCATGTCGTCTGCGGCGACGTGGACGAACAGCGCGGCAAGGGAGCCGCCGAGGAGCTGGGCGGCATCTTCGTGAAGGTCGACGTCACCGACGCCGAACAGGTCGAGGCGCTGTTCCAGACGGCGTACGACACCTATGGCTCGGTCGACATCGCCTTCAACAACGCGGGCATCTCGCCGCCCGACGACGACTCCATCCTGGAGACGGGCCTCGAGGCCTGGAAGCGGGTCCAGGAGGTCAACCTCACCTCCGTCTACCTGTGTTGCAAGGCCGCGATCCCCTACATGCGGCGCCAGGGCAAGGGGTCCATCATCAACACCGCGTCGTTCGTGGCCCGGATGGGCGCGGCGACCTCCCAGATCTCGTACACCGCCTCCAAGGGCGGCGTCCTCGCCATGTCCCGCGAACTGGGCGTGCAGTTCGCCCGCGAGGGCATCCGCGTCAACGCCCTGTGCCCCGGCCCCGTCAACACCCCGCTCCTCCAGGAGCTGTTCGCCAAGGACCCGGAGCGGGCCGCGCGCCGTCTCGTGCACATCCCGCTCGGGCGGTTCGCGGAGGCCGAGGAGATCGCCGCGGCGGTCGCCTTCCTCGCCAGCGACGACTCCTCGTTCGTGAACGCGACCGACTTCCTTGTGGACGGCGGGATTTCGGGCGCATATGTCACTCCTCTGTAGACCGCCGTGTACTGACGGTTCAGGGGCGCTTACAGTGCCGGAATGAGCATGACGCCCTCGCCCGGCTGGTACCGCGATCCCTCGGCGCCGCATGTCGAACGCTGGTGGGACGGGACCAGGTGGACCGAGCACATGCGGGCCCCCGAGGCGCCCCAACAGCCCTTGGCGCAGCCTGGGTTCGCCCCCGCGCCCGGGGGCCCCGGCGGCGGCTCCGGTCGTGCGAAGGTCATCGCCCTGGTCGCCGCGGCAGCCGTCCTGGTCGCCGCGATCGTCACCGGAGCCGTCGTCCTGAACCGGGACGACGGCTCCACAGAGGCGAACACCACCCCGGCGCCCGAATCCTCCGCGCCCGCGAGCGACCCGCCCTCGCCCACGCCCTCGGAATCCACCTCCGAACCGTCGGCCGACGACCCCTCCACGGTCGTGGACGAGCTCAACGGCATCACCTTTCCGCTCCTCGACGGCTGGGTCAGACCCCAGTACGTCGCCGAGGACTACGTCGTGATGACCACGCCCGACACCTACACCTGCCCCGGCGACGACGGACTGTGCCGCCACGGCAGGGTCATCTCGCGCACGGTGACCGCGAACGACGAGAAGTCCCCCGAGGCGCTCGCCAAGGCCGACATCTCGGAGGCGGCGGACGAGGCCTACGACGTCGACCGGCTTGACCGCCGCCCCTACGGCGGCATCACGTCCAAGAAGCTGGTCAAGCAGGGGCCGGTCGCGGTCGCGGGCCGCACCGGGTACTTCGTGCGCTGGCAGGTCAAGACCGAGAAAGGGCCAGGGGGTTACGTCCAGTCGCTTGCGTTCCCGTCCAGCGTCGGCTCCGGGGCACCGGTCATGGTGCGGTTCGTGTTCGACGCCGGTCAGGACGGGCCGCCGCTGACCGACATGGACGAGATCACCAAGGGGATCCGGCCGGTGGGGGACGCGGACACGGGCGGAGGTGTGGGCAGCAGCGTCGGTCCCACTCAGTAGCGCGTACGGCACATGGCGAATACGCCTACAGGAAGGTGTGGCCTTCCCCTCGATACGTCGGGACCGTCGCCGTGACCGTCTCGCCCTCCACGAGATGCAGGACGTCGAACCGCTCGCACAGTTCACCTGCCTTGGCGTGCCGGAACCACACCTTGTCGCCGATCAGCAGATCGTCGGCGGGGGAGCCGAGCAGCGGTGTCTGCACCTCGCCGGCCCCCTCCTGGGGGTCGTACCGCAGCCCCTCGGGGAGGTACGGCTCGGGCAGCCGGTCGACTCCCGCCGCACCCGAGGCCGGGTAGCCGCCGCCGAGGACGGTCACGACGCCCAAGCCCGGCCTGCGGACGACCGGCTGGGCGAAGAGCGCGGCCGGACGCCCGCTGAACGAGGTGTAGTTGTCGAAGAGACGCGGGACGTAGAGCCCGGATCCGGCCGCGATCTCGGTGACGGAGTCCTCGGCGGCGGTGTGCTGGACGCTGCCCGTGCCGCCGCCGTTGACGAACTCGAGGTCCGGCGCCACGGCCCGTACCGCACGCACGACCTCGCTGCGCCGCTGGGCCAGCTCCCTGCGGGCGGCGGCCTGCATCAGCCGGATGGCACGCGACCTCAGCGGCCGTCCGCGCAGGGCGTCGCCGACACCGGCGACATGCCCCTCGTACGCCATGATCCCCACCAGCCGGAAGCCGGGCCGCCGGGCCACCGCGCGGGCCATCTCGGCGACTTGGGTGGGGGAGTGCAGCGGCGAACGACGGGCGCCGACACGCACCCGCCCGCCGAGCAGCTTGAGCGAGGTGTCCAACTCCAGGCAGACGCGCACTACTTCGCGCCCGCCGTCCCGGGCGTCGTCGATCAGCTTCAGTTGCGCCGGGTCGTCGACCATGACGGTGACGGAGGCCGCGAGTTTGGGGTCGCTCGCCAGTTCCGCGTACGCCTTCCGGTCCGCGGACGGGTAGGCGAGCAGTACGTCCTCGAATCCGGAGCGGGCCAGCCACAGCGACTCGTCCAGCGTGAACGACATGATCCCGGCGAAGCCGTCCCGGGCCAGGACGCGTTCGAGAAGGGCCCGGCAGCGTACGGATTTGCTCGCGACGCGTACGGGCTTGCCGGCTGCCCTTCGTTCGAGGTCCTCCGCGTTGGCGTCGAAGGCCTCCAGGTCCACGATCGCGACGGGGGCGTCGAGGTCAGCGGTGGCCCGGTCGTAGCGGGCCCGGTCTGCGGCGCGGCCAGTCATGCCACGAAGCCTGCCAGACGTGATTACCGCAGGGTAGGGGGACGTTCCGGGCAGATGCCGCGGGCCACCGTACTGGTTCCCACTCGCACAGTGTCAGCCCGTAGAGTGACGCGCACGCAGGAAGGGAACGGTCCGGAGGAGTTCCTTTGGCGGGCCGGTTGCCCGAGCACGAGGAAACGGGGGGTGCATTGAGCACGGAAGCGCGTCGCACCCCCGTCCCCCCACGCCCGCCTACTCCGCCGGGCGGGGCGCCGAGCGCGCAGGACCAGCCTTCCGAGACCGCCCCTCAGAGCGCCGAAACGACGGGTCCGCTGCCGAGACGCGATCCCGACACCACGCCGCGAAGGCCCGGCATCGCGGGCGCGCTGTCCGGGACTGCCGGTGCGGGCGGACCGGCCCCGGCACGCGGCTTCGACGTGGACGACCCCCGGGCCTTCGAGGGGGACGACGGTGGCGAGCCCTCACCGGTCGGGCCACTGCGTTTCCCCGACCTCCGACCCACCGGCGGCCAGACGCGCTCACCCGTGCCCCCACCGCCTCCGCCCGCCTCGGCCCGCTTCCCGGACACGCCACCTCCGGCGACGGGGGCCCTGCCACGCGTCGAGGGGCCGGGCGTCCCGCCGCGTGCGGCGGCCGAGTGGGGTCCGACTCCGCGGAGCGCTGACGGCCCGGCGTCCGAGGGGCGCCCGGCTTCGCGTAACGCCGACGGTTCAGTTGTACCGCCGCGTCCGGCCACGGAGCCGCGGGGAGCGGCTGAGCGGGGTCCGGCCGCGCGGAGCGCCGATGGCCCGGAGGCCGAGCGGCGCTCGGCTTCGAGGGGCGCCGAGGGTTCGGTCGTTCCGCCGCGTCCGGCCACGGAGCCGCGGGGAGCGGCTGAGCGGGGTCCGGCCGCGCGGAACGTCGACGGCTCGGTGGCCGAGCCGCGCTCCAGCACGAGCTACGCCGAGGGCTCAATCGTGACGCCGCGTCGGGCGGTTGAGCCGGGGACGACTGTGGGGGGCGGCGAGCGCTCGGGCGTCCCGTCGGGTGCGGCGGCCGAGTGGCCTCCGGCGTCGCGGAGCGCTGACGGCTCGGTGGGCGGGGCATGCACGACCACGAAGAACGCCGATGGTTCAGTCGTACCGCCGCGCCCCGCGGCTGAGCCGCGCTCGACTGCTCGGGACGCCGTCGGCTCACCCATGCCGCCGCCCCCCGTAACCGAGCCGAAGCCGACCGTCGCCCCCCAGCGGGCAGCCGTCAGCTTTCCCCAGCGGCCCTTTGCGCCGCCGAGGCCGAGTGCCCCGGCGCCGCCGGTCGTCCCGCCTCCGCGTGCGCACGCGCCGGAGGAAACCTTCAGCGAGACCACGCGACGGCTCCGGCCCATTCCCGCCGACCCGCCCGTCGAGCCCCCGGCGAACCCGGACCCGGCTCCGGCCGGCGTTCCCGCCGGGCGCCCCTTCATCTCGCTCGCGCCCCCGGACACGTACGACGACGACACCGCGCGGCTGCGGCCCGTGGGGCCCCGGATCCGGCCCCGGGTCGCGGCTGCGGCGGCCTGCGTTGTGCTGGGGCTCGGGCTCATCGGGGGTGCGGTGACCGGGAGTTGGCTGACCGGGGACAGCGGAGGGGACGCAGGGTCGCGGGACTCGTTCACGGCGGCCGGGGATCTCTGGCACAGCGTCCCCGTGGACGAGCTCTTTCCGCCGACCGTGGAGGGGGAGGGGGCGGGGCCCGGCGGAGCCGACCGTACCTGGACCCGTATCGCCGTCGCCCCGGACAGCGGCTGCGCGGACGCCTTCGACCCGCTCCTGCGCAAGGCCCTCGCCCCGGCCGGCTGCCTGCGCCTCCTTCGCGCGACGTACACGGACGCGACCCGTAGTCATGTCACCACCGTCGGGCTCCTGTTCACCAAGGCGGACTCCGCGGCCATGGGTGCGCTGAGCAGCCAGTTCGAGGACGAGGGGCTCGATGGGCGGCGTGACCTGATGCCACGCACGTACGCCGCGAAGGGCACCGTCGCAGCCGGTTTCGGTGACGACCAGCGCGCGTCCTGGACGGTGTCGGTGCTGACCGACGCCCCCGTGGTCGTCTACGCCGTCTCCGGCTTCGCCGACGGCCGCGCCGTCACCGAGCCGCAGTCCTCCGAGGACGCCATGAAGACCGACGCCACCACACCGTCCGCCCAGGCGGGCCTCGGCCACGACGCACAAGGCCTCGCCGACCGCATCGAGCGCGGTCTCCGCAAAACCGTCAACTCGGCCACGGAGCAGCCGTCATGACCCGCAAGGCCATACGCACGGGAGGTGCCCGCAGGACCGGAGTCCTCGCCACTCTCCTGGCCGCCTCGCTCGCCCTCGTCCCGCCCACCATCGCCCACGCCGACGGGATACGCGTCCAGCAGTGGCCCCTGGAAGCGATGCGCGCCAAGGAGGCCTGGCAGACGACCAAGGGCGAGGGCATCACCGTCGCCGTCCTCGACACGGGCGTCGACGCCCAGCACCCGGACCTCGCCGGCAACGTCCTCACCGGCAAGGACATGGTCGGCTTCGGCGCCGACCGGGGCGACCGCGCCTGGGCACGCCACGGCACCGCGATGGCGGGCATCATCGCCGGCCACGGACACGGCCCCGGCAACGCCGACGGAGTCATGGGCATCGCCCCCGAGGCCAAGATCCTCCCGGTCCGCGTCATCCTCGAAGACGGCGACTCGGCCCGCGGCAAGGCCCGCAACACCCGCGGCAACGCCCTCGCCGAAGGCATCCGATGGGCCGCCGACCACGGCGCCGACGTCATCAACCTCTCCCTGGGCGACGACTCCAAGTCAGCCCACCCCGAGGCCACCGAGGACGCCGCCGTGCAGTACGCCCTGAAGAAGGGCGCCGTCGTCGTCGCCTCGGCCGGCAACGGTGGCGAGAAGGGCGACCACATCTCGTACCCCGCGGCCTACCCGGGCGTCATCGCCGTGACCGCCGTCGACCGCTACGGCACCCGCGCCTCGTTCTCCACCCGCCGCTGGTACGCCACCGTCAGCGCACCCGGCGTCGACGTCGTCATCGCCGACCCGGACCGCAAGTACTACGAGGGCTGGGGCACCAGCGCCGCCTCGGCCTTCGTCTCCGGCGCCGTCGCCCTCGTCCGCGCCGCCCACCCGAACCTGGCCCCGGCCCAGATCAAGGAGCTCCTGGAGGACACGGCCCGCAACGCCCCGAGCGGCGGCCGGGACGACTCCCGCGGCTTCGGCTTCGTCGACCCCGCGGCCGCCATCAAGCAGGGCGGCAAGCTCAAGCCGGAAGGGCTGCGTTCGGCCGCGTACGGCGAGAAGTACTTCGGCTCGGGCCCGGACACCGCGGACGACGACTCCTCGAACGGCTGGGCGGGGCCCATCGCGGGCGGCCTCGGCGGCGTACTCCTGATCGGAGCGGTCGTGCTCTGGCGAGGTCGCCGCGAACCACGCCAAACGCCCGCCGGCGACCCCGACTACTAGACGTCCGCATCCCGCAGCGACGACACCGCTGCCCTCGCCGCAGCCTCCACCAGCGAAATCCCCTTCGCCTTCGTGGAGTTGCCCTGCGACAGCGCCGCGACGAGATGCGCGTGCCCGTCCACCGTCACCCGCCCGATGCTGTTGATGACCCACAGCCCGGTCCGACTGCGCGGCAACCACCCGTTTTTCAGGGCGAATTGGGACCCGGCGGTCCCGTCAGTCGCGTCTTCGGCTTGTTCGGATCCGACGGCCGACACTCCCCAGTCCTGGCCCACCGCGATGTCCCCCATGAGCCCCCGCAGATACGCCCGCGACGCCTCGCTCAACTCCGACTCGTCCCCGAAAACCTGCCCAAGCAGGGTGAGTTGATCGGCCGCAGTCGTCTGCGTCAGCCCCCACAGCGCCCCGTTCCCGCCCTCGGTACCGCTGAGCCCGAACCGCTCGTTCGCCGCCGCCAGACCCTCCGCCCGTCCGATCGCGTTCCACAGCTCGCTCGCCGACACATTGTCGCTGTTCTTGATCATCACGGTGGCGTACGACTTCTCCGACGCCGTCAACTCCCGCCCTTCATCCTGTGCCTGGAGCAACAGCGCCGCCAGGATGTCGACCTTGACGATGCTCGCGGTGTCGAACGACCCGTCCCCGTACACCGCGCTGTGCCCGGACTCCGGATCCAGCACCGCCACCGACACCCGTGCGCCGTTCTCCACGACCACGGACTCCATCGCCTTGGCGAGCAGCGCGTCCCGGTCCACCGCGGGAACCGTAGGAGTCGGGCTCGCGGTCGCCGCCACGGATTCCACTGTCGCCTCCGGGCTCTGAGATACGTCCGCTGCCTGCGCGCCCGCGCTGGGCGCCGCCGAGGACGATACGAGACCGGTGCCGCCGCGCGCCTGCGCCTTCACGTGCGTGGTCCCGGAAGCCGTGACGCCGACGAGCACGACGGAGGCCACCGCGGTGTGGAGGAGAGGCCCGCACCAGGACGGGCGGGCGCCGGGCCGACGAGCTTTCTGCGGGTCCATCCCGCGATGCTGGGGCCCCGCGCTGTGCCTACGGTTAGCCGCACGTCAGAAGCGTGTAAGCGTTCGCTGAGAAAACCCTCAATCACGTGAACGCCATGTTTCCGGGGCCGCGGGAAGCATGCGAGCGAGACCCGCATAGAGTCGGTGACTGTGGCGAACAAGAACATTCCCGACTCCGGCTTCTCCGACGACGACGGCTCCGCCGACCCCCGGCTGAGCGCCGCGCTCGCGGCCTGGGCCGAGGACCGGTCCGCACACGCACCGGTCCTTGAGGCGCTCAAGGGCGCTCGGCTCCTCGTACCCGTCGTGGCCGTCCTCGGGGAGACGGAGGAGGACAATCAGGAGGGGCGCGAAGCTCCCAAGAAGGGCGGTGGTGGGAGACGGGAGGGCGGACTGCGCCACGAGAAGACCAGCGACATGGCCGTCCCCACGCTCAAGGCCGGCACCCGGACCGCCCTGCCCGCCTTCACGTCCACCGAGTCTCTCGCCCGCTGGGACCCGGCGGCCCGCCCCGTCGCCGTACCCCTGCACCAGGCCCTGCAGGCCGCCGCCCATGAGAAGGCCGACACGATCGTGCTCGACCTCGCAGGACCCGTGCCGTACGAACTCGCCGGCCCCGCCCTGCTCGCCCTCGCCGAGGGCCGCACCAGCACGGACCCGCTCGCCGACCCCGCCGTGACCGACGCCGTACGCGCCGCCGTCGCCGCCGAGCCCGCCGTACTCCGCGCCCACCTCGGCCCGGGCCAGGCCGACGGCACCCTCGCCCTCGTACTGGACCCCTCCGCCACCCCTGCCGAGACCGCCCGCTCCGTCGCCCGCCGCCTGGCCGCCGACGACACACTGAGGGCCCGCCTGGTACGCGGCCTCGACCTGGCACTCCTGCCGACCGAGGCGACACCACCGGGCGAGCCCCTTTACGTACGGACCTGAAGTCTCGTACGTCTCTCGTACCGTCTTCGGTACGTCTCCGGAGGCGGCCTCAGCCGAAGACCGGACCCGTGTACTTCTCGCCCGGCCCCTGGCCCGGCTCGTCCGGGACGGACGACGCCTCGCGGAACGCCAGCTGGAGCGACTTCAGGCCGTCGCGCAGCGGTGCCGCGTGGAAGGAGCTGATCTCGGTCGCGCTCGCGTCCAGCAGCCCGGCCAGCGCGTGCACCAGCTTGCGCGCCTCGTCCAGGTCCTTGTGCTTCTCGCCCTCCTCGGTCAGACCGAGCTTCACGGCGGCGGCGCTCATCAGGTTGACGGCGACCGTCACGATCACCTCGACCGCCGGGACCTCGGCGATGTCGCGGGTCATGGCGTCGAAGTCGGGGGTCTCAGGAGGGGTGTCACTCATGCCCCACACGATAGGGCCAGGTGCGCGCCCACTTGACAGCAGGAGGCACCGGACACCTGGTTAGCGCACGCCTCCAGGAGCTGCTAACCTTGTGTAACGACCGGTCGGATGCGCCCAGACACATGTCAGCGTGTTCGACCCGCAAGTGGAGGCTCCGATCTCCCACCTGGCTGTCCTTCGGGACGGCGGGTCACCCGGTCAGGCGGCCACCATCGTTCCGTACGGACGATGGAGCCGCAGGATATGCGCCCCGCGGGCCACCGCGGCGGTGCTCCGGTAGTCATTGGAGCCCCGCCTGCGTCCCGTCCGGGGCATTTTTCGTGGCTCCCGGTGGTTGGTCCCAGTTGAAGAGACGTACGCGAGCTGTCTGCCAGACAGCCGTGTGGTGCTAACCGAGGAGGATCCATCAGCGCCGAGCCCCGCATCAACGACCGGATTCGCGTTCCCGAGGTGCGACTTGTCGGTCCCAGCGGCGAGCAGGTCGGGATTGTTCCGCTTGCCAAGGCCCTGGAGCTTGCGCAGGAGTACGACCTCGACCTGGTCGAGGTGGCTGCGAACGCACGTCCGCCGGTCTGCAAGCTCATGGACTACGGGAAGTTCAAGTACGAGTCGGCCATGAAGGCCCGTGAGGCGCGCAAGAACCAGGCGCACACGGTCATCAAGGAAATGAAGCTCCGGCCGAAGATCGACCCGCACGACTATGACACCAAGAAGGGTCACGTCGTCCGGTTCCTCAAGCAGGGCGACAAGGTCAAGATCACGATCATGTTCCGTGGTCGCGAGCAGTCCCGGCCGGAGCTTGGCTACCGACTGCTGCAGCGTCTCGCGGAGGACGTCCAGGACCTCGGTTTCGTGGAGTCGAACCCGAAGCAGGACGGCCGGAACATGATCATGGTTCTCGGTCCGCACAAGAAGAAGACCGAGGCGATGGCCGAGGCCCGCCAGGCGCAGGAAGCCCGGAAGGCGGAAGCGAAGGCCAATCCTGGCAAGTCGCAGAACGTCGCCGAGGAAGCTCCGGCCGAGGCTTCCGCCGACGCCTGATTCCAGGGCGCAGGTCCTGGGGTCCAGGTTCCTGGACGAGAGTCCGGGGATGCCAGCCAATACATCTGACGTTCCGCCGTGCCCGGTTTCACGACCGGGCATCGGAACGCCACTGACGAGGAGAGAACGGCGCTATGCCGAAGAACAAGTCGCACAGCGGTGCCCGCAAGCGCTTCAAGGTCACCGGCTCCGGCAAGGTGCTCCGTGAGCGCGCCGGCAAGCGCCACCTGCTCGAGCACAAGTCGTCCCGTCTGACGCGTCGCCTCACCGGTAACGCCGAGATGGCCCCGGGCGACGCCAAGAAGATCAAGAAGCTTCTCGGCAAGTGACGTCGGGAACGCATCGCGTACCTGATCTCTGACCGGGACCCAATCGATTTCGGGTCGTGTGAGTCCAACCACGGCCCCGCTACAAGGAGTTAATCAAGTGGCACGCGTCAAGCGGGCAGTCAACGCCCACAAGAAGCGCCGGGCGATCCTCGAGCAGGCCTCCGGCTACCGCGGTCAGCGTTCGCGCCTGTACCGCAAGGCCAAGGAGCAGGTCACCCACTCGCTGGTCTACAACTACAACGACCGCAAGAAGCGCAAGGGTGACTTCCGGCAGCTGTGGATCCAGCGCATCAATGCTGCTGCCCGCGCCAACGGCATCACCTACAACCGCTTCATCCAGGGCCTGAAGGCCGCGAACGTCGAGGTCGACCGCAAGATCCTCGCGGAGCTCGCCGTCAACGACGCCAACGCGTTCGCCGCGCTCGTCGAGGTAGCGCAGAAGGCGCTGCCGTCGGACGTGAACGCGCCGAAGGCGGCGTGACGCCGGCGCCGGCTTCAGCCGCGTCCCTGACGTGACCCGGACCCGCAGGCTGTGCGCTGCCTGCGGGTCCGGGTGCGTCCGGGGTGGGCGGGTTTTTTCGCCCCCGCCGCCCCTACTCGACCCATCCCGGGGCCAGGCCCCGGGCCCCCACCAGGGGCTCCGCCCTTGGACCCTGCTTCGGGGCTCCGCCCCAGGACCCCATCAGGGGCGCTGCGCCTGGACTCCGCTCGGGGCTCCGCCCCGGACCCCGTTTCGGGGCCCAGCCCCCGGGCCCCCGCTCCTCAATCGCCGGAGGGGCTGATTTTTCGTGGCCGAACTTTGTCAGCGCAGGCCCGCATCCATCAGCCCGTCCGGCGTTTGAGGACGAGGCCGTTCAGGCCGATGGGGGTCTGGGGGCGCAGCCCTCAGCGGGGTCCAGGGGCGGAGCGCCTGGTGGGGTCAAGGGGCGAAGCCCCTGCGATGGGACGGGTAGGGGCGGCGGGGGCGAGAAACCGCACGTACCCCCCTCCGCCGTCCCACCGAAGGTGAACCCATGCCACCCGCCCCCGAGTTGATCTCCCCGCGCTCGTCCCGCGTCACCGCCGCTCGGCGGCTGGCCAAGCGGAACTTCCGGGTCAAGGAACGGCTGTTCCTTGCCGAGGGGCCGCAGGCCGTGCGGGAGGCGGCCGGGCATCGGGGCGAGGACGGGCCCACGCTCGTCGAGCTGTTCGTGACGCTCGACGCCGCGGAGCGGTACGCCGACATCGTGGGCGAGGCCCGGGCGGCGGGCGCGCGCGTGCACCTCGCCGCCGAGGACGTGATCGCCGGCATCTCGACGACCGTCACCCCGCAGGGTCTTGTCGGGATCTGCCGGTTCCTGGACACGCCGTTCGAGGAGATCGTCGAGGCCGGGCCCAGGCTGGTCGCCGTACTGGCGCATGTGCGGGACCCCGGGAACGCAGGAACCGTGCTGCGGTGCGCGGACGCCGCGGGAGCGGACGCAGTCGTCCTCACCGACGCGTCCGTGGACGTCTACAACCCCAAGGCGGTGCGGGCGTCGGTCGGTTCGCTGTTCCATCTGCCGGTCGCCGTGGGGGTGTCCGTGGCGGACGCCGTCGCGGGGCTCAAGGGCGCCGGCGTACGCGTACTGGCCGCCGATGGGGCCGGTGAGCACGACCTGGACGACGAACTCGACCGGGGCACCATGGGCGGGCCCACCGCCTGGGTGTTCGGGAACGAGGCGTGGGGACTGCCGGAGGAGACGCGTGCGCTGGCGGACGCCGTGGTGCGCGTACCCATTCACGGAAAGGCCGAGAGCCTGAACCTCGCGACCGCTGCTGCCGTATGTCTCTACGCGTCCGCCCGTGCGCAGCGCACCCGCGGTGCACGGGCCTGAGGGGGTCCGTTCCGTCACTGACAGCTAGTAGGGTGACGGACTCGGGGGCCCACTCGCCAGGTCCGAGAGGTGCGGGGATGAGTGTCGGAACGAGCGGTGCGAAAAGGGCACTGGGAGCACGGGACGTGCACAGCGCAGCCGCGGCCCTGCGCGGTGATCTCACCGACCTCGGCATCGACCCCGACGACCTGCCCGACGGACTGGTGATCGCCGACGAGTACGGCCGCGTGATCTGCTTCAACGCCGCCGCGGCCCGGATCACCGCCGTTCCCGCCGCCGACGCGCTCGGCCGGCAGCTGGAGTGGGCGCTCCCGTTAGAAGACCTGGAAGGCCGCCGCTGGTGGCAGCTGACCGACCCGTACGGCGGTCTCGCGATCCGTGTCGGGCAGCCCGAGCGCAACCTGCTCCTTCCCGGAGGCCGCGAGGTCCTGGTCTCCGCGCGCTACGTACGCACCGCACCCACCGGCCCCGTCCGCCGCGTCGTCGTCTCGCTGCGCGATACCGAGGCCCGCCGCCGCACCGAGCGCAGTCACGCCGAGCTGATCGCCACGGTCGCCCATGAACTCCGCTCGCCGCTCACCTCCGTGAAGGGCTTCACGGCGACGCTGCTCGCCAAGTGGGAACGGTTCACCGACGACCAGAAGAAGCTCATGCTGGAGACCGTCGACGCCGACGCGAACCGCGTCACGCGTCTGATCGCCGAGCTGCTCGACATCTCCCGCATCGACTCCGGGCGCCTCGAACTGCGCCGCCAGCCCGTCGACCTGGGCGTCGCCGTCGGCCGGCACATCCAGGCGTACGTCGCCTCCGGCCAGTCCGCCGACCGCTTCCTGCTCCGCATCGGCCAGCCGCTGCCCGACCTGTGGGCCGACCCCGACAAGGTCGACCAGGTGCTCAGCAACCTGCTGGAAAATGCCGTGCGGCACGGCGAGGGAACCGTCACCATCGACGTAGAGCCCGCGCCGTCGCCCCGCGAACGGGAATGCGCCGGTACGTCGGTCACGGTGAGCGACGAGGGCCCCGGCATCCCGGAGGAGTCCATGAACCGCGTCTTCACCCGCTTCTGGCGGGGCAGCAAGCGCGGCGGCACCGGCCTCGGGCTGTACATCGTCAAGGGCATCGTCGAAGCCCACGGCGGCACCATCACGGTCGGCCGCGCCCCCGGCGGCGGCGCGCAGTTCCGATTTACGTTGCCCGTGGGCACCCCGGCGTATCTGCAGTAACGCCGACGAGGCCCCACGGGCGCATTCGCACACCTCAGCCCCGTTAGACTCGGCCTTTGGCACCTTGCGTCCTGATCCGTGGACGATTCGCCTCCGAGTCGTAGCGGGGACCTTCAGCCAGCCAACCGGAAGCACGGGAAGAGATGTCGGCACCGAACAAGTCGTACGACCCTGTAGAGGTCGAGGCACTGAAACCGGAACAGATCGAGCGCATGCGGGACGAGGCGCTCGCCGCCTTCGCCGCCGCGGACTCGCTCGACGCGCTCCACGAGGCCAAGGTCGCCCACACCGGCCCCGCCTCGCCGCTGGCGCTCGCCAACCGCGAGATCGGCGCCCTGCCCCCGCACGCCAAGGCCGACGCCGGCAAGCGTGTCGGCCAGGCCCGTGGCGCGGTGAACAAGGGGCTCGCCGCTCGCCAGGCCGAGCTGGAGGCGGAGCGCGACGCACGAGTGCTGGTCGAGGAGGCCGTGGACGTCACGCTGCCGTACGACCGCGTCCCGGCCGGAGCCCGGCACCCGCTGACCACGATGATGGAGCGGGTCGCGGACGTCTTCGTGTCCATGGGATACGAGATCGCGGAGGGCCCCGAGGTCGAGGCCGAGTGGTTCAACTTCGACGCCTTGAACTTCGGCCCGGACCACCCGGCCCGGCAGATGCAGGACACCTTCTTCGTCCAGGGCCCCAAGGGTGCTGACAGCGACGGCGAGTCCGGAGTCGTACTCCGGACCCACACCTCGCCCGTGCAGGCCCGCGCCATGCTGGACCGCGAGCCGCCGGTCTACGTCGTCTGCCCCGGCCGGGTGTTCCGCACGGACGAGCTGGACGCCACGCACACCCCTGTCTTCCACCAGATCGAGCTGCTGGCCGTCGACGAGGGCCTGACCATGGCCGACCTCAAGGGCACCCTCGACCACATGGTCCAGTCGCTCTTCGGCGCCGACATGAAGACGCGGCTGCGCCCGAACTACTTCCCGTTCACCGAGCCGTCCGCCGAGATGGACATGCTCTGCTACGTCTGCAAGGGCGAGTCCGTCGGCAACCCCGACCGCCCCTGCCGCACCTGCTCCAGCGAGGGCTGGATCGAGCTCGGCGGCTGCGGAATGGTCAACCCGCGGGTGCTGACCGCCTGCGGCGTGGACCCGGAGAAGTACAGCGGATTCGCCTTCGGGTTCGGGATCGAGCGGATGCTGATGTTCCGCCACAACGTCGAAGACATGCGAGACATGGTCGAGGGTGACGTCCGGTTCACCCGGCCGTTCGGGATGGAGATCTGATGCGGGTCCCGCTTTCTTGGCTGCGGGAGTACGTCGACCTGCCGGCAACTCAGACCGGGCGCGACGTCCAGGCCAAGCTCATTTCGGCCGGTCTCGAGGTCGAGACCGTCGAGCAGCTCGGCGACGGCCTCAAGGGGCCGCTCGTCGTCGGCAAGGTGCTGACCATCGAGGAGCTGACGGAGTTCAAGAAGCCGATCCGCTTCTGCACCGTCGACGTCGGCCAGGCCAACGGTACGGGTGAGCCCCAGGAGATCGTCTGCGGTGCCCGCAACTTCGCCGTCGGCGACAAGGTCGTCGTGGTCCTCCCGGGCGCCGTGCTGCCCGGCGGCTTCGAGATCTCCGCGCGCAAGACGTACGGCAGGACATCGCACGGCATGATCTGCTCCAGCGACGAGCTGGGCATGGGCGACGACGGCAGCAAGGGCATCATCGTGCTGCCGCCGCAGCACGAGGTCGGCGCCGACGCGATCGAGCTGCTCGAACTCGTCGACGAGGTCCTGGACATCGCGGTCACCCCCGACCGCGGCTACTGCCTCTCGCTGCGCGGTGTCGCCCGCGAGGCCGCCATCGCGTACGGGGTGCCGCTGCGCGACCCGGCCCTGCTCGACGTACCGGCGCCGAACGAATTCGGCTACCCGGTCGAGGTGTCCGACCCGCTCGGCTGCGACCGCTTCACCGCGCGTACGGTCACCGGCCTCGACCCGGAGGCGCGCTCCCCGATCTGGCTGCGGCGCCGTCTGCAGAAGGCCGGGATGCGCCCGGTCTCCCTCGCCGTCGACATCACCAACTACGTGATGCTGGAGCTGGGCCAGCCCCTGCACGCGTACGACCGCACCCGCGTCCAGGGCCCGATCGGTGTGCGCCGGGCCGAGCCGGGCGAGAAGCTCACCACCCTCGACGGCGTCGTGCGCACGCTGGACGCCGAGGATCTGCTGATCACCGATGACCGCGGGCCGATCGGCCTCGCGGGCGTCATGGGCGGTGCCAACACGGAGATCGCGGATCACGACGACGAGGCCGGTGTCACCACCGAAGTCGTCATCGAGGCCGCTCACTTCGACCCGGTTTCCATCGCGCGCACGGCCCGCCGTCACAAGCTGGCCTCCGAGGCGTCCAAGCGCTTCGAGCGCGGCATCGACCCGCTGGCCGCGTCCGCGGCGGCCCAGCGGACCGTCGACCTGCTCATGCTCCTCGCGGGTGGCACCGCCGAGGCCGGCGTCACCGAGGTCATCGCGCCCTCGGCGCCGCGCACCATCACCATCCCGGCCGACCACCCGGACAAGGTCGCGGGTGTCGCATACGGCCGCGAGACCGTCGTACGTCGTCTCCAGCAGGTCGGCTGCGACGTCGTTGGAGATTCTGCCGCGTGGAACGCGTCGTTGGGGGGTGGTGGTCGGGCGACGGGCGGGAAGGACCGGCTGACCGTCACCGTGCCCTCCTGGCGGCCCGACCTGACCGACCCGAACGACCTGGCCGAAGAGGTCATCCGGCTCGAGGGCTACGAAAACCTGCCCTCGACCCTGCCCAAGCCCCCCGCGGGCCTGGGCCTGACCGACCGGCAGCGGCTGCACCGCCGGGTCGGCCGCGCGCTGGCCGGTGCGGGATACGTCGAGGCGCTGAACTACCCGTTCATCGGGACCGAGGTGCTCGACCAGCTCGGCTTGGAAGCCGACGACCCGCGGCGCACCTTGGTCACGCTGGTCAACCCGCTCTCCGACGAAGAGCCGGCGATGCGCACCACCCTGCTGCCGGGGCTGCTCGGCGCGCTTCGGCGCAACGACGGCCGCGGCTCGCACGACCTGGCGCTCTTCGAGACCGGCCTGGTCTTCCGGCCGACCGGTCAGGAGCACACGGCCGGGCGCCTGCCCGTAGAGCGTCGTCCCACCGACGAGGAGATCGCCGGGATCGACTCCGCGCTGCCGCGCCAGCCTCGCCGCGTCGCCGTCGTCCTCGCGGGCGCCCGCGAGCAGGCGGGCTGGTGGGGCAAGGGCCGTCCGGCGGACTGGGCGGACGCCGTCGAGGCGGCTCGTACCGTCGCCCGCGAAGCCGGTGTCGAGCTGACCGTGCGCGGTGACCAGCACGCTCCCTGGCACCCGGGCCGATGTGCCGCGCTGTACGTCACGGTGAACGGCGAGGAGACGCTCGTCGGTCACGCCGGTGAGCTGCACCCGCGGGTCATCAAGGCGCTGCACCTTCCGGAGCGCAGCTGCGCCATGGAGGTCGAGCTCGACCTCCTGGAGCAGGCGGGCACCGGCGTCCTTCAGGCGCCGCGCATCTCCGCCTTCCCGGTCGCCACGCAGGACGTCGCGCTCGTCGTCTCGCGGGACGTCCCGACGGCCGACGTGGAGGCCGCGCTGCGCGAGGGCGCCGGTGAACTCCTCGAGTCCATCCGGCTGTTCGACGTCTACGAGAGCGAGCAGCTCGGCGAGGAGCGGAAGTCCCTGGCGTACGCGCTGCGCTTCCGCGCCGACGACCGCACGCTCACCGTCGAGGAGGCGTCGGCCGCCCGCGACGCGGCGATCTCGCTGGCGGGCGAGCGCACGGGGGCGGTGCTGCGCGGGGCGTGACCCCGGCACAAGCCTGCTGACCTGCGATGAGGGGCACCTCCGGAGCCACGGAGGTGCCCCTCACCCATTCGGGTGAGAATTCGGTGCCAACGGGTCATTCGGGTATGCACGCCGACAGAATCGATCCGGTCGATCAGCCGCCCATGACCAGGGAAGGCTTCGCGACCGCCGTATCGCACCCTGGGGGTCCGTCGGCATGATCCGAACCATCGCCCGGGGCGGCGGCACGCGCGCGGGTGCCTCCCGCGCGTGGCGGGCGCTCGTGCTCGTCCTGCCAGGCCTCTGGGTCCTCACCGTCGTCCTGTGGGAGATCCTCTTCCCGACCGAGGCCCAGCTCATCCAGCTGCTGGCCGCCGCCCCCGCCATCGCCTGCGCAGGCACGGGCCGCCGCTCGTGCGTCCTGCTGGGCGGCCTGTGCGCGGTCTTCGCGCTCGTCCCGATCGGCTCGGCGGGCCGGGACGAGAGCATCGGCACCCGGTGCGGCACGTTCGCCGCCATCCTCGCCGTCGTCATCGCCAGCCATCTCACGGCCGGGCGCCGCGCCCGGCTGCAGCGCGAACTCGAAAGCGCCCGCGCTGTCGCCGACGCCGCCCAGGCTGTGGTGCTCCGCCCGCTGCCGCCGCGCCTTGACGGACTCGCCCTGGCCGCCGGCCAGTTGTCCGCGAGCCGGGGCGCGGCCGTGGGCGGCGATCTGTACGAGGTGATGGCCACGGAACACGGGGTGCGGGCGGTCATGGGAGACGTACGGGGCCATGGCCTGGCCGCGGTCGGAACGGTCGCGGCACTGCTGGGCAGCTTCCGCGACGCGGCCCACGACGAGGCCGAGTTCGCTGATGTACTGCGCCGTCTGGAGCGCGCTCTGGACCGGCACCTTCGGGAACGCTCCCGCCACGAACACCCGGCGGCCTCCGGCACGGATCCACAGAGCCCGGTAGCCGAGGACTTCGTCACCGTACTGCTGCTGGAAATCCGCGACAGTGGCGAGGTGCGCGCCCTCAACTGCGGCCACCCCTGGCCGTATCTGCTCAGCCCAGGCCGAGCGGAACCGTTCGCGCAAGCCGAACCCCTGCCCCCTCTGGGCCTGTTCCCGCTCCCCGCCGAACTCCCGTCCACGGACTGCGGCCGACTCCTCCCTGGCGAGGCCCTGTTCCTCTACACGGACGGCGCAGAGGACGCACGGGACGGCACGGGCCGCTTCTTCCCACTGCCGGTCGCGCTGGCCGAGGCCGCTGAGACAAGGCCTGTGGAGCCGAGGAACGTACTACATGACGTCTTCGCCAACCTCCAACGCCACACAGCCGGAAGCGCATCGGACGACATCGCGATACTGGTCATACGCAACGACCGCCCCGCATTACTCGCTCCCTTAGGGACGGGGGGCTGTGACACAGGCGGCTCCGCCGCCGGGGCGCGCCAAGCCGCGATGTACCCGCAGCCGACAAACAACTTGTAGCCCCCGCTGCTCAGTCGACCTGGCCGACCCAGCGGAGCGAACCCGTGGAACGACACCGTCCGCCCAAGCCACGGAGTGTCGGGCAGGCAGCTGGGCGGACGGCGCGAAGACGGGCCACCGCACTGTACGAGGGGGAGCCGGCGGCCCGGCGGGCCTCTTTACGAGGCATTTCAGTCAACCGGCCGAAAACTCTCCGCAACAGCGCGCGTACAGCGCGGATTCGAGCACTCCGTTCACACCCCGTGTGAAGGCGTTCGCACTACTCTGTCCGCACCGAGCCACCCGGAGGGCATCCATGCAGCCCAACACTCTGCTCGACGCGATTCTCGACGAGGCCGGGATATCCCACGCGGGACTCGCCGCGCATGTGAACCAGGCGGGGCGCAGCCGTGGCCTGGCATTGCGTTACGAACACACCGCCGTGGCCCGGTGGTTGAAGGGCCAGCGCCCGCGCGGCCAGGTGCCCGACCTGATCTGCGAGGTGCTCGCCACGCGCTTGCAGCGCCCCGTCACACTCGACGACATAGGCCTCGGCGTACCCGGCGAGTCGGCCTCTCCGCACGGCACGACCCTCTCTGGATTCGTCGAGCGGGCCACCGCCCTGTGGCGTTCCGACGAACAGCAGCGCCCGCACATCCTCGGCGCCCCCGCCGTCACCGGAACGCCCGCCGTGATGCCCGTATGGGAATGGGAGAACCCTCCCGAGGACACGGACGTCTCGCGCGGCGGCCGGCAGCGCGTGAGCATGGCCGACATCGAGATGCTGCGCGCCGCCCGCGCCCACTACGAGCAGATGTACCGCAAGGCCGGCGGCGTCGCGACCCGCAGCCGTATCGTCGGGTTCCTCAACTCCGAGACCGCCCCGCTCCTCAGAGGCAGCTACACCGACGCCACCGGCCGCCAACTCCACCGCGCGACAGGGGGGTTGGTGGCGATCGCGGGCATCTGCGCGTACGACTCCGATGCGCACGGCCTCGCCCAGCGGTACTTCCACCAGGCGCTCCGGCTCGCAAAGGCCAGCGGCGACCGGGGACTTGGCGCGTATGTCATCGCCCTGCTGGTCAACCAGTCGTTGTTCATGCGGGAGTACCGGCAGGCCGTCGCCTTCGCCGAGGCCGCACTGCGCGCCGCGGGGCGGCACATCACACCGGCGCTCGCCTCCGACCTCTACGCGATGCAGGCCAAGGCGTACGCGCACCTCGGTGACGGAAGCAGCGCCCTGTCCTGCATCCGGCGTGCGGAGTCGGCCGCCGAACGCATCCGGCGCGGTTACGAGCCGGACGAGACCGGCTATGTCCAGCCGGGCCTGGTCAACGTACAGGTGGCGGAGGCGCTGCTCAGCCTCGGTGATCTGACCGCCGCTCAGGAGCACGCCGCGGCTGCCGTGGACACTCCGGCGCACGACCGGGGGCGGGTGCACCGGCTCGCCATGCTCAGTCAGATCGAGCTGCGCCAGGGCAATGCGGACAAGGCGGTGGTCACCGCGGTCGAAATGGCCGAGCAGGCGCGGGGAATGGAGTCCCAGCGGCTGCGCGACAGACTGCGGGCGGTACGCGAGCACCTGGTCGCCAGTGACTGCGCGGGAACGTCCGAGGCCGCCGAACTCATCGACGGGGCACTGCGCGTACCGCTGTAGGGAGAGCCCCGGGCACTGCGCCTACCGCCGCGAGCGGACCGCCGGCGGACCACCATGAGTCTGCTGTGAAGACGCTCCTGCTGCGATATTGCCATCTACTCGGCGAAAGGTGGCAGAACCGTGCAGTGGACGAAACAGGACGAACGAACTGTGTACGCAAACCGCTGGTTCAGCGTCAATCTCGCGGATGTGGAGCTGCCGGACGGTCGGCACCTCGATCACTTCTTGATACGGCTGCGGCCCGTCGCCGTGGCCACGGTGGTGAACGAGGCCAACGAGGTGCTGCTGCTGTGGCGGCACCGCTTCATCACCGACAGCTGGGGGTGGGAGCTCGCGGCGGGCGTCGTCGAGGACGGCGAGGACATCGCCGTCGCGGCGGCCCGCGAATTGGAGGAAGAGACCGGGTGGCGGCCGGGACCCCTGCGCCATCTGATGAGCGTCGAGCCCTCCAATGGGCTCACCGACGCCCGGCACCACATCTACTGGGCCGACGAAGGCGCGTACATCGGACACCCCGTGGACGACTTCGAGTCGGACCGTCGGGAATGGGTTCCACTCAAGCTCGTCCCCGACATGGTCGCCCGCGGAGAGGTCCCGGCCGCCAATATGGCAGCCGCGCTGCTCCTCCTGCACCATCTCAGGCTCGGGCAGGACGCTTTGCCCTGATCCCCCCCACCGCGTCCTGGGGCCTAGCGGCCCAGAGCCTGCCAGACCGCCACGGCGAGTGCGCCCACGGCCGTGACGACCGCGACTGCGCGCAGTGGCCAGCGGGTGTGTTCCAGTGCGACGACGCGTGCGCTGAGGTCGTCGAGATCCTTGGCGGTCTGTTCGGCGCGATGACTGAGCAGAGCCTGCCCTCCCTCGACGCGGGCATGCGCCACATCGAGGCGACGGCGTAACTCTGCGAGTTCTCCATGGACCACGGGATGCTCCGGGTCGGCGGTCACTAGTCCGCTCCTTTCCGTAGTCGTCACATCCCTTACATGCGCACGGAAAGTCAACCCGCCCTGGTGGGTACCTGGGGAGCGTGTGCGAGGGGCATATGCGGGCCCGGTGCGCACACGGTGTGTGAATGGCGCGGGCCCGGCGCTCGCAAGAGAGCCGGGCCCGTCGGCCTGAGACGTACGGACCGTAGTCGGTACGAGGACGCCGCTAGGCGTAGGTGTAGAAGCCGGAGCCCGACTTCCGGCCCAGCCGGCCCGCGTCGACCATGCGCTGGAGCAGCGGGGGAGAGGCATACAGCGGCTCCTTGTACTCCTCGTACATCGAGTACGCGACCGACGCGACCGTGTCCAGGCCGATCAAATCGGTCAGCTTCAGCGGGCCCATCGGGTGGGCGCAGCCCATCTCCATGCCGTTGTCGATGTCCTCGCGGCTCGCGATGCCCGACTCGAACATCCTTATGGCGGACAGCAGATACGGGATCAGCAGGGCGTTGACCACGAAACCCGAGCGGTCCTGGGCCCGGATCGAGTGCTTCCCCAAGATCTTCTCGACCAGCGCCTGCGCCCGGCTGATCGTGCCCTCGGAGGTGGTGAGCGCCGGGATCAGCTCGACCAGCTTCTGCACGGGGGCCGGGTTGAAGAAGTGGATGCCGATGACCTGGTCGGGACGCGAGGTGGCGACGGCGAGCTTCACCAGCGGGATGGAGGAGGTGTTGGAGGCGAGGATCGCGTCCTGGCGGGTCACCACCTGGTCGAGTACCTGGAAGATCTCGGTCTTCACCATCTCGTTCTCGACGACGGCCTCGATCACCAGGTCGCGGTCGGCGAACTCGCCCAGATCGGTGGTGAAGGTGAGCCGCGCCTGCGTGGCGGCCAGCTCCTCCTCGGAGATCTTGCCGCGCTCGGCGGCCTTGGAGAGCGAGTTGTAGAGCCGGGTCCGGCCGATCTCGAGGGCCTCGCCGGTGGTCTCGGCGACCATCACATCGAGCCCGGCACGGGCGCACACCTCGGCGATGCCCGCTCCCATCTGGCCGCAGCCCACCACTCCGACACGTGAGATGTCTCCGAAGGTGTCCGTCACGTCGTCCCTTTCGCTGTTTCATGGGGGTCGCAGGGGCCGGGGCGCCTGCTCCATTCGTGAACGTTACTCTCGGGGTCCCGATGATCGATCGTGCGGGTGGGGCATGCTGTCTGCCCGGAAGCGATACGTGAGCTGGCCGATCCGGTGCGTATGGGGGGGAACCCATGGGGCGAGTGACACGCAGGGCGTTCGCGGGAGCGATGCTGGCCGGGCTCACCGCAGCGGGCGGCGCGGTGGCCTGGGGCGCGACGACCGGCGGCGACACGGACGAGGACGAGAAGGCCGAGGCCCGGCGCCGCGCCGGCTCCGATGAGCTGCGCGGCATGTGGCTGTCGACCGTCACCAACCGGGACTGGCCGTCCCGGGCCGGGCTGACCGCCGCCCAGCAGCGCTCCGAACTGCTCGCGCACCTCGACACGGCCGCACGCTGCCGCCTGAACGCGGTGATCTTCCAGGTGCGACCCACCGCCGACGCCCTGTGGCCCTCGCCGTACGAGCCCTGGTCGCAGTACCTCACCGGCGTCCAGGGCGAGGACCCCGGCTGGGACCCGCTCGGTACCGCCGTGGAGGAGGCGCACGCGCGCGGCCTGGAACTGCACGCCTGGTTCAACCCGTACCGGATCGCCAACCACGCCGACTCCACCAAGCTGGTCGCCTCGCACCCCGCCCGCGAGCACCCCGACTGGGTCGTGCCGTACGGCGGGAAGCTCTACTACAACCCGGGGCTGCCCGAGGTCCGCGCCTTCGTCCAGGACGCGATGCTCGACGCGCTGAAGAAGTACGCCATCGATGCCGTGCACTGGGACGACTACTTCTACCCGTACCCGGTCGCGGGGGAGGTCTTCGACGACGACGCGACGTACACCCGGTACGGCGGTGACTTCGAGGACCGGGCGTCCTGGCGGCGGGACAACACAGACAAGCTGGTGCGTGAGACGGCGGCCCGCGTCAAGAAGATCCGGCCGGGCACGCAGTTCGGGATCAGCCCGTTCGGGGTGTGGCGCAACGCCTCGACGGACTCGTTGGGCTCGGACACCCAGGCGGGTGTGCAGACGTACGACGACCTGTACGCGGACACCAGGAAATGGGTGCGCGAGGGCTGGATCGACTACATCTGCCCGCAGATCTACTGGAACATCGGCTTCGCCGCCGCCGACTACGCGAAGCTGCTGCCCTGGTGGGCGGAGGTCGCCGAGGGCAGCAGTACGCGGCTGTATGTGGGGGAGGCGCTGTACAAGGCCGGCGACCCCGCGCAGCCCGACGCCTGGCAGGACCCGGCCGAGCTGTCCCGGCACCTGACCTTCGCCCGCGATCACCCGCAAGCGAGCGGGCATGTCTTCTTCGCGGCCAGGGAAGTCGGTGCCGACCCGATCGGCGCGATGGCACGCGTGGTCGCCGACCACTATCAGCAGTCGGCGAAGCCGCCGCGTTGATCCGACCCGCTGGGGCCGGACCTGATTGGTCCGGGACCTACTGGGTCTTGGTCTCCCTGACGTGATGCTGGACTGTGGTGTCAGGACCGGGGGACATCACGGTCTCGTGGCCGTCCTCGAAGCGGACGCGGAACGGCGGGTTGCCGTCCGGCCCCAGTACTTCGACGACTTCCCCGACCCGGTCGTGCTGTCCGACGATCCTGCCGTGCACCAGCAGGTGATCGCCTTTGCTTGCACGCATCTGGAGGGCCTCCTCGTCTCGCACGGGAGTAGCGGTCCGTGGGTCTCAGTCTAGGGCGGGTGGAGCCGGTTGCCACCGGCGCGGTGTGTGCCGGTCAGGCGCGTGCTCGCTGGGCGACCGCGATGCAGACCAGTACGGCCGCGGCGGCCAGGGGTGCGGCAGGTGTGAGCTGCTCGCCGAGGAGCAGCACCGACCACACCAGTGTGAGCAGGGGCTGGGCGAGCTGCAACTGGCTGGCCTTCGGGATGCCGATCGCCGCCATGCCCCGGTACCACACCACCAGGCCCAGGAACTGCGAGCCGACCGCGACCCAGAGCAGCCCGGTCACGCTGTGTGCCGTCAGCTGTACGGGCTCGTACGACAGCGCCACCGTGGCCGCCGGAATCGTGAGCGGCAGGCACAACACCAGAGCCCAGCCGATGACGTGCCACCCGGGCATCACACGGGCCAGTCGGCCGCCCTCCGTATAACCGGCCGCGCAGACCAGCAGCGCCCCGAAGAGGTACGCGTCAGCACTGCTCAGGGCGCCGCCGCTCTGCGTCACGGTGAACGCGATCACCACCGCGGCACCCGCGAGCGCCGCGGCCCAGAAGGCACGGGAGGGTCGGGAGCCGACGCGCAGCGCCGAGCACAGCGCGGTGGTCACGGGGAGCAGACCGACCACGACGGCGGCGTGGGCGGTGGTCGAGGTCTCCAGGGCGAGGGTGGTGAGCATGGGGAAGCCGAGTACGACTCCGGCGGCCACGACGGACAGCCCCGGCCAGTGACGGCGGGCCGGCAACGGTACGCGCAGGGCGAGCAGACAGGCACCGGCAATGAGCGCGGCGAGGACGCTGCGTACGGCCACGAGCGACCAGGGGCCGAAGCCTTCCAGACCCCAGGCGGTGGCGGGGAAGGTGAGGGAGAAGGCGGTGACCCCGAGGGCGGCCTGGAGCACGCCGCGGGGTGACACCTGTGAACTTTCGGCGGCTGGTCGCGCCCGGGCGGCGGGGACCGCTACTGAAGCAGGTGCAGTAGCGCTACTCTGTGCTCTCATGCAAGAGCGTAGCAGTGTGGCGGCGCTGGCGGATCGGCTGCGGAATGAGTTGGACCGCTACTCACCTGGTGGAAAGCTGCCGTCCAGCCGTGTACTCGTCGAGCGGTTCCGGGTGAGCCCGGTGACCGTGTCCCGGGCCTTGGCGCAGCTGGCCGCCGAGGGGCTGGTGGTGACCCGGCCCGGGGCCGGTGCGTTCCGGGCTCGGCCGCGGGGTGACGGGCCTGCCGCGGGGGACACCTCCTGGCAGGAGCTCGCGCTCACCGCGGACGCCGCCGCCGAACTCGTGCCGCGTACCGTCGACGCCTCCGGGGTGCTGGTCACGCTGGCCGCCCCGCCGCCCGGAGTCATCGAGTTCAACGGCGGCTATCTGCACCCTTCGTTGCAGCCGGAGCGGGCGATGGCCGCGGCACTGGCCCGGGCCGGCCGCCGGCCAGGTGCCTGGGGGCGCCCGCCGGTGGACGGCTTGCCGGAGCTGCGTGAGTGGTTCGCGCGGGGCATCGGCGGCGCGATCACCGCCGCCGAGGTGCTGATCGCGGCGGGCGGCCAGTCCGCGCTGACCACCGCTCTGCGCGCCCTCGCTCCGCCTGGCGCGCCGGTGCTCGTCGAATCGCCCACGTATCCCGGCATGCTGGCGATCGCCCGGGCGGCTGGACTTCGCCCCGTACCCGTACCGGTCGATGCCGACGGTGTGCGTCCCCACCTGCTCGCCGACGCGTTCCGGGCGACCGGAGCCCGTGTCTTCGTCTGCCAGCCGCTGTTCCAGAACCCGACCGGCGCCATGCTCGCGCCCGAGCGGCGCGGTGAGGTGCTGCGGATCGTGCGCGAGGCCGGTGCTTTCGTCGTGGAGGACGATTTCGTACGGCGTCTCGTCCACGAGGACGCGGGGCCGTTGCCGCGTCCGCTGGCCTCGGACGATCCCGAGGGAGTCGTCGTGCATGTGTGCTCCTTGACCAAGGCGACGTCGCCGAGCTTCCGGGTGAGTGCGCTAGCCGCCCGCGGGCCCGTACTGGAACGGTTGCGGGCCATCCAGGTCGTCGACACCTTCTTCGTACCGCGCCCGCTCCAGGAGGCGGCCCTGGAGCTCGTCGGCTCGCCCGCCTGGCCCCGTCATCTGAGGGCTGTCGCGGCGGAGCTGAAGAAGCGCCGCGACACGATGACGGCCGCGCTGCGGCTGCACCTGCCCGAGTTCGCCCTCCCGCACATCCCCGCCGGCGGCTACCACCTGTGGCTGCGGCTGCCCGACGGCACGGACGAGTCGGCCCTGGTCGACGCCGCCCTGCGCGCGGGCGTCGCCGTCACCCCCGGCCGCCCCTACTTCAGCGCCGAACCCGCCGCCGCGCACCTGCGGCTGAGCTTCGCGGCCGTGGCGGGCACGGCCGAGATCACGGAGGGCGTACGCAGATTGCGCATCGCCTGCGACGAGGTGTTCCAGGGCCGGTGAACGGCGCCCGTCACGGTGTGACCGGTCGGCCGCCTTGCGGTGACTGGTCCGTCCGCCCTGCCATGACCGAGTCGGCCGCCCCGCGGTGACCGAGCCGGTCGTCCTGTGGTGGGCGTGAGCCTCCCGGTACCCTCAGCTACCCCCTTGACCTGCGCAGTTCCGCACCTCACGATCGCCGCATGCACGTTCGTGTCACGCTCGTCGCCGCCGCCCGCAGCTCCCCGCTGCTCGCCGAGCGCTTCGGCGACGACCGGCCGCTCGACCTGCCGGGCTGGAACGAGGTACAGCGCGTGGCCCACACCCTGGTGCACCTGTCGGCGGCCGAATTGCGGTACTGCTCGCCGACGCCGCGCAGCCGGGCCACCGGTGACGCGCTCAATCTCGCGCCGCTGGCCCAACTCGCCCTGCGGGACTGCGACATGGGCCGCTGGCGCGGGCTCACGCTCGGCGAGGCGATGGCCCGCGAGCCACAGGCCGTGGACGTGTGGCTCGCCGACCCGTACTCCGCGCCGCACGGCGGTGAGTCGCTGGTGGCGTTCATCCAGCGGGTGGGCGGCTGGCTCGACACCCGTCCCGCCGACGACGGCGCTCGCATCGTCGCGGTGGCCGAACCCGCGGTCGTACGCGCCGCGCTCGTCTACGCCCTGAAGGCGCCCCCGTCGACGTACTGGAACATCGACGTCCGCCCCTTGTCGATGGCCACTCTCACGGGCCGGGCGGGGCGCTGGAACCTGCGTCTCGACTTTCAGCCCATGCGCGTCTGAATTCTTGCTTCCCCTGCCTCCGAAGGTGGCCGTCACCAAGGCCAGGGTCTGCCGGGGCGATCGCGGCCCCAGGGCCCTCCTGACGGACCCTGGTCCGCAATGCGCGTGTAGTCCGTCGTGAGCACCAGGTCCTTGGCCGGTCCGCCCACCCGCCACACGGTGCGCCAGTGGTCCGCGTCGGACACGGTGAACTCGCCCCGGTAGAGGTCCGCGGCGCATGGATGGTCCGCGATGTGCTGCCCGGATGTCAGGTCCAGGTCGTGGAAGGGGCGGCCGTCGGCGAACCGTACGTCGGCGCGGCTCGGCGTAGTGCCCGGCAGGAACCGCAGTGTCCGCTCGGCGGGGCGGGCGACGCCCTGCCAGACGAAGGTGCCGGACTCATGGTGGAGCAGGCCGCCCTCTTCGAGCGGTGCGAACTCCGTCGTGCCGCTGAACGTCCCCTCCTCCCCGCTTGAGAGATCCCGTACGGAACGCTCCACCCGCCAACTCCCCGCCAGATACGCCAATACGTCGGCAACCGGCCAGAAACCGTCCACGCTGGTCCGCTCCTTGACGTGTCCTGCGCAAACCATTGACTCACTCCAACCCCCTCCCTATCTTGCCGTTCGAAGTATTGATCATCGTCCGATATTTCGAACCTCCTACCGAACCGCTGAACCGCCGATAAGAACCGACACCAGAGCCGCGGAGTATCCATGTCACGCACCCGCACCCGCTGGAGACTCGCCCTGACGGCCACCGGCATCATGGCCGCCTCGCTCCTCGTCCCGGCCGCCTCGGGGAACGCCGCCGCCGAGGACACCACCGATTACGCGATCACCGTCGACCCGAAGACCAAGGGCGCGAAGATCGACGACACGATGTACGGCGTCTTCTTCGAGGACATCAACCGGGCCGCGGACGGCGGCCTTTATTCAGAGCTCGTGCAGAACCGGTCGTTCGAGTACTCGACGGCCGACCACGCCTCGTACACGCCTCTCACTTCCTGGGCCGCCACGGGCGCCGCGAAGGCCGTGAACGACGACGGCCGCCTCAACGAACGCAACCGCACCTACCTCGCCCTGGACGGCGGTTCGTCCGTCACCAACTCCGGTTACAACACCGGGATTTCCGTCGAGAAGGGCAAGGTCTACAACTTCTCGGTCTGGGCCGGCGCCGAACAGGCCTCCGCCCTCACCGTGACCCTGGCGGACGCCGACGGCGCGCTGGCAGAGGCTCGGCGAGTCACCGCGCGCGGCGGCTGGGCGAGGTACACGGCAAAGTTCACCGCGACCCGTACGAGCGCGACGGGCCGCCTCACCGTCGCCGCCGCCGGCCCCGTCGCGCTGGACATGATCTCGCTTCTGCCGCGCGACACCTACAAGGGTCACGGTCTGCGCAGGGACCTCGCCGAGAAGATTGCCGCGCTCGACCCGTCCTTCGTGCGCTTCCCGGGCGGCTGCCTGGTCAACACCGGCAGCATGGAGGGATACGACGAGGCGTCCGGCTGGCAGCGCAAGCGCTCGTACCAGTGGAAGGACACCATCGGGCCCGTCGAGCAGCGCGCGACCAACGCCAACTTCTGGGGTTACAACCAGAGTTACGGCCTCGGCTACTACGAGTACTTCCAGTTCTCCGAGGACATCGGCGCCATGCCGCTGCCCGTCGTGCCCGCCCTCGTCACCGGCTGCGGCCAGAACAAGGCCATCGACGACGACGCGCTGCTCAAGCGCCACATCCAGGACACCCTGGACCTGATCGAGTTCGCCAACGGTCCCGTGACCAGCGAGTGGGGCAAGAAGCGGGCGAAGATGGGCCACCCGAAGCCCTTCAACCTCACCCACCTCGGCGTCGGCAACGAGGAGAACCTGCCGAACGAGTTCTTCGCCCGCTTCAAGCAGTTCCGCGCGGCCATCGAGGCGAAGTACCCGGACATCACCGTCATCTCCAACTCCGGTCCGGACGACAGCGGTTCGACCTTCGACACGGCCTGGAAGCTCAACCGCGAGGGCAACGTCGACATGGTCGACGAGCACTACTACAACAGCCCGCAGTGGTTCCTGCAGAACAACGACCGCTACGACTCGTACGACAGGAACGGCCCCAAGGTCTTCCTCGGTGAGTACGCCTCGCAGGGCAACGCCTTCAAGAACGCCCTCTCCGAAGCCGCGTTCATGACCGGCCTGGAGCGCAACGCGGACATCGTGAAGCTCGCCTCGTACGCTCCGTTGCTCGCCAACGAGGACTACGTGCAGTGGCGCCCCGACATGATCTGGTTCAACAACCACGCCTCCTGGAACTCGGCCAGCTACGAGGTCCAGAAGCTGTTCATGCGCAACGTCGGCGACCGGGTCGTGCCCTCCAAGGCGACCGGTACGCCCTCGGTGAGCGGCCCGATCTCGGGTGCGGTCGGTCTGTCGACCTGGGCGACGAGTGCCGCGTACGACGATGTGAAGGTGACCGGCGCGGACGGTTCGACGCTGCTCAGCGACGACTTCTCCGGTGACGCCTCGAAGTGGACGCACACGGGCGGCGGCAGCTGGAGCATCCAGGACGGCCAGTACGTGCAGACCGACGAGGCCGCCGAGAACACCATGGTGTCGACCGGCGACCCGGCCTGGCACGACTACGACCTGCATGTGAAGGCCACCAAGAAGTCCGGCAAGGAGGGCTTCCTCGTCGCCTTCGGCGTCAAGGACACCGGGAACTACTACTGGTGGAACCTGGGCGGCTGGAACAACACCCAGTCCGCCGTCGAACAGGCCTCGGACGGCGGTAAGTCGACGCTCATCTCCAAGGCCGGATCGATCGATACGGGCCGCGCGTACGACATCGACATCAAGGTCCGCGGCCGTCAGGTGACCCTCTACCTCGACGGCAAGGAGTGGGGCAGCTTCACCGACGACAAGCCGGCCGAGCCGTTCCGCCAGGTCGTCACGCGCGACGCGAAGACCGGCGACGTGATCGTCAAGGTGGTCAACGCCCAGTCGGCGGACGCCCGTACGGCGATCGACCTCGGCGGTCTGAAGACGTCGAAGAAGGCCGCCGTGACGACGCTGAAGGCGGCGCCCGATGCGGTCAACTCCGAGACGGAGACGCCTGTTGCCCCGGTCAGGTCCACCTTCGAGGGGGTGACCAGCAAGTTCACGTACACCTTCCCGGCGAACTCGGTCACCTTCCTGAGGATCAAGGAGAGGTGATCCGAAGGATCGGATGAGGTGATCCGGCGGGCGGCTCAGGCGTACTTCGGTGCCCGGGCCGCCCGTACGCCCGTACGTCCTCAAGTGCACAAACCGGGGCGGAGAAAAAGGTGTTGCGGGTCGCCGCCCACCCCTGTCACGCTCCTCCCCATGATGATTCGAGAGGCGGACACCGCCACCCTCTGGTGAGCGTCGTGTCGGATCCCCGAGCGGGATCACTCCGAGGCGCGCCCAATGCGCGCAGTTCCTTTTCCCGGCCCTCCTTCTCCTGGCCCGAATCCGATGCTGAACGCGTTGCTCTGGCACGTGTGTTGGGCGCGGACTGGCTCAAGTACGGCTTGTCCACGCTTCCTGCCGACCGGCCGAGGGCGGAGGCTGCCGTCACCGGTCTGTATCGCCTGATCGGCGAACCTCCGCCGGAATTCGTCTGGGTGCCGTCCCCGGCGGCGGCGCGGAAGGTCATGCTCGACCACTACGACAGCTTTCGGCCCGTGCGGCTGGATTCCGCCGCCGCTCCCGTACGCGGGTCCGACTGGCCGCTGGCCGCGCGGCTTGCCACCCTGGCGTCCGAACTGCGGGAACGCATGGACGACCGGATCGGACAACGGTCCTCGTCACTGATCACACGGATATGGGGCATGCCGGGAACGGGTTCGGTACGCACCATGGCTCCCGAGGAGGCGCTCGCGGCGGGCATCCCGGTGAGGCGCGTGGTCGAGGCTTTGGTGTACGACGCGCTGACCGAAACCCTGCGCGACTCGGTATGCGCTCCGGTGCGTACGGAGCTGCTGCCGGCGGCCGTGGACTCGCCGGGGCTCGCCTGGTACGGCCAGCACGACGCCGCGTGGGTCGCCCACTACGACGTCATGGCACGTGTGGGGCTGACCACCTACCTGGGAGGCGACCAGGACCAGCTCGGCCTATGGGTCGACTTGGCCCGGTCGACGGGCTGGTGGTGGCCCGGCGAGGGCATGTGCGTCATGGCCGAGCGGCCCACCGAGATCCATGCCGAGTCTCAACCCAACGGTTTTCACGGCGAGTTGCGACTGCACCGCGACGACGGACCGGCCGTCCGGTTCGCGGACGGCGCGGCGGTCCACGTCCGGCACGGTACCTATGTCCCGGAGTGGGTGATCAACAGCCCGACCGTCGATCGCATCCACGCCGAGCGCAACGTCGAAATACGCCGCAGCGCCATCGAACTCATTGGATGGGCCGCCTACATCGAACAGGCCCGCCTCCGGCTCGTCGGCGTGACCGGCGATCCCGGCAACCCCGGCTCCGACCTTCACCTCTACGACGTACCCCGGGAACTCTGGGGCCGCCCCGCGCGCCTGCTGCTCGTCGTCAACGGCTCGGTCGAACCGGACGGCCGCCGCCGGCGCTACGCGCTGAGCGTGCCCGACCACCTCGAGGACCCGCTCTCGGCGGCCGGCTGGACGTATGGGCTGTCCGGCGAGCAGTACGCCCGACTCGTGCGCCGTACGTGAGGCGGCGGGGCGTTCGTACCGCCCCGAAGCCCGGACCTCGGCTCTACGCCCCCGCAGCGCTCAACTCCCGTATCCGACAAGGACATTCATGCAGTCGTTCGTGGGCTGCCCTCACACCCAAGGTGATGCACATGACCATGACCCTCGCCGAACTCACCGACCTCACCGGTCTCGACGTCCTCGATCACCTGGAACGCCAGGTGACCATCCCTGTCGTCGACGGCCTCCAGGCCCAGGGCGACCTGATCGTCATCCCGTACGCGTTCGTCGAGCACGGCGTCTCCACGCACGACTACACGCGCTGGCAGGACGTCCCCGCCGCGGGCATCGAGCTGCTGCGCAGCGCCGCGGGCGGTAATCCGCACTCCCTCGTCGCCGACCCGGGCACCTGCCGCTTCACCGGCGACCTCCGCGACCCGACCGGCCTCACCCTCGGCCTGATCGACACCTCGGCGGTCGCGTACCTCATCCACCCGGAGCACGGCGGCACCGGCATCGCGCCCGGACGTTATGTCGTACGCCGTCAGCGGGAGCGCAACACCGAGCCCAGGGGGTGGTTCGGCAACCGGATGATCGCGGACTGAGCGGCCCGGCCGGTTACGCGCTCACGGTCACCGTCGCCGACGCCTGGGCCGGGGCGTGCGCCCTGTTGTACGCCCGGACCCAGATCTCGTGGCGGCCCGGCTGAAGGCGCAGTGCGGCCGTCAGCCGTCCGGTGGCCGGATCGTAGTGGCAGTGCGCGCGTCGGCCGTCCACCTCGACGTCGACGCGCGCCGCGTCCACGCCAGAGAACGCGTCGGTGATCCGGGCCTCCACTCGGACGTCGGGGCCGTCGACCGTGGTCCCGTCGGCCGGTGTGAGCCGGTCGACGGAGGGTGCGAGCGGGATCGGCGTTCCGCGCCTGCGGGCCCTGCGCTGGATGCGCGAGACGGAGGGCGAGACGCAGCGGTCGCCGTCCGCGGCAGGGATCGTCGCCTCGAAGACCAGCGTGTAGTCCACGCCCCGGCGCACTCCCTTCCCGGCGACGACCGTGAACTCCACGCTCGTACGGCCCTTGGGCGGCACGGTGATCCGGTCCCACGCCCGCGTGGGCCGTACCGTCCAGCCGCCGAAGGCGCGGCCGGTCAGCTCGACGGTCTGGGGTGTGGCGTTGAAGTTGTAGACGTCGACCGTCATCCGGGTCGTGGTGGACAGCCGGTAGCCGAGGGGCGGTTGGGCGTCGCCGTCGGCCTTGTTCGGCGCGGCGTTGGCGAGGTCGAATCGCTGGCTGAGCACGACGTGCTCGGCGACTGACAGGTTGCGGGTGGCGGGGCTGCGGTCAGCGGCCGGCTCGGGCAGGACGGCCCGTACACCTTCCTGTACGACATAGACCGGGTCTTCCGAGACCTTCACCCGGCCCTCGGGCCCGACCGTCCCCACGCGCCGGCCCATGATGTCGTACAGCTCGGCCGTTCCCCCGGACACCACCGGAACCTCCACCTCCGACGCCCCCGCCGCCGGTCCCCACACCACCGTGACCCGCCGCCCCGCACCCGCCGCGAACACGTAGCACGTGTCGGACAACCGCTCCACGAAACGTGCCTCGCCGAGCAGCGAGGTGAGCGCGGCGTGGGCGCTGTAGGCGGGCCAGGGCTGGAACTCGCGGCTGAGCAGCCCGAAGTACACGCCCTCGTCATGGATGGGCGGCGCGCCGAACCAGAACTGCTTCCCCGTACCGGCCGCCAGGCTCCGCACGGTCGCGCGGACGAGATAGCGGGCCTGGACGGCCTGTTGCGCGGGAGTGAGATCGCTGCCGGGCCGCGCGTCGAGGAAGACCCCGCACTCGGTCATCCACATCGGCAGCCGCGAGGCCCCGTAGAGACGGCGCAACTCCCTTTGTACGTCGGCCGATTCGGGGACCTCGGGTTCGTCCTGGTCGCTCGGGTCCGGGTAGCCGTGGAAGCCCCACGCGTCGGCGTACCGGGCCACGTCGTTCTGCAGCATGAGGAGCTGGAAGTGGCTGCCCGCGTCGGCGATGCCGGGCAGCACGGTGACCGTGGTGGACGGACCCGCGTCCGCGATCCCCAGCGCGGCCGCCTTGACGAAGGCCGCGTGCTGGTCGCCGGTGGAACTGGTCGTGTCGACGTCGGGCTCGTTGGACAGCTGGATCGCGTCGGGCGAGGCGGCGGCCAGATGGGCGGCGTAGCGATACGCGTCCCGAAGATCGGCGGCCAGCGGCAGCGAGGCCTCCGCCATCGCCCACTCCGGGGCGGTGGTCAGTACGTCGAGCGTGGCGATTCCGTGGCGGTGGAAGGCCCGCCGCACGTTGTCGTACAGCTGCGTGTCGTACGTGCCACGGCTCGGTTCGGCGGCGGGCCAGGCCATTCCGTCGCGTACGTGTCCGGCGCCCATGTCCTTCATCGCGGCGGCGAAGGCGTCGAGACGGGAAGGCGGGACGAGGGAGAAGACGTAGGTGTTGACGCCGAAACGGTTGCCAGGGCCGGTGACGGGCCCTCGCTCGGGCAGCCGGGCGAAGCAGCCCGTGATGCCCGTGGCTGTCACCCGGTAGTGGCCCGGGGGTAGTTGGCGCAATCGTGGGAGCGTGATCGATGTCTGCGCCTGGCCGCCCGGGACGGTCGCCTGTCCTCGTGCCACCTCGTTGCCGAAGTAGTCGGTGACGGTGAAAGGCAACGTGCGGGGCCGTTGCGTGCGCGCTTCCAAGACAAAGGTCAATTGCGGGAGTTGGGGCTCGTCGCCCCGGTACGTACCCAGGTTGTGCGCCGGGTCCCCGAGGTGGATGCCGAGCGGCGCGACGCGGGCCACGGGCGTCAGCGTGAACCGGTCGAGCAGGAAGCGGTAACCGGTGGAGTCGGACAGCACGGTCGGCTTGTCGACGACGAAGGTGATCGTGTTCCGGCCGCGCTCCAACTCGAGAACCCCCAGGGCGAGTTCGGATAGATCGCCCCACGCGGGCACGGATTCGTACCAGTACGGCTGTGAGCGGGCGACCGGCACGAGGGGCCCGTCGCCCACCCCGAGCTTGAAGTAGCAGCCGATCTCCTCGATATGCGGCTGCTCGACCGGCACCGTGGCCACCGCGTTCAGCCGGTACAGCCCTTCGGCCGGGACACCGACCTCGTACGTCGCGTACCAGCCCTGTTCCCCCGGGGGAGGCTGAGGGGTCGCCAGTGCCAGTAACGCGCCGCCCGAGGCCCGGCGGTCCCGGGCCGCCGGGATGTTGGTACGGACGGCCGACTCGCCCTGCACCGTGATCGCCGCCCTACGTGCCTTCGGAGCGCTTGTGAACCGCAGCGAACCGAGCCCCAGCGAGCCGATCCCCAACGCCTTCACCGCCGTACGCCTGTCCATCGCCATACGATCCAGCGGACCATGCGGCCGGGCCTCAGGCGTCATGCGAACGAAGGGGCCGATCCCTGGGACTGCTTCGGGGAACGTCTCCTTCTGCGGAGGGAGAGCAACCCTGAGAGGCGGGCCTCACGACGTGGTGGCCCAGTGCCAGGACCGGCGGGGAGCCCTCATCGGGGAGCCGGGGAAAGTCTGCGATGGCCAGCTCCACGTCTGCCATGCACGCCTCGTGCCCGCATTCGCACGCGAACCCGTACACCGTGCTCAGCGCACCCGCGGGAGCCCAGGGCCGGGCGTCGAAGTGCTGGTGCTGGGAGACGACGGCTCTGTTGGCGTACCGCAGCAGTCGTCGGCGCGCGACCGCCGTCGTCGCCACGGGGCCTTCGGCCAGGGCGTCGGCGAACAGTGCCTCGACCTCTGCGACGGTGTCCGCCACGCTCTGACGCCCGTCGACCACCAGTTTGCGCGCGCCGTACTCCTCTACCTGGGCTTCGATCTCCTGCCGCAACGCCTGATACAGCCGGAACGCGCCCACGCCCGGCGTCATACCCCGTTCGACGAGCCGGGCGTGCTGGACCTCGGCGCTCGTCAGCAGCCACACCGCCCGGCCGTCCGGACCCGTGACGGACGGTGTGACGGGTGTGCCCTCCGCGATGACGAGGGGTGAGTGGGGGAGCGCGCGTACGTCGTCGGTGATCATCCGGCCCCGCTCCTGATGAAGCGACATGGCGACCATGTCCTCGACCGGCACCGTCCAGCGCTCGGCGCGCGACATCCGCTCCCACGTGATCGCGGCGGCGTGCCCGGCGGCGATCGCGCGATCCCGGTGCTCCCATGTATGGGCGTCCGCGTTGTACCACCGCAGTCCGTGCCGCCGCGCGAGCAGCCGGGCCACGGTCGTCTTGCCGGCCCCGGGCGATCCGCCCACCCACAACACCCAAGGCGCCTCGTCCATCCGTCTCCTCCCCGCGATCACCGAGCGACTCCGGGGGAGTCTCTCGCGGAAGCGGGTTCCCTGTGCGACCAAGACTTTGCGGATCATGATCTGAAGCTGGTGAGCGAGTTGATCTCTGTTTGGCGACGGTGCGGATGTCGTTTGCAGAGCGGGTGCATGTGACGGCGGGATGGGTGGCTGTTCCGTGTCCCGTCAGGCCGGTTCGCGGCCCAGCAGTGTGGCGCGCCGGTAGTACTCGTACAGACCGTCGAAAAGCGGCTTGGTGACGGTCAAAGTGTGGTCGTCGTCACCGGTCATGGACAGGCCGCGCAGGACGACGTCGAGTCCGGGGGCTTCAGGGGCGTCGAAGCGTTCGTCGTCCAGGTCGGCCTCGTGGACGATCTCGGCGATGCGGTTGAGGGCGGGGTCGGTGGCGAGGTCGTAGCGGCGCAGGATGGTCTCGAAGCTGCAGTCGCCGTGGTGGTGGCCGAGTTCGACGCCGCGCATGTCGAACGGGGTGGCGTCGCTGGGGACTTCGGCCGGGTCGGTGACGAAGACGAACTCGGCCTCGGGGTCGACGAAGCGGCGGATCAGCCAGGCGCAGGCGGCGCGGTCGATGTGGATGCCGGCGCGGGTGGCCCACTTCATGCGGAGTGCTCCTCGATATCGGGCTTCGTGTCCGGCTCGGTGTCGGATGCGAGGGCGGACGCGGGGCTGGATTCGCTACCGGATGGGGACTCCGGCTCGGTGTTGGCGGGGTGCAGGGCCTCCACCGCGGTTTCCGCGGCGCGGCGCTGTGGCGGGGGGAAGTAATCGCGGCGGTGAATGCGGCGCAGTTCGGCACGGAGTCTGCGCAGGGCGCGTCGCCGTTCGTCGTCCGGCTGATGCCGGGCTTCCTCCGCCTGCGCCCGTACCTGCTCGTACTCGGTGGTGCGGGCGTCGGCCATCGTGCGGGCGAGTCGGCGTTCCTCGGCGATCATGACCGGGTGGGCGAGCCAAAGCGTCGCTGTGCCGCCGGAGTCGGTGATCTCCTCGGCGATCCACTCCAGTTGCTCGCGGGTGCGGGCGTCGGCGGGCAGGGCGATCAGGCCGTCGCTGATCTGGGCGACGCCAAGGCGCTTGAGCTTGCGCCAGACGGTGATGCGCGGTGTCGAGGGCTCGCGGGGGAGGCGGTAGGACAGCAGCACCCACTGGCCCGGACCGCTGGGTGCGGCCGGTTCCCGGCGGTCGTGGTCGGTCACGTGGTGGGTCCTGGGCTGTGGCGTTTTCCCGTCGCCGGGAGGGTACGGCGCCAGGCTGGCCCGGCCGTGGCCGGTGGTCGCAATGAACTGTTCATGTTCACCGGAACCTGGCTCCCTTCCTCCACCCGACATCATCATGTAACCATGGTTGCACTCCAGGGGTAAGCGGATGGCGGCCGTCCACCGGCGCAGCCGTCGCGAGCCCCTCGATCTTGCTCATGGACCCACTTGCTCATGGACCCACGGACGGAGACCTCCGCGGATGACCGCCACCGACGGCCCTGCCTCCCAGCTGCCTCAGAGCGAGCGTGAGCGCGCCGGCCAAAGCGATCTCATACCGTTCCGCGAGGCGCTGCGGACGTGGTTCGCCATCTCGCTGCAGACCTTCGGCGGTCCGGCCGGGCAGATCGCGGTGATGCAGCGGACGTTGGTGGAGGAGAAGCGCTGGATCGGGCAGCAGCGGTTCAACCACGCCCTGAGCTACTGCATGCTGCTGCCCGGGCCTGAGGCCCAGCAGTTGGCGATCTACACCGGCTGGCTCCTGAACGGAACGCGGGGCGGTCTGGCCGCCGGCACGTTGTTCGTGCTGCCGGGTGTGGTGGCGCTGCTCGCGCTCTCCGCGCTGTACGTCGGTTTCGGCACGACCACCGCGGTCACCGGCCTGTTCGCCGGACTCGCCCCCGCGGTGGTCGCCGTCGTCGCCCAGGCGGTGTGGCGGGTCGGGCGCCGCTCGCTCACGCACCCGCTGCTGGTGGGGCTCGCGGTGGCGTCGTTCGGCGCGCTGGCCCTGTTCCAGGTGCCGTTTCCCGTGGTGATCGTCGTCGCCGGGGTGGCCGGGTGGCTGATCGCCCGCTGGTCGCCCGGCGTCTTCAAACCCGCCGCCCACGGCTCGGGCGACGACGGACCGGCGCCCCTGATCTCCGACGACGCCCTGCACCACGAGCGCCCGAGCCGCGGCCGTACGTTGCGCATCCTGCTCGTCGGCCTGCTGCTGTGGGCGGTCCCGGTGGCCGCCGTCGCCGCACTCACCGGCACGGACAGCGTGTTCACCACCCAGGGGCTGTTCTTCTCCGGCACCGCCCTGGTCACCTTCGGCGGCGCGTACGCGGTGCTCGCCTATGTCGCCCAGCAGGCCGTGCAGACGTACGGCTGGCTGAGGGCCGGGGAGATGGTGCGTGGCCTGGCGCTGGCGGAGACCACGCCGGGGCCCCTGATCATGGTGGTGCAGTTCGTCGCGTTCCTCGGCGCGTACCGTGATCCCGGCTCGCTCGACCCGTGGGCTGCCGCCCTGCTGGGGGCGCTGCTGACCACGTGGGTCACCTTCGTGCCGTGCTTCCTGTTCATCTTCCTCGGCGCCCCCTACATCGAGCGGCTGCGCGGCAACCGGCACGTCTCCTCCGCGCTGAGCGGGATCACCGCCGCGATCGTCGGTGTCATCGCCAGCCTCGCGCTGTACTTCGCCGAGCACACCCTCTTCAGCACCGTGGACGACCGCACGTTCGGCCCGCTGCACCTCGGAATGCCGGACTTCACCACCTTCCGTCCCGTCGCCCTCGGGATCGCGCTCGTGGCGGTCGCCCTGATCTTCCGTTTGCGCTGGAGTGTCCTGCGCACCCTGGGCGTGTGCGCCGGCCTGGGTCTGGCGGCGGCCCTGGCCGGGCTGACCGGAAGCTGATCCGTGCCGGTCTCCGGGGAGCCGAGCCCCGTCCTCACCCTGGACGGGGTGACGGTGCGGCGCGCCTCCACGCTGCTGCTCCACGACGTGACCTGTCAGGTGCCCGCCGGCGCATGCACGGTGCTGGTCGGACCGTCCGGCGCGGGCAAGTCCACCCTGCTGCGGCTCCTGAACCGCTTCGAGGAACCCACTGCCGGAGCCGTGACCTATCACGGCCGCCCGTTGCCCGTCTGGGACGTACTGGCACTGCGCCGGGAGGTCGCGCTGGTCGGCCAGCAGCCGGTGCTGCTGGCCGACCGGCTGCTGGACGAATTGCGCATCGGACTCCCCGCCCTGGCCGACGCCGATGCCGGCGCGCTGCTCAGGCGCTTGGGGCTGCCCTCAGGCGCAACCGACCGGGCGACCTCGGGTCTTTCCGGCGGTGAGGCACAACGGGTATGCCTGGCACGGGCGTTGGCCGTCGCGCCCCGCGTGCTGCTGCTGGACGAGCCGACCTCCGCGCTGGACGCGTACGCCACGAAGGCGGTGGAGACCGTGATCGGTGAACTGGTGGCCGACGGGATGTCCGTGGTGGTGGTCAGCCACGACACAGCGCAGGTACGGCGGATCGCCGACCACGTCCTCGTCCTGGAGAGCGGAAGGCTGATCGACTCCGGCTCCGCCGGCAGGATCTCCTCTCTGCAGGAGGGCGTGTGAGCGCGGCGGTACCCGGCTGGGCGGGGGTGATCGCCTCGATGTCCCTCGTCGCGCTCACGGCGGTCGTGGCCTGGCGCCGCCGCCTGCGTCTGGGGCGAGAGGTCACCTTCGCCGCCGTACGAGCCGGGGTCCAACTGGCCGCGGTGGGGGCGATTCTGCTTCTGGTCTTCGAGCACACCGGCCTGGCCGGTGCCTTCGCCTGGCTCGCCGCGATGACACTGATCGCCGGGCAGGTCGCCGGCCGCCGCGCCCGTGGCCTGCCCCGCGCACGGCTCACCGCCACCACAGCCGTCGCCGTCGGTACCGCGGCCACGCTGGGAGTCCTCCTCGTGCTGGAAGTGATCGACGCCCGGCCCAGGGTCGTCATCCCCGTGGGCGGCATGGTGGTCTCCGGCGCGATGCAGTTCACCGCCCTCGTACTGATACGACTACGGGACGAGGCCCGTACCGCGCGGCTCCAGGTCGAGGCCCGCCTCGCGCTGGGACTGTCCGCCGCCGATGCCTTCGCCCCGCATCTGCGTTCGGCGCTGCGCACCGCCCTCGTCCCCGTCATCGACTCCACCAAGACCGTCGGGCTGATCAGCCTCCCCGGTGCGATGACCGGACTCATCCTGGCCGGAGTCGACCCGTTCACGGCGATCCGCTACCAGATCGTCGTGATGTACATGCTGCTGGCCGCCTCGGCCCTCGCCGTCCTGACCGCTGCCCGCCTCACCGAACGGGTCCTCTTCGACGACGCCCACCGCTTGCGTCCTCTCCCCGATCAGTCACCGATCTGACGGTTTCGAACGGCCGTTGAGGAATGCGGCCTTGCAATTCCGTCGAAGCATTGACGGCTCCCGCACGGAGGATTAAACCGATGGGCCAGGCGCGTCGATGCGAGCGCCGTTCCTGTCGAGGGAAGTGAAAGACGGGAAGTGAAAGACCTGCCGGTGAAAAATCCTGCCCGAAAACAGAAGAGGGGACCGATCATGCCGACCAGCCTTGCTCCGCAGTCCACCGACTTCTCCCTGGATGTGATGGGCCGATACGTCTGCAACGGCCTCGACGAAGCTCTGGCCAGCACCGACACGGCCAGTCACGCGGATGCCCGCCCGTTCGACCTGATCGTGTTGGGCGGCGGGAGTTTCGGAGCAGTCCTCGCCAGCCACCTGTTCTTCAACGACATCTCGCGCACCCACCGAATCCTCGTTCTGGAAGCCGGACCCATGGTGCTCCCGGAACACACGCAGAATCTCCCGCCCCAATTGAATCCCGCCGAGGTGTGGGGAGTTCCCTGGAATTCCGACAGCCCACAGGCATGGAATCAGCGATTCCCCGGCCTCGTGTTCTGCCCGGGCGGGCGATCGCTGTTCTGGGGCGGCTGGTCGCCGTACTTCATCGACACCGAACTGGACGGCTGGCCCAAGGCGGTAACCGACGACCTGACCACCCCGGCCGTGCCGGTCCACAACCCCACGCGGTCGTACCTGGACGCGGCTGCCGAGCAGATCGGCACCGACCAGACCAACGACTTCGTCTACGGGCCGCTCCACGAGGCCCTACGGAAGCGGCTGTACGACGGTCTGCGCGCCCACCCCGGCGGCCAGACCGCTCTCGTCGGCAACCGGGGTACGCCGATGGCCGCCACCCAGCCGAAGGAGCAACTGCTGCGGGAACTCGACGCCCCGCTCGCCGTGCAGTCCGCGTCCCCGCGCCCCGGGTTCTTCCCGTTCAACAAGTTCAACGGCGTGCAGCTGCTGATCCGCGCGGCCCGGCTGGCCCAGGCCGAGGCGGAGCGGAGTGTGGTGGGCGGACCCGCCGAGCGGGACGTGAAGAAACGCCTGATGCTCGTCGACAACACCAAGGTCATCCGGCTGGAGCGCCAGGGCGGACACATCACACGGGTGGTCACCAACAAGGGCACGGTCGACGTCCCCTCCGGCGGGCACGTCGTCCTCGCCCTCGGGACCGTGGAGAGCACCCGGCTCGCGCTGGCCACCCTGCCCAACGCGCACGGGCTGATCGGCCGCAACCTCATGGCGCACCTGCGCTCCAACGTCACGATCCGGCTGCCCCGCGCCTCCCTGGGCAAGGCCCTCGCGGGTATCCAGGAACTCGCCGTCTCCGCACTCTTCGTCAAGGGTGTCCACACTCACGCCGACCAGAGCACCGGTCACTTCCACCTCCAGATCACGGCCTCCGGCGTGGGCGCGATGGGCACCGACTCCGAGGCCGAGCTGTTCAAGAAGATTCCCGACCTCGACACCCTCGACCGCTTCCGCGACCTGACGGACGAGTGGGTCATCGTGACCCTGCGCGGCATCGGCGAGATGACCGGCGACAAGACCTCCTCCGATCCCCGGAACCGCATCACCCTGGACCACCAGGGCCCGCAAGGCCCGTACGACTACGGACAACCCCGGGCCCTGGTCCGGCTGGAGGCGCAGGACCCGGCCGACCCGGTCGGACGCAACCTGGCGCTGTGGGACGCCATGGACCAGGCCACCGACGAGATCGCGCTGATCCTCGCGGATGGCGGACCGGTCCAGTACCTGGGCAGCGGCGGCTGGCAGAACACCCCGCCCCCGCCCAGCGCCCGCCGGGACACCCTCTCCTCCACCCACCACGAAAGCGGCACCCTGTGGATGGGCGAGGACTCCTCCACCTCCGTGACGGACGTATGGGGCCGCCTGCACGAGAGCGACAACCTCCACGCCGTAGGCCCCGCCGTACTCCCGACCATCGGCTCGCCGAACCCCATGCTCTCCGGTGTCGCCCTCGCCCGCCGCACCGGCGACCACGTGGTGCCCACGCCCCAGCCACCGGCCCCGGAAACCGGATTCCGGTACCTCTTCGACGGCACCGACAAGACCTTCAACCTCTGGCGCGGCGTCGGCAGCGGTGCCTTCGCCCTCATCGACGGGGCCATCGTCCCGCAGCCCGCCGGCGGCGAACTCGGGCTGCTCTACTACGCCCGCCAGCCCTTCAGCGACTTCGTCCTGCGCCTGCAGTTGCGTATCGGAGCCGTCCAGGCCAACTCCGGGATCTTCGTACGCTCCCGGGACCCCCGCCGCCCCGTCCCCGACCGGACCGACCCCGCCAAGCTGCACCCGTACACGAATCAGTCCTGGGTCGCCGTCCACACGGGATTCGAGATCCAGATCGACGACACGGCAGCACCCCACGGACTGGACAAGCACCGCACCGGCGCGGTCTACGACATCGACACCGGCGCCGTCCCCGGCGGCCAGTCCTACCAGCGGCCGGCCCCGCTGGTCCCCGGCCAGTGGACGGACTGCGAGATCGAGGTCCGCGGCGACACGTACACGGTGCGGCTGAACGGCACCGAGACCACGGTGTTCGCCAACACCGACACCTGGCGCGGCAAGCCCGCGACCGCAGACCCGGCATCAGGCTTCATCGGACTGCAGGCCCACACCGGGAAGGTCGGATTCAGGAACATCAGGATCAAGGAGCTCTGATCAACGGCGCTTCTGGACCCGGCCGGGCACCTCGCCGCGAGGCCGGCGGTCGCGGCGGCGGGGTGAGGCGGGCGGCTATGGCTGCGCGTGCAGCGCATCGGGCAGCGGCCGGTGGCTGTGGCGCCAGCCGCTCCCGGCCCGGGTGGCGTCGGTCAGGTGCGGGTGCTCGGAAGGGAGGTCGGCGTGCTCGTGCTCGATGGGCGCGGTTTCCCTGGACGGCCACAGGCGTGCGGCGAGTAGGCCGGAGGCCAGGGCGATGACGCCCAGGGATAGTACGGCCGACGGGAGGCCGGCCGCTGCACCCAGCCATCCGGCCAGTGGATACGTCAGCAGTCAGCAGTCAGCAGTCAGCAGTCAGCAGCCGTGCGAGAGCGAGAACTGCGCGGCGAACGCCGCCGTACGCTCCTCGGGCGGCGCCGAGCGGCGGATCAGCCGCCCCGTCGGCGTGAGCACCGCCGAACACGTCGCACCGAACGCCGCCCACACGCCCAGCAGCGCGGGCCAGCGCCAACTCCCGCCCGGCGCAGCCGTGATGAGCAACGTCCTGACGGCCGTCAGACGCGGTCGCATGGCGTCGAGGGCCGTCGACAGGCCACCGTGGGCCAGTGACCAGCAGGTCGCGTCCGCGCGGTGCACCAGTACAGCGACCAGTAGGGCGACCAGGGTGTGCGCCATCGTCATGGCCAGGGAGTCGTGCAGCCGCTCGTGCCAGGCCGCGTGCGCGTCACCTGTATCGGTTCCGTGATGGCCCATGGTCGTGGCCGCCGCGTGCCCCTCGTGCACGGTGAGCGTCAGCCACAGGTGAAGCCCGGCCTGGGCCACCACACCGCACGCCACGACCGTGGCCAGGGACCGCGGGCGTCGCGTCCCGACCAGCCCCAGGCCGAACAGCGCCCCGGCCGCGACCGCGCCCTGTGCCCACGGCACCGGCCCCTCGGCCGGCAGATGGTGGGCGCTCATCCCCAGCACCGTGCCGACAACGGCGAACACCACCGCCCGGAGGGCGGGCAGCGGGGCGAGGAAAGCGGGGCGCGGGAAGTCGTGGTCGTGACGGGTTGGTGCATGGCCCGCTCATCATGGAACATCATCCGGCCGGTCGGCAGGCAGGTCCGGGAAAGTGGCAGGCGTCTAGTCGCTCACGCGGTGCCCTGGTAGGCGACCCAACGAGCCTGTCGGGGCTCTGCCAACCACCCCGATTCAGCCTTATTCGTACCGTGGTTGGTCCCGTGGTGCGGCATCATGGTCGGGACATGTCGGCCTGGCTCGTACCGAATCGCACCGTGGGTGGCACTGCCGTCCGCGCGGCCGGTCATGCCCTCGCTGCCACCGCACTGGCGGCCGGACTGCACCACGCGGCAACGGACTCCAGGGTCTCCTGGCCCGCGCTGGCATTCGCGGCCGCGGTGCTCGCAGGGTGTGCGTACGCCGTCCTGCGTGAGGGGGCGCCCCGCTGGAGCGTGTTCGCCCTGGCCGCCGTGCAGGCTCTGCTGCCCGGCTACCTGCAGCTGACCGGCACCGAAATCCCAGCCGCGGCCCTCGACGACCACCTGCGACTGCCATCGGTCTGGCACCACAACGCCCTGGTCATGGCCGCGCTGAACTTCCTCGTCGGCCTCGCCCTGCTCTGCTTCTTTCGCAGTGCATCCGAGCTGCCCGGACGACTGTCGCATGCCGTAGCCGGGGCAGTACGCGGCTGGTGGACCCGGCTCCTGTACGTCATCGGCCTCGTCCTGGGCCTGACGGGGACACCCCTGCCGCAGCCGGCGCGACCGCCCCTGCCCGCCGTATCTCTGCCACGCCCACACGCGCTCACGGTCCTGCTGCACCGCGCCCAGCCCTGCGCGCCGTAACCGCACGGCACTCCACCGCACCACGTCTCTCGCACGCCGCCGCACGGCCGGGGCGTGCCTTCATCGACACCGGAGTGTCCGTCGTGTCCGTATATCTCGAATCATTGCAATGGGCTGCCCGAGATCGCTCGGCCCTCGGCCCCGATCGCTCGCTTCTGAGCGCCGACCAGCCGTACACCCCGCAACCGCCCTCCGAGGGCAATGACTTCCTCGAGTTCTTCACCTCGACCCAGATGATCCTCGGCCTGGTGGTGGCCCTGGTCGCGGTGGGGCTGCTGGTTTCCTCGCTGTGGTCGAGCCGCCGTGAGGTCGCAGAAGACGGGGAGGAACGCGAGGAGACCGGCTAGACCTGCCAGATCGGCGCCCGTGTCCGTCGCGCTCTTGCGGGAGCGTGATGGGCACGAGTTTGACGCGGGCTCGGGCCGGCGAGGAGAGCGCAGCCAATTGCCATGGATGCCGCTCGATATCCCCCGTTGGGCAACGCGCACTCGATCGACCGTTGCCTGCACAACCCGCCGGGTGAAGCGCAAACCCGCCAACGGAGGTGCAACGTCTCACCCTGGCTGTGACCGAGAACTTTAGTTGGCGAATCATGGGCTTGGATGGTCACTGTGCGTGAGTTACGGGGTGAGCCAGTTCCTCGTCGGCGATGCCGAGCGCCTGGCGAACTCGATCCCGTAGTCGTCGGGCGTTCGGGGTTGGGGAGAAGCGTCCGGTGTCAGTCCTCGGGGCTACCGTGACGCAAGGAGGTGCTTGGTGCTGGCCGCTGTGAATTCTTCGGCTGCATCAAAAATCGTCCGCCAGCCCTAGGAGACGCGCATGACCGCTGCCCGCTTGACCGGCCGCCCTTGGCCACGGTGCATGCCGTCAGGACGCCTGGTGCTGCTGGGCGATCGCCGCGGCAATGGCCTCGGCGGGGGTGGTGGTCGGGCGGCCGAGGAGGCGGCGGAGGTCGCCGGTGTCGGCGAGCAGTTCACCCCGGGCCAGGCCGAGGTCGGAGTCGGCGAGCACATGGGCGAGGGGTTCCGGCACCCCCGCCCCGGCCAGGAGCCGGGTGTACTCGTCGGCGGGCAGGTTGTTGTAGACGACGGCCTGGCCGGTGGCATCGGACACCTGCGCGGCCAGCTCGGCGAGGGTGAACGCCTCGTCGCCGCCGAGTTCGTAGACGGCTCCGAGGTGCCCGTCGGTGCTCAGGACGGTCGCGGCGGCCTCGGCGTAGTCGGCGATCGTCGCGGCGTTGACCCGACCCTGGCCGGCGACACCGGCGATGCTGCCGTGCTGCTGGTACAAGGCCAGCTGGGACGTGTAGTTCTCCAGGTACCAGCCGTTGCGCAGGATCGTGAACGGCAGGCCGCTGTCCCGCAGGTACCGTTCGGTCTCCCGGTGCGCCTGGGCCAGGATCATCCGCGCGGACTCAGCGTTGGCGGTGCTGGTGTATACGACGTGGGACACGCCCGCCGCCTGGGCGGCGTCGATGGCGCGGCGATGGTTCTCGCTGCGCTCGCTGGGCGTCGTGGTGGAGACGAGCAGCAGCTTCTGCGTGCCGTCGAAGGCCGCGGCAAGGCTGTCGGCGTCGGAGAAGTCGGCGCGGCGTATGGTGACACCGCGGTCGGCGAGGTCCTTGATCTTGTCGAGGTCGCGGCCGGTGGCGACGATCTGCGACGCGGGCACACCCAGGCGCAGCAGGGTTTCGACGGCGTGGCGGCCGAGGCGGCCAGTGGCTCCGGTCACGGTGACGGACACGAGGGGTCTCCTTCGGGCTTGGTGGATCTGCCCACCAGTAGACCTACCCGTACTCTCTCTTGGGAAGTAGCCACTTTTTAGTAAGCTACTTCCCATGAAGGAAGCCTGGGATCCGTACGAGCGGGGATGTCCGTCGCGCGAGCTGCTCGACCGCATCGGCGATAAGTGGACGGTGCTGGTGCTGGGGGAACTGGCCGACGGCCGGGCCCGGCGCTTCTCGGCACTGCGCGCCCGGCTGTCCGGGGTGAGCGAGAAGATGCTCACTCAGACGCTGCGTCATCTTGAGCGCGACGGCCTGGTGACACGCACCCTCTACCCCATGGTGCCGCCCCGGGTCGAGTACCAGCTCACCCCACTCGGCCAGACCCTGCGTACCCCTCTCACAGCGCTGCGGCAGTGGGCCGTCAACCACATGGCCGAGGTGGAAGCCGCACGTGCCGCCTACGACGCGCCCTCGGTGAACGCCGCCACAGCCGACTGACGGCCATACCGACTCAGCCAGCCGATCACAGCACCCGCAAATATGGAACAGGTATCTCGGCGGGCCACCGGAGTGACATCACTTCACGCTGACATTGATCATGCACAAGCGGGCGCAATGGCTCCCGAACTCACGCCGAAACGACATCCACGGAAAGTGACACAGTCACCCGTGATGAGCGACCGCAGAATCACGATCGGATTTCTGGCAACGGGAGCCGTCCTCCTCTTGGCAGGGGGGAACTTCAGTTCCTGGAGTCTGCTGGGAGAGCACGCGGGCAGAGGCGTTGCCGCCTTGGCTGTCTGCTTCGGCTTTGCGTTGATCTGCTTCTCGCAAGCGGCGCGGATGCTGGCCAAGCAACGATAGAAACCCGGAACTGCCTGACTCACACGCGCGCGCGTGGCGGCCCGGGGCACCCTCAGGGTGAAGAGCTACAGGACGTCGCACCGAGACGGGATTGCCCCATTGCCCCAGCTCAGCGACCATGCCTCCCTGCCTGGCCACTCACCTCTCGTCCACTCGGCGAAAGCCCGAGGCTAAACCCCAGTAGTTGCTGCCGCCTTCCGCGCCAGGGATTGCGCTCCCCCTCAGGCCTGGGGCCGGCGCGCCTGCTCAGCGGCTTGAGCGAGGCTCGCCAGCTGTGGATTTTCCTGGTGGGTCACGGTGAGTTTGAATCGGCTGATGCGCCATCCCTTCGGCGTACGGACCGCCTCGGTATCGTAGAAACCCACCACCAGCCAGCGGTCGGGTCCGTCACCGACGAGTTCCACCGGAAGCCAGTGCTCGGCACGCACGTGCGCATGAATCGTCGCACTGTCGCCGTCGATGGTGACGACGTGACCGGTGATCGCGTGGTGGGTCGCAGCAAAGGGCGCCAAGGTTGTGCGGAGGAGCTCGACGCAGTCACGCAGCGAAGCAGTTACCGCCGGCATGCCGGTAACTGCTTCGAAATCCACCGTCAGCGGATCGGTGCAAATGCGACTGGGCAGGTGGGTGAACTCCTTCATATCCGCAATATCGGCATATCGGCTCAGCAGCTCGGCGAGATCAATACGGTCGTCCATAACGTCCCTTTGCTTGACGGACTTTGTTGCCTGACCAGACGGGGATCGGGGCTTTGCCGTTGAACCGGGCGAAGGCGGCCGGGGCAGACCGGTCCGCTCGGTGATGAAGTGGATCTTCGACCCGTACGTGCCCCGGTCGACAGACATCCGATGCAGTTGATCTGTCAAATCAGGTAGTGGGTCGGCGGTTGCGTCGTGCTGTGGTGATTCGCGTGAGGCCGCGGGCCGGGAAGGTCGATGGAGGGGTTTTCCTCCATGACTTGGTAGCCGGCGCTCGTGTACAGGTTCGTTGCCGCCTCGTTGCCGCCCCACACGGTGAACATCAGCGCCGAGCTGCCGGCTGCGAGCGTTGAGCCGTATGTCCAGCCGGTGTGCACCGCGCTCCGCGCACCATCCCTCGGCCCAGTCTCGCGTGCGGTCGGCCAGCGGTGGAGCGCGTCGACGCGGAGGTCGCCGATACGGCCCGCGAGCGTGCCGTTGTCGTCAGCCACGACCACGCCGACGTATTCCACTCGGGTCCCGGCGTCCGTGATCTCGGCGACGGTCCAGTCGCTGATGCTGGCGCGTACGTCCTCGAGCATGTGCTCCGCCGCAGTCGCACCTGGCCCGGCCGCCGTGTACGAGGCGTGTAGCCGCCGCTCGAAGTCCTTCTGCCATTCCGTGTTGTCACCCAGGAGGTTGAATTCTGTCATCTGATCACACTGGCCACGTTGGAGAATGCAAAGTTCACTGGACGGACCCCACACAGGCTGGTGTGGCGGAGCTTCGCGAGTGTGGCGGGGCCGGGGTGATTGTCGTGGTTGGTTGTCGCAGCAGTTGTTCGATGAGGCGTTCCTTGGCCAGGGCGAGGTGGCGACGGTAGGTGCCGTAGGGCACCCCGAGTTGTCGGGCGGCGGCCTTGTGGGTGCGGGAGGCCGTGATGTAGGTGGCGGTGAGAGCCTCGTGCGCTTTGACGCCCGCGGGATCGATCTGCAGCGCGTCGAGGGCGGTGATGATGGCGCCGCGCAGGTCCGCGGCCGGGTCGGGTGAGCCGGGCGGCACGAGATGGGAGTGCAGCAGGACGCTGGTGGCGAATTCGCGGGGGGTGTGCCAGGTGCGCAGTGCCTCGAGCACGCCTTCCGCGAACGCGGCGCGCGCCGGCTGGTCGCCCGGGTCACTCGCGGCGGCAGTCGCGGGCCATGTTGCTACGGGCGTGACCGCGGTGCGAGCCCGGTGTTGCACCCACTGTTCCACTGTTTGCCGTCGCCAGTCCCGGCCGAAGACGTGCTGTCGCAGGCC